>NZ_JAFLNA010000004.1:0-387423 GCF_017313405.1 Agrobacterium burrii
TTCTTTTACTTTTATGAATATAATTTACTATTTTTTGGTTCGGTATTTTTATTGAAATTTTATACTTATCGACGATAATTGAATCGGTTTTATTTATTTATTGCGTGGACATATCATGTTGGGTGAACTCGACCTCACGACCGTCATACTGATGCAAAAATGCTCTTATATTGTGGGATTGCTGAGTTTCATCTATCTTAAGTTGTCAAATCGTGGATTGCGTGGCCCGGTTGCTCTTGCCGCCGGCTTTGCAGCCATGACAATTGGCTCCACACTCGCCGGTTACGGCGAATGGGGGATAATGTCACCGGCTTTATGGCAGCTCGGCAGTGTCGTTTTCGGCATTATTGGTTATGCGCTGATCTGGCTCGGTCTGAAAGTTTTGAGCGACGGACGCCCTGTGGGCCGGCGGACGGTGGTCGCCCTCTGTCTTGTCGCGCTGCTGGCGATTGTCGTCGCGCTGCAGGTGGCTGAAAACAATGCGTATCGTGCGGCTCTTTTCAATGGTTGCGCGGCTCTCGCCTATCTTGCGGGCGCGGGTGGGCTTTTCGCCAGGTGGAGCAAGGAGCGGCTTCTCTCCCGTCTGGCGCTCGGCGCAATCACCGGCATTTCCGGTCTGATTTCGCTATCCGTGGTGAAAAGCATATTCTTCCCGGACTATGCCACTATCAATCTGGTCAATGCGTTTTTCTTCATCATCATGTTGAACTTCGCCATCGCGCTGTTCGTGATGATGCTGGTAGCCGAGCGGTCCGAACGAAAATTGCTGGTTCTCGCCAACACCGATCCGCTGACCGGCGTCAAGAACCGCCGGTTCTTTTTCCAGGCCATGCCTGCGGCACCCGATCCCGCCGATGCGGCCATGCTGCTCGATATCGATCACTTCAAATCGATCAACGACCGTTTTGGCCATGCCGTCGGCGATAGCGTCCTTCAGGAAGTGGCAAAACGCATCGGCGGCAGCATACGCGGCGGCGATGTGCTGGCGCGTTACGGTGGTGAGGAGTTCATCATCTTCCTGCCGGGTGCAGGTGGTCAGAAAGCCTCTGTTATCGGCGAGCGTATTCGCAATGCGGTTGCGGTCAATGACGTCGATTGTGGCGGGCTGCGCGTCGGCGTGACGATCAGCATTGGCGTTGCGACCACCGGCGAGATGCGCTGCGACCTCCAGACGCTCGCGGAAATGGCAGATCGCGCCCTTTACCGCGCCAAGAGCGAAGGGCGCAACTGCGTGCGCGAGGCGCTGGCGGCCTAGCCTCGCGGCTCGCTCACTTCATCCGCCGCGGCGCGATGGTGCAGGGCTTCCTTGAGCAAAATTTCGATCTGGGCATTGATACTGCGCAATTCGCCGCTGGCGGTGTTCCTGATCACGTTCAATATTGCGGGTTCGATTCGCAGCGGAAAAGCCACCCGTTCCGGTCCCGGCGGACGTCCTGCCATAGCTTCAGCCCCGCAAGGTTTCGGTGTTGATCATCGGGGTTGCGTCGATAGGCGCGGAAATGCCGGCGATCATGCGGGCAAGCGCATATCCGCCTGTGGCCGGAGACGGTGTTTCGGCAATGGATAAGGGCATCACGGACCTCACGTGGGAATGATGCGTTTTTGATACCGGAAACGGATTGCAGGGGGATTAC
Organism: Agrobacterium burrii; assembly: GCF_017313405.1. Taxonomy (NCBI): domain Bacteria; kingdom Pseudomonadati; phylum Pseudomonadota; class Alphaproteobacteria; order Hyphomicrobiales; family Rhizobiaceae; genus Agrobacterium; species Agrobacterium burrii. The sequence goes on from NZ_JAFLNA010000004.1 coordinate 1,635, forward strand.
GCAATGCGAAACGCCGCAGATCTTGCGACCTGCGGCGTTTCGTTTTCATTCAGTATTCAATCCGCGGATTTCTCACGCAGGCTGCTTACTGGAAATAGCTCTGCAGCGGCTTCACTTCGAGATTGCCGGCCTTCAGTGCCTTGATGGCAAGGGCGGCGGCTTCCGCACCGGCCATCGTCGTGTAGTAAGGCACCTTCTGCATCAGCGTCGCGCGGCGCAGCGACTTGCTGTCCGAAATCGCCTTGTTGCTGTCGGTGGTGTTGATGACGAGCTGAACCTGACGGTTGCGGATGGCGTCTTCGATATGCGGACGGCCTTCCTGCACCTTGTTGATCTTTTCGGCGTTGATGCCCTGTTCGGCAAGGAAACGCTGGGTGCCGCCGGTCGCCAGAACCCTGAAGCCGCTTTCCACCAGAATGCGGATGGCGGGCAGAACCCGATCCTTGTCATCATCGCGCACCGAGACGAACACCGTGCCTGAGCGCGGCAGATCGACGCCGGCACCGAGCTGGCTCTTGGCGAAGGCCAGTGCGAAATCCGTGTCAAGGCCGATGACTTCACCCGTCGAGCGCATTTCTGGTCCAAGCAGAATATCGACGCCGGGGAAGCGGGCGAAGGGGAAGACGGCTTCCTTGACGGCAATGTGCTTCAGGTTGCGCGGATCGGGCTTTTCGCCATAGGCGGCAATCGCCGCATCGAGCTTCTCGCCGGCCATGACGCGGGCGGCGATCTTGGCGATCGGCGCGCCGATGGTCTTGGCGACGAAAGGCACGGTGCGCGAGGCGCGCGGGTTGACTTCGAGAACGTAGATCGTGCCGTCCTTGATGGCATATTGAACGTTCATCAGGCCGCCGACCTTCAGCGCCTTGGCAAGCGCCGTCGTCTGGCGCTCCAGTTCGTCAAGGGTTTCCTTGCTGAGCGAACGGGACGGCAGCGAGCAGGCCGAGTCGCCCGAATGGATGCCGGCCTCTTCGATATGTTCCATGATGCCGGAAACGAAGACGCTTTCGCCGTCGCAGAGCGCATCGACGTCGACTTCGACGGCGTTGGTCAGGTAGCTGTCGAACAGCAGCGGGTTCTTGCCGAGCAGGGTGTTGATCTGGCCGGTCTTGTCGTTGGGGTAACGCTGCTTGATATCTTCCGGCACGAGACCCGGAACGGTGTCGAGCAGGTAGGTCTGCAACTGGCCTTCCGAATGGATGATCTGCATGGCGCGGCCACCCAGAACGTAGGACGGGCGCACCACCAGCGGGAAGCCGATTTCAGACGCGACGAGGCGGGCCTGCTCGACCGAATAGGCGATGCCATTGTTGGGCTGGGCGAGATCGAGCTTCATCAGCAGCTTCTGGAAGCGGTCGCGGTCTTCAGCGAGGTCGATCATGTCAGGCGCGGTACCGAGGATCGGGATGCCGTTCTTTTCCAGCGCTTCGGCGAGCTTCAGCGGCGTCTGGCCACCGAACTGCACGATGACGCCGACCAGCTCGCCCTTTTCCTGTTCGGCGCGCAGGATCTCGATCACGTCTTCGGCCGTCAGCGGTTCGAAATACAGACGGTCGGAGGTGTCGTAATCGGTGGACACCGTTTCCGGGTTGCAGTTGATCATGATCGCTTCGAAACCGGCATCCTTCAGCGCGAAGGCGGCGTGGCAGCAGCAATAATCGAACTCGATGCCCTGGCCGATACGGTTCGGGCCACCGCCGAGAATGACGACTTTCTTGCGGTCGGACACCTGGGCTTCCGAGCGGGCCACACCGACGAAGGGCGTCTCGTAGGTCGAATACATATAGGCGGTGGGCGAGGCGAATTCGGCCGCGCAGGTGTCGATGCGCTTGAAGACCGGGCGAACGTTGAGGCTATTGCGCAGTTCGGCCACTTCCTTCGGGCGCTTGCCCGTCAGAATGGCAAGGCGGGCGTCGGAGAAGCCCATGGCTTTCAGCATGCGCAGGTTTTCGGCGTCCTGCGGCAGGCCGTGCTCGCGGATGCGGGCTTCCATATCCACGATGGCCTTGAGTTCAGCGATGAACCACGGGTCGATCTTCGAGTTTTCGTGGACTTCCTCTGCCGTCATGCCCATGCGCAGCGCCTGTGCGACCATGCGCAGGCGGTCCGGCGTCGGCGTGCCGATGGCGGCGCGGATGGCGTTCTTGGAGCCTTCGCCTTCCTCAAAGCCGGGGATTTCGATTTCATCGAGACCCGTGAGGCCAGTTTCCATGCCGCGCAGCGCCTTCTGCAGCGATTCGGCGAAGGTGCGGCCGATGGCCATGACTTCACCGACCGACTTCATGGCCGTGGTGAGGATCGGCGAAGCGCCGGGGAATTTCTCGAAGGCGAAACGCGGGATCTTGGTGACGACGTAGTCGATCGATGGTTCGAACGAGGCGGGCGTCGCGCCGCCGGTAATGTCGTTTTCCAGCTCGTCCAGCGTGTAGCCGATGGCAAGCTTGGCGGCGATCTTGGCGATGGGGAAGCCGGTCGCCTTGGAGGCGAGAGCGGACGAGCGCGACACGCGCGGGTTCATTTCGATGACGACGAGGCGGCCGTCCTTGGGGTTGACGGCGAACTGCACGTTCGAGCCGCCGGTTTCCACGCCGATCTCGCGCAGCACCGCAATCGAGGCGTTGCGCATGATCTGGTATTCCTTGTCCGTCAGCGTCAGCGCCGGCGCAACGGTGATGGAGTCGCCGGTGTGGACGCCCATCGGATCGATGTTTTCGATGGAGCAGATGATGATGCAATTGTCCGCCGTGTCGCGGACCACTTCCATCTCATATTCCTTCCAGCCGAGCACCGATTCCTCGACCAGCACTTCGGTGGTCGGCGAGGCATCGAGACCGCCCGAGACGATATCGAAGAATTCCGAGCGGTTATAGGCAATGCCTCCGCCGGTGCCGCCGAGCGTGAAGGATGGGCGGATGATGGCGGGCAGGCCGACATGGTCGATGGCCTGGGCGGCAATGGCAATTGCATGCGCCATGTAGCGCTGCTTGCGGTCGGTCTCGCCAAGGTTCCACTGGTTTTCGAGATCGTCCAGCGCCTTGTCGAGTTCCGGGCCGGAAAGCTTTGCCTTCAGCTCAGCGCGCGCCGCCTCATGGGTCTTGCGGTCGGCGTCCTTGATTTCGGTGGCGTTGGCCAGCATCGATTTCGGCGTTTCAAGGCCGATACGCATCATCGCCTCGCGGAAGAGTGCACGGTCTTCGGCCATGTCGATGGCTTCGGGCTTTGCGCCGATCATTTCCACATTGTAGCGGTCGAGAACGCCCATGCGCTTCAGGGAAAGCGCGGTGTTGAGCGCGGTCTGGCCGCCCATGGTCGGCAAAAGCGCGTCCGGACGCTCCTTGGCGATGATCTTGGCGACGACTTCCGGCGTGATCGGCTCGACATAGGTTGCGTCGGCAAGGCCCGGATCGGTCATGATCGTCGCCGGGTTGGAGTTCACCAGAATAACCCGGTAACCCTCTTCCTTCAGCGCCTTACAGGCCTGGGTGCCGGAATAGTCGAACTCACATGCCTGACCGATGACAATCGGTCCTGCGCCAATGATGAGGATGGACTTGATATCTTGGCGCTTGGGCATGGCTCTCTCGTTCCGCGTTTTGGTTGCGCAAAACACCAGCCAGGGTGAAAGATCACCGGCCGGGGCGCGCAATTCAAAGTTTTCAGGCTAGAAGCGGCTTATAGGCAAATGTTTTTGAGAACGGAACCCCATAAATTCCGGAATCGACAGAAACTCTTAACGGTTAGGGCCATGGGCGGAGAAACGGGCCTGTACCGCGGCATTATAGGAGCGGCTGACGGGAATTTCCGTGCCGTCCCCTGTTATGAGATGCAGACGGCCTGCATGTTTGCGCAGTGAGGCGACGTCTGCGTCTGCAATCCAGTGGGACCGGTGTACCTGCAAGCCCTGCGTAGCGCCAATTTCCTTCATGGCGTCGGCAAAACGCAGCAGAACCAGTTGACGTCCTCTGGTCGTCACCACCTCGGTGTAATGATCCTCCACGGACAGCCGCAGCAGTTCTCCACGCTTTTGCGGGGGTAGCCGCTCCAGCAGCGTTGCGGTGTTTGTCTCCTTGCGAGCGGCATCATCATGTGTCTCGGCCGTCGTCTGGAGAGACTGACGGGCGGTGAGATAACTCAGCAGACAAAAGATCGCGCAGAGCGGCAGGGCGGTGAGGCTGCTTTTAAGAATGGAGAGGACGCCGAGTTGCTTGTCGTAAAAGGTGTGGTTCGTAAGGCCGAGCAACAAACCGATCGGCAAAGACGCCAGCAGCGAGCCGATCATCATTCGCGCCAGCATGCTTTCTATACGAGCTGCAAGGATGGCATTGGCGACAATGGAGAAGACTATGGCGATTGCCCAGGCCCCAGTCTGAACGATCGTCCAGTAAAGCAGCCGGTCGGCGAAGCTCATGGTTTCGCTGGTTCCGAAAGGTCCGGTCAGGATGAAGATCGCCAGTATCGCAAGGAACGTCAGCCACAGCCTGCGGGACTGCAGGATGGCGTGCATTTCACGAAGCGTGGATTGCAGATAGGGGTGATCCACGAAGTTTTCCTGCGATTGACGCCAATCCATTTTTCTTTCGTGCATGTTTTGCCGAAATTGCCGGTGATTTCAACCGGGCCAGACAGGAAAGCCATGTCACTCCAGCCTTTGCTAGACGCACCGCTTGCCGTGCAATTTCATGTCTTCACCGTCGTTCCCGCCGCCCTTCTCGGGGCCTTTGTCTTTCTGCGACCCAAGGGCACCGCCATCCATCGGCTGCTGGGCAAGATCTGGGTGGCGCTGATGGTCATGACATCAATTTCAACCTTCTTCATCCATGAACTCAGGATGTTTTATGGTTTCAGCCCGATCCACCTGCTGTCCATCTTCACCATATATGGTTGTCTGCAATCGGTCTATTTTGCGCGCCGTGGTGATATCAGACGCCATATGCGCATCATGCAAAGCGTTTATCTCGGCGGCATCGTGATTGCTGGCGGCTTCACCTTCGTTCCGGGACGTATCATGCATGAGGTTGTTTTCGCTGACGGCAAGGCGGGTTTTGCCACCCTTTCCGCCGGCATTTTCGTTTTTGCCGTCCTGCTTCTGACCGTCATCAGGCAAAGAAGGAGAACAGTCTGAGCGGGCCAAGCTTTCTTCCGGAACAAGATGTATTATAGTGCCGTTATAAGGCAGCTTGTTGAGGCGATGTTCGCCGGGAGAATAGTATGGAATGGAGAGGGCGTCGCCAGTCGGACAATATCGAGGACCGGCGCGGCATGTCGGCGGGTTCGGGGCCTTCTGGCAACGATCCCTTTTCCCGAGGCGGGATGCGCGTGCCGATCGGGCGTCGCGGCGGTGGTCTTGGTATCGGCGGTATTCTGGTCATCCTCCTGATCAGCTGGGTGCTTGGAATCAATCCGCTGACGCTGCTTTCAGGCGGCGATATTTCACTGGATGGCGGTGGCACGACACAGCAGCAATCCGGAACCCAGCAGTCCGGCACGCGTCCGCAGGGCCAATCGTCCGATGAGACGACGGCTTTCGTGCGCACCGTGCTGGCCGAGACCGAAGATACGTGGAGCGGCATTTTTCAGTCCGCCGGCGAGACCTATCAGAAACCGACGCTGGTGCTGTTTTCCGGCCAGGTATCGTCTGCCTGCGGTTCTGCTTCGGCGGCCAGCGGTCCGTTTTATTGCCCGGGTGACCGCAAGGTCTATCTCGACACCAGCTTCTTCAATGAACTGGACAAGCGTTTCGGCGCTTCCGGCGATTTCGCGCAGGCTTACGTGATTGCGCATGAAGTGGGCCATCACGTCCAGAACCTGACCGGCGTTCTGCCGGAATTCAACCGTCGCCGTCAGTCCATGAGCCAGGCGGACGCCAACAAGATGTCGGTGCGTGTGGAGCTTCAAGCCGATTGTTATGCCGGTATCTGGGGCAAGTTCACCGAGCAGAAGGGCATTCTGGAAACCGGCGACCTCGAGGAAGCGCTCAACGCCGCCCACCAGATCGGTGACGACACGTTGCAGAAACAGACGCAAGGATATGTGGTGCCTGATAGTTTCAACCACGGCACCTCGGCGCAGCGCATGGAATGGTTCAAGCGCGGTTTCCAGAACGGCCGTGTCGAAGATTGCGACACCTTCTCGGCGAATATCTGAGACTTAAACAGGTGAGGGGGCTTTTCAGCCCCCTTTTTATTTAGCGCATCAAAAGCGCCACGGCATACATGCCCAGCGCAAAGACCGTGTGGGCCACGAGGTTGAGAATACGAACCTTGGTGGGATTCGGCGTTTTCGATGCCGCCCAGCCGATGCCAAGACCCGGCTGCAGCAGGAACCAGCCCGCGCCGACCGTGACGATGCCGACGATCCATGGCTGGATGAAGGACGGGTTCGCAAACCAGGCAGCCGGCACCACCAGCGCCAGAATGATGCCGTAGAGGATGCCAACGGCGTAGTGCGAAATCCAGCCGAGCGCCAGTTCATGCTCGTAAGGTGCGGCCGTGGCGATGCTGTCGTGAAACACTTTGCCCTTCGGCACATGCCAGAACCAGCGGCCGACCGGCGCCCAGTTCGGCGCTGACTGGCCGAAAAACCGGTGCAGCACAATCGCCCATATATCCATAAACACCGTGCCGCCAATGCCCATGGCAATGCCGCGCCAAATCAGTTCCAGCATAAATCCCTCCGCAAATCATGATCGATCAAGCTCTAGCGGATCGTGCCGGGGGCGGGAACAGGCTTTTTTCGATTGCTGCGGTTGGATACGAAAAATGGCCGCATCGCTCCGGCCATAAGAGTGGTGAGAAACGCGCAAAACCTCGCCTCCGTCATGCTCGGGCTTGTCCCGAGCATCTGCAACCGATCGATTTAACGCGACGTGGTTGGATCCTCGGGACAAGCCCGAGGATGACGTCGAGAGTAGGTAAGGGTTGGCAGCGATCTGGTTACGATAGCGCCCCAGTCACTGTCGTTTTCCCCTAAGCAGCCCGCCCATATTCCGCCTGCCGCCGGGTTGCCGTGGCGAGCTGGAATTGGGCCAGCAGATCGTTGAGCGCTGCCGCTTCCGAAGCCAACCCATGACTTGCCGCTGTCTGTTCTTCGACCATGGCGGCATTCTGCTGTGTGCCCTGATCGATGGTGTTGATGGCGGTGTTGATTTCCTGAAGCCCCGTCGACTGTTCGCGCGAGGATGTGACGATGGCGTCGATGTGGCGGTTGATTTCCTGCACTTCGCGGACGATGGTTTCCAGTGCCTTGCCGGCGTTGCCGACGAGATCGACGCCGGATTGCACCTGCGAGGTCGAGGCGTTGATCAGCGTCTTGATCGCTTTTGCCGCATTGGCGGAGCGCTGGGCGAGCTCGCGGACTTCCTGCGCGACGACTGCAAAACCCTTGCCGGCTTCACCGGCGCGGGCGGCTTCCACGCCGGCATTCAGCGCAAGCAGGTTGGTCTGGAAGGCGATCTCATCGATCACGCCGATGATATTGCTGATCTCGGACGATGATTTTTCGATGCCTTCCATGGCGCGAACGGCGTCGCCGACGATGACACCGGACTGTTCGGCATTGTTGCGCGTGCGGTCGACCAGACGGCCGACTTCTTCTGCCCGGCGGGCGGAATCCTTGACCGTCGTGGTGATTTCTTCGAGTGCTGCCGCCGTCTCTTCCACGGAAGCCGCCTGCTGTTCGGTGCGCCGTGCCAGATCGTCGGCGGACTGGCGGATTTCGCCAGCCCCGGCGTCGATTGCCAGCGCGTTCTGGCCGACGGTGCTGAGCGCGACGTTCAGCTTGGCGACGGAATTGTTGAAATCGTCGCGAAGCCGGTCGATGCGGCTCACGAACGGCGTGTCGATACGGTAATTGAGATCACCGTTCGAAAGATGCGTCAGACCCTTGGCCAGCGAGTCGACTGCGAACTGGATGTCTGCCGCTTCTTTTGCCGTCAGTCTTTCACGGTCGCTGCGTTCCTGTTCGGAAAGCGTGCGGTTCTGTTCCGCGTCACCTTCAAGGCGCAGGCGCTCCATGGCGTTCGATCTGAAAACGGCGACCGCTGCGGCCATCGAGCCGATCTGGTCGCTGCGTTCCTGGCCGGGAATGGCGACATCGAGATTGCCGGCCGCAAGGCCTTCCATGGCCGAGGTCATCTGTGTGACGGGGCGGACGATGAAACGGGAGAGCACGGTTGCAAGCAGCGCGATCATGATTGCGGCGGCAAGAACCGTGGCAATGGTCGCCGCCAGCCGGAATTGGCCGATTGCGCTGTAGGCGACATCGGAATCGACGACGAAGCCGAGATACCAGTCGACCGAAGGCAGGCCGGCAACCGGGATGAAGCTGGTGATCTTGCCCTTGCCGTCAATTTCGGTCTGGGAAATTGCCGAGGAAATTGTCGGTGTGTTGACCTTGAAAAGATCGGTCAGCGGCTTGTCGACGAATTTCGGATCGGGATGAATAAGGATCTTGCCATCCTTGCTGACGAGGAAGGCATAACCGTCCGTGCCGGCATCCACCGACTTGATCATCGTCACCAGTGATTCCAGCGAGAAATCGCTTCCTGTTACGCCGGCCAGTTTGCCGTCGATGGAGACCGGAATAGCGGCAGTGATGATGAGACCACCGGTCGATGCGTCGTTGTAGGGTTCGGTCAACACCGGCTTGCCGGCTTTCACCGCATCCAGATACCAGGGGCGCTTGCGCGGATCATAACCTTCCGGCAGCGATGTTTTCGGGAATGTCGTGAAGACGCCGTTTTCGGCATTGCCGAAATAGGTGGACATGAATTGTGCGGTCAGCACGTCGTTCTGCAGGAATTGCACCTTGGCGTCATCGTCGGAAAGCTTGGCGAGCGTTTTCGCCACCGTGTCGGTGAGCATGATGCGGCCGTTCAGCCAGTTGGCGATGCTCTGTGCGGCCTGTTTGCCGGACGAATCGATGTTTTCTGCCACCGCTTCCGTCGTGACTCGGTGCTGAAGACTATCGATATAGAAAGAAAAGCCCGCAAAGGCGGCGACGACCAATGATGACGCCGCAAACAGAATGCGCGTCATGAGGTTGGATTTTTTTGGCAAGCTACACGTCCTTGAAACCAGATGTACCCGGTCGGGTCATCTTGGAGAATGGGGGGAAAGACATGCCTCTAAGGCGGGAATATTCTGCGTCATGCAGCTTATGATTTAAAAGAACTACGCGATGTTCTAATAGGTAAAGTGAAATGGTAAAATTCGACTAAATTTGTTTTGGTTCATGCCGTTTCAGTCGGTGCGGGCAGGCTTTGCAATTCTGCGTAAATTTTGATCATTGGGCTGCAAAGGTTGCGTGCAGGAAGGGAATATTTTATTCATCACCCTGCTGCCGTTGCGCAATTCGCGGGCAACGGCCAAAATTCAGGTGAATTACAATGTCTTCGTCGGTTGTTGCAGAAACCGTTCCCTCCGGATCGGGGTCGTGGCTTTCGCATTTCAAGGCTACGCTTGCGCTTGGAATTCCGCTTATCGGTGCGCAGCTCGCACAGCTTGGCATCCATACGACTGATATGGTCATCGTCGGCCAGCTGGGGGCTGAAAAGCTGGCGGCCATGGTGCTGGCCGGGCAGTTCTTCTTCGTCGTCTTTATTTTTGGCTCGGGATTTTCCGTGGCCGTGGTGCCGATGGTGGCGCAGGCTTACGGGCAGGGCGATGCGACGGCGGCCCGCCGTTCGCTGCGCATGGGCATGTGGGTGGCGATTGCCTACTGGGTGCTTGCCCTGCCGATATTCGTCAATGCCGAGCGAATTCTGGTCTATCTTGGGCAAAACCCCGAAGTTTCGGCGCTGACCGGCCATTATCTCGCCATCGCCAAATTCGGCCTCCTGCCGGCGCTACTTTTTTACGTGCTGCGCGGACTTGTCAGCGCCATCGGTCGTGCAGGCATCATTCTTTACGTCACCATCATCATGCTGGTGATGAACGGTTTGATGGCTTATGCGCTCGTGTTCGGCCATTTCGGCCTGCCGGTAATGGGCATGAATGGCGCTGCCGTCGTTGCCGTCATCGTTAATGCCTTCAGCTTCATCTTCATCGTTGCCTATGTGCAGACGCGTGAGGAGACGAAGAAATACGAGCTTTTCGTGCGTTTCTGGCGGCCGGACTGGCATGCGCTGTTCGAAGTGCTGCGTCTCGGCCTGCCGATCAGCATCACCATCCTTGCCGAAGTGACGCTGTTTGCCGCCGCATCGATCCTGATGGGGCAGATCGGCACCGTGCAGCTTGCGGCACATGGCATTGCCCTGCAGCTTGCCTCCATCGCCTTCATGATCCCGCTCGGCCTGTCACAGGCGGCAACCGTGCGCGTGGGCATCGCCCGTGGTCAGGGCGATTTCAAAAACCTCATTCGCGCATCGATCATGATCTACGCCATTGCCTGCGGCATTGCCCTTTGCGGCGGCATCCTGTTTGCGGTCGTTCCGGACTTTCTGGCGAAATGGTTCCTCGATCCAAAATTGCCGGAAGCGGCGGAAGTGCTCGCCTATGCCAGCAGCCTCGTGGTGATCGCCGGCGTCTTCCAGCTGGTGGATGGTATTCAGGCCGTGACGGCGGGGCTGCTGCGCGGGCTGAAGGATGCGCGTATTCCAGCGATGCTGGCGCTGATTTCCTATTGGCCGATCGGGCTGGCGCTTGCCTGGACCATGGCCTTCCCGCTCGGTTTTGGCGGGCGCGGCGTCTGGTTCGGTTTCGTGATCGGCCTTTCGACGGCGGCTGTTCTGCTTACCGTCCGTTTCGTCATTCTGGTGAAGCGCGAAATGCAAACGGCCCGCTGATAGCGGGCCGCATATTCTTACCGGATATTCTGAAAGTCTATCAGCGCTCGGCGAGCGCTGCCTCACCTTGTCTCTCGCGTAGCAAGTTGACGAAGCGGCGGAAGAGGTAGTGGCTGTCCTGCGGGCCGGGCGATGCTTCCGGGTGATGCTGGACGGAGAAGACCGGCTTGCCGATAATGCGCAGGCCGCAATTGGTGCCATCAAACAGCGACGTGTGGGTTTCCTCAATGCCTTCAGGCAGCGACTTGGCGTCGACTGCAAAGCCGTGGTTCATCGAGACGATTTCCACCTTGCCTGTCGTGAAGTCCTTGACCGGATGGTTGGCGCCGTGATGGCCCTGATGCATCTTTTCGGTTTTCGCGCCGACGGCGAGGCCGAGCATCTGGTGGCCGAGGCAGATGCCGAAGATCGGCAGGTCGCTGTTGATGAGGTTCTGGATGACCGGAACGGCATATTCGCCCGTTGCGGCCGGGTCTCCTGGACCGTTGGAGAGGAACACGCCATCCGGCTTCAGCGCCAGAATGTCTTCCGCCGATGTCTGGGCCGGAACCACCGTCACCTTACAATCGAGACCGGCGAAAAGGCGCAGGATGTTGCGCTTGACGCCGAAATCCACGCAAACAACGTGGTACTTCGCATCGGCTTCGCCGAGCGAGCCATAACCCTTGTTCCAGACCCACGGCGTTTCCGTCCAGGTCGAAGACTGGCCGGAGGTGGCTTCGATGGCGAGGTCGAGGCCGACGAGGCCGCTCCATGCCCTGGCTTCCGCCTTCAGCGCCTCGATGTCGAAGACGCCGTTCGGATCATGGGCGATGACCGCGTTCGGTGCGCCGTTTTCGCGGATCCATGCGGTCAGCGCGCGCGTATCGATGCCGCAAAGACCGATGACGCCGCGGGCCTTCAGCCAGGCATCCAGATGCTTGACGGCGCGGAAGTTCGACGGTTCGGTGATGTCGGCCTTGAAGATGACACCGACAGCGCCGCGGCGGGCGGCGGGGGTCAGGTCTTCGATGTCTTCTTCATTGGTGCCGACATTGCCGATATGCGGGAAGGTGAAAGTGACGATCTGGCCGAGATAGGACGGGTCGGTGAGGATTTCCTCGTAACCTGTCAGCGCCGTGTTGAAGCAGACTTCGGCCTGAACCTTGCCGGTTGCGCCGATGCCTGTGCCCTCGATCACCGTGCCATCGGCAAGAACAAGCATTGCGGTCGGTTTGCGGGTAGTCCAGGGCGCTGTCTCGGTCATCTCGTTCCGTTTCTGCCGCTTCGCACCCCGCCTCTTGAAAGGCAGGGGGTAAGGGGCCATTTTTGTCGCAGGCTTCGTGACATAAAGGGGCGCGCGAAAAACTCGCGTTCCGACCCTTCGTTAAAATCTCGTGCAGGTGCCGGAAAATAACGAAAGCAGCCCAAGCGGTCAACCGCAGGCTCAAGATTTACGCGGATTTAAGATGCCGTGGATTCAAGGGCTTATGCAATTGATTTGCTTGAGCGTAGTTGCTCGTTTATGTCGTTGCGAAAAATAAGGTGGAAAGTTTGCCTATCGCGAAGCTGCGGAATGGGCTTTCCCAAGGAGAAGAAAAATGATGCGCGACACGTTCGCAAATACTTTGAAAGATGCGCTGAAGGCTCGTGACGCCCGACGTACATCGACCGTGCGTCTCATTCAGGCGGCCATCAAGGATCGCGATATCGCCAATCGCGGCGTGGGAAAAGACCCCGTCAGCGATGAAGATATCATGCAGATCCTGACCAAGATGGTGAAGCAGCGCGAAGAGTCGGCCGCCATCTATGAAGGCGCCAGCCGACCCGAGCTTGCCGCGCAGGAGCGCGAGGAAATCGTCATCATCAAGGAATTCATGCCGGAAGAGATTCCAGCCGAAAAGGTGCGTGAACTGTGCCAGGCCGTCATCAGCGAGACCGGCGCGTCTGGCCTGCGTGACATGGGCAAATGCATGAATGCGCTGAAGGAACGCTATCCCGGCCAGATCGACTTCGCCAAGGCCTCTGGCGTCGTCAAGGATTTGCTGAAGTAGGTTTCCGCCATGTCAGAGAAGTAAAGGCAGGGTAGCCGGAGCTACCCTGCCTTTTTTCTGCCGACGAAGATGCATTCCGGCGGATCAAAATGCTCTCCCGCGCAGGCTTTTTTCGGGGGACGTGCCTGCGGGCGTCGGCAGATTTATGGGAATGTTCAAGCACTGCCTTTGACTGTGCTTTGTTTTTACATCGTCGCGATGGGCCGCTCAAATTACAAAAACATAATTTTTGGTGATGTTGCACTGCCATAAATTTGCCGGAGGCCGGCGCAATGGCGGCCTAGTTTTCATCGCCACGGCCTGTGAATATCGGGTATTGTCTTTCTTTGAGTTGGTGCTCAGGCCTTTATGCGCTTATATGAAAGACTGGCCTCCAACAGGTAACCCATGCGCTTTTCCAATTCTTTTCTCGATGAGATACGCGACCGCGTGAACATCTCCGATGTGATCGGCCGACGTGTGTCCTGGGACAAGAAGAAGACCAACACGCCGAAGGGTGATTATTGGGCCTGCTGCCCGTTCCATGGCGAAAAAAGTCCGAGCTTTCACTGCGAGGACCGCAAGGGGCGGTATCATTGCTTTGGCTGCGGTGTGTCCGGCGATCATTTCCGATTTTTGACCGACCTTGAGGGCCTGAGTTTTCCCGAAGCCGTGCAGCAGATCGCCGATATGGCTGGCATTTCCATGCCGCAGCCCGATCCGCAGGCGGAAAAGCGTGAACGTGAGCGCACCTCCCTGCAGGACGTCATGGAAATGGCGACGCTGTTCTTTCAGGATCAGTTGCAGACGGCGCCTGGTGCGCGGGCGCGGGCTTACTTGCGCGATCGCGGGTTGACAGGGCGCACCATCGAGACATTCAGGCTCGGCTTTGCGCCGGATAGCCGCAACGCGCTCAAAGAGCATCTGGCGAGCAAGGGCGTGGCGAAGGAGCAGATGGAGGCCTGCGGGCTGGTGGTGCATGAAAATGTGCCGGTTTCCTATGACCGGTTCCGCGACCGCATCATGTTCCCCATCCTGTCGTCGCGCGAGAAGGTCATTGCTTTCGGCGGCCGCGCCATGGCGGCGGATGCGGTGGCGAAATATCTGAACTCCAACGAGACCGAGCTTTTTCACAAGGGCAATGTTCTCTACAATTTCGCCCGTGCGCGCCGCGCTTCGCAGGCGGCCGGCGGCACGGTCATCGCCGTCGAAGGTTATATGGATGTCATCGCGCTTTATCAGGCCGGTGTCGAAAATGCGGTGGCGCCGCTCGGCACGGCACTGACGGAAAGCCAACTCGATCTCCTCTGGAAAATGTCGCCGCAGCCGGTTCTCTGCTTCGATGGCGATGGTGCGGGCATTCGCGCCGCCAACCGTGCGGCTGATCTGGCTTTGCCGCATATCAAGCCGGATCGCTCCGTCAGCTTCGCTCTTCTGCCTGATGGCAAGGATCCGGATGATCTCGTGAAGCTCGAAGGGCGTGCACCATTCGACCGAGTGCTTTCGGAAGCCAAGCCGCTTGCCGCGATGATCTGGAGCCGCGAGACGTCGTCGATGACCTTCGATACGCCGGAAAAACGCGCCCAGCTTGAAAGCCGCCTGCGGCAGATCGTTGCCGTCATCGGCGACGAGGCGGTACGGCGGTTTTACCAGCAGGATATGCGCGACAGGCTGAATGGTTTCTTCCAGCCCCGCTTTCAGCAGGGCGGGCAACAGGGCAATAACTTCCGCCGCAATAATGGTGCGCAGACCACGGGCCGTGGCTTCCAGCGCAATGCGTCGGGGCGGGGCGGGGCCATGTCCGCGCCGGCCAGCAGTATATCGGACCGGTTGACGCAGTCGGGTCTGGTCAGGGGGCATCAGACCAAACCCTCGCTCCGGGAAAGCGTTCTTGCCATCACCATCGTCAATCATCCTGAATTGCTGCTCGAGGAATATGACGAGATCGCTGCGATTGACTACGAGAACCGCGATCTGCAGCGGCTGTGGTCGACAGTGCTGACATACGCGGCCGAGAGTGCGGCTGATATATCGCGGGCAGGGCTGATCGAACGCCTGTCACTGCAGGATTTCGAGGTGCTGTTGAAGACCATGGACCAGCAGGTGCGCAATGCCCGCCTGTGGACCGCGACCGAACAGGCGGCGATGGAAGATGCGCGTGAGGGCTACGTACAGGCGCTTTCGCTGCACAAGAGAACGAAATCCCTGCTCTGGCAGAAGCGGGAGCTGGAGCGGGAAATTGCCGAGGCGACGGATGACGAGCGCGGCACGCTTCTGGTACGGGCGCTGGCCGAGGTGCAGCTCGAAATCGGCCGCATGGAAAATCAGGAAGCGATCATCGATGGTTTCGGGGTCATGTCTGGCCGGGTGAAGGGGCCAGCCTTCGGCCATGGCTGAGAGAATTGAAAGACGTGTGGGGTTGCCTTTTCCGGCAAGCGTCCTAAATAGGGGATAGTCTGGTGATAACCGCGAAATGCGGCCTTTTTTGAGAAATTCCGTGGCTGTCTCGCCCTCAAAGGCTTGACGGGGCGGGAAATAGCGGGAATCACCATTTCATGAATAGTAAAGTGGAATGAGCCTTGGCGGATAGAAATTGCATGAGCAAGCATTTCCGGGTGCACTGTCTTTGCATTCTGCCTGAGGCTGCCGTGGTTAATCGGCAATTAAAGATCACTCCGTTAGGTGTCTGACAGTGATTCGCGGCAAACCGCTGGATGCTCAAGGGGCGGACGGCGATGCGGCGGAACAGGTGTTAGCGTCAGGGAAAGCGACGAGATAGATGGCAACCAAAGTCAAAGAAAACGAAGAAGCAGAAAACGAACGCGACGGTGCGACGGACGGTCCGCTTCTCGATCTTTCGGATGACGCGGTCAAGAAAATGATCAAGGCCGCCAAAAAGCGCGGCTATGTGACGATGGACGAGCTGAATTCCGTCCTGCCGTCCGAAGAGGTGACGTCCGAGCAGATCGAAGACACGATGGCGATGCTGTCCGATATGGGCATCAACGTCATCGAAGACGAGGATGCTGAAGAAGCGTCTGGCGAGGCTGAAAGCGACGATTCGGAATCGGAAGAGTCCGAAGGCGGCGAACTGGCGCCTTCCAGCGGCACAGCGCTCGCGACCGCCAAGAAGAAAGAACCGACCGACCGTACCGATGACCCGGTGCGCATGTATCTGCGCGAAATGGGTTCCGTCGAGCTTCTGTCGCGCGAAGGCGAAATCGCCATCGCCAAGCGCATCGAGGCCGGCCGCGAAACGATGATTTCGGGCCTGTGCGAGAGCCCGCTGACGTTCCAGGCGCTGATCATCTGGCGCGACGAACTGAACGAAGGCACGACGCTGCTGCGCGAGATCATCGATCTCGAAACCACCTATTCCGGTCCGGAAGCCAAGGCGGCACCGCAGTTCCAGAGCCCGGAAAAGATCGAGGCGGACCGCAAGGCTGCCGAAGAGAAGGAAAAGACCCGCAGGCTGCGCGCGCCGACCGGCGACGAAGATGTGACTGACGTGGGCGGCGATGGCCTTCCGCCGGAAGAGGAAGAAGAGGACGACGACGAGTCCAATCTTTCGCTTGCCGCGATGGAAGCCGAACTGCGCCCGCAGGTCATGGAAACGCTCGACACCATCGCTGACACCTACAAGAAGCTGCGCAAGCTTCAGGATCAGCAGGTCGAGGCACGTCTTGCCTGCACGGGCACCCTGTCTTCCGGACAGGAGCGTCGTTACAAGGAACTGAAGGATCAGCTGATCACGGCCGTCAAGTCGTTGTCGCTGAACCAGAACCGTATCGACAGCCTCGTCGAGCAGCTTTACGACATTTCCAAGCGTCTGATGCAGAATGAAGGCCGGCTGCTGCGCCTTGCCGAATCCTACGGCGTCAAGCGCGACAGCTTCCTCGAGCAGTATCACGGTGCGGAACTCGATCCGAACTGGATGAAGTCGATTACCAATCTGGCCGCTCGCGGCTGGAAGGAATTCGCCCGCGAGGAAAGCAACACGATCCGGGAAATCCGCCAGGAAATCCAGAACCTCTCCACGGAAACCGGCATTTCCATCGCCGAATTCCGCCGCATCGTTTCGATGGTGCAGAAGGGTGAGCGCGAAGCGCGTATCGCCAAGAAGGAGATGGTCGAGGCCAACCTGCGTCTGGTGATCTCGATTGCGAAGAAATACACCAACCGTGGTCTTCAGTTCCTCGATCTCATTCAGGAAGGCAATATCGGCCTGATGAAGGCGGTGGACAAGTTCGAATATCGCCGTGGTTACAAGTTCTCGACCTATGCGACCTGGTGGATCAGGCAGGCGATCACCCGTTCGATTGCCGATCAGGCGCGCACGATCCGTATCCCGGTTCACATGATCGAGACGATCAACAAGATCGTTCGTACCTCGCGCCAGATGCTGCACGAGATCGGCCGCGAGCCGACCCCGGAAGAGCTGGCCGAAAAGCTGGCCATGCCGCTTGAAAAGGTGCGCAAGGTTCTGAAGATCGCCAAGGAGCCGATTTCGCTCGAAACCCCCGTGGGTGACGAAGAGGACTCGCATCTCGGCGACTTCATCGAGGACAAGAACGCGCTGTTGCCGATCGACGCCGCCATTCAGGCGAACTTGCGCGAGACGACGACCCGCGTTCTGGCGTCGCTGACGCCGCGTGAAGAACGCGTTCTGCGCATGCGCTTCGGCATCGGCATGAACACTGACCATACGCTGGAAGAAGTCGGCCAGCAGTTCTCGGTCACGCGCGAACGTATCCGCCAGATCGAAGCGAAGGCGCTGCGCAAGCTGAAGCATCCGAGCCGCTCAAGAAAGCTGCGCAGCTTCCTCGACAGCTAAGCGTTCCGCTTCCTTTAAAATTGAACCCGGTCAGTCACCTCTGGCCGGGTTTTTTGTTTCCCGCACTGGCGAACTCTGCGACAAGCCTTATGTGTGAAAATAAAGCGCTCCGCTCTTCTCTGAAAAGCCAGATGCTTTATCCCTTTGTTTTTACGCATTGTCCTGATGTGACGGCGGTTTCGCTTTGACAGGCAATGCTCAGGTTCGATGAGATGGAACAGGTTTCGGCAGAAAAATGGCGGTGGAGAGGTTGGGCTGTGCCCGTCTCCGTACTGCTGCATCTTGCCGTTGTCGCGATCTTCCTTTTCGAACTGCCGGAACGGATAGCCGAACCGCAGGAGCCGGAAAGCATCAGCGTCGATCTGGTGCCGCCGCCCGAGGAGAAGAAGGCAGAGGAAGGCAAGCCGCCCGGTGCGGAAGAGGCAAAGCAGGAGGAGAAACCGCAACCTCCACCACCACCGCCTGCGCCGCCGGCAGAGGAAGCAAAACCTTTGCCGCCCATGCCGGCAACGCTGCCCGCCATCGCCATGAGGCCGGAAGAGGCGCAGTCGGACCCCGAAGACAAGCCGGGAAAGGCGGAAGAAGCGGAAAAGACCGAGCCTTCCGAGCAACCAGAAAGCCAGCCGGAAAAAACGGCAGAGGAGAAGCCCGCGCCTGCTGCCGCCAATAGCGATCTTCAGGCGTCCGCCGATCAGGGGGAAATTGCGGTTTCGCCCGTCAGGCAAGAGGCTGAGCCGGAGCGGGCGCCTGTGCCGCAGGCGAAGCCCACTGAGGAAAAGCCAGCTGACGTGGCGGAAGAAAAGCCCGCAAAACTTCCTGCTGCCAAAAGTCTGCTTTCCTCGTCGCTGCTTTCCCCCGCCCAGAGACGTCAGATGTTCGGTGATTTGCCGCCGCGTCGCCGTATTGTTAATCTTTGCAGCACGGAAGCTCTGGCCCAAATTCAAAATGCGGGTTTTCCCGCCCGTGGCATGATACCGACATCGGATACCGGTCGTAAGATTTCCGGAAGTTCGATCGACGCGACTGGCGGTGCATTCAACGTCGGTGGAACCTGGTATGATGTATCGTTCCAGTGTGACGTCGATCTGGAAAACTACGCAGTCACGGAATTCCGGTTTAAAATCGGGAACGCCATCAGCCCGGAAGATGCGAAAAAGCGGGGCTTCACGCGTTTCCAGTAGTGGCGGTAGATTCTGATGTCGCCAGTGAAACTCCCAACATCTCTTTCGTCATCCTCGGGCCTGTCCCGAGGATCTGCCAACGTATTGATTTCATTCGACGTGATTAGATCCTCGGCACAGGGCCGAGGATGACGTTGAGGGAGTGCGCACCCTTCACGATTCACGGCAAGGGGACTGCAGCCTGCACGGAAATTCAGACCGGACAGCAGTGGGACAAGCCCGAGGATGTCTTAGAGTACGGCGTCAGCGTTCTCGCGAATCAACGGCGTTACACCCTCTCCGGATCACCCACCAGCAAGCCGATACCCGCCATCAGCGCATCCTCATCATAGGGTTTGCGTATCACCGGCACATTGCCGAATTCATCCGGTACCATGCTGCCATCCGCATAACCGGTGGCAAAGAGGAAGGGAACGCCGCGGCGGTGAAGTTCTCTGGCGACCGGGATCGAAGTGTCGGAACCGAGGTTGATGTCGAGAATGGCGACATCAGGCACGTAAGTCTTCAGCTTTTCGATCGCCATCGCCGATGAGGTCGCTGTTTCAATCGTCTTGATGCCGTTGTCTTCCAGCATGTTTTCGACATCCATGGCGATCAGCATCTGGTCTTCGACAAGCAATATCTTCAACGGTTCCTCCCGATTGTAACGTCTGGCCTGTGGCGCGATTTCTTCTTCGGTTTTTGCGGTGGAAGCCGCCGCGACCGATGAAACGTGGCGGGAGGGCAGGACAAGGTCCGCCTCCAGCCCGTCCGGCAAATATCGCATGGTGCTGCGTCCGCCGAGATCATAAGGAATGCTGCGGCTGATGAGCGCCGTGCCGAAACCGGCGCGCGAGGGCGTCGGCAGCGTGGTTGGCAGGGTTTCACGCCATTGGATTTCGCAATCGCGGTTCTCGTTGATTTCCCAGTGCACGTGCAATTGCCCGCCGGTCTGCGAAAGCGCACCATATTTGGCGGCATTCGTTGCCAGTTCATGCAGAACCAGCGCCATGACGGAGAAGGCGCGCGAATCGAGCGTGACCTGGGGACCTGAAAGGTGCACCATGGTTTCCGTGGACCGATGCGGTGACAATTCAGCATCCAGCAGGTCGCGCAGCGCTCCGCCGCCTTCACCGCGAATGATCTGGTCATGGGCAAAGGACAGCGCCTGAATGCGGCCCTTCAGCGCGGTGACGTATTCCTGCAGGGTCTTGCCCTCCTGCGAGGGATTGCCGACCAGCGATTTGATGATGGCCAGAACATTCTTGACGCGGTGGTTGAGTTCCTCGTTCAGCATGCGCTGGCGCACTTCCGCGCGCTCCCTTTCGTCGGCCATCAGCTCGCTGTGATGGAAGGCGACCTCGACAAGCGCAATTCTGGCGGCTTCGGCAATTTCCCGGTCGGCTTCCGACCAAGGCTGCGCCTGCAGGCGAACGGTTTCTTTCCAGATCGCGAAACTCTTGCGGGGGGTGAGGCGGTCGCCCAACGGCCCGGTCTCATAGGATTTTTCCGGATTGCCTGCCCAGTTCAGATTTTGCACGATCTCCTTGCGGAAAAACAGCAGATAGTCGTTCTTGACCTGCGACAACGGAATAGCGAGCATTCCGGCAGCGGTGCTGGCATAGATCTCCGCTTCCGGTATGGCCTGCGACAGCGCATGGGTGGCCCAGACCTTGCCTTCGGAAGCGGATGCAACGAAACGCGTCAGTCTTGGAATGGTGTCCTGCGGCGGTGTTGCGCCATGGCCGTGCCAGTTGTTGCCCACCCAGAGCCCGACGCCATCGCAGGGCATCAGATCGGCAAAATCCTGAAAACTGTCGATCAGCAGTTCTTCGATGTTGGCGTGGTGGGCGGCAAGCCGCAGGAAGCGGTCAAGTGCAGCATGGGCGTGGTTGACGGTATCGAGCCGGCGCTTCTGCTTCAGGACCTGCAGATGCATGGAGAAAAACTCTCCGAACATTTCGGCGGCGATCCTGACCGGCATCGTCAACACGCGCGGAGAATAATGGTGACAGGCAATCAGGCCCCAGAGAGCGCCATCGACAATCACCGAAATCGACATGGAGGCGCCGACACCCATGTTGCGAAGATATTCGCAATGGATGGGTGAGACGCTGCGCAGATGCGCGAAGGACAGATCGAGCGGTTCGCCGGAGACATCGAGAGCGGGCAGGACTGCAACGCGTGCGCCGCTGGCGTCAGAAATGATGCGCAGCGTGTTTTTGAGATAAAGCGCGCGCGCCTGCTGCGGTATGTCGCTGGCCGGAAAATACTGCCCGAGAAAGCTCTCCAGTTCCGGCTGCTTTGCCTCAGACACGACCTTGCCGGCCCCGTCTTCCTCAAAACGATAGATCATCACCCGGTCGTAACCGAGCGTCGCCTTTATCAGCCGGGTCGTTCTGGAAATCAGGCTTTCGAGACTGTCGGCCTCGCGGATGCGGTCCACCATCTTGCGTGCCGTGCCGAGCGGCTGTGTTTCGCTTTGCGACGGTTCGAACTCGATGATGGTGGTGGATTTGTAGCGGTGCAGAGCAATATCGAAGTTGCGGCCATCGATCATCTGCATGTGGGGCAGCATGGCGGGGCGCGTGGTTCTGCCGGTGACAGTCAGCGCGTTGCGAAGATCGTGGACGAGGTCTTTTCCGAGCACCTCTTCGGCAGTCCTGCCGTTCAGATCGCCCTCGATACCCAGAATGTCGCGACAGTTTTCCGAATGCCGCAGAACCATGCGCAGGGAATTGTCGCAGGCGATCAGACAGCCATGCGGTTGAATATAACCTGGAATGTGGATGGGTTCGCGGTCGCAATTGGTCAGGTCGACTTGATAGTCAGTGGATGCCATGAAGAAGTCTTTCGCACCCTGTGCCTGGCTTGGTTCTTGTCTTGCGCTGAAAATGATCTGTTCGTCGAGGGACGGGGAAGCCTGAATAGTTCATTCTGATATTGCCAACCCTTCCCCGTTTTCTTGCAACCGTGACGCTGCTTTTCCGTTAGTTGTTACGGCCCGCCGTCGCGTTATTATTTTATCTCTATCGTTATCGGATAGAATTTGACATGCCGTAACGTTGGCAGCGCCGATTTTGTTCCAGCCTGTTTGAAAGAAAAAATGTGCCGCAAAAGACAATAACCATCGCCACCCATGGTCAGGGGCTCTACGAATTCACATCCGAGGCCACGGGTTTCGTGAGAGAGACCGGCGTGGATGAAGGCTTGCTGACCGTCTTCGTCCGGCACACATCCTGCTCGCTGCTTATCCAGGAAAATGCCGATCCGGATGTCCGGCGCGATCTCTCGACGTTCTTCTCCCGCCTCGTGCCGCCTTCGGACGACGCCTCGATGCGCTGGGTCATCCACACGCTGGAAGGCCCTGACGATATGCCTGCCCATATCAAATCTGCCCTGACGGCGGTTTCCATTGGCGTACCGATCGGGCAGGGCAGGCTCGCGCTTGGCACGTGGCAGGGGCTTTACCTGTTCGAGCACCGAGACCGACCGCATCGCCGCGAAATCGTGCTGCATATCTCCGCCTGATATTTCGTTCGATAATGTGTGTTCTCCCGTTAACAACCATGAACCTCTGCTGAACATGCGGTTCTGTTCATATTCAGATGTTTGAGGCTAGGGTCTCCTCAATCGCTGAGGGACGTTCCCTGCCGGCGAAGAACAAATGGAGTGAGTTCATGTTCAACACCTTTGCAAAAGCCGGCCTCGCCGCTCTCATTGCCTTCGGCGGCATCTCCGTCACCGCTCCTGCGGCTTCGGCTGGTTCGGATGTTCAGTTCAGAGTTCAGGTTCAGGATGGCTATGGCCATGACAGAGGCCGTGGCCCGGGCTGGGGTCGTCCTGATCGCCCGCGCTTTGGTTGCTCGCCGCGTTTTGCGGAAGAAAAGGCAAGCCGCATGGGTCTTCGCCGTGCCCGCGTTGTTGATGTATCGCCGCGCCGCGTTGTGGTTGCAGGCTTCGACCGTAGAGGCCGTGACCGCATCGTTTTCGCTAATGAGCGCGGCTGCCCGGTCATCCGCCGCTAAAGCGGACACTATCGATCCGGTGACATCCCCGTCCGCCGGATGGATAAAAAATGCCCCTCGCTCGTCCGGAAAGGCATGCGAGGGGCATTTCTTTTTTAACCGGCCGATGGCCGGATTTAAAAACAGGCGGGAGGCGACACGCAGGTGCCGCCCCTGAAGTGTGCTTACTGTTCGAGGGCGAAGGTGACGTTGACCACCACGCTGTAATTGTTCTCACCCGAAGCGATCGGCACGCTGTCGGCTTCCTTCATCATCGAAGCACGCATCGCGCCGGCTGGTACCGGCATCGGGCGCTGCGAGTTTTCGCTGATCTGAATGACGCGGCCGAGCTTCACGCCTGCCGCTTCCGTCAGCGTCTTCGCCTTGGCGATAGCATCGGCCACGGCCTGCTTGCGGGCCTCGGTCACCGTGGCTTCGGGCTTGTCATTGGTGAAGGTGATATCGCCGCCCTGATTGATGCCAAGCTTGACGGAGGTATCGAGGATCGCGCCGAGCTTCTTCAGGTCGCGCACCCGCACGGTCAGGCCGTTGGAAACCTGATAGCCGGTGATCTCTGGCGCAATATAAACGCCATCCTTGGGCTCATAATGCTTGTAAAGCGGCTGTACCGAGAAATTGCTGGTCTGCAGATCCCGGTCTTCGATGGCGGCTTCTTTCAGCGCTTTCAGAACCTCGGCGAGCGCCTTGGAATTCTCCGTAAGCGCCGCAGCCGCCGTCTCCGCCTGCTTGACGACGCTGAAGGACAGGATCGCCATATCAGGGGCAATGGCCGCCTGGCCTTCACCGGAAACACTGATGGTGGCTTCACGCGGGTTGGCGTCCTGCGCAAGCACCTGGCTGGCCAGCGGCACCATTGCTGCTGCGGTCAAAGCGGTGAGTGCGAAAAGGCGGACCTTTTTTGTCGTCATGGTGTTTCCTCGTTGATTGTGTCCCTTTGGAGGGTATTGCCTTAGATTGTGAAGCTATTACGGCGGCGCTGCCTTGCGAAAGCATCAATGGCTTGTCGGGCTATAAAAATTACGTTAGAGCGTGACCCACCGGATTCGAACCATTGCGAAGCCGGTATTTCGGATCACCTTGTTTCCGAATAGGGCCTGTAGCTCAATGGTTAGAGCCGGCGGCTCATAACCGCTTGGTTGGGAGTTCGAGTCTCTCCAGGCCCACCATTCTTGATCAAATTCTTGTCCCGTATAGTTAATAGCGGCTCAAAACACACTGATTGCGGTTCAATTTTCAACGTAATCGGTTTCATTTGCGGGCGGCTTCCACTCCAGTTTTCCTGAGCGTTATTGTAAAGGTTCAGGAATTTTCGCTGGATGCGGCTAAAACGATCGGCATTTTTGACGCTGCGATAGGCATGCTTCTATTGTTTCTTTCGGAGCAATTTCGATCGGTCGAGAGTAAGCGATTCATTTGGCCAGTCCTTTATTTGCGGATCTGACTCGTTGAAGAACATTTCGTGACGGAGATCGAAAGCGATTAGTTCGGTTTTGGATTCGTTTCTTAAGTGCCAACGCCGACGACTTTTTGTCGGCGGTCTTATCGAGCATGGCCGCGTTCCGCTCTAGCTTGTCGCTCATCTCCCGCAGCTTGTCTTGAGCGCTTTCTAGTTTTCGATCACCATGACGTCGGAAGTGACGCTCAATCTATACGCTTCAACGAGCAGCTTTTTCGATACGCGGCCGATTACATCGGCGCGAGCGGATAACCGCGTCCCTCTTTGGCCAGGCTTGTTGCCCGCGGCGTTACGGACGGCATCGCTCACATCGTCCACAAAGCTCCAGTCAGCCGCAGCTTAATCGTGAATCGTCGCCTGCGCTATCAGCCACCATTGTTGACAAATTGCGGTGTAGTCTGACAAAATGATTACCATGTGAGCATTATGATCATGATTCTTTAAAGGATTAGCAATGGAACTACTTCGATTTGGAGAGCCTCAGGGTAACTCGTCGCCGCGTGCGATCAGCGCGCGCATAAACTCATCTGCAAGTCTCACTGCAGACCTAAGCAGAATTCTAGTGGATCGCGCCCTTCCCCTACTTAATCCAGATCATGGTCCTCTGGTGGAGGATTGGAACATTGAGTCCCGTATGGTGCCGATGCTAACCGGCTACTTCCGGTATCAGAAGAAAATGGATCTTTGCGGAGAGGAGTGGCTAACTTTCACGGCGCCGTTGGAGCTGCTGTCTGTCGAGGGCGGCGTCGTCAGGTCTATGGAGCGTTGGTACAGGCTTGGGAAACCCTCGCCTTTCGCCAAGGACATGATCCGGATCTGGGCCGAGTCCGATGGCAAGTAGGGCGATTGCCGCTGCTAACGTCCATAGCTGGAACGTGACCCCGCGTGTTTTTGCGAAGATCCGTCGGTCAGTAGCTTTATTCCTGGGATATGCCGCCCTGCGGGCTACCGTGCGAACGCAATATCTTCTGATGCACGGATTTCCCTCGATCGTTGTTGTCGTCACCGGTGGCGTAAAAGTCAGCGAGGCGTATCGAAAGGCCGCAGAGCTGCTGTTTATGGGGCCGCTTGAATCTCGGCCCCGTCGGGCTCAGGAGCAAAGGGCGCTTGTGCATGTATTGGAGGTGCCGCGGGGAAACAAGCCCAAGGTGTCTAATCCAATTTTAGAGGAGCACGGCAAATGTGACTTCATCATAGTGCTTGCCCGTAGCCGCTCCGAAATCCCCTCTGACCTCGCAATAGCGGCGGACGGGATCGTTGATCTGGTCCGTCCGACGGTGGAGCATATACACGCTGTGCGTCGACTGCTTGGCCGGAGGCCTTTCGGCGAAGAGGCGGCGAAGATCGCAGCAACGTTAGATTTTTCTCTGTTAGTTTCAATTGCTAGTAAACACAGTCTCTCGGAGGCCGAAGCGCGGCGTCTCGTAACCACCGTCGAGTGTGCCACCGCGGATAGTCCATTTCTTGAAGATCTTCCTGGATACGGCCCCGCAAAGGTTTGGGCCCGCGGATTCATCGCTGATCTCGCCCGCGTCAAAAGCGGAGCGTTGGATTGGGCCGAGATGGACCGAGGCGTTCTCTTACATGGTCCTCCAGGCACTGGAAAGACTCTCTTTGCTCGCGCGTTTGCGCGATCGGCCGGTCTGCCTTTGATCGCGGCGTCTGTATCGCTATGGCAATCGTTCGGGCACCTTGGAGATCTCCTCGGTGCCATGAGAGAATCCTTCGAGGAGGCGCGGGCGAAGCAGCCATCAGTCTTATTCCTGGACGAATTGGATTCGGTCGGCGATCGGGCGAAGTTCAGCGGAAAGCATGTGGACTACTCGCGCCAAGTCGTCAATTTCCTGCTCGAGTGCATCGACGGCGCGCAAGGCCGAGACCAAATAGTGGTCATCGCGGCAACTAACTATCCAGATGTCATCGACCCTGCCCTTTTGCGCAGCGGTCGCATCGAACGCCACATTAAAATCGAGCTACCAGAGGCAGATGAGCGTTTCGAGATCCTTCGCTACCATCTGAGAATCAAAGATCCGGAAGATGTACTCAGAATGGTTGCCGTTGATCTTGAAGGATGGAATGGCGCGGACCTAGAAATGCTGGCACGGGAGGCGAAGCAGCGCGGACGCTCTTTTCAGCGCACTGTTCAGATCGACGACGTCGTCAAATCGCTACCGCCTTTGCAGGAGCTGTCAGGTGCCCAGGCCCGGCGCGTTGCATTACATGAGGCCGGTCACGTGGTGGCCACCTGTGTCCTCTCGCCGGGATGCCGGGTCAGCGTCTCTATGCGAAAGAAATTCCACCGGTTCGATTCAAAGCAAGTAGCACCCGGTGTGACCCGATATGAGGTCTCCGACGAAGACCATCTGTTCCAGACGCGTGAAGATTTCGAAGATTTCATTTGCAGGGCCCTGGCAGGCGCCGCCGCGGAGGAGCACGTGCTAGGATCGAGATCGACCGGTTTCAGCGGATCAATCGGAAGCGACCTGGAGACGGCGACTGTCACCGCCACGCGAATGCTCTGCTCGTACGGGCTAGGCAGGAGCCTGCCGTTCTTGATCGAGACACACAACGTGAATTCGACTTACGTCTTAAGGCTACCGAACGATCTTCGCGGAGAGGTTGGTCGAATCCTTGAGCAACAGTATTCACGAGCGAAATTGCTTGTCGCCGAGCACTCTGTCGCTCTCGAGGAAATTGCTGCAGAACTCCTTGAAAGAGGCGCGCTTGTCGCAGATGAGGTCGCCTCGACAATTGCCAGGAACGCGCGGGCGGCGTGAATTCTAGATGGCTGTCTATTCGGCGGTAGGCTCTATTCTGGAGCCACGAAGGCGTAAAAGCGCGACAGCCGGCCCTCGGGTCGCGTTGCCTTCGACGAACACGACGCCGCCAGCCTCCAGTGCGAAACGCACCTTCTCGATTGCCTCAGCAAGCACGTTACCCTCGCACTTCTCGATCCGGACAATAATCTGACGGCTAACCCCTGCGGCAACCGCAAGTTCTTCCTGACTGAGGTCCAGCAGCGCCCGCGCGGCGCGCAGCGCATTCATTATGTCCGATGTCGAATCCATGAATTCGAGCGTGGCTTCATTTGAAATGCGTTGTCAACAATCAGCGAAAGGATTCACCGAGAGTACGTCGGCCAAATAGCGCACAAAATTACGAGCGAATCCTTCACGCGTCCGCGCTGGAGGGTCCCCGTTTCGTCAGAGCTTCGCGCCGCCGGACTTCGACGTTCTTGACTAGGCACTCGGACCGCAAGGGTGTCGGCTTCCCACCGCCGCCATATTGCCCCATATCCGATCAATTGGTCCAAAGTAGTTGTGATATGCCGCGTGAAGGATGTACGCTGAGTTGCATAACAATTAAACTCAAAGTGATTCTGATGTTGGACAGGACTTTGTTTGCCCGGCAGGGGAGGCCGCAATCTAAAATCGATATAGCAGCGGTGGTCGGACAATTTCTTGCCGAGGTATCGCTGAACGATTTGGTGGTCGAATTGGTTCAGAACGATCTCGACGCAGGAGCGACGAAAACAGTCATCACGTTTGGCGAGACGGCGCTCGTTTCCGAGGGCAATGGGAGCCCGATCGACCCAAATGGCTGGAAACGTCTAGGTTATGTTCTCGGAGCCGGTGGCGAGGTTGAGGCGAAGAAGGACGGCATAGGATCCAAGAACCATGGGCTTCGTGCACTGTTTTTGTTGGCCGACGACGTGTGGCTCCAGTCGGGTGGATATCGCGTAGAACTGACAGCGCGAGGTAGATCCGGAGCGCCGAAGGAATTTTACCCGGCGTCTTGGGATCGCGTAGAGGATCCTGACGCGCCAGCCGTTGGAACGAGGATCACGGCAGAGTATCGCACCGAGCGAATGCGCAAACCGGATGGCGACGGAGCGTATCTCGAACCGCCTACCACGAAAATGTTGGACGAACTTTGGTTGGTGTCGGCGGACGAGGCTCCTGAAAGGTTCGTCGCGGCGTCCGCACCGGGAAAGGAGTGGCGATACGAACTGGTGCTGCAAAGAGTCGGACATCCACCTCGAGCCTTTGTCTTTGAGTGCAATCGTCTGGGCGGTGTGTTCAAAGCCCTATTTCTCCGATCATGTAAGAAAAGGGATGGAACTGGCCCTTTGGAACAGATAGTCCGCCGCCATTGCATCAGATTCCCCGTGAGTGAAAATGATCTCGGGGCGGGCAAGGTTCCCCGTCTGTACAGGTCCGGAGCGCGCACGTATGGTGAGGTGTCGTGGAGCGTCGACCGTCGCAACAGGCCACTCGCATCCGTTGGCCTTCTTCGGTATCCAATCGCCTTTCCGAGCGAAAGCGCTTCGTCCGGCGCCGGATTCGATATTTCAGCGCCGTTTCTCGCGGGGCGTTCCCGACATGCGCTCAGCGAAGATGATCGTAATCTGCGGTTGATAGATGCAGGGCGTGTCGCCTTTGCGGAGGCTGGCGGAAAAGGGTTGGCGAAACTCTATGGTCCGCGTTTCGGCACCCTCATCCAGAGCGAAGGCAGGGTGGACAATGCGGTGTCGGACAAGCTAGCGGCACTGCTTGTGGCGGAAGGCGGCCTTTCGGTATGCGGCAAGCCGTTGGGGAAGTCGTTCGACGCTATTCTTATGAAACGTTCTGAGCCACTGGTTCTGGCAAGTAGCAAAGCTGATCCGGGAAGGGTGAGCGAAGCGCTCTGCCTTATCGCACGCGACAAAAAGAACGTATTACATCCCGCAACACCGCATGAACTTGCTGCTCGAATCTCGCGCGTCTGTTCGTCAGCGATCTTGGTATTCGATGAGAAGAAGGCAGCGGTCGAGACCTTTATTGAAGAAGTCCCGGAGCAAGTCGACGACAAGGATCTCAGACGCTTTCGTGAAGTCCTTCAGGTTCTGGAACGATTTCGGAAAGTATCCGGGGAACTTCCAAAGGAGCTGACCGAGAAAGGCAAGCTTCCCGTGGTGGGTGGCGGAATTCATTTGTGGAAGGCCGTGCGTTGGTCGAAAACCGGGCTCCCATCGGTGCCAGGCATTGTGGATCCGAAGTTAATTCATGCCGATCTTGCAGGCCACCCGTTCCTGGTTTCGTCCGCCGCTCGATTGAAGGAATTCAAGCTCGACGAATTTCTGCACAACAAGGACTTCAAGCCAGTCAACGCGGTAGGCCGCCAAAATTTCTTTGACTGGTTGAAGTCCAACGCGAGTGCCGTGACGAAGGCGCGACTTACCGAAATCGCCAACTATCCGATATGGCCGGGCCGTGACGGCATTCACAGATCACTGCCCGAATACTGCCTGCCCAGAGATCGCCATATCGCCGGGGTCATGAAAAGCACCTGCATCGAACCGTCTCGGGACGTCGTGACGCTCGCGGGCAGCCGGGCGGCGAAAAAAGCTTTGAAGCTGCGGACGCAGCCAATCATGGACGAGTACGTGGCGTGGTACGATCTCGCCATGGAAAAGGTAACCGAGAGCCTTGACGCGCTAAACGAAATATCGGCGTCGCAAATATTGGGGGAGATCGAAACGGGTCTGGCTGCGCTTCATGCACGAGGCGTTGCCGTTGAAGACGTTGCAAGACAGCATAGTACCGTGGCGCAAGACGGGACAATCCGACCAATCGCTCAACTTCACGAGGTCTCCAGCCTGATCGGCGCGTGCGCATTACCCGCGGAGTATTTGTGCAAGCCCGGCAGGGGCGAACTCTACCGCAAGCTTGGCGCGCGGTCACGTCCGTCTTCAGAGTCTCTCGTGGCGGCGCTTCGGCAAGATCCAAACTTATCCGCCTTCTTCATACGTCTGGATCAATACCGGAAAGGCGGCTTTGACCTCCAGGACCTCGCCAATGAACCTATCGTTCCAACACCATCTGGCGTATTCAAGGCCGCAGATCTTGCGTTCAAGTCCGACAGAGACTTATGGGGCGGCTACAAGATAAAGCTGGAAAAGCTGACGTCGGTGCCCGCCGACCACGATCTGCTCGTTTTGCTAGGGGTGACGATAGCTTCGCTGAAGGGAGGGCAGTCTCCAGCATTTTTCGAATGGCTTTCCAAGCAAAGCAGACGGGTTCAGCACGATCACCTACCACAGATTCTGCGCCACTGGCGAGATGTCACTCACGGACCGGCCTATTGGGCGTCAGGAGTACCAAGCCTCAAATGCATCCCTGTTCGCGGCAAGGAAAAGGTGCTGGAGCTGATCTCTTTAACAGAAGCATTAAATCCACGAAATCACGTTTACTTGGACGATTTTCCCGATCTTTCCGACGCCGCTCTATCGAGCGGGCGAGTCAGGCTAGCGATCGATACGGATAACAAGCATGCATCCGTCATCGGCGAGTTCGCGACCGTCGGCATCCGCTCTCTCAGGCGCCAAGCGCCATTTCCGAGCGCCGTTACGATCCGGGAAGAGGCCCAAGTCCCAAGTCAATTGACTAACGACCTGCGTCGCCTCCAATCGCCACGAGTCGCGGCGTCGCTGAAATCGAGGCTTCCTAAGCATGGCGTCGCGCTTGCAGATATAAGAAACGACATCAGAAATCTTGTCCGAGGCATAACCGGCGTCCGGTTCGGCCAGGGACTTGTCGCTACGTACGAATTGGCAGGAAAAACCCTGGAAATAGAGACAGCAAGCGCGGTGGATGCCATCACCGTTACAGTCTTCGTTAGTAGCGAAGACGATCCGTCCGCCGGATTCTTCAGCGCTTTGGTTGGATATCTGTTTCGTGCGGGGGCAACTCCGCAGAACGCATGGGGCCTCATGATGGCAGTCAGGGAGAAGCGTCCCGCCGATCAGCTTTCCCTTCTTGAGGAAGACGAGGGGGGCGGCGACGGGGAAGCGGACGATGCCGGTCGGCTGGACTCGGATACAGACACTAGCAAGGAGTCGACAATGCGATCCGGCCACGGCGCGCCGGCTTCCGCGCAGATGACGCCGCAGGCACCTCGGCCGAAACGTTTCTCGCCTATCTCCAAAGCGACGTATTTAGCGAGCCGACGTGGCGGCTCGACGGTGAGGCGAAAGACCGCCACGGATGACGTCCGAAACTCCCTCGAGGAGCAAGAGCACATCAGAGCTCTGAAGGAGGAGCATTATGCTTGGCACTGCCAAGCATGCATCGGGACAATGGACGTGGTCAAGGCGGCACCTCCCGGCACCTACGTCTATTCTCCTGGGTTCCGCCGACGTCTGATCGAAGCTCATCATGTGACCCACCTTCAGAACGCCGGCGGACTGGGAGCTAGCAACTTGCTGCTCCTATGCCAATTTCATCATACTGCTTATGGCGACGAGCTCTCACGAGACACCGTGCTGGCAGGCCTGAAAAATGCCGGGAAGGTCGTACGGCGCTTCCCGACAGACCTCGATGGGCTCCGCACAAAGCGGCGCGACGGTCTGCTGGCATCTGCATCGTTATCCAAAGAACCTTTTGCGATTGGACTCTTCTTCACGAAGGAGCATGCCGAGAGTTGGCTTGCGGACGTCCCGCAAGACTGAGACTGTGATATTGATCAAGGGAGGGAGATCGGCCTTGAGGCAACAAAACCTTTGACAACTAAACATTGGACTGACGGGTTTCAAATTAAAGCTTGGAATCGGACACACGTACCGGCTAACTGTAGTTTCGCATATCAAAAGGGTAGATGATTTGGCCAGCGTTCCTCAGCACGACTTCCGTTTTGGTGGACATCAGACCTTCGCTCTTCGGATCGCTTGGCTGCCCAAGGCGGCGGCCGCCATCGAACGGGGCGAGGATCCGTTGTCGAACCCGCTCGTCGGCGTGGTGTCCCTAGGACTTGGCAAGAACATGGTCGAAGCGCTGCGCTGCTGGATTGATGCGTACGGCGTCGCGTCGAAAACCGATGGCAGGTGGTCGCTGACCGCCTTCGGACGTGCATTGTTCGGCGCGCATGGGCATGATCCCTACCTTGAAGACCAGCAAACCCTTTGGCTGCTTCACTGGAAAATCGCCACGTTGCAGACGGCGCCTTTCTTCGCCTGGGAACTTCTCTTCAATCGCTGGAACGAGCCGACTTTTTCGGCGTCCGCCGCGCTGCTGGCCTTCTCCCAAGAAGCGGAGCGGGCGCAGCGTGCCCTGTCTCCAGTCTCGGCAAAACAGCACCTCGACGTCTGCCTTCACACCTACCTTCCGGGGCGATCGGGGCGATCTGAAGAGGCGTTGGACAGTCCACTTTCGTCGCTGCGGCTGATCCGTCACGTGGGTGTTCGCGAACTTGCCGAGGGGCGTAACGAGCAAGTGTATGCTTTCGATCTCGAACCGAAGAATAGCCTGAGCCAGACGACGTTTGAGTTTTGCCTGCATGACTGGTGGAACCGAGAGCTTCAGCACGAAGAGACAGTCACGCTCAACGAGGTCGCATTCTCGCGGCTCAGTCCAGGGCGTGTCTTAAGACTGCCCGAAAACGAAGTTCGCGAACGTCTGGGCGTCTTATCGCGTGAGAAGAACGCCAGCTTCGAGCTACTCGAAAGCCTTAATCAAATTATGGTCCGCCGAAGGCAGCGACGGGAACCGCTCGCCCTGCTATCAAAGGTCTACGCCGCCGAGGATCTCGCCCATGCTTAAAAACCGCGTCCGAACCTCCGATCCGGTTTTTCGCGACCTCCTTCAGGTACGGCCGCATCATCTTCGATCGGTCCAGATTGAGAGAGACTACGCGGACCTGGGATCGACGCTTCACTACGCTGTCACGCCATTCGTGGCTTCGACGGTCGAGCGGCTGTCGCAGGGTTTCAAACCCACTTCCACCCAGCGTGCTTGGCGCCTCACCGGCGATTACGGTTCCGGCAAATCAAGCCTCGCGCTCGCACTCGCCCGGCTGGCTGCAGCGGAACCGGACCTCTTGCCCGAGGCTCTGCACGGATCGGTTTCGCCATCTAGGCTCGAGCCCGTCCTCTTCGTGGGCGAGAGAGAACCGATCGGGAAGGGCGTGCTACGAGCCGTCGAGGCAACGGCGACTCGTGCGTTTGGAAAAGTACCGCGCGCGCTTGCAACGCTGCTTGCTCAACCCGAAGTTTCGGAACCGCTCAAAGTAGTCGAAGCTCTCGGCGCTCTTAACGAAGCCCTATCGAATGCAGGGAAAGCCGACGGGCTGTTCATCGTTTTGGACGAGCTCGGCAAGAACCTGGAGTTTGCGGTTAACTCCGCACTTTCCGACGACGTCTATCTGCTGCAGCATCTCGCAGAGTTGTCGGTCCGAAGCGGATCGTCGCCAATCATGGTCATAGCGGTCCTGCATCAAGCTGTAGGGAGCTACGCGTTAAGCTTGCCCGCCGTCCAGCGGAAGGAATGGGAGAAGGTTTCCAGCCGGTTCGAGGAGGTCGTTTTCGCGCCGCCGATCGAGCAAACCGCCAACCTTATCGCCGCCGCGCTCGACGTCGATCGTGCTGCGATTCCGAAGGACCTTTCCAAGGCTGCGGAGTTGACGATGACCGCAGCCCTCGATCTGGGTTGGTACGGTGTGTCCGCCGGACGTGAAAGTCTTATTGCCCTATCACCGTCGCTGCTGCCTATCGACCCGACCACGTTGCCAGTTCTTTCCCGGCTTCTACGGCGTTTCGGGCAAAACGAACGCTCCCTCTTTGGATTTCTGTCTTCGGCCGAGCCGCACGGGTTGTTAGAACATTCTTCGAGGCCGTTGAAGTCGTTCGCTCCATATCGAGTCGGTGATCTATACGACTACCTGGTGGCGAACCTTGCCGGTTTGATCGGTTCCAGCACCATGGCCTCCCGGTGGGGCATGATCGGCGAGGTTGTTGCAAGTCTGGAAAACCTTGAGCCAGAAGGCTCGTTGATTGTGCGGACGATCGCAGTTCTGAACCTACTGGACGAGCAGACGCTAGCCGCGACGCCGGCAGCCGTCTCGCTTTGCGTCGCTGGTGCGAACCCGATCTCTCGTCAGAAAGTCGAAAGGACGATCGAGAGACTTAAAAAGTCGTCAAAGACGATCTATGACCGTGGTGCAAGTGGCGCGCTATGCCTCTGGCCGCATACCAGTGTTGATCTCGAAGAAGCGTATGCCAAGGGTCTCGCCGCTACCAAGCGAGCCGGAGTCACTCTGCAGGCCTTGAAGGCGAACCTTTCCAACGAGCCGGTCGTCGCTAGACGACACTATGTGCAGACGGGAGCGCTGAGACATTTCGATGTGAGGCACGTCAACGCAAGTGATGCGAGTGAGGTTCTTGAAAAAGCTGCAAGCGAAGCTTTCACTTCCGACGGCCAGATCCTTGTGTTTCTGAGCACGAGCGAGGCAGAGCGTCGGCAAGCGGTCCAAAGCCTGGAAGATGTTGCTTCGTTGCTGCCCCCGACGATTATAGGATGTGTTCCCCAGCCGATTGCCGCGATCTTGCCATTCCTCAATGAAGTGGCAGCATGGAAATGGGTGCGAGAGAACGTATCGACCATGGCGGGTGATCGTATTGCGCGCAATGAGGCTGCTAGACAGTTCGCCTTAGCGGAGGCGCGGCTGTCGCGATTCCTAGACGCGTACCTAGACATTCGCGGTACCGCCGCAAGCTCGATGTCCTGGTACCACGCAGGGCGCCAGATGGACATTTCTACCGGCCGGCGCCTTACGGGTCTCGTATCGGAAATATGTGACAAGGTCTTCGATCTCTCGCCAAAGGTTACAAACGAGCTCCTTAACCGTCGGAACTTGAGCTCGGCGGCAGCGTCCGCGCGGTTTCGCGTGATGGAAGGACTTTCCGCGTCGGCCGGCACGCCTTCGCTCGGGCTCGACAAGGGGGGAACTCCGCCGGAGCTGGCAGTCTATCTCTCCGTGATCAAGGCAGGGAACGTGCACATCGAGCGGGATGGGGGTTGGGCTGTCCAGATGCCTCCAGAGGGGTCGGATCCTCTCCGCCTCCGGCCATCGTTGCTAAAAATCGGGCAAGTGCTGGAAGGTGCAGGAGATCGTCCTGTTCCTTATGAAGAGGTTGCGGATTCTCTTCGTGGTGGTCGATATGGCGTCCGGGAAGGTCTCGTCCCACTGCTGATCGCCATCTATCTAGCTGTCAATTGGCATCGGACCGCTGTGTACGAGGACGGGACGTATTTGCAGCAGGTTGGTGATCGCGAGTTTTCGCGTATCGTCAAAGAGCCCGAACATTTCCAGCTTCAGCATTGCGTCGTCGAAGGCGTACGTGCAGAAATCTTTGCCAGGCTGGCGGCCGCGCTGGGGATGACCGGCCCGCGGGACGGTATCGATCTTCTTGACGTGGTACGGCCGCTCGTGACGTTCGTTGCTAGACTTCCCGACCATGCGCGTAGAACAAAACAGCTTAGTGCATCAACGATCGCCGCCCGCAATGCCCTTCTTGCCGGGCGGGATCCCACGGCGCTAGTGTTCCGCGACCTGCCCCTCGCATTTGGCATCGATGCATTCGCGCCGGGCCAAGCGGCAGCGGAACAGGATATCGATGCATTCATCAAAGCCATGAGCGGCTCCGTAGGTGAGCTTCGTGAGGCGTATCCATCGCTGCTGAGGAGAGTCGCCACGGCAATGGGCGCCGCATTGGATGCCGAAGAGGCGCTCGGGCCACAGCGGGTAGAGCTTCTTCGCCGCGCCGGAAGAGTGAAGGCTGCTCTGGTCGAGCCGGAACTGAAGTCATTTGTGCTGCGTCTCGCCGACGGAAACCTAGACGATCAGGCATGGCTCGAGTCGATCGCAAGTCTCGTGGCCAGAAAGCCGTCAGAGCGGTGGGTGGACGCAGACGAAGTGGAGTTCAACCACCGCTTGAACTTACTCTCCCGTAGATTTAAGCATGTTGAAGCAACACGATTCGCAGAGGAAGAAGAGCCGTCGAATAGTTACAGACTGGTTGTTACTGCCGCGGACGGCAATGAGGTGGAACAGGTCTACAGGCTTTCGAAGGCAGAAACTGAGAAAATTGCCGCTATCGAGGATGAGCTACGCGCGTTCTTGGAGACCAATGGAAAGCTCGGTCGAGTGGCTACTGCCCGAGCCCTCCTTGCGCTCGACGGCGCCGACAGCAGCAGCTAGGCATAATTTCGTGCTGAAATGAGGTAGATGATGAATGAAGAGAAGCCTGTCCGACACATATTGAGCCTTTCTGGGGGCAAGGACAGTACGGCGCTCGCGATCTACCTGCGCGATCGCGTTGAGAATATGGAATACATCTTCCATGACACGGGCAAAGAACTTCCTGACACGCTTGAATACATCGAGCGGTTGGAATCGTATCTTGGTACAAAGGTTGTCAGAACTACGACCCGCGAGACGTTCGACGACATCTTAAGAAGCAAGGGCGGCATGCTTCCATCCGGCCACCGTAGGTGGTGCACCGACTACCTGAAGCTCAAGCCGTTCGAAAACTACATCGGGGAAGAGCCGTGCGTGAACTACGTCGGCATTCGGGCCGATGAGGATCGGGTTGGCTACATTAGTCACAAGCCAAATATCAAGGCCGTGTTTCCGTTTCGCGAAGACGGCATCGACTATGACGGCGTTGTAAGGATTCTCGAGGAAGCCGGCCTGGGCATGCCCCCGTATACGGAATGGGGAAGGACCCGATCCGGGTGCTTCTTCTGCTTCTATCAGCAGAAGATCGAGTGGGTACGTCTCAAGCAGAACTTTCCAGAACTTTATGAAGAGGCGAAAGCTTACGAAAAGCCAAATAGGGTCAACGGACAGGTATTCTACTGGACGGACGAGCCGTTGGAGGATCTCGAACAGCCAGAGCGCATGGAATCAATCGAGGACAACTGGAACAAGATGCGCGAGCGCAAGAAGGCGCGGCGAGGGAACCAGCCGCTTGTCAAAACGCTCGGCGGACTAGAAATCGACGACACGCCGAGGGATGGATGCATGATTTGCCAACTTTGACGGACAGTGAAACATCTCTGGGAGAGAGATGGGTATCTTTCCTGCGCGGGTACGGGCCGGTAGGCCGCCGCGACGGGATGTATGCTGAAACCATCATGGATTTGGCGAACAACTATGGCATCGAACCACTTCGATTTCTTCATCCGTTCGAAGGCCAGATATCGGACGCGCTCCGTCCGGAAGAAGGCGTACTTACAAACCTGATCCTGACCGGCACGGCGGGAGACGGCAAGACAACGTTGTGTAATGATCTTTGGGAAGGACTGGGCGGCGATGATAGTCGGCGTCGCGGTAGAAATCGAAAAAGCTACTCGTCTCTGGATGTTCAGACGCCTGACGGTCCTCGAACGATCCACTTTATTTTTGAGTTCAGCGGCTTTGCACCTGAACATGGCCAAGCGTGGCCTGAAGACAAGCACGACCTCGTAAAAAGACTTGCGGCTTCCATTCTGGATCCAAACCCAACCGAGTTCTTCGTCATCGCCGCAAACGACGGAAAGCTTGTGAACGAGTGGGAAGGCCTGCCGGCCGGATCTCCGGCGCGCCGTCTAAACGCCGTGATCGAAGAACTTCTTGCTTCCGGCCATTCCAGACGCTCTGACCTGCGCCTTCTGTTTCTAAATCTCAGCAGAATGTCCACTAAGAACATTTTGAAAGCGGCTGTCGACTGCCTCGTAGGCCGAGCCGAATGGACCTGTTTCGAGGATGAGGCAGGCGATCCGGCATTCGGTGAAACGTCGCCCCTTAGACGAAACTATCAACTGCTGTGCGATCCGTTCGTGAGGAAACGACTCGAATCACTGGCTGAACTCTGCGACGCCAATGGGTTCCACGTTTCTATCCGTGAAATCCTGTTGCTTCTCGTCAACGGCCTGCTTGGCCATCGGCCATCAGACGAGAACGTGATGCGTCCAGACGACCTCCGAGCTGTTGCGGCGGCAGGGAAATACTACGAGGCTTCTCTCTACCAGAATGTATTCGGCGCCAATCTGCGTGAACAGAAGCGTGAGCAGTTTGCAGTGTTCAACTATCTAAACGGCTTTCGCATCGGTCATGAAACGTCGAACGTTCATGACGCCCTGATCGTCTTTGGTCCAGATGACGAAGATCTCGCTGTCGACCACGCGCGGCTGTTGGCGAGCGACGCGCAGTTCGGAAACAATCCTTACTTTGAAAACCTTCGAACCATGTATCTCAACGCCGACGAGGATCGCGCAGATGCTGGAGAATTCGTCGACGCACTGGTGGGCGAAAGGCGCAGGCTCTTTTTCCGCCTCGGCGATCATGAGACCCGTTTCGACCCTTGGAAGCTCACTGTTTTTGAATCCGCCGGGATATATCAACGGGAGGTTCTTTGGTCTTTGGATACCGAGGGTCGTGTCGAGCTACACGCTTTGTCGCTCATCGTGCAAGGACTCAACCGGGTTTGGACTGGGATGCTCGTCGGAGAACTGGAAACGCTATATCTTAGCGCCGGTCTGGACTTCAGCAGCGCGCGAGTCAGTGAAATCTATCTCGCGGAAGTGCCAATGCAGGGAGGTCTCTACGGCAACGAAGTTTCGGTGCGGTTCGACAAGGACCTCGAGCTTCCAGTTCTTCGTGTTTCAATCAACGATACGCACTACGTCGATTTCACTCTGTTCTTGCGCCGGTTCGAGTTTTTGATCCGCGTGGCCAAGGGCGCCCTCCCGTCGTCGTTCTCGAAAGAATGCTACGAGGACGTGATGGCGTTCAAAACCAAGGTACTCAGCAAGTATTTTCAGATGAGTAGCAAGCGCGCCACGCAGATCAACGTCATGTGGGTCGGCGACGATGGCGGTATAAATAAGCGCCGGCTCGGAGTCTCGCTTTGAATTTTCTTAATCCTGAGAATATCGGCCCAGTACCTGTGCAGTCCACCGCGCCCAAAAGCACGAGCGTCTGGCTAGAGGAAACTCTTTTTGGCCACCGCCTCTGGTACCGTCAGACGCCTTGGCTTCTGTTCCTTGAGTTCCTCAATGTTGCCGAAGCGTTTTTACGCGGCGGCAAAGAGCAACTTTTTGCATATTCAGATCCCACTGAAATGCGCGCTTTCAAAATGCGATACCGCATGGGTCTCAGGCACATCCTTTTCGACAATGAAGAGCTTGTCAGGGCGTCACAAGTGATTGGTAGCGAAGAGGCAAGATGG
The DNA here is from genome assembly GCF_017313405.1 of Agrobacterium burrii. Lineage (NCBI taxonomy): Bacteria > Pseudomonadati > Pseudomonadota > Alphaproteobacteria > Hyphomicrobiales > Rhizobiaceae > Agrobacterium > Agrobacterium burrii. Next base: position 40,933 of record NZ_JAFLNA010000004.1, read on the forward strand.
GCTGCCTGGTTCAGCACGATGAACGGCAGGGGGGTGGACGGCGGCTTCGGATATCTGAAGGAGCGCTTCCGTCAGTTCAGCAGTTTTGTCGAACTCGTGTCACTGGTAAAACAGACGACGCTCGAGAACGACAACGAGCGTAGGTGGTCGTCGCAATTTATCTTCCCTTTTGGCCCTGACGCGCTGTACAGCGACACCATTATCAAGAAAGAATCCCCGCAACCGGACTACAACAACTTCGGTCGCACGGGAGAGATCCTTTACATGATGATCAGTCGGTCCGCGCACGCGGATCGATTACGGTCTTACTTCGCCGATTTTCTGGATCCTGAAAAACCAAAAAACCAACTGGTCAAGACGTTGGGTGCGCCATCCGACGCCGAAACCAATCGTGACAACAGAGGTGAGACCTACCTACCATATAGGACCCACCCCTCGTATGACCGCCTTGCGGAGGATTGGCTTGCGGTTCTAGAACTGCAGCTTCCAGAGCAAGACGCGTACGCATACCTTGTGCCGTTGGGCTCGTTCCACATCATGCTGTACCAGTTGGAGACCGCCGCCGCGCTCGCGGGGCGGCAGCGCCGGCCGGTGATGGTGTGCGAAATGATAGCCCCGAAACGTGAGTTTGTTCGCCAGCGCGCGATCGCATCATATCAGGAAAACGACTCCCTTTCCTTGCAGGCCTTGGATCATGCGATCGACAAAAGCCTGGCAGGCGACGAATGGAAAGAAATAGAGAGTGCGGATGTTTCCGACGGCGAGCGCTTTGACGCCGCAAAGGATTTCATCGCGCGCCATTTCTACTTCAAGCCGGAAGAAGGCGAACAGACGGTCCAAACTCTTGTTGATGCACTGCGGGAGAGCGTCGTGATCAAACATGAGGCCAACTGCGGCAAGGTACATAGCGACTACGGTAGGTCGATAGGACTTTGCTCAAGGCGGGGCACGAACCGGTATCGGTATGCGCCCACCGATGCCTTCATCAAGATGCTCGTGATCACGCTCGTTTCCAAGCGGACTGAATTTAAGAAGTTTCTCGCGGACGTTTACGCGCGCTACGGATTGGTGTTCGGCGAGACAGAGGCAGCCGACGCCCTTGAAGGTTCGACGTTCCAATCATCCGCATTCGAGCGCAATCGCACGAGGCTTGAGGTCCGGCTAGCCAGCATGGGTCTCCTCAACAGACTGTCCGATGGTTGCGCATATGTCATAAATCCATTCGCCGCGAACGGAACGGAATGATGCAGGATCTGGACCTAATCGGCGCGATGGCTGTGAACGTCGTTCGCAAAGCACTCGACGTAGGACGTGGCGAACCTGGCGTGGTCCGGTTTGTTATGACCGGACTTTCAAAGGAAGAAATCGCCTCGATCGTCATCTCCGCCCAGCAAGATAAGTCGATCCGAGAGCGGTTGGATATCGCACTCCCCCGGTACGCTTTCGAAGGCTACCCAGGCATTGACGAAAGCAACTTGACCGACGAAGCTGCGACGACCCTTCGCCATGCCGAATGCGATAGGGAAGGCCGGCTCATCGCTCTGCTGGACGACAGTCAGAACCAGTCGCTCGCGCAGGTTGAACCTCTTGATGCCGCTGCTCTCTTGAACAGGGACAATGCGCCGGACTGGGTGGCGCTCGTGCTCGGCGAGAACGTCGCGCTCGACGACTACTATCGTCATATGCAGGCTGCTCTCGACGCCTTGATCCAAATCGATCGGGTTTCGATGCGCCAAGTGGCTAACTATCTGGTTGCCGCCGCTGAATTGGTAAAGAATGGCGAAAAGCTGACCGTAGCCTTGGGCACGACGCTGCCTAAGCTCAGGCTGCCGCGAGCGGATCTTCTGTTTGACGACATACGTCTGGAGCATCGTCAACGCCCTAGCGAGTGGTCGAAAAGATATCAGAAGCACTGGAAAAGAGAGTGCTACATTGCCAGGCGTGATCAAAACCAAATTCCGTTGTCCATGGCCAAACTGCGGGAGCGACTGCAGACCGAGAGTACGCGCCTATCGCAAGAGGCGGTCAGGGACCTCGGCAAATATATCGCGGCGCCCGCAGAGGACAGGGAGGCGGCGTTCGCACCGTTCCTACTTGACTGGTCGGAGATCGGCCCGTTCTTCGAGGAGACACAGCGCGAGACCGGTCGATCGATGGGAGTGGAAACGAAGGCCTACTATGCGCTTTTCCCCGACTTGGTGTCGGACGCGGAGAAATCTTATCTGACTGATTTCGCCACCAACCGGGGACGATCCCCGGAAAAAGACGATATCGACGTTGAGTTCTTTAATCGGCACGCGACCGAGCTACGGGGCGAAGCCCGGCTTTATGCGCTTTGGGACAAGTTCATCTACGGGCGGGAGGTCGTCTGTACCGACTTTCAAGAAGGTCTCGTGCGTTGCCTTCAACGACTAAGGCCCAAGGATCAAGTTTCGAAAGGCGTGCTGGTTGTCGAGGGATTGCAGCACCGACCCGGCGATTTCCTCCCTTTGAATCACGACGCCTGCGCATTCTTCACCACCCGCTATAATGGCTTTCAGGCAACTTTCAATGGGATGATCGAATTCCAGAAGGTGCTCGCGTTCAAGTATTTCGAGTTCGCGGCAGAGATAGCGGTAAGGGCGAAGAGACAAGCGGACTCGACCAACAAGCGAGCTCGGCAATTGGAGTTCAAAGTTGCGATAAAGGGAAGTGACGGCGAGAAAACTGGGTGGATAAAGCTTGTGTGGCAGGCGGAGCTGAACGCCGCCGGGATCGGACTGCGCGGCGATCTGACTAACCTACTACAGAACAGGACGAAATCTCCCTTGGTGCTTGCAAAGGCTGGCCTTAGTCGTGCAAGGACGAAAGGAGGCCCAAGTGGCGTCAGCCTCGAAAATCTAGCCACCCTGGCTCCGACATTTTCTCGCAATCGCGGCTCATTCATCCCCGCGCCCTCCGCATGCCAGTCGCTGGCAAAGGAATTTCGCAGCAGCGTAGCAACGATGAAGTCACGTGACCTGCTTGATCGAGCCGACGCGGATAAGATCATCAACGCCTTTTCGGTGTTTGAAGAGGATTACCGCAAGGCGATCGAGGACTACCTTAATTTCGGTGCCGGCTCCGCTTCGCTGGAGCAGCAGGCGCGGTCGTATGCCGGCCTGCTAGACACGATCGTTTCAGCAACGAGACGGCCGGTCGTGCTGGAGGAATTACTTAGGCCGCTTGTGCAGGTCGGCGTTGCGGAGGTGGAAAGTCCGGACCCCAGCCGCCCTGTCGTAATCGTCTGCCCTTGGCATCCTCTTCGCTTGGAGGCGCAACACGGTCGTATCAATCGCTTGAAGTCGATATTCCAGACTACGCTTTCTCGGCAACACATAGCTTTCACGGACAATAGCGGAAATCTGTATTTCGAAGATTTGATCGAGGGACTGCAGGAAGCCGCTCGCCCGGAACTGCTGTACACCTGGCCACGGGAACAGAAGGTTTTGGTCACACAGGTCGGAGAGAAAAACGATTATAGTCTTCACGAGCCGCCGGTCTCGACAGGTTCGCGCGGCGCAGCGACCAACGAGAACGTAAGAGCGGTCGCCAAGCAGATTGCAGGCCTTGCTCAAAGCTATTTGAAGCTCCAGCCGCATGAGAAGGATAATCTGTCCATCGTGTTGTTCGACTGCGACGCAGCCGCGCTGCCGCAGGCTGTCGTGGATAGCATCCGAGCGGACGCTGAAAAAGAAGGCGGCGACGCGATGTGCCAAGTGGTGCTTCGGCACACCGACGACCTTCAGCTTCGCAATCTATATCAGCAGATCGTTATGCGCGAGCTGGAGATGGACACACTCCACGCAAGCGAGGCAACCCGTGACTTCATGTCCAGGTTGCGGATATCGATCCTCGTCAACCAGCACGCACCGAGTAGCCACAAGGACGGCGCCCCCTTCGACATCGTCTTCTGCCACGACGTCATCTCCAGAAAGGCTGATCAGTCGTGGGTGGACGTCCAAAAAGTCACGAGATCCGCGGAGACTATCCAGACCGGCCGTTGGTCGCGTCGTAAACCGATTGGTAAAGGTGAGCGCGACGCAACGATGTACCTTACTTGTCCGGCGCAGACGGAAGCAGGTTGGAGCCACTTGGATGCGGTTGCAGCTCTCTTCAATCCAGATGATGCGCACAACAGTCGCATGAGGGGGCAATGCCGGATCCCGGTTCGCAATACCGACGTGAAGTCGCCTCTCACCCACCGTGTTCTCGAAGAGACGCACCAGCTCGGAAACTGGGTCGTCAACTTCGACGACCTGTTGGACCGTCGCCAGCTATTGAACAACGACATCAAGATCATTCGCTATAAGCATGCTGCGGACGGTGAGCGATCGCTTATCATCTCCTCGAAGGCGGCCGACAATTTCCTACGCGCGACGCTAAAGTCGCGTCTAAGGGCGCTTTCGCTCGGCTACGACGACGCCCGGCTGGACCACGTCGCCAGCAGCTTTATCGACGAGGCGAACGAAGTTTCTGGCGACATCGTTCTTCGCGCGGCTAGAAGAGGGGCGAATGCGAGCGAGCTCATGGGAGTGGTGCTCAGCAAGTATCTCGTCCAGCATGAACTTGGGGCCGATCGCCCTCTCGTCTGGATCTTTCTAGACGACTACGCGTCGTGGCTCGGTCAAGACGAACAACGTATGGCCGATTTGCTTTGTCTGGCACCTTACCTTGACGGGGACGGAAAGCCTGTTCTCGACATCGTCATCACCGAGGCGAAGTACGTCCGAGCGCCTAGCGTCGGTGCGAAGGCAGACGACAGCAAAAAGCAGCTCGCAGACACCCTTAAAAGGTTTGAGCTTGTCTTTTCGAACGATGAGGATCCCGCTGACAAAGACATCTGGCTCGCGCGATTGTCCGAAATGTTGCTGGACGGCCTCAGGGATCAGGCTAACGACACCGTCGATTGGCGCACGGAGCTCCGAGACGGAAATTGCAGAATCTCCGTTCGCGGATACTCACACGTTTTCACCAGCTCTAACGACGTCGGACCGGCGGTATTGGACGCGATGACTGGAGTGCCCGGTACGGCGGGTATCCAGGAGAAATTCGGCTACGAGAGCGTCGGCGCGATCGTGCGCGCCTATGCGGAAGGCGCGGACCCCTCTGGCATTCGTCAGATTTCGAATTTACCTGCGGCGGCCGCGAAGGCGAAGGCTCCCGCTCCGAGGTCGTCCGAAAATTCACCGCGGCACGAGCCCGACCCGGTGCCTGTGCCAACCGAAGCAATCCCCTCAGTCCAGATGATATCGACAGGATCTCGTTTCCAGGACCTCCTTGCCTCTTGGAACGAAGCGAGCGACGGCTCGGAAGCTGATCAGAACTGGCTCGACCAAATTTCCGCAAGTTGTCGCAGTGCGCTCCTGCGGTATGGAATGTCTGCGCGACTGGAAGCTCAGATATTGACGCCGAACGCTGCGCTCCTAAAATTCAAGGGAGCTGACGACCTTACGGTTGCAAAGGTCGAGGCCAAGGCGACCGAGCTGGAGACGACCCACGGTATACAGCTCTTTGACGTCAGAGCAGAACCGGGCAGAGTCGTCCTTTCGATCAAACGGCCTCAGCGGCGAATGCTCACGCTTCAAGAAGTTTGGACGAAGTGGGACATGGGGGGTACCCACCCGAACAGCAGGCTGCTGATCGCGGTGAAGGAAGATGACGGCCTACCGCTCTTCCTCGAACCGTCTCCGGCGCCCCATACTCTCGTGGCGGGCAGTACGGGAAGCGGAAAGTCGGTGCTGCTCCAGAATATCATCCTTGGTATCGGTGCCACAAACAGCCCGGCAGAATCAAGGATCGTGCTGATCGATCCAAAGTCGGGCGTCGATTACTTCGCGTTCGACAGGCTCCCGCATCTCGACGGACCGGTCATTGACCAGCAGAATGAGGCACTCGAGAAACTGGAGGAGCTCGTCTTCGAAATGGAGCGTCGATATGCTCTCTTCAAAGAAGCCAGAGTGTCGAACGTGAACGCTTACAACGCCGCAGCAAAGGAACGCGTACCGCTTATCTGGTTGATACACGATGAGTTTGCAGATTGGATGCAGGTCGACACTTACCGCACAGCGGTCGATGCTTTTGTGTCCCGGCTGGGCGTCAAAGCTCGTGCCGCGGGAATCTACCTTATCTTCGCGGCCCAGCGCCCGGATAGCAGCGTGTTTCCAATGCAATTGCGGAGCAACCTCGGGAACCGACTCATCTTACGCGTAGATAGCGCGGGAACGTCAGATTTGTCGCTGGGCGTCAAGGGCGGAGGCGCCGAACGGCTGCTCGGCAAAGGGCATATAGCGGCCATCATCGGCGGCGGAACCGAGCCGGTGTTCGCGCAGGTTCCTTATATCTCTGAGGAACGTCTCGAGGCTCTGGTCGATGCTATTGTCGAAGATTTGGCGAAGGCAACGACGTGATCCTGAGCTATTTCGATAACAACGCCACTACGAGGCCTCACCCGGAAGTCATCGAGGCGATGATGCCTCACTTCACGGACTTCTACCTCAATGCATCCTCCGCGGCGGGGCGGCATTTCGGGGTTGACGGGGTTGTCGGTGAAGCTAAGCGCGCCATCGGGACACTGCTAGGATCCGCCGACCTTGCGGAAGAGATCGTGCTAACCTCCGGGGCGTCGGAAGCGAATAGCTGGGCCATCAAGGGGCTCATGCTCGGTGATGGCGACAACGTGGTGTCGAGCGCAATCGAACACCCATCTGTTCTGGCGGCGCTAAGTGCCATCGAGCGTCAAGGGGTCATAGTCCAGCTCGCGAAATGCACGCAGGATGGGGTGGTGGATCTGGAGGCTTTTCGTTCAGCGATGCGACCAGACACTAATTTAGTTTCCTTGATGCTAGCGAACAACGAGACGGGCGTTATCCAGCCGGTTGCCCAGCTTGCAACAATCGCTCGGGAGATCGCACCAAACTGCGTGATCCATTGCGATCTAACCCAGGCGCTTGGCCGAATACGCGTGGATTTGTTCGAAGAGTTGTTCGAGGTGGACCTCGCGTCGTTTTCGGCACACAAATTTCATGGCCCAAAGGGTGTCGGCGGCCTTTTTATCCGGTCTGGAACGAGACTAGATGCCCTACTTGAGGGAGAACAGGAAAAGGGTCGGCGTGGCGGTACCATCAACACTCCCGGCGCTGCCGGAATGGCCAAGGCAGCCCAGATCGCTGTTGCTAGATTGCCGGAGATGGAACGTGTGGCTAGCCTGCGGGATCACTTTGAGAAGCTCCTCATCGAAGCGTTTCCTGAGGCTAAAATTAACGGCAAAGGCACGCGACGCCTTCCAAATACGAGCTCGGTCACATTGCCCTCTCTGGAAGCAAACGAAGCAGTTGACGTATTGGCGGGCAGGGGACTTTGTATCGCTGGTGGGTCCGCCTGCTCTTCCGGCTCTGACGCGCCTTCCCACGTTCTCACGGCGATGGGCATGCCATATGCAAATGCCTTCCGGACGATCCGCGTCAGCCTGTCGAACGAGAGCACTTCCCACGAAATCGAGCTCCTCGTGAGAGAATTGATGGTAGCCGCTAATATCCAGCATACCGATAACACCTGATCTCGAGTTTTTTCGGCATTATGTAGCAAGTGCCACAAAGACGAGCGGCCGATGTTTGGTGGCTGAAAAAGCCGAAGGACTTCACCCCTTGACCTTGGCCGTCCAAACCCTTAGATATGTGCTGTGACATAAAGAGCATTTTGAGTCGGCTTCACCTGTAAATCGGCCCGCTCATGTGGATGGTAAACCTGACAGGAGGTTTATTCGCAGGACATTAAGTTGGCATCCGACCCTTTAGGCTAAGGAGGCGCTGCTACTGCGAGCACATTACAAAAGCACGGACCCCACAAAGGTGCCGTGCTTTTTGTTTGATCTGTAGGCCGTAATCACAGACCAGAACGGTTCATCTCTATCGCGTAGCTCCAAAATCGCAGTCCAAGCAATGCCTCTGACGGCCATCAGTCTCGAATATCTAAAACTTTCGCCGCTGTAATAGAGCTGCGATGCTGCCGTAATGACGAACGCGACGTAGGCTGGTACATCGGCCTCGGTTGCGAAACCCTCATCGATCATTTCCCTGCTATGCTCAGCCCAAATGTGGCACGCGCCATATCCACGATTGGGCGCAGTGTGCTTACCACGCAGAAGATGGATAGCTCCACCGGGTAGATTAACTCCCCGCTTTGCGATATCGGGAACCCTGCCGAACAAGAGCGTTTTGGTGGTCGGATTGATGAGTGGCCTGTTTGGCATGTAATTTCCGCGATGTTTGCCTGCATATAAAGCGCAACGACCAAAAATGAAATGCTTGGCACGTCCCATTATTCTGAATGAGGAAGAAGGCTCGACTCAATCGCATCATCCTGGTATCAGGTCCTTCATGTTCAGATCGATACGAATAGAGCACTGACCTTTCTTATCCGTCCCAAGTGACGGAAGGTCTGCTTATGTGATGCGTATCGAACGGAAATCTGAACACGCTCCAGAAGCAAAATCCCATCGTGAAGCCGAACTCCTACGATCCCTTCTCCGCAGGAGACCGGAGGTTCGAAATACGACCGCTGCGCATGGCCTGATCCCAGCGAAGGGTTTGGACAACATCCGCTGCTGAATTCGAAGGCCCGCAACCTCGATCCGGAGGCGATCTGGTCTCTTACCGAAGACGACGCCTACGCGCTGTTCGTAGACTTCAGATGGGCCGACAACGGCGGAGAACCCAACTGCCCCCGTTGCGGCTGCTTGGAGCCTTACAGCATTCGCCGACGCCGATTTCGTTGCTCGGAGGCGGAATGCCGTGCAGAGTTTTCGGTGACATCCAGAACGGTATTTGCCAACCGGAAGCTATCTTTCAAGAAGATCATCATGGCGATCTGGGAGGAGATCACGGCCTCGAAGGGCGTGGCGGCTCTTCACCTGACAAGGAAGCTCAACACTCAATACAAGACGGCCTATGTTCTGCTGCAGAAGCTTCGAGAGGCTGTCGGTCTGCGCCGCACGGCGGTCACGCTCCAGGGGCTGGTGCAGATCGACGGCAAGTACGTCGGCGGGGTTCTCCGTAAGGCGAACAAGAAGGAAGAGCGCAAGGACGGACGAAAGAGTGAGAACCAGAACGGCAAGCGCATGTGCGTGCTGGCGCTGAGGGAGGCGAACAAGCACGCTCCAAACAGGACGTTGACACGGGTGATCATGGATGAGAACGGGACGGATGCCTGGGCTGCCGTCGCTAGGCACGTCGATCCAAAGGCGCTCTTGATCGCCGACGAGCACAAGGCATACGACGATCTGGTCGGCCTTGTCTCCATGCACCGCGTAAACCACAGCCTGCAGTACCAGGAGGACGACGGCACGAACTCGAACGTGATCGAAAGTTTCTTCAGCCGCGTCGAGAAAGCCTACAAGGGTATCTATCATCGCTTCTCGGCGAAGTACCTTGACTGGTACATGGCGATGCTGGCGTGGAAGGAGGATACGCGCTACATGGGCTTGCGCTGGCAGTTCGCCGACCTCCTCCGCACGGTCACGTCAAAGCCGACGTCGAGAAACCTGTGTGGCTACTGGCAGGAGGCGGCCTCGAATATTCAGGATCAGGTTTGGGTGCGCGGCGTCCCGCCCGACTGACGGTTGACCTCCCAGAGGTTCTGGCCTCCATCGACAGTTAAGGCTTGGCTAACAAGGCCCTGCTTCAACAACCCGTCCAAGGTACCAGAGAATCTGGTGGTGAGAGCAGCTTGCAGCCGCTCCGCTTCCTCACCCAAATCTTCATCCAAAGAGAACTGCTTTGCGATGTCAGAGGTCGAAGACGGATGCTCGAAGCGTCTCAGGATGTCGAGGACGATGTGGCGATTATTCTTCCCCTTGAGGAGTTCGGTGACACGCCCGCTCGATGAATTCCAGGATGACGTTCGCGTCGGTTTGGGCGTCGTCGTGGAACCGGAGCTTTTAAACTCGGGATCGTAGAACTGGATGACTTTCTCGAAGGCGGCTTTCTGATCTTCGAGGACCGAAATCTGCGATCTAAAATCCGCCAGCCTGGCGACGATCCCAGCCAACTCATGCTTCAATTCAACGACATCTGCCGCCATACGCACCACTCCTGAACCTCTTCAGGAAATAGCACCTGACCTCGTCGGAATCTTGTGGCACTTGCTACATAATGCCGAGTTTTTTTTGATAAATGCGTGAGTTGCAAATCATCAACACCTTCGCGGGCGTTGCCTGAACGTGCTCTTGCAAGTTCTTTACCGAAATAATTCGTTACCAATATTGAAGACTTTTTTGGCGCGGGCCGTACAGAAGCTAGATCTGCGCGAAACTTTGATAGCTCGTCGTGATGCCAAACCACTTTAAGCTTCGTCAGCCTCGATAAGCGCACTAAACTCCGCCTCGAACGCATCTAAACGCGCCGAGAGCATCGCTGAATAAACGTGCTTGATTCCCGTCTCGATCCGTAAACTTGCTATCCCGTCTTCGGCGATTTTCATTAATCTCTGACGGTGCGGCCCATCGAACTCCATTGCTCCGATTACCACCTCCCGAATAGTGTTTATGTGAGCGTCGAACTTTTGCCTAATTTCCAGTCGGCTTTGCACCAAGCCTAGTCGATTCAATGCATAGATATAGATGGAAGCTGTGGCGCGAGGACATTCGCTTCCTGCGAAGTCCACCATCGGCAGCACCACAGACAACTCGGACTGCGGCCAATGCAGGTGGTTCGCCGGATCGGTTTGCGTGGGATCGATCAGCGCCGGGCTCTCTATGGTATTTGGATCTGTCTCCGGGTCAGCCCACACGTCGTCCAACGTAGGAAAGGCGTCCTGCTTTCCGCCGGGTTCTGTATCACCCATAGATGCGAGCGCGGCTTCGAGTTCGCTGAGGGTCATGCCGGCGTCTGCCGAGGTTTGCCCTCTGCGGCGATTGCAGTCGATGCAAGAGGGGAGGAGGTTGTTCCAGTCAGCGGCGAGCCACCAATATCCGCGGTGATCATCCCGCTCTTGAATCCCACCTTTTGGTCGGTAGTGCTCAACGTCCATAGGTTGGCCACCCTCGTACCGAATCTCACAGTAGGCGCATTTGCCGTTGAAGAGGTTGCGAAGGGCAAGCTTCACGCCGTCAGCCTTATAGGCTTTGAAAGGATAGGCGTTCTTATGGGGCGGCACGTGACCATAGTACGCCTTGGCCTTGGCGTATTCCTTGAGGCCAGCGCCGTCGGCAGCGGTCAGGCTTTCGGGCGGGGGTGTTGTGGAGCGGTCAATGTACCTCATGCACCATCCAAGGGTTTGCGAAAGGCATCAAGCATGCGCTGAACTACTTCCTTTCTGGAACGCGATCCTCCTATCGGAGGTAGGTCTCGCCGCTCCGACAAGAAGCGCCCCAGTGCCTCTTGGGCAAGCTGATCCACGGCAGTGTCGCCAAGGACCAAGGTGCTACGAAGCCCTTGACCGAGCCGGGTTGCCTCCGCTTTAGCACTCAGGTCTCCAGCGCCGGCCCTCGATAGCGCGTCGATGTACTGGTTGAGATTTGCCTCAATCTCGGGGTCCGCCGTGCTGTTCAGCCCGAAGTAATCCGACGTCAGAATCTGCTCTGCCCGCATCCCGGTTATATCAGGAAGGTCTTCCATCAATGCGATCTGTCGATTTTTATCTTTGAACAACACGATAACCTCGCCGCTTTCCATGCCGCGAAGACATAACGGGTCGTGGGTCGTTGCGATGAACGTGACATTGGGCATGGCGCGTCGCAGGGCCGACATTACTCTCATCTTCCAGCGCGGATGAAGGTGGGTCTCCACCTCGTCGATAAGTACGACGCCGCGAGCATTCTCCAACTCGGGTTGGTCTTGTAAAAGCTCGCGCATGATGTCGACCGCCATGGCGAAAAGAGAACGGTATCCTTCGCTAAGTCGGCCCAGAGGTTCAAGCCGACCCTGTACTCGTACGCAAACGCCCATCAGCTCATCGAGAACCAGATCGTCGCTCTCTCTCAGCGCAAGAATCTCCCGCAGGCCTCGGGCGACGGCATTGAATTTGTTGGGCTCTCTCACCGCAATTTCGCGCAGCCAAGCAGCTGGGTCTGGAAGAGCAACCGCAGGGCGGAAAAGACTTCGGACGCGAGCAGATTTTGATTTTGACCAAGGAGCGCCATCCTTCGAATAGCGCCGTGGTCCGTAGCCAATCACTACAGACCACGGCTGGGGAGCGCTCTCCATGCGCCTCACCAGGGGATCGACGGTAAGGATTGCAGGCTCCGGGCGATCGTGAAAGCTTATCTTGACGCACAATCGTTCCGTGTCGACGAGTTCAAGACGTTGCTCGCCCTTTCGCCGCAACAGATCCTCGGCTTCCACGAGACTAGATGAGTCACGCTCACCAAGTACCGTGAGTGCGATAGCTTCAAGAACACTGCTCTTCCCAGCCGCATTCTCACCTAGAACCATAAGCGCTCCTGCCGTCCCGCTGGCTTTTCGGAGTGGGGGAACGCGTATCGTAAGCTCGCCTATGCTCTTGAAATTCTTGATCTCGATTGTGCTGATAGCGGCCGGAGCGGGAGCGCGAACGTCAGTCTTTGCTCTAGACACTTTACGATCAATGTAAAACGGACGAGACTCCCCACCGTTTGCCCGAACCTGCCCGATCGCGGTCCGAAGCGTGGTGTCACCAAGACGGTATAGGTCTCTCATAACTTTTTCTGGAGAAGGTCCCGATCTCCGCCATGCAGGACGGATGCCGGTTGCTGCCTCGATAACTAGGTTCAGAAACTGCATCGCCGCGCCAGTGAACTCCGTATCGGGACCGACCAAACGCTCTAGTGGAGGCCCGCTTCGAATTCCATACTCAAGCTGGGTTGCGAGGCGTTCCGCAACTTCCTGACGGTTCCGTACCAGAAGCTTCCTGTTGAGGTCGAGTTGGTTGATCGTAATTTGCCCCTGCTCAGTTAGCGGTTCGTAGTGGCCATCAAAGCAGAAGAGGAGATGCATTCGTGGATCGTCATAGCAAGGGTCGATGAGCAAGGCGTGCTCGGCTGCACGGGCCTCTCTGATGGTCGAGAATGGAGCGGCATATGCACTCATTACCGGAAAAGCGCTACCTTTACGGCGATCGCATTCCACACATGTTGGATAGAGGTTATCCCAATCGTAGGCGAGCCAAGGATAAAGCGATTTAGGACGGAAGTGGTCGATCGTGTTTGCTGTGCGAGTTTCGCAATAGGCGCATTTGTAGAAAAAAAGCGTCGACAGTGCCTCAGGTACTTCGGAGCGATGGATGATGGTCTCGTCGTAAGGGCTTCGGCGTTGCGCCTGCTCATCCTCCGTGCGTCTTAGGTAGTGCTCAACATTGGCGAGCGCCTGCTTTACTCGGCCGGAAACAAGCACAGCGGGAACGGATACTCTGTTACGATTGACGTAGCGCATGAACGTTCCTTTACTGAGCCCACAGGGCAGCCGGACGATTCCCAGTGCCCAAACAAATACATTTACGACGCCCTGTTTGCAATCTGAGGTAGGGGATCGCGAGGGCCAAAAAGTTGGAAATGTACATGAGCAACGCCTTCCCAGCGATCACTTCGATGGCGGAGAAGGGCAGGCCGGATATCGCGCCCGAAGCCGAGATTGACATATTGCCTGACGGCGGTGCACAGGGCTGTTGGATACCCCTCGGCCGATCGATGCATGGCCGCATTCTAGTGAGAGCTAGAGCAAAACGATGCTTATGCAGATCTCTGAGGCAATGCAGACTGGATAGCCTTTCGATCCTACGCGTCGAGGGTGACTTTATGGGGATCTCTTTGCGCTGTGAAACCGTCTGGACCACTGATCACAGCCATCTATGGAACCGGCTGGGAAAGAACAATTACCTTAACGGCGACGCAATCCGGGGCAATACAAGGTCTCGGCGAGCGAGGGACGCCGTGATAAGGTTGACAAACCCGATACCTGTAGGAGTCGGGGATCGCCGCTCTTGTGCCAACACCGTCTGGCAAGCGGCTTTCCCAACGCCGACATTAGTCGTCAAAGTGCCGCTTGGGCCTGAGACGGCAGAGCCACTCAAGCCCAGGCGTTTTTCTCCGGAATATTAGCCCTTATCGGCTGATAGCTTGCTCACGGCCGCCTTTTACCACTGAAATTTGAAAAGTCGGTGTAGAAGCCGGGAAAGCTCTTTATTCGCAGAGTGTGGCAATGAGTCGGCCGGGAGATACTATTGACTGGTCTCGGCTAGGGTGTGTCGCTTTCAGGGACTGTTCCCGCAAACCAGTAGCCAGTCGGCAGGTGTTGGAATTCCTTCGCTTCCCACATGACTTTGGTGATGCGCTTAATAGGGTCCTTGAAATTAAGCTCGACACCTTTAGAGGCTAGTCCCTCCAGGATTTCGGAGCGAGATAAGGGCCGATTTTTCTCATGCAGAAGCTCGATCACATGAGTTCGAAGCTTGTGCGCTTGACTACCCATATGCACGCGACGGACCGTCGTAGGCTGTGGCGGCTGGTTCCCGTCAACCTCCGGGACACCTCGCAGGTTGGAAATGGCCTTTTCCCACCGCCTTATCTTGTCGAGGCTAGCCTCAACTGCACGCCTTTCAGCCGCCACGGCGGACTTCAGCTCATCCAGCATCCTACCGGAGACAGGATCGACAACGGTCTCAGTTTCATTCATGTGCGTATCCCGAAAATTCAGCATCTATTTCCGTTTGCATCCATTTTATCGATGTCAATCAAATACGAATCGGCTATTGATTGACTACGCCGTCAACACATCCGGGATGATGGCATCAGAGCAATCAGTGTCCCGGATTCAGGAGCAAATCATACCATTTATCTGGTCGCGATGCTAGCGAACAGGATCTCTAAGTGCGCCCGCCGGGATCTTTTTGAGGATAACCGGTTGCAACCGAGTTTTTCATACTCTGCCTGCGGAGGATTGAACTCAATGAATCACAGATCGGAGAAGCATGATGTTCGAACCATTTGGGCCTGGCGGATGTGCGTCGCGCGCCTTTTTACCCGGACACGGTCGAAGGCGAAGCTCTTGCTGAAGCGTGGCAAGTTGCGTGCTAACTTCTTTAAATCATTAAACTAGCCGTAAAGTAAAGCTTACCGTTCGTGCGCCATCGGGTGTTTTGTGTCGCCATCTCCGATGTTCAAAATGCTTGTTTCAACTTCTTGCAGTCAAGTGGCTGTGGCAGGAGATTCGTGCGATTGAGCTTGATGCACATTTGAGATTGAAAGGATTCATCTTCGTCCGGTCAGTCTCTCTTCCTTGGCTACATCGAATCCTTGAAAGTCAGGATGTCGTGCAGGTTTTCGTAGGACTCAGTCTCTGGTTCTGTAGGCCTTGAGTCCTTTCTCTGTCTTTTGGAATTTTTGAGGATGGATCCTGATGAGCAATGGAATAGATGCTGTTAAATCCTGCTAATGGTATTGGGTTTTACGGAATCTTTTCTGCTTCTGTGACTGCTGCGGTAGGGTTCGGGCACGTCGCATGCGACGAGCTTTTAGATGGACCTTTCAGAAACAACTCAATGATTGGGGAAAGTCTCATGCCAAATGCCTTAGGAGCCGATTACTTCTGCCAGCCTTTCGCCATGGATGCAGCGCCTGAGACTCGGGCGAGCTACTTGACCGAGATGCAGCTCGCAGCGGGCGGCGGTTGCCCGCGTACCACCCCGGAGCCGGCCTTACAGCAGTCATGAGGGCAGTACCTTCGCTCCTCATCGAACGCTGTTGCCTATTTCCGGTCCTTCTAGATCTTGAGCCTACCGGCGCTCCGCTCGCACGCGTCTTCGCGTGCCCACCCGGATTTCGCGAAGCCCTGGCCAGTTAGTCGCCGGCCACCAGTAAAACAATCACCGGTAACCTTAAAAACCGGATCGCTTCGATCCGAGAAGGATGAATCATGCCTGTACCCAAGAAGAACATCAGAGCAGTCAGAAACAATGGAGTGGTCGCCACCATTGTCCGTTCAGAGGAGGGAGGGCCCTTGAGGCGGATTATCACCGGCAGGAAGACGAAGCCCACGGCGACGGTCCCCTGCCTGAAATCAGGGTTTCGAAACATGCCGGTGGAATCCATGAAATGCGAGCTGCCGACGTTGCAGATTTCGGAGGTCGCGACTGCAGTCCATGCGCTGATGTCGCAGTCCCACAGGTTGGAAATCTATGTCGAGGGCGAGGACGCCCCCCTGATATACTTCCCGGACCTCGAACTGGAAGTAGAACCGCAGTTTCTCCAGAACATCCAGCGTGGCGTGCCGTTTGCTGACGCGGCGAGCCACCCTCTTCTCGGAACCCCGCGTCGCTTGTGCAAGACGCTGGTTGTCGAGGTGAAGGACGATGACGACCCGCGCAACGGCGACGAGGTCTATCAGGAGAAATTGGAGCTAGCACGACAAGCATACCGGATGAAAGGAATCCACTTCATCGTCATTCGGCGCTCGGTCGATCTGAAGCCTTCGCTGCTCGCCCGCTTCGTGCCCATCGCCTTGAACGCGATGACCTCTGTCGACGCACGGCACAGCGCGATCGCCGTTGCTGTCTTGGGAAGCGAGGGCGTCGGCCACTACGGGAAGCTCCTGGAAGCTTTCGGTGGCGGTCCGCGCGGTGAGGCGACTCTGCATGCGCTCCAGGTTCGGAGGGTCATCTCCATCGATCTCAGATCCCCGATAACCGGAGCGTCGGTCGTTACCGTCGTCAGACAATAGGAGAGTGAGAAATGCTTAGGGACTTCGATCTCGAGATCGACGAGTTTTATGCGTTCAAGGAAACTAACGGCTGTACCGGGTTGCGGCAGTTCAAGTCGGTGCTGTCGAATGGCGATCTTCAGTTCAGGGATTCGAAGACAGGTAACAAGCGAAATCTTCCGCAGCGCGACTTCAAGCGCCTGAGAGGTCTTGGGGCCATCGCGAGAGTGTCGGGGCAGGGTTCGGCGATGGAAAGGACTATGCCGGATCCGCGAGCGAACATGGATCCGCAGGAGGGAGGCATCAACCGGCGGGAGAGGGATCGGAGGATAGCGGCCGCGAAGGCTCTATTCGAAGGACGTACGCTTTTTCATTATGTCTTGGCTATGGACGCTCTCGGCAACGTCAAGCGTTCAACCAAGAAGCTGAACCGCTTCATAGCCGCCACACACGAATCCGCCCTAGCGATGGGATTCATGTGGCGTCCTTCCGCAAGCGCAATCCGACGAGCATGGCTCAAAGGCGTGCCCGGAAGGCGGCATTTGGACGATTTCGTCTCGCAGAGAGGAAAACACAGCGCCGAGAAATGGTGGCCCAAGCTCGTTCTTGAGCTCAAGGCCATGATGTTCGAGCACTACTGGTCGAGCATTGCGGTGTCGAAGCCCCAGGCCAAGGCTTTCTTCTATTCACGTTTCGATCGCGCGAATGCCGAAACTGCCTCACTGGGCGGGGCCGCGATGAAGCGCCCCTGCGCTACGACGTTGGACAACTGGATAAACGAGTCTGAGACCTACGACCGGTGCGTCCAACGTTATGGGCTGAAGGCCGCATTGACCCGCTACAAAGGGCACTCTCTTCCCTTGCAGCCGTTGCGGCCGCTCCACTACGTCCTTCTCGATCAGACCGAAGTGGACTGGTGGACCAGGGTTCTAAACGATCAAGGCGAGGTGATCGGATTTGTCAGACCTTGGCTCGTCATCGCTATGGATCTGTTCTCTAGGATGATCCTCGGAGCCTTCCTCAGTCTCGAACCTCCATCGGTCTACTCGCTGATGGAATGCGTCAAGCAGGTCGTCAGATACAAGGATTTCCTCGTTGACGAATATGGCGAGCACAAGGGGGGCGACGGACGGGTTCGGCAAACCGATCTACTTCGTCGTGGACAACGGCCGCGAGAACGTAGGGGTCTCGTTCCAGGTGATGTGCGAGAGGGCCGGGATCGGACTGATCTTCGCGCCGAAGGGCACGCCCCAGTATAAGGCGAGCGTCGAACGGTTCTTTGGAATCTTGAATGAACACCTGTGGCACAGGCTGCCCGGCGGAATCCTGAAGAAACCGGACGGTATGAAGGAACTGGAACTGAAGCCTCAGGAAGATACCGTTTTGTCCATCGAGGAGGTCTATCCTCGGCTCTGGCGTACCATCGTGACGATGCACCATGTCGAGGTCCATGAGGGAATCGGCATGGCTCCCGCCAGAAAGTGGAAGCTGGGGATTGAGCGGCATGGGCGGCCCATGGTCGACGATATCGCTACATTGGACGTCTCTCTCGGCCAGACCGTCACCTGCATGATCACTCCCCAGGGTATCAAGCTGGATGGACAGATTTTCCATCATCCGGAAATCATCAGCGGTCTCATCAACGATCTTGCTGCCTTCGGATCGGCGATCAGCTACCGTCACAAGGTCCCAAAACGCCACTCCATCGAGTGCGCCGCGGTCAAGCATCAGGAGGATTGCTCCTACATCGATGTCTGGAACCCGAAGAGGAAATGCTTCGTAACGGTTCCCAACAAGTTTCCAGATTATTCTCGAATGCTTTCCTGGGCCATCGCAAAGCGGATCAGAGAGTTCGCCGACGCCCGCAATCTCGAATTCCACAGTGATGTGGAAATGATGGCGGCGCGCGATGCGCACTATGCCACGCTGGTGCCGTCAATCGAGGGCAAGCCGGTCAAGAAGTCCCGCAAGGATGCTAGGGCGCTCGAGGCCGAGCGCAGAAGACTCGTTGCCGGCAGTCTCGTCGAGGAGAAGTTCGTGACCCCTTCGGCATCCGGTAGCAAGAGCCACGAGGTTCCCACCGCCTATCCCGCCAAGGAACGGAAAGGTCCGGCGCTGCCCGTGAAAGGACCAGTTCTAGGAGCTCGCAAAGCGGCCCAGACGCGAGCCCGAAATGCGCAGAAGGTTAACACGTCGACCAAGCCGAAGTCCTCCTTCGAGTACTTTCCGGATCCGGTAAAGCCTCTGACCACCGTGGAGGATCTTGGAATGTTCGTCATACCTGATGCCGACGATGCGCTCGCGGCAATCCAACACCTCCTCTGATCGAAAGGTTGCGACAATGTGCCTAGCCACTTCCAAGGGTCATATCCGCGCGGAGTTCAAGAAAATACGCATCCCACATCCACGGCTTGATGCCGCCTACGAGCTTTTCGACGACCTTCGAGAAGCGAAACGCAGGGAGCCAGGGGGAGAGCAGGACTGCGGGCTGCTCCTGGCCGACTCGCATTCCGGCAAGTCCATGTCCGTCACGACCTACATCGAAAACCGGATCGTGCCCTATGTCATGGAACTTGGAATCTTCGCTCCGGACACGAAGCCAGCGACCGTCGCCAAGCTGCAGAAAAAAGTGATCCACGTCACGCTCTCAGCGCCCGCATCACCGATGTCGCTTGCCACTGATCTCCTCAATGCGCTCGGGGATCCCAACCCGGAGCTGGGAACCCTGCATTGGAAGCGCCGCAGGATCTATAAACACATCGTGGAGTGGGAGACAGAACTCATCGCGATTGACGAGATCCAGCATCTGTCCTCCGCGACCTCATTTCACGCGCTCGAACGGTCAGGACTTGCAGACAAGAGGACGATGGTCGTCCAGGACAATCTTAAGAAATATCTCATCGACGGCATGGTTCCTCTCATGTTTATCGGGACACCGATCGCTCGCGACCTGATATTTAGCGAGGATCAGGTCAAGTTCCGTGGAGTTCCGGAACTCGACTTCAGCCGACTGAATTTCTTCGTGCAGGAACAGCGTGAGATCTTCACCAACTTTCTGGGCACTCTTGGCGGCAAGCTTTGGAGCCATGGGCTTTTCGAACGGCAGTCCAACTTCTTTTTCGGCGACATTCCTGCACTTGTTCATATCGTGTCGGGAGGTCGGATCGGGGTGGCAGCGAAGCTTATTCGAGCCGCCGCAGAGGCCGCGTTCACGCAAAAGGCCACCGCCGTGGACCGCATTCATCTGGAGATGGCGGTGGATTCATGGGCGATCCCGCTGAAACTCGTTTCCACCAATCCTTTTCGGGACGGTCCAAGCCTAGATTCGTCCTACCTCGAATTCATGAAAGCTCCTAAAAAATGAGCACTCTGAGGTTTACCTCCGAAATGGCCGAACGTCGCTTGGAACTCGCCGGCAAGACCCTTGTGATTCCGGTTCGCCCGATATTGGGCGAGTCGGCAGCCGACCTAATCATGCGTGCGCTTTTCGTGAATGGCTATCCCGATAGTTCTGTATTGCGGAGAATGATTTCAAAGCGCTACTTCAGGGATTCGGTGACGATGTCGACGTTACTCATCAATTTCGCCGATAAAATTGCCGACATGCTCGGTCTTCCTGGGGGAGTGGACGATCTCCGCCCGCTTCTGCAGCCCGAAATTCCGGGGAGAGCGGGCTTTGTCGACTTCTTCGGTGTTCCGATCAGGGCGTCGCACCTGATTGTCCAGTTCCGACGAGTGTCGCCCCTGGCTCTCAGGCGTTCCCTTCATTCTCGCGCAGTCTGGTCACTGTTGCCCTTGCCCTACGATCCTGAGACTAAGCAGCTTCTTCTTGACCACTGTCCCAGATGTAAGAAGAAGCTTCGGTTTGGCCACAGGTACGGCGTCGAGAAATGCGGCTATTGCGTTTCGAGGGACCGTTTCGGATTGCTTATTGGAAGCGAGGATCTGCGGGACGCCGTCAGGCCGCTTGTGACGATCGACTGTGAAGCTGGCCTCGACCTTGTGAGCGCGCTTGTCGATCCGTGTCTCAGGAATATAGGACCCAAACCTTCCCAAATCTTCGCTAACGAGCAGCCTGGCCACCTGTGGGAATTCGTGATTGCTGTCGCGGAGGCGCTCAGTCTCTCGGCCGGAGGCCGGCGCGCGGACCGACGCTTTGTAAATATCGAGCCGCGATATCTGTCTCAAGCTGGAAGAGTCCTCATCGACTGGCCGAACGCGCTCTATGATGTGGCAGACAAGGTGCGAGCAGACGCGCATCTTAGAAGCGATCATCACTATGGGATCGGGAAGGAGTTGGGTCCACTTCTGTGGATCACGCACGACACGATGGTTGCACCGCACTTGCGTGGTCTCCTCAAGCAGGAACTGCTGGAAAATATGCGGCTAAGTGCGCAGGCGACTTTCTCGGTGAGAAAGGCCGAGAATAGGTTCAGACCCGAGATGATATCGATCGAGGAGGCCTCTGGTCTAACGGGAATTCCCCGCAAGCGCCTCTCGGCTCTGGCGTCTGATCCGAGGGTGGCCGTTCTACGCTCGACTGATTGCCATAGTCCGGTGCTTATTCTCAAGCCAGAGCTGTTCCTGCTCATCGAGAGATCCAAGCAGCTCCTTGCTCCTCGACAGGTCGCCCATCTTACCGGGCTTTCGGAGCCGCTCCTCCCGAGCTTCGCGGCAGCGGGGCTGCTGACCCGCGACGAAAGTGCATGCTCGCATCTCATAAGGCTTCCGGAGCCTGGCGGATACTACGAAAAAGCCTCGACGGACAAACTGATCATGGCGATCGACAACGTGGTCAGAACGAGCACACCAGCCTTGGATGCCGTAAGGTTGTCAGTCGCGATGGCGACATTTTCTCCGATGCCAACCAATCGTTGGCCGGAAACTGCTTCCGCCATTATCGAGAAACGTCTTCAGGTTTGGCAATCGAGCGACACAGGCAGTCACTTCGGGGTGCAGCGCCTTTATTGCAGTCTGGGAGAGCTCCTGTAGCTTCTCGAGGTCACAGTTGGAAGCGAGATTCCGGAAATGGTGATATCGCAAACCGACGCAGCGTTTTTATTGGGCACGCATGTTCCGAATGTGAACGACATGATGCTGACAGGGCTTCTGCCGCGTACGCTTTCAATTTCCGATCTGGTCGAGTTCCGCAAGAACTACGTTCTTACCCCGGAAATACAGCGGATACTTGCTGGAAGGTTCGTGACGGCTTCTGTTCGAGTGATCCGCGACCGTCTTGAAGCTCAGGGTGTCTATCCCCTTCCGTTGGTCAGCAGGGCAACCAAGCTTGTTTGGAAAAGGGCGGAAGTCGACATGGTCATGGACAAAAATCCTCTGTCGTTCGCAAGCCGCCCACCTGGCACGGTGCCACTTTTGAGTAGAGGTCAGAATGTTCCAGGCCGTCGCTAACGGCTATGAACCGTCGGAACCCAACAAACGCAAGTTGAATGACGCCCATGTTTAACATCCATGAAGAGAAAATCCTCGCGATGCTTGAAGCGCAGAGCGTGCGGCGATGTAAAGATTTCTTAAGGTCTGGAATCCCCTTTGAAGCACTCAAGACAATGCGAAATAGCGGTAAAATCGACCTGATCCACTACGGGATCTATTGTTTAAGGCGACCTGGCGAGCCTCGATCGAACTACAAGGCTGCTGAATTGGCGATTCGTTATCCGGACGGCATACTTTGTCTGGGAGGCGCTTTGATATTCCATAGCCTAGTTGACGAGCGACTAGCCCATTGGACCCTCGGCTTTACCGGCACGACATGCCGCCCCACGGCCCCTGATGGTACTCGGATGCATCATTGGCAAGGTAGGTTCAACTACGGGTATGGTGTGGAAGAGCGAGTAGTTCTGGGTGTCCGCGTTCGATTTACATCGAAGCCCAGGACTGTTGCCGACTTATTTCGCTTCGAAAGTAAGATGCCCAGATTTTTGGCTTATCAAGCTCTGTCGGCTTTCTTAAGCGATGGAGGACGCCCGGAAGAAGTGGCCGAGATCGCTAAGGAGTTGGGATGTTATAAACGTATTGAACCCCTCATCGAGTTTTCACAGCAACTGCTTTCAGATGGCGCCATCGCTGAGAAAGACCCAGATGCTCATTTGATTTTGTAGCGTTTCGGGTCTGTGCAAAGTCCTTAATTGAATCACTGTATCTCGCGAAAGAATCACAAAGAGTGATCAGATGACTCGAGAGTTTTGGCTCACTTCGGGAAAATCAATGTGTTAACGGAATCGCTCTTTGATGTGAAAGACAATTCTGACTTGCACAAGAGCCGACGGTTAGTCCAAAAAAATCCGACCAGCCATTCAGACTGATCGGATCATCCGTTTATAAATCTCAGCGATGCGGTCAGTTACAAACCCGCATGCTTTCCGTATGCCAGCCGCCGTCATAGGAATTGGGAACGCGGCGGTCTTCGAACCAGCAGCGCGGGCGGGGCGGCGGTGGGGGTTCGTAGTAGCGGGGGGCGTTGTTGTTGCCGTTGGCGATGGCACCGCCGATCAGGCCGCCGATGACGCCTGCGGCGAGGCCGCCGGCGATCGCTGCGCCATCATTGTGGCGGCGGTGTTCGCGGTAGGGCGGTGGGGGTGGGCCACCACGGTCATAACCACGGTCGTGGCGCGGACGATAGGGATAATCCTGCGCGGCAGCGGTGCCGTAGGATGCGAAGACGCTGCCGGTGGCGACCAGCGCAGCAAGGGTGGAAAGAATGATCTTTTTCATCGGGGCTACTCCATAAGCCTGCCTTGGGAGATAGAGGCTCATTATGCCCGCATGATGGCACGGCCCTGCTGAACGGTTTGTGAATGTTTCGTTGTTGAGGGGTTCATGTTTTTCGCGTCGCTAACGTTGGCGGCGGGTTGAGGCGGGCATTGTTGTGTCAGTCAAGAAAAAGCCCGGCGATGGCCGGGCTTTTGATGCTTGATCCAGTTGGACAGGATCAGAATTTTACACCGAGACCCACCTTGACGGTGTGCTGGTCGAAATCGGTATTGACGCCGAAAATGTCCTTATCGCCATAATCGTTGTAGCGATATTCCAGCCGGCCGAACACATTGTCGGTGAAGGCGTAGTCAAGACCCGCGCCAACGGTGAAGCCGTTGAACGTGGTGCTGTCCTTGCCGGCGCCGGGGGTTTCGATGAAACCGCGTGTGGCTGTCCAGCCGGCCGTACCATAGAGCAGGGCGCGGTCGAAGGCATAACCGACGCGGCCACGGACGGAACCCTGCCAGTCGGTGCCGATCTGTACGCCGGCATAGTCATTGTCATTCCAGTTATAATCGACGTCACCTTCGATGCCGACGACGAAATTATTGTCGAACTGGTAATTGTAACCGGCAAAGGCGCCGAGAATGCCGCCATCGAAATTATCCGAGGCGACGGGGCCGCCAGCCGAAAAATCGCCATTCGCCCAGCCCGCGCCGCCTTGAATACCAAGATAGGGACCAGACCAGGTGAAGACCGGCAGGGTTTCCTGCGCGACCGGAGGTGCCGGCGTTTCGTAGACGGCATCCGCGGCCATTGCGGTGCTGGCCGAAAGGGCCAGAAGTGACGTTACGATCAGCGTTTTCATCGTTATTCTCCCTGAGCTGAATGACCTTCCTAGCATATATTAGGTCAATTTAATATGGGTTGGGGCTCGGCAGTTCCAAGGGGCATCGTTCCCCTTGTGTCTCTGGCTGTCTCGCCCGGATCGTGAGCGTTTTTTTGCGCCCCGTCATGCTGTTCTGATGCTGCGAACGTCTTCAGCGGTGTTTGGTTCCCTTGATCGTGTCCTCAAAGGTTCGGCGGCGCGGTTGGCCGGTGTCACGCTTGGTTGTCTTGACAGCGGGGGGCGTGACCATAGAGTTGTGCTGTCTGCGGCGTGTCCGGTGCTTCGGGCGCACCGGAAAAGGTGTGGCGGGGCGGTTAATATCGTCATTGCAACGGCGTGGTGATCATGGTTGCCGCAGGCGGGAATGAGTAAGGGAGGGCAGGATCGTATGAGGGTTTGTTTTTATGTGGGAGGGGCGACGTGATAGTCGGAGCCGTTCTCAGCGCCATTCTTCTCCTCACCCTCATTGCATTTCCTCGGCATCTCAAACCCGTCGTCATCTGCCTGCTGTTGATCTGGGGGGCGACCGCTGCCTTTGTCATTTATGACTGGTGGCGTGGCAGCCAGCGGCTCGGCCATGTTGTTGCGACAGCCAGTTTTGATACGACCTGTGCGGATCCGGCTTTGCCCATTCGCGTCAGCTTCCGCAACGACAATGATGTGGCCGTGCAGCGCCTGACCTATACGCTTGAAGGGTTCGAGCCGGCCTTCCGCGCCTCCGTCGCGTTTGATCCCTATCAGGTCAGCGAAAGGCGCATCGAGGCGGGGGAGACTTTCGCCGCATGCCGGGCTTTCCGGCTGCGCAACAATGAAACCGTGGAACCGCAGCGGCTGGAATGGCGCGTTACCGTTGTTTCGGCGGAGTTCGACTAAGCGGCTGGGCGCGGTTCCCGTCATCACGGCATTTTGAAAACTCCCGCGCCGTTGCGCAGCCACCGGTAAACCCTTGCGGCGCAACGGGTGTGCAAGGGCTGCCATCGGGCCGCCGGCCACACCGATGCCCGTTCGGCCGGCGTCGGACTTGTTTTCGCCGGTTTGCGATGCCATCTCCGCACCCGTTCGATGAATGTCGCGGGTTGATGTTTTGCGTATTGTTTTGAAGTTTTTGAAAATCACGGCCATCGGTCTTGTTGCCCTGCCGGTTCTGGCGGGCGCGCATATGGGCATCGGCCAGCTGACCGGAAATTTTCACGAGGTCATCCCCGGCGAACTTTATCGTTCGGCCCAGCCGAGCGGTAAGGATATCGCAGCCTATGCCAAATCCTACGGCATCAAGACCATCATCAACCTGCGCGATGAAAAGCGCGAAGGCTGGTATGACGCCGAAAGCCAGGCGGCGAAAAGCAATGGCATCCGGCTTGTCGATTTTCCGATGAGTTCAAGCGAAAAGCTCTCGCCGCAAGATGCTGAAACGCTGGTGGCGGTGCTGCAGAATGCGGAAAGGCCGATCCTTATCCATTGCGAACATGGCGCCAACCGCACGGGGCTTGCCTCGGCGATCTATGTGGGAGCCGTGGCTGGCAAGAGTGAGGCGGCGGCCGAATTCCAGCTTTCGCCCTATTACGGGCATGTGCCTATCCCCGGTATCGGCAGATATGAGATGTATCAGTCGTGGGATGACTTCGAGGAAACCATCGGCTTTTGATACCGCTCTCGACGTCATCCTCGGCCTTGTGCCGAGGATCCATCCACGTCTCGTTGAGTCGATAGGTTGCAGATGCTCGGGACAAGCCCGAGCATGACGGAGAGTGGTTCGCGACCTCCGTCGCCATCCGCCTATCGCAACACTCTCAATAATCCCCGCCGCTTTCCGCAATCACCTTCGTCAGGCTTCCCATGGCCGGGAAAAGCGGAATGAGGCAGGCCTGTAGCGCGTGGTAGATATCGCCCTTGCCGGGGAACAGCGTATGCGCCGGAACCAGATTATCCGTCAGTTCCTCGTGCCAGCCGCCATTGTCGTGGTCGATGAAGTTGTTGGCGATGGTGCTCCAGATGCGGCGGTAGCTGTCTTCGTAGAAAGGGTCTGCCGGCAGGTTTTCGTTGAGGAAGTGCGCGGCACCCGCCGCCTCGCACATCGGCCACCAGAGTTTGGCTGTCTTGTCCGGATTGTCGTTCCAGTCGAGCGTATAAAAGAAGCCGCCCTTTTCCCGGTCCCAGCCAAGCGCCATGGATTGCACGAACAGCGATTTTGCAGCCACCGGCATCCAGTCGTGGCGGCGTTCGCCCAGCACCCATAATTGCAGGATGAGGCGTGCCCATTCCAGCCAATGGCCGGGGGTGGAGCCGGAGGGGCGGAACATTTCGTTGCCGCGATACGCCTTGTCCAGCGTCCAGTTCTCGTCGAAATGCTCCGGCACGCGGAAATCCAGTTCGCCGGCGCGGCGGCGAATGACGAGGTCGGCGATGCGTTCGGCCTTGTTGAGATAATTGCTGTCGCCTGTCGCCTCATAGGCCGCCATCAGCGCTTCGGTCAGGTGCATGTTGGAATTCTGGCCGCGATAATTATCGATGGGCGACCAGTCGCGGTTGAATTCCTCGGCAATCGCACCGTGTTTTTCTTCCCAGAAGCGGGTTTCCAGCACTTCGGTAATATCGGCCAGCATCCGGTCGGCCAGCGGATGCCCGACGGTCTTGGCGGAAGAGGCGGCCAGAAGCACGAAGGCATGGCCGTAACCCTGCTTGGTGGCGTCCACTGGGCCGGCATCGTTCACCTGCCAGAAATAGCCGCCATGCCCGCTGTCGCGATGTTTGTTCCAGAGATAGGTCATGCCGTGGTCGACGATATCGCCGCAGCCCGGTCGGCCGAGCAGATGGCCGATGGAGAAGCAATGCACCATGCGCGCCGAAGCATGGATGCCGCGCACGGGGTCGTCTTTCTGTAACGGTGCGCCCTTGGGGTCGAGATCGAAAAAGCCGCCGGCGGAATTCACGGCGCGATACTGGAAGAAGTCGAAAAGCCCCTCTGCCTGCTTGACCAGCCACTGGCGGTGCCAGGGCAAAGCGTTCCAGTTTTTGCGATCGTCGTCGGCCATGTCGTTCTCCCATGCGATTTGCTGCTGCGCTTATATCCTTGCCGTATAAACCTGTCATCTGTCGTTCAAATTTCGTAGTCTGCCGCAACAGCGCCAAGCTATGCCTGTCCCTTGAAGATATATGTCTGGCCCTTGAAGATATATTGACATAAACATATCTTTATGTGACTTGACGGCTTGCGTTCTTGCAAATCGAAATGAGGAGTGTGCCCGTGTTTGACAACCTGTTCGGTCCTGAAGGGGCAAAGCGCGACGGCGCGGAAATCTTGCAGGCGCTGCGTGAAGCCGCCAGCGAACGCATCCTCATTCTCGATGGCGCCATGGGTACGCAGATCCAGGGTCTCGGTTTTGACGAAGACCATTTCCGGGGCGAGCGTTTTATCGGCTGCGCCTGTCACCAGCAGGGCAACAACGACCTTCTGATCCTGACCCAGCCGGATGCTATCGAGGAAATCCATTATCGTTACGCCATGGCGGGTGCGGATATTCTCGAAACCAACACGTTTTCGTCGACGCGCATCGCGCAGGCCGATTACGAGATGGAAAATGCGGTCTATGATCTCAACCGTGAGGGCGCAGCGATCGTTCGCCGTGCCGCCGATCGCGCCGAGCGGGAAGATGGTCGCCGTCGTTTCGTCGCCGGAGCCATCGGCCCGACCAACCGCACGGCGTCGATTTCGCCTGACGTCAACAATCCCGGTTACCGCGCCGTCAGCTTCGATGATCTGCGTATTGCCTATGGCGAGCAGATCGACGGCCTGATCGACGGCGGTGCCGACATCATCCTCATCGAGACGATTTTCGATACGCTGAACGCCAAGGCGGCGATCTTCGCCTGCGAGGAGCGTTTCGAGGCCAAGGGCATCCGTCTGCCTGTCATGATCTCGGGCACGATCACCGACCTTTCCGGCCGCACGCTGTCCGGCCAGACGCCTTCGGCGTTCTGGAACTCGGTGCGCCACGCCAACCCTTTCACCATCGGCCTCAATTGCGCGCTGGGTGCGGATGCGATGCGTCCGCATTTGCAGGAATTGTCGGATGTCGCCGATACCTTCGTCTGCGCCTATCCGAACGCCGGTCTGCCGAATGAATTCGGCCAGTACGACGAAACGCCCGAGATGATGGCGCGTCAGGTTGAGGGCTTCGTTCGCGACGGTCTCGTCAACATCGTCGGCGGTTGTTGCGGCTCGACGCCGGAGCATATCCGGGCGATTGCTCAGGCTGTGAAAGGCTACAAGCCGCGCGAAATTCCCGAGCACAAGCCGTTCATGTCGCTGTCGGGCCTCGAGCCTTTCGTGCTGACCAAGGACATTCCCTTCGTTAATGTCGGCGAACGCACCAACGTTACCGGCTCGGCCCGCTTCCGCAAGCTCATCACCGCCGGTGATTATACGGCGGCGCTGGCTGTCGCGCGCGATCAGGTGGAAAACGGCGCGCAGATCATCGACATCAACATGGATGAGGGCCTGATCGACTCCGAAAAGGCGATGGTCGAGTTCCTGAACCTCATCGCCGCCGAACCGGATATCGCCCGCGTGCCTGTCATGATCGACAGTTCGAAGTTCGAGATCATCGAGGCTGGCCTGAAATGCGTTCAGGGAAAATCGATCGTCAATTCCATTTCGCTGAAGGAAGGCGAGGAGAAGTTTCTCCAGCAGGCGCGGCTCGTCCACAATTACGGTGCGGCGGTTGTCGTCATGGCCTTCGACGAGACCGGGCAGGCCGATACCTATCAGCGCAAGATCGAGATTTGCGCGCGTGCCTACAAGCTCTTGACCGAAAAGGCGGGCCTGTCGCCGGAAGACATCATCTTCGATCCGAACGTCTTTGCGGTGGCGACGGGTATCGAGGAGCATAACAACTACGGCGTGGACTTCATCGAGGCCACCAAGACCATTCGCGAGACTATGCCGCTGACGCATATTTCCGGCGGCGTCTCCAACCTGTCCTTCTCCTTCCGCGGCAATGAGCCGGTGCGTGAGGCGATGCATGCCGTGTTCCTCTACCATGCCATTCAGGTCGGCATGGATATGGGCATCGTCAACGCCGGGCAGCTTGCGGTTTACGACAATATCGATGCGGAACTGCGCGAGGCCTGCGAAGACGTGGTGCTGAACCGCCGCGACGATGCGACCGAGCGGCTGCTCGAGGTGGCGGAGCGTTTTCGAGGCACGGGTGAAAAGCAGGCGAAGGTGCAGGATCTTTCCTGGCGCGAGCTTTCCGTCGAAAAGCGGCTGCAACATGCGCTGGTCAACGGCATTACCGAGTTCATCGAGGCCGACACGGAAGAGGCGCGCCAGCAGGCCGCCCGGCCGCTGCATGTCATCGAAGGGCCGCTGATGGCGGGCATGAACGTGGTCGGCGACCTGTTCGGTTCGGGCAAGATGTTCCTGCCGCAGGTGGTGAAATCCGCCCGCGTGATGAAGCAGGCGGTTGCCGTTCTGCTACCTTACATGGAAGAGGAAAAGCGCCTGAATGGCGGCTCCGAGCGCAGTGCCGCCGGCAAGGTGCTGATGGCGACCGTGAAGGGTGACGTGCACGATATCGGCAAGAACATCGTCGGCGTCGTGCTCGCCTGCAACAATTACGAGATCATCGATCTCGGCGTCATGGTGCCGACGACGAAAATCCTTGAAACGGCGATTGCGGAGAAGGTGGATGTGATCGGCCTCTCCGGTCTCATCACGCCGTCGCTGGACGAGATGGTGCATGTGGCGGCTGAAATGGAGCGGCAGGGTTTCGACATTCCGCTCTTGATCGGCGGCGCGACGACCAGCCGCGTGCATACGGCAGTGAAAATCCACCCGCGTTACGAGGCGGGGCAGGCGATCTATGTCACTGATGCCTCGCGCGCCGTGGGTGTCGTCTCAGCACTTCTTTCGGCCGAGCAGAAGCCCGCTTATATTGACGGCATCCGCGCCGAATATCAGAAGGTGGCGGAAGCCCATGCCCGCAATGAGCGCGAAAAGCAGCGCCTGCCGCTTTCCCGTGCCCGTGACAACGCGCACAAGATCGACTGGTCGAGCTACAGCGTCGTCAAACCGCAGTTCTTTGGCACCAGGGTGTTCGAGACCTATGATCTTGAAGAGCTTTCCCGTTACATCGACTGGACGCCGTTCTTCCAGACTTGGGAATTGAAGGGCCGTTTCCCGGCCATTCTCGAAGACGAAAAGCAGGGCGAGGCGGCGCGGCAGCTTTATGCCGATGCGCAGGCGATGCTTGCGAAGATCATCGAGGAGAAGTGGTTCCGACCGCGGGCGGTAATCGGCTTCTGGCCTGCCAATGCGGTGGGCGACGATATCAAGCTGTTCAACGATGAAAGCCGTAACGAAGAGCTGGCGACCTTCTTCACGCTGCGCCAGCAGCTTTCCAAGCGCGATGGACGCCCGAATGTGGCGCTGTCGGATTTCGTCGCGCCTGTCGATAGCGGCGTTGCCGATTATGTCGGTGGATTCGTGGTGACGGCGGGCATCGAGGAAGTGGCGATTGCCGAGCGCTTCGAGCGGGCCAATGACGATTATTCGTCCATCCTCGTCAAGGCGCTGGCCGACCGTTTTGCCGAGGCCTTTGCCGAGCGCATGCATGAGCGGGTGCGCAAGGAATTCTGGGGTTATGCGCCGGATGAGGCTCTTGCCGGTGACGATCTGATCGGCGAGGCCTATGCCGGTATCCGTCCGGCCCCCGGCTATCCGGCGCAGCCTGACCATACCGAAAAGAAGACGCTGTTTGCGCTGCTCGACGCCACCAATGCGGCGGGTGTGGAGCTGACGGAAAGCTACGCCATGTGGCCCGGCTCTTCCGTCTCCGGCCTCTATATCGGCCATCCCGAAAGCTATTATTTCGGTGTCGCCAAGGTGGAGCGCGACCAGGTTGTCGACTATGCGCGCCGCAAGGATATGCCGGTCACAGAGGTGGAGCGCTGGCTCGGGCCGGTGCTCAACTACGTGCCGACAAATGGGGCTGAGGAAATCGACAGCGCGGCGTGAGGTCTCGGCCAGCAATGTAGCAATAAAAAAGCGCGGGTCCTGCCCGCGCTTTTTTGTCTCGTCGTTGAGCTTACGACCTTAGCGCCGCCAGTTCCTCGATGCCGACATGGCTCTCGACCTCGCTGCCGCGCAGATAGAGGTAAAGGCCGATGCAGAAGGCGAGGACAGCGATGAACACCAGATACCAGGCATGCGCCATCGGATTGATGGCAAGTGCCGTGGTCACGCCAATCGGCGTCAGCCCACCGAAGATGGCATAGGAGACGTTATAGGCGAAGGAGAGGCCGGAGAAGCGGACCGATGCCGGGAAGGCGCGGACCATCACATAGGGCACGGCTCCCGCCATGCCGACCGAAAGGCCCATGACACCGTAGAGAATGAACATGGTTTCAAGCGACGCGCCGGCATAGCTGTAGAAGGTGAAGGTGGCGACGCCGAAGAAGATGCTGGCGGCCATGAAGAAAATGCCGGAGCCGACACGGTCGATCAGTGCGCCGGCGATGATGACGCCGAAAATCAGAAACAGCGTGCCGAAGCTGGTGCCGGCCAGCGCCTGCGTCGGGGTGTAGCCATAAAGCTTCTGCAGGAAGGTGGCCGTCATCAGCGTGGTCACCACGATGGCCGCCGACAGCACCCAGGTGAGCAGGGCGGAAATGATGACGCCGCGCATATGGTGCTTCAGCACCAGCCCGAGCGGCAGCTTGTCCGTCAGTGATTTCGATTTCTTCATCTCGTTGAAGATCGGCGTTTCTTCCAGCCACCGGCGCAGATAGACGGCGATCAGGCCGAAAATTCCGCCGAGCAGGAAGGGAATACGCCATGCATAACCGGCAACATCTTCCGGCGAAAAGAGCGAGTTGATGGCAAAGGCAATCAGCGATCCCAGCATGATGCCGAAGGAAAGGCCGGATGTCAGAAAGCCGCAGGCGAGCCCGACGCGGCGGAAAGGGACGTGTTCGGCAACGAAGGTCCAGGCCCCCGGCACTTCACCGCCGATGGCCGCACCCTGCAGCATGCGCAGGATGATGAGGAGGATTGGAGCGGCGACGCCGATGGTGGCATAGGTCGGCATGAGCGCCATGCCGAGGGTGGAGAGCGCCATCAGGAGGATAGAGAAGGCGAAAACCCGCTTGCGGCCATAACGGTCGCCATAATGCGCCAGAATGATGCCGCCGAGCGGTCGCACCAGATAACCGGCGGCAAAGATGCCGAAAGTCTGGATCATCACCAGCCAGTCCGGCATTTCCGGCGGAAAGAACAGGTGGCCGATGACGGTGGCGAAAAACACGAAAATGATGAAATCGTAAAATTCGAGCGCGCCGCCCAGGGCGGAAAGGCCAAGAGTTCTGTAGTCTTGGCTGTTCAGGGGCCGGGCCGCTGCCGGTGTGCTGGTGGGAGACATAAGCCTGCTTCTTTTTCCAATTCACATGTTGCTAATGGGCATGCTGCAAGAGAAGCGGGATTTCAAGCCTTATCGGTCCCTAATCGCTCATGAATTTTGATGGACGATCGAGAAATCGCCTGAGAAATGAGATGTTCTCCAGCTCGTCATAGAGGCGTTCGGTGATACCGTCCTCATCGAAATAATAGATTGTCGCTTCGGGAATAGCCAAAAGCACGGGCGAATGGGTGGCGATGATCAGCTGCCCGCCGCTATCGGCGGCGTGACGGACGATGGCTGCAAGCTCCAGCTGTTTTTGCGGTGAGAGCGGGCTTTCCGGTTCGTCGAGGAAATAGAGGCCCGCGCCATGGACCCGCTGCTGCATGATGTCGAGAAAGCCTTCGCCATGCGACCGCCGGTCGATGGTGTTGTTCCTGACGATCCTGCGAAAGGTCTCCGGGGTTTCTTCCGGAAAATCTTCGCCTTTTTGCAGGGCCTTTTCCCGCTCCCAGCGAAAATCGTCCAGCGTCTCCTCGTTCAACCGGCGTATATAGCCAAGCACATCTTCCGCACGCATGAACATGCGGATCTTCGGATACTTCTTGCGGGCGAAATAGAAGGCTTTCGCCACTGTCTCGGCATGCTGAAGGTACAGATCACCCGAAACCTGGCCATGATTGCCGATGGCGTAGGCCGTCATTCCGGCCGCCAGTCCTTCCAGCAGCGTTGATTTACCCGAACCATTATTGCCGGCAAAAAAAGTGATCGGCCTCTTGAACTCGAGGCGTTCCAGATGGCGCAGCGCCGGAACCGAGAAAGGATATTCATCCCGTCCGTCCGGGGTTTCTTTCATGGTTACGCTATCGAGAAACAGCATGTCACGGTCCTTGCATCTCATCCGTCATGTTCACCGACGTTGTGCTCTGTCGCATCATCGCGGCGCTATGCTCAAAGCAATTGCGTGCGATTGCGGCTTAACGTGGGGCGCTGTTCGCACCAATGGTTTACAGCGTTGGCGGAGATACGTCATGTCGCATCGTTAGAAATTCATTTTATTATAAATTAGTACAGTTCACTCTTAGTAACAAAGCGATAAATATTAGACATATGCAATAAATACCTTAAATTTAAGATGTTATCGTAAGTATAAACTTCAAATTAATTCAGTAATGCCAGTTGTCATCATTCTCGTTGTTATTGGAGAGGGTGAATGAAGCTTATTGCGCTTTTTTCGGTCGCGATTCTATTTTCCGCGATATTCGTGAGCGAAGCTGAGGCGCGGAGGTCTCGGTTTTTTGCCGTCTCCGGATTTGGCGGCGGCGAGACCATCGATCTTGTTTATGATCTGCCGGACAACGGGCCTTTTCTTCGCGACGGGGAAGCATTCGACATTGGTTATCTCAACAGCGGGGATAGGAGCGGTTATGTACTGTATCGTGGCGAGCGGTACAGCAGGCTCAGCGATGCTGACATCGCCAGGCTGAAGGCGACGCTTGGTTTTGATCCGACGACAAAAGATCGCATGGAGCGGGCGGCGAGGGGCAGCGATGCTCCCTGGAACCTCGTGATTATCATAGCGGTCACAATTATTGGTATCTTTGTGCTTGTTCACAAGGGCATGCAGATCGTGCGGTGGATTTCGCGATTGGCGACGACCTCCGCAGTCACGGGAAGTAAGCAGTACCAGGAGGAGGACGCCCCCGACCCGCTGGAAGTCCGCACGAAACAGCTGGTGAACCGTCAATGGAGCGATAGCCAGACGGATCACGCGACGCGTATCCCGGCAGCATCGTCGGTCCATGCGTCTGCCCCGGGAGCCGCTCCTGTCCGGGCGTTCGGGCGCAGGGGTGCCTGAACCGGACGCAATTCGCGAATCTAAGGTGGTTGCGGGTGCCTGCACTATTCGAAACGGTCGATGATGCTGATGCCGCTTTCCCTGAAACTGTCCATGGCGGGCAGGGCCGTGATGGCGTCGGAGAGGGTTATGTGGCGGCCGATCAGTTTTTCCGGTGCAAGTTTGCCGCTTTCGATCATGGCCAGCATGTCTTCGTAACGCCACGCCTGCATGCCGTGGCTGCCATAAATCTCTAGCTCGTGGGCGATGACCCGGGCCATGGGAATAGCGGGCATGGCGTGATCGGCCAACATGAGACCCACCTGCACATGGCGTCCGCGCCGCCGCAGGTTGCTGATGGAATTGCAGCAGGTCTGCGGATGGCCGAGCGCGTCGATTGACACATGCGCGCCGCCGCCCGTTACTTCGCGTACCGCTTCCGAAACATCGGCGACCGAGCGGCTGTTGATGGTGACCGTCGCGCCGAGCTGGCGGGCGAGTTCGAGCTTGTCTTCGGCAATATCGATGGCGACGACCTGCGCGCCGAGGCCAGCGCCGATCATGATGGCGGAGAGACCAACGCCGCCGCAGCCATGCACCGCCAGCCATTCGCCACCCTTCAGACGTCCCTGATCGGTCACGGCGCGGAAGGAGGTGGCGAAACGGCAGCCGAGACCGGCGGCGGTGGCATAGCTCATCGATTCCGGCAGATGCACGAGATTCTGGTCGGCATAATCGATGGCGACATATTCGGCGAAGGAACCCCAATGGGTGAAGCCCGGCTGGAACTGCGTTTCGCAGACCTGCTGATTACCGGAGCGGCACTCATGGCAATGACCGCAGCCGGAAACGAAGGGGACCGTGACACGGTCGCCTGGCCTAAAGCGGGTGACGCTTTTTCCGACCGCGGCGATGACGCCAGCGAATTCGTGGCCGGGAACATGCGGCAGGCGGATATCCGTGTCATGCCCCATCCAGCCGTGCCAGTCGCTGCGGCAGAGGCCTGTCGCTTTCACCTCAATGACCACGCCACCATCGGTTGGTTCCGGATCGGGCAGGGATGCGACGACAGGGGTCTCGCCGAATCGTTCGTAAAAAAGCGCGCGCATCATGGCCTCATATCGCTGGCAGGCAGGTTCGGGTTCAATACCTGCTCTATATCTTTGTTTCTTCGCATTTTCCGGAGGCAAAACCGCTACGCACTTTTACTGGAAATGCTCTATCTTCTCCCACCGATGGAGAAAAGCGGTTTAGTCCTTGATGACCATCAGATCGCCCGCCGCGAATTTGAGCGTTACCTGTTCGCCAAGGGCGGGTGGCGCGGTGCCGGGATCGTTAAACATGTCGAAAGACAGGGTCGAGCCGCCGAGATCAAGACGGGTTCGGATGACCGACCCGAGGAACTGGCTGGAGGTGACGAGGCCGGAAATGGCGACATCACCTTTGGCATCGCTGCCGAGCGCGCCAGCTTCCGGGCGCAATGCGAGGGTGATTTTTTCACCGTTCGCAGTTTCGACCGGTTTGTGCAGTGTCACGTTTTGCTCTCCGACACGAATGGTGTTGGTCGAGGAGTCAATGACGGTCGCATCGATGAGGTTCAGCGTGCCGACGAAGGAGGCGACGAAACGGGTCGCGGGCTTGTTGTAGATGTCGAAGGGCGTGCCGATCTGGTCGGCGCGGCCGGAATTCATCACGACGATACGGTCGGAGATCGACAGGGCTTCTTCCTGATCGTGGGTCACGAAAATGGTGGTGATGCCGAGTTTCTGTTGAATCTGGCGGATTTCCTCGCGCAGCGATACGCGGATCTTGGCATCGAGCGCCGAGAGCGGTTCATCCAGAAGAAGCACTTCCGGTTTTGGCGCCAGAGCGCGGGCAAGCGCCACGCGCTGCTGCTGGCCACCCGACATCTGGTAGGGATAACGGTCGGCCAGATGTTCCAGATGGATAAGCTGGAGCATTTCCTTCACGCGGGCGTCGATCTCGGCTTTCGGCTTGCCGGCGACTTTCAGGCCGAAGGCGACGTTCTCGTAGACATTCATGTTCGGAAACAGCGCATAGGCCTGAAACACCATGCCGATATTGCGCTGGTTGGGCCTGCGTGTCGTCTGGTCCTTGCCGTTGATGACGATCGATCCGCCGGTCGGGATTTCGAAGCCGGCGATCATGCGCAGCACGGTGGTCTTGCCGCAGCCCGACGGTCCCAGAAAGGAGACGAATTCGCCCTTTTCGATGGCCATGTCGAAGTCATGCACGACCTGCACGGAACCGAAGGATTTCTTGATGTTGCTAAGTGTCAAAAAGCTCATGAAAATCTGTCCTCAGGCCTTGGGAGGCGCGCCCTTCTGGTAGCGTGAAACGAGTTGGATCAGACCCAGGCAACCCCAGGTGATGCCGAAGGAAATCACGGCAAGCGCTGCCGGTTCATAGGCGCGGTTGGCGCCGAGCAGCTGCATGTAGGGGCCGAAGGCCGGGCGGTTCAAAAGGGCTGCCATGGTGAATTCACCGATGACGATGGCGAAGGTCAAAAACGCACCTGACAGCACGGCGACCAGAACATTGGGCAGGATGATGCGCGACAGGATGGTCGTCCAGCCGGCCCCAAGGCTTTGCGCTGCTTCCGTCAACGTCGAGACATCGATGGTTCTGAGACCGGTATCGACGGCACGGTACATATAGGGCAACGCGAGCGTGGCATAGCCGAACATCAAAAGCAGGTTGGTGCCGAAGGTCGTGCCGGTCAGCGGCAGCCAGCTGGAGGTGTTGTAAAGCCGGATGTAACCAAAGACGATGACGATGGCCGGGATGACCAGCGGCAAAAGCGTGATGAATTCGATATAGGGCCGCAGGCCGGGCAGTTTCAGCCGCACCCAATAGGCGGTGGGCACGACAAGCAGGACACCGAAGACGATGGTGAACAGCGCCATCACCACCGAATAGCTGAAGGTTTCCTGAAAACGCGGATCGCTGAGAACCTTGCCATAGGCGTCGAAGGAATATTCGCCGCGCCGCATTTTCAGCGAAAAGTTAGTCATGCCGATCAGCGGCAGGGCGAAATAGAGCAGGCCGAAGACCAGCGCGCCCCAGGCGAAGAACTTCTTCATTTCAGCCACCTTTCGCTGCGGGCGCGCAGCCAGATGTAAAGCGCATTGGCAATGCCTGTCACGACGATCATGCCGAAGGCGAGCGCGTAACCAAGGTGCGGATTGCCGAGAACGTCGCCGCGGATCTGCGCGAAGAGCAGGATCGGCACGATGTTGAGCGAAGAGCCAGTGAGCGCGATTGCGGTGGCCACCGCGCCGAAGGCATTGGCGAACAGCAGCGACATGGTGCCGAGCAGCGACGGCAGCAGGATGGGGAATGCCACCATGCGCCAATATTGAAAGCCGGTTGCGCCGAGAATTTCCGCCGCTTCGCGCCATTCGCGCTTCAGGCCGTCCAGCGCCGGCGTGATGATGAGGATCATCAGCGGTATCTGGAAGAACAGATAGGTGACCGTCAGGCCCCAGAAGGACAGGATGTTGAAGCCGAGCAGCCGAAGATCGATGCCTATCTGCGTCTTCAGGAAGACGGTAAGCAGGCCAACCGGGCCGAGCGTGGCGATGAAGGCGAAGGCGAGTGGCACGCCCGCAAATTGCGAGGCGACGCCGGAAAAGGTCAGAAGCGGCCCACGAATGCGCTGCGGCAGGCCACCGAGCACGACGGCGGCGGCGACGCCAAAGCCGATCAGGCAGCCGAGGGCCGCCGAAGCGAGGCTGATCTTGATCGAAATCCAGTAGGCCGAGAGGATGGACGGGGTGAAAAGCCCGGCAATGTTTTCCAATGTCAGGCTGCCATCGGCATCCTGAAACGCGCCGATGACGATCTTCATCGTCGGCATGATCAGAAACAGCATGACAAAAACGGCAAAAGGTAAGACGCCTATCCAGTGCAACGGCAACTTTCTGCCCGCGTCGGATGGTCCGCCGGTGTTGGTTGATGGCATGCGTTGTCCCCAAACGCCGTTTTCGAACGGTCTGTCTATTAAGGTATCTATTATAAGAGAAACACCCCGGCCTTTGATCAGCCGGGGTGCGTTTTCAACAATTTACTTCACATTCGCGCCGACGACGCTATCCCAGCCGGCCGTAACCGCGGCCTTGTTGGCATCAACTTCCTCGAGCGTCGGGAAGATCGCCTTTTCATAGGCTGCTGCCGGCGGCAGGCTGTCGATCAGCTCCTGCGGAACCTTGCCAGCCTTGACCATGGCGTTGAAGCGGATCGGGTGGCAATAACCCTTCAGCCAGCCGAGCTGACCGTCGTCGGAGTAGAGGTGTTCCATCCAGAGCTTGGCGGCGTTCGGATGCGGGGCGTAAGCGGAGATGCCCTGCACGTAGACGCCAGCCAGAACGCCCTTCTCAGGAACGACGACTTCCGTCGGCGGGTTGTCGTTCAGCGTCTTCTTCCAGGACAGCGCGTTGTAGTCCCAGGCGACGATGATCGGGGTTGCGCCCTGCGCCAGCGTGCCGGCCTTGCCGATAACAGGCAGGAAGTTACCGGCCTTGTTGAGGTCGGCGAAGTACTTCAGGCCAGCTTCACCGGCTTCCTTGCCGGATTTCGCACCGGTGGAAAGACCAGCGGCGAGAACGCCGAGGATGGCCTGGTTGGAGGCGCGCGGATCGCCGGCAAGAGCGACCTGACCGGAATATTCCGGCTTCAGCAGGTCGGCCCAGTCCTTCGGCGTGTTCTTGACGAGGTCCTTGTTCACGAACATCGACATGACGCCGTAATAGTCGCCGTACCAGTAACCGTCGGCATCCTTGACGTTATCAGGGATTTCGCTCCAGGTGGAGACTTTGTAAGGCTGCAGCAGGCCTTCGGCCTTCATCTGCGGGCCGAAAGCGAGACCGACGTCGACGACGTCAGGAGCCTGCGGGCCTTTGTTGTCCTTGTTCGCCTTGACTGCTTCCACTTCGTCGGCGGAGCCGGCGTCGGGGTTCAGTTCGTTGACGGTGATTTCCGGGTACTTCGCCTTGAAGGCGGCGATGACGTCGCCGTAACCACACCAGTCGTGCGGCAGCGCGACGGTGGTCAGCATGCCTTCCTTCTTGGCGGCAGCGATCAGTTCGGCGCTCGGTTCAGCGGCAGCAATGGCGGTGGAGGCGATGACCAGTGCGGTGGTCGTAGCGAGCAGTCGGCGGCAGTGAGAGATCACTTTTTTCTCCTCTTCGTGTTCTCATATTGCGGACGCTGATACGGATTCTAGATGAAGCTAATGTGACGGCCGGATTGCAATTTATTTATCCGGATTCCGTCACTTTACGCCCGTTTTCCGCCATTATCAGGCTTTTTGCCTGCAATTGCGGGAGTTGTCCGTTGTCGTCCGTTTGGCAGGATACGTTCCCCAGCTTGGTGTTTTCCCCTGTTTTATCGTGCTGGTGGCGATCACAGGTATCCAATCAGCGAGCGGCATCCGCGTCAAGTCGTATGCCGGCTACGCAACTCAAGTCCGATCTGGTCGGCGGAACAGACGTGTCTGCTCGAACAGGCCCTCCAGCGCGTTCATGCGCTGTTTCGTTTCATCCCAAGTGCCGCTCTGCACCGCTTCGATCAGCGCTTCGACCACAAACAGCGTGACGACCGAGGAATCCCACGCCGAGGGCGCCTCGATCCTGACGCGGAAAATGTGCAGCGCGTGGCGCGCCACAGGTGATGTCCATTGGTCGGTGAAGAGAATGATCTGCACGCCGTTTGCTTTCGCGACCTCGGCGAGCGTCGTCATATCGTGTTCGTAACGGCGGATATCGAAGATTACCAGCACGTCGCCGGCGCTCATATTCAGCATATATTGCGGCCAGGCGCTGGAGTTCGACGACATCAGCGTCGTTTTCGGCCGGATCACCTGCATATGGGTGAAGAAATATTCGGCAATGGCACCGGTGATACGGCCACCGACGAAATAGATGCTGCGTTTGCGGTCGGAAAGCAGTGCCGCGGCATTGTCGAAGACGGCGGTGTCGAGGTCGCTCAGCGTATCGCGCAGATTGCCGGTGATGGCATCGGCGAAGCGGTTGAGAATATGCAGGCCTGGCGCATTGGTGGCCCAGCGGTCATGTTTGGCGACCGGGCCGGAGATCGTCGCTTCCAGTTCCTGATGGATATGCGCCTGAAATTCCGGGTAGCCTTTATAGCCGAGCTTCTGCACCATGCGCGCCACGGTCGGCGTCGAGACGCCGGCATTTTCGGCAATCGTCGTGATGCTGCCCAGACCGGAGACGGGGTAGTTGCCAAGCAGGCTCTCCGCCAGCCGTTTTTCCGAACGGGTCAGCGCATCGTAGTGGCCATGAATGACATCCGACACGGTTGCGGTCGAGCTGCGCAAATTTTTCCCCTTCCGGTCTTTTTGCCGGTGTGCTGGCTCAAATAAACATCTCAGTCAGCTATCGAGTCAATGGAAA
Organism: Agrobacterium burrii; assembly: GCF_017313405.1. Lineage (NCBI taxonomy): Bacteria > Pseudomonadati > Pseudomonadota > Alphaproteobacteria > Hyphomicrobiales > Rhizobiaceae > Agrobacterium > Agrobacterium burrii. The sequence continues at coordinate 81,888 of NZ_JAFLNA010000004.1, forward strand.
AAATGAAGAGAAAATTTCAAAATTCCATTTGACACTGGCATTAATGTGAAGAATTCTTTTCGGCATTGGCGGGATAGCGGGTTTCGGAGCGGATGCTTGCATGACGGTGCGTTCACGGTTTTTCACGGAAGCAGAGGGGCAGGCTGTCGGTGTCGAGAACGCCGGGGCCAGTGGTGACGTCCTGCTTGTCTGCGAACACGCCTCCGCCACCATTCCGCGAAAACTGGGGACGCTCGGTCTTTCGCCGGAGGTGCTGGCAAGCCATGCGGCCTGGGACCCCGGTGCGCTCGCCGTTGCCCGGTTGCTGTCGCAAACCATGGATGCCACGCTCGTTTACCAGCGATTCTCGCGGCTCGTCTATGATTGCAACCGCCCGCCCGAATCACCTTCCGCCATGCCGGTGAAGAGCGAGATTTACGATATTCCCGGTAATTTCGAGCTTGGCGAGGCGGAACGTTATGCCCGCACGTCGGCGCTCTACGTGCCATTTCATGACCGGGTGAGCCAGATTATCGCCGAGCGGCAGGCCGCCGGGCGCAAGGTGGTGGTGGTGACGGTTCACAGTTTTACGCCTGTCTATCACGGAAAATTCCGCCCGGTGCAGATCGGCATTCTGCACGACACCGACAGTCGATTGGCCGACGCGATGCTGACGGGTGCGCAAGGGTCGGTGCTGACGATCAACCGCAACGATCCTTACGGCCCGGAAGACGGCGTAACGCATACGCTAAGGCTACATGCGCTGCCGGACGGGCTTTTGAACGTCATGATCGAGATCCGCAACGATCTTGTCACCAATGAAGGGGAGCAGGCGGCCATTGCCGGTTTCCTCCACGAGGTTATGGGGAAGGCGCTCTCATCAATCGATGAGTGAGGGAGCAAAGGGCTGGCCGATGGTGAAAACACCGGGGCCGGCCGTCAAAACGAGACTGCCGACATTCAAGGAAAGCCGGAAAGGCATGAAGCGGCAAGGGAACAGCAAGTGCGTGCGGCACAGCGCGGAAACATTCCGCAAGTGCTGAAAACTGGGGCACAATCGGCCAATAATGGCTGACTGGCTTGTTTTTTTCTTATTCAGGAGAGAAGGGCATGGACAGTTCATCATCAGGCGTCAGCTATAAGAAGGCTGATGCATCCTATTTCGAAAAACGCGGACTATCCCGTTATGCGGGCGTGTGGTCGCTCTGGGCGCTCGGCGTCGGTGCGGTTATCTCAGGGCATTTTTCCGGATGGAATTTCGGTTTCTCCACCGGCGGCTGGGGCGGCATGCTGGTGGCGGGCATCATCATCGCCATCATGTATCTCGGGCTGACATTTTCGATCGCGGAAATGAGCCCGGCCTTGCCGCATACGGGTGCGGCCTATTCCTTCGCCCGCACGGCGATGGGTCCCTGGGGTGGCTTTGTCACCGGGCTTTGTGAGAATGTCGAATATGTACTGACGCCGGCGGTCATCGTGACCTTCATCACGGCCTATATGAATTCCATTCTAGGGCTCGATCCGGCCTATTCACCCTTTGTGTGGATAGGTTTCTATGTGATTTTCCTTGCTCTCAACGTTTTCGGGCTGGAGCTTTCCTTCAAGGTGACGCTGGTCATCACGCTGATTTCGCTCGGCGTTCTGGTGTTCTTCTGGATCAGCGCCATTCCGAACATGGATTTCTCACGTTATGCGCTGAATATCGGCGTCGGTCCTGACGGCAAGGCGGTGGAGTTGCCGGAGGGCGGCGGTTCGTTCTTCCCCTTCGGTTTTTCGGGCGTTCTCGCCACGCTGCCTTTCGCGGTCTGGCTGTTCCTCGCCATCGAACAGTTGCCGCTGGCGGCGGAAGAATCGGTCGATCCGAAACGCGACATGCCGAAGGGCATCATTCTCGGCGTCATCACGCTGATGGTTTCGGCCTTCATGATCGTGTTGCTCAACCCGTCGCTGCCGGGCGTTGGCGCCTTCCATCTCAGCTCGTCGCTTGAACCGCTGCTGGATGGCTTCAAGGCGATCTATGGCGATGGCGGTGTGGTGCTGCTCGGTCTCGTGGCGCTGACGGGTCTGATCGCCAGCTTCCATACGATCCTCTATGCGCAGGGCCGGCAGATCTATTCGCTGTCGCGTGCGGGCTATTTCCCGACCGTGCTGTCGATTACCCATCGGAAATACCGCACACCGTTCGTCGCCAACATTGCCGGCGCGCTTGTCGGTCTTGCGGTCATGCTGGTCATCTGGTTCTCGCTGGGTGCGGAAGAGGGCGGCAGCATCATCGGCAGCGTGCTTTTGAACATGGCCGTATTTGGTGCGATGTTCTCCTATATCCTGCAGGCGATTTCCTTCATCCTGCTTCGGAAAAACCTGCCGCATATCGAGCGGCCTTTCCGCTCGCCCTTCGGCATTCCGGGCGCGGTGCTGACCATCATCATCGCCATCGTCACGCTGCTTTATCAGATCCAGGATCCGAACTTCAGCAAGGGCGTGCTTTGGGTAGCGGTGTGGTTTGCCGTGGCGATCGCCTATTTCGCCTTTATCGGGCGCCATCGCCTCATCCTGTCGCCGGAAGAGGAATTCGCACTGGAGCACAAGCAGGCTGCCATGGCAGCGGCGGCTGCAAAGGCCTGATACTCAAACAAACGGGCGGCCGCATCCGGCCGCCCGGCCAGGACAATAGAGGGAACGGACAAAATGACGAGCTATACATTCGACGCGCTTAAGATGGATGTCGCCGAGGGGCGCATCGACACGGTTCTGGCCTGCCTTGTCGACATGCAGGGGCGTCTGATGGGCAAGCGATTCCAGGCGGAGTTCTTCGTCGAAAGCGCCTATGAGGAAACCCATAGCTGTAACTACGTGCTTGCCACCGACATGGAGATGGAAACCGTTCCCGGCTACAAATCCTCCAGTTGGGAAAAGGGTTATGGCGACTATGTACTGAAACCCGACCTTTCGACGCTGCGGCGCGTGCCGTGGCTGGAAGGCACGGCGCTGGTGCTGTGTGATGTGCTTGACCATCACACCCATGAAGAAGTGCCACATTCGCCGCGCGCGCTTCTGAAAAAGCAGGTGGCGCGGCTGGAGGCCATGGGATTGAAAGCCTTTATGGCGACCGAACTGGAGTTTTTCCTGTTCGACCAGACTTTCGATGCAGCGCGCGTCAGCGGCTACAAGGACCTCAACCTCGCCAGCGGCTATAACGAGGACTACCACATCTTCCAGACGACCAAGGAAGAGGACGTCATGCGGGCGCTGCGCAAGGGCCTGCAGGGTGCGGGCATTCCGGTGGAGAATTCCAAGGGCGAGGCGTCGCCCGGCCAGGCGGAAATCAACGTGCGTTACGCCGAGGCGCTGACCATGGCCGACCGGCACGCCATCATCAAGAACGCCACCAAGGAGATTGCCTGGTCAAAGGGCAAGGCGGTGACTTTCCTTGCCAAGTGGAATTACAATGCCGCCGGCAGTTCCTCGCATATTCACCAGTCGCTGTGGAGCCTCGACGGCAAGACCCCGGCGTTTCTGGACAAGGATGCCGAGCATGGCATGTCGCAGCTGATGCGGCATTATGTGGCCGGTCTTTTGACCCATGCCAGCGACGTCACCTATTTTCTGGCGCCCTACATCAATTCCTACAAGCGGTTCATGGCCGGCACGTTTGCGCCGACCAAGGCGATCTGGAGCCTCGATAACCGCACGGCGGGATATCGCCTTTGTGGTGCCGACACCAAAGGCATCCGCATCGAATGCCGCGTTGGCGGGTCGGATCTCAATCCCTATCTTGCAATGGCAGCTCTTCTCGCAGCAGGCATAGACGGCATCGAAAATAAACTCGAACTTGAGCCCGCTTTTGTCGGCGACGCCTATGGCGGCAATGGCGTGCGCGAGATACCCAAGACCTTGCGCGACGCGACTGCTTTCCTCGACGGATCGAAAATGCTGCGTGCGGCCTTTGGCGACGATGTGATCGATCACTACGTGCATGCCGGACGGTGGGAACAGGAAGAATACGACCGCCGCGTGACCGACTGGGAAGTGGCGCGCGGTTTCGAACGAGCCTAATCATTACGGGAAAACATCATGACCATGATCCAGAATATCTCGCCCATCGACGGCTCGGTTTATGCCGAGCGCGAGGCGATGCCACTGGAGGCGGCGCGGGCCGCCGTTTCGAAATCGCGCAAGGCGCAGAAGGACTGGGCGCGGCGTCCGCTGGAGGACCGCGTTCAACTGGTTCTGAAGGGTGTGGCGCGCCTCAACGAAATGGTGGCGGACGTCGTGCCGGAACTGGCGCATATGATGGGCCGTCCGGTGCGTTACGGCGGCGAGTTCAAGGGCTTTAACGAGCGCTCCAATTATGTCGCCTCGATTGCCGCCGATGCGCTCGCCCCGCTCGTCATCGAGGAAAGCGGCAATTTCGAACGCCGTATCGAGCGTGAGGCGCATGGCGTGGTCTTCGTCATCGCGCCGTGGAATTATCCCTACATGACGGCGATCAACACGGTGGCTCCCGCTTTGATGGCCGGCAATACCGTTGTCATCAAGCACGCGGCGCAGACGCTGCTGGTCGGCGAGCGCATGGTGCGGGCCTTTGTTGAGGCCGGTGTGCCGGAAGATGTTTTCATCAACGTCTTCCTCGACCACGCTACGACCTCGGCGCTGATTGGCGATGGCCTGTTCAACTTCGTCAATTTCACCGGTTCGGTGGAAGGCGGTCGCGCCATCGAGCGGGCCGCTGCCGGCACCTTCACCGGCCTCGGGCTTGAGCTTGGCGGCAAGGACCCCGGTTACGTGATGGAGGATGCCGATCTCGACGCCGCCGTCGATACGCTGATGGACGGCGGCACCTATAATTCCGGGCAATGCTGCTGCGGTATCGAGCGCATCTACGTCACTGAAAACCTCTATGATGAGTTCGTGGAGAAGTCGGTGGCCTGGGTTTCCAACTACAAGCTCGGCAATCCCCTGGAGCAGGAAACGACGCTGGGGCCGATGGCCAACAGGCGTTTCGCCAAGGTGGTGCGGGCACAGATCGCCGATGCCGTTGCCAAGGGTGCTAAAGCGCTGGTCGATCCCAAGCTGTTCCCCGCCGATGACGGTGAGAGCGCTTATGTCGCCCCGCAAATTCTCGTCAATGTCGATCATTCCATGGAATTCATGACCGAAGAAACCTTCGGCCCTGCCATCGGCATCATGAAGGTCAAGAATGACGACGAAGCCATCGCCCTGATGAATGACAGCAAATATGGTCTCACCGCCTCGCTGTGGACACAGGATGCGGCCCGGGCCGCAAGGATCGGCCGTGAGATCGAGACCGGCACCGTGTTCATGAACCGCGCCGATTATCTCGATCCGGCCCTTTGCTGGACCGGCGTCAAGGAAACCGGCCGTGGCGGTTCGCTCTCCGTCCTCGGTTTCCAGAACCTGACCCGTCCGAAATCCTACCATCTGAAGAAAGTCACGAAATGAATATCGTCGCGAACTGGAGCTATCCCACCGCCGTCAAGCTTGGCCGTGGCCGGATCAAGGAGCTGGCAGAAGCCTGCAAGACGCTCGGCATCAAGAAGCCGTTGCTCGTCACGGATCGTGGCCTTGCCAATATGGCGATCACCGCGCACGCGCTCGACGTGCTGGAGGAGGCGGGGCTTGGCCGGGCGATTTTCGCCGATGTCGATCCGAACCCCAACGAGATCAACATGGAGGCGGGCGTCAAAGCCTATCGCGATGGCGGCCATGATGGCGTCGTCGCTTTTGGCGGCGGCTCGGGTCTCGATCTGGGCAAAATGATCGCTTTCATGGCGGGGCAGACACGTCCTGTGTGGGATTTCGAGGATATTGGCGACTGGTGGACGCGTGCTGATGCTTCGAAGATCGCGCCGATCGTCGCTGTTCCGACGACGGCCGGCACCGGCTCGGAAGTTGGCCGCGCCAGCGTCATCACCAATTCGCAGACTCATGTGAAGAAGATCATCTTCCACCCGAAGCTCTTGCCCGGCGTCGTCATCTGCGATCCGGAACTGACGGTCGGCATGCCGAAGGTCATCACGGCCGGCACGGGCATGGATGCCTTTGCCCATTGCCTCGAAGCCTATTCGTCGCCGTTCTTCCATCCGATGAGCGCCGGTGTAGCGCTGGAGGGCCTGCGTCTCGTCAAGGAATTCCTGCCGCGCGCCTATAAGGACGGCACGGATATTGAAGCGCGCACCAATATGATGGCAGCGGCAGCGATGGGGGCGGTGGCTTTCCAGAAGGGTCTCGGGGCCATTCACTCGCTCTCGCATCCGATCGGCGCGGTCTACAACACCCATCACGGCATGACCAATGCCGTCGTCATGCCGGCGGTGCTGCGTTTCAACCGTCCGGCCATTGAAGACAAGATTGCCCGCGCAGCCGCCTATCTCGGCATCTCCGGTGGTTTCGACGGCTTCTATGACTACGTGCTGGAACTTCGCAAGGAGCTCAACGTGCCTGAAAATCTCACCGCCATGGGCATCAAGCCGGATCGTATCGATGAACTGGCGGCGGAAGCGATCAAGGATCCTAGCTGCGGCGGCAATCCGGTGCCGATGACGCTGGAAAATACCAAGGCGCTTTTTGAGGCTTGCTTTTAAGGGATATCGGCGGTGAAGAAGAACGCGTCAGTATCTGCGCTATTGCTTGCAATGGTGCTTCTCGGCTTGCCTGCTACGGCGCATGCCGCGTCCTTTCACGAACTTTCTGGCCAAGGTTACAAAGCTTCGACGCTCGCGAGCAACAAGGCAGGCGTTTTGGGTTGGACGTTGTCGAAAGGGAATAGCCGTTATTTTTGCCGCGGCCGGCTGGGTGTGGCCTATTCCGGTAAAAATGGAATGGTTAGCTTCAGCAGCAGCGGGCGTATAATAACGCTCGATCGGAAAGCATTTGAAAAATACATGGGTGGTCGCGATGCGAATGTACCGCGATACGAAGATCTGAAGGCGGGGCGTCCCCGTCCGGATGATGTCGGACCCTGCCAGAAACTGTTGTGAAAAAGTGGCGATATGAGTCCCTTTGCCCACTCACTGAGAGTTCTCTTTTAAAAACTGAGAAAGCCCGCGCCGTTTTTTTGTTGCGGGCTTTTTGTTGCGGTCCAAAACGATCTTAGCTTTTTCTTAACCATGTTCGTTAAGGTTATGGAAAGCACCATGAATTGCTTCGGTGCGTGAATGAGCATGAAACGGCTCTGACCAACAGGGGGTATCATGTCAGTCATCACTTTCGCCAATACCAAGGGCGGTGCCGGAAAAACCACGGCCGTGCTGCTTCTGGCAACCGAACTGGCCCGCAGCGGCCACCGCGTGACGGTTCTGGATGCCGATCCGCAATTGTGGATTTCCCGCTGGCACGAATTATCAGGCGAGATCGAAAATCTTTCGGTGATTTCGCATGTGACCATGGCGTCGCTCGAGGGCCATATCCGCGAGAATAAAAGCAGCACCGACTGTTTCATCATCGATCTGCCGGGGGCGAAAAATCCGCTTCTGACCATGGCGCTCGGTATTTCCGACCATGTACTGATCCCGGTTCAGGGCTGCGCCATGGATGCGCGCGGCGCTGCCGAAGTCCTTGATCACATCGAATTCCTGAACCGCAAGATGGGCAAGGAGATTGCCCATTCCATCGTGCTGACGCGGGTGAACGCCATGGTGGCGACGCGTTCGCTACTGCTCGTCAAAATGCTGCTGGCCGAGAAAAATGTCTCGGTTCTCAGCACGCCGATTGTCGAGAGAGCGGCCTATCGCGATATTTTCGATCTAGGCGGCACACTTCTCTGTCTCGATAAGAACAAGGTGAGCAACATCGACAAGGCGGTGGAGAATGCCAAGGCATTCGCGGGTGAAGTGCTCGGCCTGCTGCCGAAACGCCTGTCGCGGCTCGGCACACCACCCGCGCGCCTTTTCACCCGCAAGGCTGCCTGAAACACTGCTTTCGACATTCGATCCGTCTGCGGAGTTCATCGCCGCAGAGGCGGGATGATGTTCCAGACGATCGACTGCCGTTCGGCTCGCTCAAGTGCAGTCGCGGCTTTTCCTGTCAGCTTCATTATTTGCTTGATTTGGAAATGATCGTTTCCTATATTCCGGTCATGAGCAATATCAGCCACAACCAGTCCGAGGAACAGCGCCATCGCGGCAGGCCGCGCGAGTTCGATATTGACCGCGCGCTCGATGGTGCGATCCGGGTTTTTTCCAGGCGAGGTTATCATGCCACCTCTGTGGGTGACCTTACCGATGCGATGGATCTGGCGCAGGGCAGTCTTTACAAGGCCTTCAAGGACAAGAAGGCTGTCTTCATCGCCACGATGGAGCGCTACAGGATCGTGCAGACCGAGCGTTTCGAGGCAGCGGTGGCCGGTTACGATACCGGTCGCGAACGCCTGCGGGCAGGGTTGATGTTCTATGCGGAACGGTCGCATGGCGGTGCCGGCTCTGATGGATGTCTGGTTGTCGGTGCTGCTGCCGATCTGGCGGCGCTGGATGACGACATTGCCGCCGTGGTCGAACGGGCCGTGAAGGTGAGGGAGCGGATTGTCGCTCGCCTCGTTGCCGAGGGGCAGAAGGATGGTTCGGTGCATTCGAAGGTCGATCCCGATGATCTCGCCCGCGCAATGCTGTGCATGATGTTTGGCATGCGCGTGGTGGGAAAGACGGGGCGCAGCCTCAAGGACATGGTGGCCGTGGTGGATATCGCCATGAAGCTTGCCGAGTGATTTTATGTCTATTTAGGAAACGTTTGTTTCCATATTGGAGAACATGATGACGACGCGTGTAATTGAAGGGGAGGATGTTGATGCAACATCCCTTTCTCCGGCTTTGACTTTTCTGCTGGCGACAGCCTGTGGGCTGATTGCCGCCAATCTTTATTATGCCCAGCCGCTTGCCGGCATCATCGGGGCGGAACTTGGTCTTTCCGCCGGCGCGACCGGGCTGATCGTGACCCTGACGCAGATCGGTTATGGCGTCGGCCTGCTGTTCGTCGTACCGCTCGGTGATCTCATCGAAAATCGCAAGCTGGTCGTCAGTGCCGTTTCCATGGCGGTACTGTCGCTGGTGGCGGCGGCATTCGCGCCACATGCGGCCCCGTTTCTGATCGCGGCCTTTCTGGTTGGCGTCAGTTCCGTGGCGGTGCAGGTCATCGTTCCCTATGCCGCGCATATGGCGCCGCACGCCATTCGCGGACGGGTGGTCGGTAACGTCATGAGTGGTCTTATGGCCGGCATCATGCTGGCGCGGCCGGTCTCCGGCCTGTTGTCGGAAGTGGTGTCGTGGCGTGGTGTCTTCCTGACCTCGGCGGGCGTTATGGCGATCCTCGCTGTCGTGCTCTTCCGGCTTTTGCCTGCTCGTATGCCTGAGGCAAGACTGGGTTATGGCGCGTTGATGGCCTCGATGGGCAGACTGGCCATGCATACGCCGCTCCTGCGGCGGCGGGCAATCTATCACGCCTTCCTGTTTGCCGCGTTCAGCCTGTTCTGGACCACGACGCCGCTTTATCTGAGCGGGCCGGATTTCAATCTCAGCCAGGGCGAGATCGCGCTGTTTGCGCTCGCTGGAGCGGCGGGCACCGTTGCCGCGCCGATTGCCGGGCGCATGGCCGACCGGGGCTGGACCTATGCGGCCACATTCCTCGCACTGGTGGCGGTGGCGCTCTCCTTCGCCGTCACGCATCTTGCGCCCGAAGGCTCGCATCTGGCACTCGCCATTCTGGTCGTTGCCGCCATCGTTCTCGATTTCGGTGTTACCACCAATCTGGTGCTCGGCCAGCGGGCAATCTTCACGCTCGGTGCGGAATTCCGCAGCCGTCTCAATGGCATCTATATGGCGACGTTTTTTATGGGTGGAGCGATCGGCTCTGCGGTCGGCGGCTGGGCCTATGCTGTGGGTGAATGGGGTGCAGCCTCGTGGATCGGCTTTGCGTTGCCGGTGGCGGCTTTGCTTTACTTCGTGACGGAAAAGCGCGGATAAAACTTTCTCAACGAAAAAAAAGCCCGGCGGACCACAATCCGCCGGGCTTTTCTATTGTTTTTCACCGTCAGCTCTATTCCGCGAATTCGACCACAACGCCGGGGCGGACCATTTTGGCCAGTTCGGTCGCATCCCAGTTGGTGAGGCGAATACAGCCATGGCTGTTGGTTTTGCCGATCTTCGATGGTTCCGGGGTGCCGTGAATGCCGTATGTCGGCTTCGACAGGGCAATCCAGACCGTGCCGACCGGGCCGTTCGGACCCGGCGGGATCTGCAGGATCTTGTCGTTCTGGCCCTGCTTGAAGTTGATCTTCGGATTATAGGTGTAGCCGGGATTGAGCGCGATACGCTCCACCGTGTGCGTGCCGCTCGGCGAAGGCGTATCCGTGGAACCGATGGTGGCGGGATAAGCGGCGATCAGATTGCCGTCCTGACCATAAGCGAAGACCTGCTTGATGCCCTTATGCGCGACGATGCGGGCCACCTGTCCCTTTTTCGTCTCGCCCGGATTGACCACCTTGATGATGGTGCCGGGGACCGTGAAATCGATGCCGGGGTTCAGTTCCTTCAGGTAATTCTCATCCATATGGAAACGCTCGGCCAGCGCCTCCGAGGTCTTGGTGAAGGACAAGGCGGGCAGCTGCGATTTCTCGGCATAGTCGTCCGGAATGGAGGCGACATAGGGGCCGGCGGCATCGGCAGCGCTGATGGTGTAGTCGACGATCGGCATGCCGCCTGAGGAGCGCAGACGTTCCAGAATGTCGTCGGAATTGTTCGGGTCCAGCTTTTCGCCGGTCATGTCCTGCCAGGCGGCAATCGCCTTGTTGACGTTGTCACCCATCTTGCCGTCGATTACGCCGGGGGAGATGCCTTCACGGTCGAGGAAAGTCTGAAGTGCGACGATTTCCTGACGGGAGCGATTGACCGGTGTCGTCACCGGCGTGTGGCGTTCGATCAGGTGATCCGGCTGCGGAACGGCGGCCGTGGTGCTTTCGCCGGGCATGGGCTGGCCGAGCGGCCCGCTTTCCACCGCACCGGGGCCGGGAACGGAACCGGTATAGACATTGTCGCCGGAACCGTCGCCGCGATATTCGCGATAGTCACGCACGCTGCCATTGTCCTGATAACCGTAGTCGCGTTGCGGCTCACGATACTGGCCGCCGGGGGCGGGCGGATAATAGGTTGTGTCGCGCTGCTGGCGCGCCTGCTGCCGCTGCTGCTGATAGCCGGAGGGCATTTCGGTGGCGAGCAGATTGCCGTACTGGTCGTAAAACACCGTGCGACCCATCCCGTCGCGGCTGATGACGATATCGCCGCGCTCGGGCATGAAGTCGAGCACACGGCCATCCGGTGTCACCAGCATCGTCTGCTGGTCGCCATAACGCTGCTGCGCGCCAGCCTGTAGCGGGGCGAAAGCCGCCACTACCGTGACTGTCAGACCCAGAGCTGCGTTAAGAAACTGTTTCACGATTCTGCTATCCTTGCTTCGTTCGCCCATAAACACACCGCAATCTTGACCCTATTGTGAAAAAGGTGAATTCGCGGTTAATGCAATCTTAATTTCCGTCACGACTAGTAGCGTTTCCGTGATTCATGCGTTTTTACTGCCACAGGAGAGGTTGTCTTGCGTTCGTTTCAGGCCGGCAGATCGCCCCATATTTTCCTCGATGAAACCTCTGTTTTCGATATTGGTTCGTGTATTGTCGATGGCATCGACATCGCGCCCGGCCGTGCCATTCCCGATGATGGCGATGCGCGTATCGACCACTCATTGGAAGGCTTCCTTTTCACCTGTGGTCCCGACCATATCCGCCATCCCGAACCAATCGCGGGTGACGGGGAGGGGCGTCGCTATCCGTTGCATGGGTCCTTTTCCTCCCATCCCGCGACGATCATTGCCTTTGACGTTCATGAGACCAATGCATTGGCTCGCGTCGAGGTTCCCGTGAAGCTTGCCGATGGCGGGACTGCGCTGCTGGAGCGGACATGGCGCATCGATGGCGAAAGCGGCGAAGTCAGCCTCGATGACCGGATCGTCAACACTTCAGAGCGGCCGATTCCGGTCTTTCTCATGTATCATATGAATGTCGGTGCACGTCTGTTTGACGATGCCGTGCGGCTGGAAGGCGCGATGCTGGAAGGAGGCGGCCATGGCTGGCGTTTCGGGGATGAGCCGGGCACCGTCTTCTGCGTTCCCGCCGGCAATGATGAATGGGCGGAATTGCAGCTTGGTCCGATTGCGGCCATCGGCGGCAGGACGCTGACCGTGCGCTTTCGCTCGGAGACGCTGCCCTATCTGCAGATGTGGCGTAACCAGCAGGACCCGGCCAATGTGCTCGGCATCGAGCCGGTTTCGCATCGCTGGGTGGGGCGCGGGGAGCTTGAGGCTGCCGGCGAGTTCAATATTCTCCAGCCGGGTGAAAGCCGCTCCTTCGGCCTGCGCTTTTACATCCTTTGATCGCCGTACCGAATGAACACGGCGCATCATTGACGCATGGGTTTTCAGCCCTTACATCGGATGCGGATTTCTAAGGATGGCGAGAGCGTGCCAGCGGCGCGGACGTCGGTTTCAGCGGAGGCAAACATGGATATCAGGCGTATAGACGACGACTATTCGGTCACGGGACAGATCAGCGTCGCCGATCTGGATGAGGTCAAGACGCTCGGCTTCAAGTCGATCGTTTGCCACCGCCCTGATGGCGAAGAAGATGGTCAGCCGCTTTTTGCCGATATTGCCGAGCGTGCCGAGCAGCTTGGCCTCACCATCATGCACGTGCCGGTCGGCCGTTATGGCGTCGATGCCGATGCCGTTGCCGGCATGGTGGATGCGCTCGACGAATTGCAGCGCCCGATGCTCGGCTATTGCCGTTCCGGCGCGCGCTCCACGGCGATCTACGAAAAGACCCATCACCTGCGCGGCTGATTTTTCGCGCATCATTCTATTTTTAAATGCCAATCAACAGGAGTTTTCCATGACCATCAAGCGTATCGAGCCAGGCAAGCGCATGAGCGGCGCCGTCGTTCACGGCAACACCGTTTATCTGGCCGGCCAAGTTGGCGAAGGCACCAGCGTAACGGAACAGAGCAAGTCGGCGCTGGCTGAAGTCGACCGCCTGCTGGCCGCCGCCGGTTCCGACAAGTCGAAGGTCCTGCAGACCATCATCTACCTCTCCGACATGTCCACCTTCGGCGAAATGAACGCCGTCTGGGAAGGCTGGATCGACCCGGCAAACCCACCGGCCCGCGCCACCAGCGAAGCAGCGCTGGCAACGCCGGACTACAAGGTTGAATTCATCGTGACCGCTGCTCTCTGAGCATCAGTCTGATTTTCCAAAAAAGGCCGGGTCGCGGAATGCGACCCGGCCTTTTTTTATGGGAAATTCGAAACACTCGTTTCGTCATCCTCGGGCTTGTCCGAGGACCCCGAGCATGACGGAGGAGAGGCGATTGTCCCAGGTTTGTGAATCGTTTGCGCCCTTCATTTCAGAAGCAAAGCAAGCGCCTTCTCAAACTGCTTAACCGTCTCCACCCGCGCCGCAAACCACAGCCGTGCCAGATCGTTGGCCGAGGCGAGGTCGATGCCATCCGGGTCGATTGAGGTGATTGTCCAGCGGCCGGTCTTTGCGCCAGCCAGAACGGCAAGCCGTGCTGCTTCGCCCTTGATAGCGTTGAGGCGGGCCGCTTCGCTTTCCGTCGCAGCCATCAGCTCCTCCGCGCCTGACAGATCGGTGCGCAGGTCGGCCGGGGTGATGTTGCTGGCGTTGCGAGCCGGGCCGCCATTGATCTGCACGCCTTGCGTCCGCAGCCGGTAAAACCGTGTGTCAGGAAGAGAGAGATAGAGTTTCGCTTTGGGATAACGGGCGATGTAGCGCTGTCTGGCGAGCGGCACGTCATCGGCGTCCATCACTTCCACCTTGCCCACCAGTGTCAGCCGCGGCAGCGTCAGCGCGTCGCCCTTGCCGAATGGCGCAAGCGTCAGCGAGATGCGCGGGTCTGCCTCCATGTTGCGGGCGTGCAGCGTCAGGCCGGCCGCGAAGAAGAACGGGGTGCCGTCAGGCTCAATGCCGATATTGGTGGCAGTCGTATAGGGATAGCTGCTGACCGGATCGAGCGTGGCAAGTGCCGCCGTGCGGGATGTGTGCAGGACATCACGGGCCACGCGCACGGCCTCGAAAGGCGCACCGGCCGAGGGCTCGATCTTCGCGCCGCGTGGGGTGATGACGGGAGGAGCAACGTCCGGCATGTCGTATCCTGAGTTAGTGGATGCTGAAAGAAGCGTAAAACGTCTCCCCGTCATGCTCGGGCCTGTCCCGAGCATCTGCAACCGATCGATTTAGCGCAACGTGGTTGGATTCTCGGGACAAGCCCGAGGATGACGTCAAGCGAGCGTCAGGATTTACACCATGCCGGAGGCATGTCCATGCGTTATGTCAGCTTTTTGTCCTGATCTGTGTCAATGTCCGGGTGGGCGTGATTGCTTCCGGGTCCAGCTTCACCTCGATGATCGCCGGCTTGCCGCTTGCACGCGCCCGCTTGAAGGCGGCGGCGAAGTCTTCGGTTTTTTCGACCGTTTCGCCATGGCCGCCATAGGCTTTCGCAAAGGCTTCGAAATCCGGATTGACGAGATCGGTGCCGCTGACGCGGCCGGGATATTCGCGTTCCTGATGCATGCGGATGGTGCCATAGGTGCCGTTATTGACCAGCACGGTGATGATCGGCAGGCCATAACGCACGGCAGTGATGAATTCCTGACCGTGCATCATGAAGCAGCCGTCGCCGGCAAAGCAGATCACCTCACGCTCCGGGAACAGGTGCTTGGCGGCGACGGCTGCCGGCAGGCCGTAACCCATCGAGCCTGAAGTCGGCGCCGATTGGGTGTTGAAGCGGCGGAAGCGGTGGAAGCGGTGCACCCAGGTGGCATAGTTGCCCGCGCCATTGGTGAAGATGGCATCGTCAGGCACATTGGCCTCGATCCAGTCCATGATCGGACCCATCTGCACCGGGCCGGGGCCGGTCTGTGGCGGGGTGGACCAGGTGAGGTAAGCCGCGTGCATGGCGGCGGTGCGCTCGGCCCATGCGGCGTTTGCCGGAAGCGAGACGGAGGCAAGGGCGGCGACGAAGTCATCCGGTGCGGCGCAGATGGCGAGATCGGGGCGATAGACGCGGCCAAGCTCTTCGGCTTCCGGATAGATATGAACAAGTTTCTGCGACGGGTAGGGAATGTCGAGCAGCGTATAGCCGGAGGAGGGCATTTCCGAGAGGCGGCCACCGAGCAGCACCACGAGGTCCGATTCCTTGATCTCCTTCGCCAGCGCCGGGTTGATGCCGATGCCGACATCGCCAGCATAGGAAGGGCTCAAGTGGTCGAACAGCATCTGGCGGCGGAAGGAGCAGCCGACGGGCAGTTTGTGTTTTTCGGCGAAAGCCCCGAAAGTCGCGACACTCTCTTCCGACCAGCGTGTGCCGCCGATGATGAAGAACGGGCGTTTTGCCTCGCCCAGCATTTTTGAGAAGGCGGCGATCTGCGACGGGCCGGGATGCGCTTCGACGGGCGTATAGGGTTTTGCTTCCGGCGCTTCGACCTCTTCCACCAGCATATCTTCGGGCAGCGTCAGAACCACCGGGCCGGGGCGGCCGGAAGTGGCAACAGTGAAGGCGCGGGTGACGAATTCGGGGATGCGGCGGGCGTCGTCGATCTCGCCAACCCATTTGGCGAATTCGGTGAAGGCGCGGCGATATTCCACTTCCTGAAACGCCTCGCGCTCACGCGCTTCGCGTTGTACCTGACCGATGAACAGGATCATAGGAATGGAATCCTGCCTTGCAATATGCAGACCGGCGGAAGCGTTAGTTGCGCCCGGACCACGGGTCACCATGCAGATGCCAGGTTCGCCGGTCAGACGGCCCCAGGTATCGGCCATCATGGCGGCGCCGCCTTCCTGGCGGCAGACCACGGTTTCAATGCCGCTTTCATAGAGCGCATCCAAAACCGCCAGATAGCTTTCGCCCGGAACGCAGGAAACGCGGGAGACGCCATTGGCCTTCAGCGCTTCGACAATCAGTTCTCCGCCCGTTCTTTTCATGGCGTGGTGGTCCTTTCGATGTTTTCCAGTTCGGCCAGTACCTGTGCCTGATGCTCTCCGAGCTTCGGGCTGGGGCGTTCATAGCGCAAGGGGGTTTGCGAGAGCACGATGGGGGTGCGCACGCCGGGAATGACGGTGCCGTCTTCCGCTTCGAGATCGACGCGCAGGCCCCGCGCCTTGATCTGCGGATCGGCGAACATGTCTTCGATGGAATTGATCGGTCCGGCTGGCACGGCATTCTGCTCGCAGGCGGTCAGAAGATCACGCTTCTGCCATTTCAGTGTTTCCGTGGAAATGATCTGCCGGACTTCAACCTTATGCGCCACGCGGGTCTTGTTCGTTGCGTAACGCTCGTCATCGGCGATCAAACCTATGCCGAGGATATTGCAGAGGCGGCGGAACTGGCCGTCATTGCCGACCGCGAGGATCAGGAAACCATCGGCCGTCGGCACCACCTCATAGGGGGAAATATTCGGATGGGCATTGCCGAGCCGGACGGGCGGCTTGCCGGAAATCAGGTAGTTCATGTTCTGGTTGGCGAGCACGGCCGACTGCACATCGAGAAGCGCCATGTCGATATACTGGCCTTCGCCTGACCGTATGGCGTGGATCAGCGCGGCCTGAATGGCTGTCACGGAATAGATCCCGGTGAAGATATCGGCAACCGCCACGCCCGCTTTCATCGGCTGGCCGTCCGGTTCGCCAGTGATCGACATGAAGCCCGACATGCCCTGTACGATATAGTCGTATCCGGCAAAATCGGCATAAGGCCCGGTCTGGCCGAAACCGGTGATGGAGCAGTAGATCAGCTTTGGATTGAGCACTCTCAGGCTCTCGTAATCGAGGCCGTATTTGGCAAGCCCGCCGCGCTTGAAGTTTTCGATGACGACATCGGCGGTGCGCACCAGCCGGCGCACCAGCTCGCAGCCCTCAGGCGTCTTCAGATCGGCGACGATGGAGCGTTTGCCGCGATTGGTGGCGTGGTAATAGGCGGCGGAAAGGTTTTCGCCTTCCGCGTCTTCAACGAAGGGCGGTCCCCATGTGCGGGTGTCGTCGCCGCCTTCGGGGTTTTCCACCTTGATGACATCAGCGCCCATATCGGCCAGCATCTGCCCCGCCCAGGGTCCGGCCAGAACACGCGCCAGCTCGATGACGCGAATGCCTGATAGCGGCGGTTTCCTGTTCGGCATGTCGGTCATCTGTCCCCCGGTATTTTGTGCCTGCCGGTTATAGACCGCGCCTTGCCCCGCCGCATGTGATTTTATCTCATGGACTTATTCCGTTTCGGCAAAGACATCCTCAGCCGTTAACGACGCGGCCGCACCAGGCGGCGAAATCCGCCGCTACCGCCTGCCAGCCGATCTCGTTCAGCGTTTCGTGCCGCATGCCCTTGTAGATGGTGTGTTCGACATGGCTGAAGCCGGCTTGCCGAAACCGCTCTGCGAGCCAAACGATCTCCCTGCCATCATTGGTAGCGGCGTCCTGGTCGCCGCTGACCAGCAAAAGCGGCAATGTCTTCGGCAGGCGTTCGATGAGTTTCGGGGCGCGATAGGAGAGTTCGAAGACGTCCTGCCAGAGGGAAACGCTGGCCTCGAACTGGCAGAGCGGGTCTTCCACATAGGCGTCCACTGCCAACCTGTCATGGCTCAGCCAGTCGGCATGGGTACGCCTTTCCGGCATTTTTGCATTCCAGGCGCGGAAGGTGGCTTTCGGCAGGATGGCGCTCGGCACATCGGAGCCTTTCAGCATTTTTTCAAGCCGCAGCACCACCTGTGCAAGACGACCCATCACGCCGGGATTGAGATTGGAATTCCATATCGACAGGCCATCGAAGGCATCCGGATGACTAACGGCGGTGTTGAGCGCCACGAGGCCGCCCATGGAATGGCCGAACAGGATGACCGGCAGGCCGGGATGTCTTTCACCGACCATGACCCGCATCGCCATGACGTCGGCGACGACCTTCTCCGCACCATCTTTCCAGGCGAAGCGGCCGATCGGCGAATCCGTCGCTTTTGTGCGACCGTGGCCACGATGGTCATGGGCATAGACCTCGAAACCCTGCTGCGACATGACGTCGGCAAAACGGCGGTAACGGCCGGCATGCTCCACGAGGCCATGGCAGATCATCAGCACGCCGCAGGCCGGGACGAGGGTGGAAGGCTGGTGGCGGAAGGCGATGGATGCGCCGGAGGGGGCGTCCAGCCTCTCTATCCGGCTGAAGGCGAAGTTATCCATCGTCTCATTCATCATCTCACCCATCGTGTCATCACGCAGCTTGTCATAATCATGGGGTCATAATCGTGCCAGAGGTTGCCCCAAGGTCCTATTTACCCTACATAGCGGCAAATTTCCCGATACGTACTCTTAAAAATCCGATGTGGAGCATTCGCTACAATGGCACGTCAATTCATCTATCACATGGCTGGGCTGAACAAGTCCTATGGCGCGAAGAAGGTTCTGGAGAACGTCCATCTCTCCTTCTACCCCGATGCCAAGATCGGTATCCTCGGCCCGAACGGCGCCGGTAAGTCGACCGTTTTGAAAATCATGGCCGGCCTCGACAAGGAATATACCGGTGAAGCGTGGCTCGCCGAAGGTGCGACGCTCGGTTATCTCGAGCAGGAGCCGAAGCTCGACGAAAACAAGACCGTGATGGAAAACGTCATGGAAGGCGTGGCGAGCAAGACGGCGATCGTTGACCGCTACAACGAATTGATGATGAACTATTCCGACGAAACGGCGGATGAGGGCGCAAAGCTCCAGGACATGATCGATAGCCAGAACCTGTGGGATCTGGAAAACCAGGTCGAAATGGCCATGGACGCTCTGCGTTGCCCGCCCGGCGATTCTGCCGTCACCGGCCTTTCGGGTGGTGAGCGCCGCCGCGTGGCGCTTTGCAAGCTGCTGCTGTCGCAGCCCGACCTGCTGTTGCTCGACGAACCGACCAACCATCTGGACGCCGAAACCATCGCCTGGCTCGAAAAACACCTGCGCGACTATCCCGGTGCCGTGATGATGATCACCCACGATCGCTACTTCCTGGACAACGTCACCGGCTGGATTCTCGAACTCGACCGTGGCCGCGGCATTCCCTACGAAGGCAACTATTCCGCTTATTTGCAGGCGAAAGCCAAGCGTATGCAGCAGGAGTCCCGCGAAGACGCCTCGCGCCAGAAGGCCATCAGCCGCGAACAGGAGTGGATCGCTTCCAGCCCCAAGGCACGCCAGACGAAGTCCAAGGCGCGTATCCGTGCTTATGACGAGCTGGTGGAAGCCGCTGAGAACCGCCGTCCCGGCGACGCGCAGATCGTCATTCCGGTCGCCGAACGTCTGGGACGCGTCGTTATCGAGGCGGAAAACCTCACCAAGTCCTATGGCGACCGGGTGCTGATCGAAAACCTCACCTTCAAGCTGCCTCCGGGCGGCATTGTCGGCGTCATCGGTCCGAACGGTGCGGGTAAGACTACCCTGTTCCGGATGATCACCGGTCAGGAGCAGCCCGATAGCGGTTCCGTGACTGTGGGTGAAACGGTGCAGCTCGGTTATGTCGACCAGAGCCGCGATACGCTGGCGGGTGACAAGACCGTGTGGGAGGAAATCTCCGGCGGCAACGACATCATCAAGCTCGGCAAGTTCGAAGTGAACTCGCGCGCCTATTGCGGCGCCTTCAACTTCAAGGGTGGCGACCAGCAGCAGAAGGTTGGCAATCTCTCGGGTGGTCAGCGTAACCGCGTGCACCTTGCCAAGATGCTGAAGGCCGGCGGCAACGTGCTGCTGCTCGACGAACCGACCAACGACCTTGACACCGAAACGCTGGCGGCACTTGAAGAAGCGCTGGAAGCCTTCGCCGGCTGCGCCGTTATCATCAGCCACGATCGCATGTTCCTCGACCGTCTGGCCACCCACATCCTCGCGTTTGAGGGTGACAGCCATGTGGAATGGTTCGAAGGCAACTTCGAAGACTATGAAAAGGACAAGGTCCGCCGCCTCGGTCCGGAAAGCATCAAGCCCGGCCGTGTGAGCTACAAGCGCCTGACGCGCTGATCCTTTTCCGCTCTCTGCAAAAGGCCCGCCGTAAAGCGGGCCTTTTCGCGTGTATAAGTGGACTTGATCAAGGCGTAAGACAGTTTGTGCTTGCATCCCGCGCCACATCGACATAAAGATATCTTTATATGTTGATTAGCTTGCGAGGCGCGACAGAGTGGCGTTCGGTTTAGACAAATTGGTGGATCTCCTGAAGGCGGCGGGTGAACCGACGCGCTTCCGATTGCTGGCGCTTCTTGGGGCTGGCGATCTGACCGTCACCGATCTAACCGAAATTCTCGGCCAGTCGCAGCCGCGTATTTCCCGTCACCTCAAGCTTCTGACGGAAGAGGGGCTGATCGAGCGTTATCAGGAAGGCGCCTGGGCCTATTTCCGCCTTCGGCAGGATGGTGAGCCCGCCGTTGTCGTCCGGCAGCTGCTTGGCGCAGCATCGCCCGCTGACGCCGTTCTGCAGCGTGATAGCGAACGCCTTACAACCGTCAAGCGGGTCAGAGCGGAGCGGGCGCAGGATTATTTCAGCCGCAATGCGTCCGCCTGGGATGAGCTGCGCCGTCTGCATGTGAGCGACGAGGCCGTTGAAGGCGCGCTGTTGAAGCTGGTGGGCACCACGCCGGTCGATTCGCTGCTTGATCTCGGCACCGGCACCGGCCGCATTCTCCAGCTTCTGAGCGGCATCTATCGCCGGGCGATCGGTGTCGATGCCAGCCGCGACATGCTGTCGGTGGCGCGCGCCAATCTCGACAAGGCGGGCGTGATCAATGCATCCGTTCGCCACGGCGATATTCTCAACCTGCCGCTGGAAGGCCAGGATTTTGATCTGATCGTCATCCATCAGGTGCTGCATTTTCTCGACCAGCCGGAAATCGCGCTTTCCGAAGCCGCACGTATGCTGCGTCCCGGCGGGCGGCTGATCGTCATCGATCTTGCGCCGCATTCCTTCGAATATCTGCGCGATGACCATGCCCATATCCGGCTCGGCTTTTCGCATCCGCTGATGGAAGAATGGCTGAAAAAGGCCGGGCTCGCGCCCGACCGCGCCGTTGACCTTCATTCTGAAAAAGCGTCCGACGAAGCTTTGGACGTGACGATATGGGTTGCCCGCGACCAACGGCTGCTGATGGCAGACGATGTGGTGCAAGAGGCGGTTTTACTTGGCTCCCGGAGGGCATGATATGTTGAGGTCGGAAACCATGCGCCACAATAGCGATATCCGGGGCGATATCCGGTTATCTTTCGAGTTTTTCCCGCCCAAGAATGCCGAGATGGAAACCCATCTCTGGGAAACGGTTGCCGAGCTGAAAAAATGGAACCCGGATTTCGTGTCGGTCACCTATGGCGCTGGTGGGTCCACCAAGGCGCCGACGCTGGATGCCGTGCGCCGGATGATCGGTGACAGCCATCTGCCGACTGCCGCGCATCTGACCTGTGTGGATGCCAGCCGTGACGATGTGCATCAGGTTGTCGAAGAATTTCGCAATGCCGGCGTTCGCCATTTCGTGGCGCTGCGCGGCGATCCCTCCACGGGCATCGGCACGGACTACAAGCCACACCCGGAAGGTTACGAGAACGCCGCCGCTCTGGTGAAGGGCCTGCGCGAGATCGGTGACTTCGAGATTTCCGTGTCGGCCTATCCGGAAAAACATCCCGAAAGCGCCAGCGAGGCTGTTGATATCGACATGCTGAAGCGCAAGGCGGATAATGGTGCGACGCGTGCGCTGACGCAGTTCTTCTTCGACAATGACGTGTTCGAGCGTTACATGGAGCGGGTGACGGCGGCGGGCATTACCATTCCGGTGGTGCCGGGCATCATGCCGATCCAGAACCTTCATCAGCTCAAGCGTTTCGCCGGCCGTTGCGGCACCAGCGTTCCCGGTTTTCTGGATGAGCGTTTCGAAGGTTATGACGACGATCTCGAAGGGCGCGCCCGCGTCGCTGCCGAGGTTGCCGCCGAGCAGATCGCCGATCTGCAGCGGCGCGGCGTGACCGAATTCCATCTCTATACAATGAACCGCGCGCCGCTGGTGGATGCCGTGCTAGAAAATCTCGGGCTGGAGCGTCTGCGCCGCAGCGCCGCCTGATTTCTGATAGTGAAATACCGACATGAAAAAAGCGCAGGTCCCTCGGGGCCTGCGCTTTTTAAATTCGTGTCATCTACGGTTCTTATCTGCGTTTGGTCTTCACGTCTCGTTAGATGAACAGCATCATCGCTACGAACAAAAACGCCAAACCGACTGCCAAGGCATTGAGAGATTTTGTAAGTCCCATGGGTGCCTCCTGTTGTTGACAGGTTCGATAATATGACCGTTTTGTGGCAGTTGAAAAGCGGTTTCTGTGATGCAGTGCAGCACGTTTGGCAGCCGCATAAAAAAGCGTTTTCTGTAATATATTGAAAATAAAGGATTATTTTCTCATCACGCACTGCTTCATTTATTTAAAAAAAGTAAATGACCGGGGTGTTATCCCCAGTCATCCAGTCGAGATTAACGATTTCGCCTTGATTCCGGCGGACAGATTAAAGGCCCGCCAGCGTCGTTAAGATTGCTTAAAGCGCCTGCAGAAGAGCCGCCGAGGGCCAGCCATCCGCGGGAATGCCGAGGCGCTGCTGTTCCTTCTGAATGGCGACGCGGGTGCCGGAACCGAGGATGCCATCGACCTTGCCGACATTGTGTCCGCGCGCTTCAAGCTTGGTCTGAAGTTCCTTCATCGTCGCGTCATCGAAGCCCGGCTCGGGGTTGCCCTTGGTGTAGACGGGGGCGCCCATCAGGCGGTTGGCGAAATAGGCGGCCGAAGTCGTGTAGATGAAAGACTGGTTCCATTCCAGATAGATGTTGAAATTCGGATAGGTGATGAAGGTCGGTCCCTTGCGGCCCTGCGGCATGATGAGGGCTGCGGGCAGGGAAGCGAAGTTTTTGTTGCCGTCACGCGGGGTCACGCCCAGCGCGAACCATTCGCCGGCGGTGAGCGGACCGCCGAGGCCGGATTTTTCCCATGGCAGGTTTTCCGGCAGGGAGACTTCCTGAATCCACGGCTCGCCCTTCTTGAAGCCGAGATGCTGAATGAATTTTGCAGCCGTCAGGATGGCATCCGGAGCGCTGTCCTTGACGTTGATGTGGCCATTGCCGTCACCATCAACGCCGAAAGCGATGATGTCCTTGGGCAGCATCTGCACCTGGCCGATTTCACCGGCCCATGCGCCGGTGTTGGCGGCGGGGTCGAGATCGCCATGCTGGACCATTTCGATCAATGCCAGCAGCTGTGGACGGAAGAGTTCCGGGCGGCGGCAATCATGCGAGAGGGTCACCAGCGCGTTGCGGGTGTTGAAATCACCCTGAACGGCGCCGAAATCGGTTTCCATGGCCCAGAAGGCGGCGATGACGCCGGCCGGTACGCCATATTCACTTTCGGCGCGGCCGAAGGTGGAGGAGAGCTCCTGCAGCTTCCTGCGGCCGATATCAAGACGGGCCTGGCTGACGGTGCGCTGGGAGAATTCGAGGAAGGTCTGGCGGAAGACGCCCTGTGCACGGTCACGCGACAGCACTTTCGGGTCGATCTGCGCGCCGGCAAGCGCCTTCTGGATCGCGTCGGCCGGAATGCCCTTGGCCAGCGCATCGGCCTTCACGCCTTCGAGAAATGCGCCGAGATCACCGCCGCAGGCGACCTGCTTGGGATCGTCAGGCGAGGCGACGGGCGGCGTGGCAAAGGCGGAGCCAGTGGAAAGAAGCGACAAAGCGGCGGCAAAAACGATGCTGCGCGACCGGAAGGTAGACATGGGAATTTCCTCAATGGGTTGTAGGCCCGCTTTACCCATATGTTTGCGACAAAAAAACGGGTCTCGCAGCCAGACGACAGGTGAGAACGCGGTTTTTTCGAATGTGTTGCTTCTTGGCCGTGTTTATTTGGCGGAAGCGACCCATTTACGCCAGTTTTTCTCGCTGCCGGCAAAAACATTGATGTCGGTCGGGCCGTTGACGCCGGGCACAACCCCGGTTGCCGTATATTGCCAGAAGGCCCATTGCCGTTCTTCGTAAATCTTGGCCGGATGGGCGGCGACGGAGCGCACCCAGAAATGGTAGTTTTTGAACTGGCCGACGAGATTGTCGCGGTGGAAATCAACCGAGGTGTAGATGATCGGTCGCTTGCCGTAATGGGCTTCAAGGCGATCCATGAAACGCTGCATTTCGGCGCGAACGATGCCCGGCGCGGGCCTTGTCTTGCAGGTGGGCGAGGAGGGGTTCCACTCCACATCGAGAACCGGGGGCAGGGTGACGGCTTCCTTCGGCACGTTGCGAATGAACCAGTCGGCCTGAGCATCGGCTGTCGAGCAGAAATAGTAGAAATGGTAGGGCGCGTGCAGAATGTCTGCCGCTGCCGCACTGCGCCAATGGTCGCCGAATTTCGGATCGATGCGGTCTGATCCTTCGGTCGCTTTGATGAAGACGAAGGAGACGCCGGATTTGCGCACGGTTTGCCAGTCGACGTCGCCGTTCCATTTGGACACGTCGATGCCGTGCACCTCATGGCGATGCGGATTGTTCATGCCGAAATCCTGCGGATCGGTATCGGCGAATTTCGGCTTGGAAACGGATGCGGTTTCAAGCAGGTCGTAACTCGTGGAGGTGCAGCCGCCGATCAATAGCAAAGCCGACAATAGTGCCGATAAACGCAGCCGCATTTGAACCCTGATGAAAGTGTTGTTGCCCATCCCGCAGCCGCAACATGGCGCGGCGCATCTCCCAATTTAGCCATAACATGGTAAACAAACTGATATGGCAAGGGGCAACGGCCTTTTTCGGCCTTGCAAGGCACTGAATATGAAGCGATTTGTCATCCGGTCCGCAAGAAAACGCCGGAGTTCTCTCTGGTGCGCAGCGGTTGGAATAGTATCGGGCGGTGCCGCGCCTGCATCCGAATCGACAAGGCGCAATCCGTCGAAAATCAGGCGTCCGCCAACATCCGGCTGATTTTCGGCTGCACTTCGGCGACCGGAAGCGTGATGATGGCCCGCCAGGCGTAACCGCGGGCAATCTCTTCGAATTCAAGATTACCGTCAAAGCGGCCAGCCATATTGGCCAGAACATAACGAAGATTGGCGCGCGGCGTGACGTGGAAACGGGTGAGCCACGCCTGCAGAAGGGTGCGGAACCACTTCGGCAATTGTTCCTGCTGGCCGAAATCGACGATATGCAGCGAGCCGCCGGGTTTCAGCGCCGTGAGCGCCTGCTCGATCGCCTTTTCCCAATCGGGTATCATCGATAGCGCATAGGGGATCATGACGCGGTCGAAACCGTCAGGCTGGCCGAATTCAGCGGCGCGGAAGGCAGTGGCATCGGCCACGCGCAGGATGGGGCGCTCCGCCTTGCCGGCAAAATTTTCCGATGCGGTCAGCAGCATTTCGGAAGAAATATCGAGGCCGAACAGTTTTGCCTGCGGAAACTTGCGGCTGGCCAAAAGCAGGTTGCGGCCGGTGCCACAGCCAACTTCCAGCAGCGTGCCGCCATTCGGTACGTCGAGGCCGGAAATGGTCCGGTCGCGGCCGAGAAGATAATATTTGCGGGTAATATCGTAGATATGCCGCTGGTGGCGATACATGCGGTCCATCATGCCCGCATGCGCGCTGTCTGCAAGGCCCACATTCTCGCCGATGGTTTTCATGCCATAGCCCTCTGATAGATATGGAAGCCGCCGTAAATGGCTGATCGATCCATGGCGTTCAGCTCTTGCGAACGCTCCTCGAGATAGACCCACTGGTTGCGGATGGCGGTGGAGAGCCGACCTTCGATAACGCTTTTTTCGGCGGCGGTGCGGAAGATGACGCGCGCGCCTGCTGCGGCGGTGCGACTGATCTGCGACCACAATTCGTTGAGCTGCCCGTCCGTCATCCAGTCCTGCGCGTCGAGGAGAATGTAGCGATCAACACCGCTTGCCGGCTTTTTGGAAAGAAGCTCGGTATAGGTGGCGTGGTGCACTGCGACGCGGGCGGTATTGTTGCGGATCGTCTCGTAATATTCCGGCTTCAGATAGGCGGGCAGGGCGCCTTCATGCGGCTCGGGATAACGGCGTGCAAAGGCCTGCCAGGCGAAATAATTGTCGCTGAGCGGGAAATTGCAGGCGAGCTTTTCCAGCCGCTCCCTAAGCACGGAGGCAACCGTGCCGTCGTCGGAAAGGCTGGCCAGCTCGTCATATTGGCGGGGCGGAATGCCGAGGCCGAAAAGCGAGCTTTTGCGCTTCGTCAGCCAGCGCACCACGGGCTTGTCGAACAGCGGCGCGACCTTGCTGTCGAAAAACTGGCGCTGTTCATCCATCGTGCGGCTGTTGGCCATTTCCGTCAGCTTGACGCCGTGCAGGCGGGCCATGAGGTGACCGGCGCCGATGAAACGGCCGAGCAGGCCGGTACGGTAGATGTTCCTGTCAAACACAGAGATGCGGCGGCGACCGGACAGGGTGCGCTTCGACCAGTAGGCCTTGGTCGTGTCGTCGAGGTGATCGGCGATAAAACGGTCGTAACCGTTGCTGTTGCTGCGCGTATTGGCGCGGCCGAAGTGGCGCACCACGTCCTGATGGGCGGGCAGGTGGCGGAAGGCGGCGAGCTTCAGCTTGTTGAGGGCGATGTGATGCGGGTTCAAATCCACGACATCGATGCTGGCCGGGTTGCGGGAGAGATAGGCCAGCATGTTGCAGCCGCCCGAACCGATGGTGACGATGCGGTGGCCTTCGCCCAGCTCCATCGCCTCCATGTCGATTTCCGGGTCTTCCCAGATTTGCGGATAAACGAGACCGGAGAAAAGAACTCCGAAGAACCGTTCGGACAGGCCGCTTTTGGAGAGTGCCTTGTGCTGGAGCAATGCGGACTTCAGTTTCGTGTTTTTGCTGAAGCCGGTCTTGGGTGCCGCACTCGTCATATGTTCACCTCTCAGTCGATTGAGAGGCGTCTACAACCGTGACGCTACAGTTTGATGACAGGGGCTGTGGGTGAAAGCAACGAATCAGAAAGACGGTCGGAAACCAGCCCGTGCCCGCCCTGAACCGGACACCAAAGAAGAGCGCGTCGCTAGATGGGAATGCGAGCCACGCACTCACGTAGACGTCATCCTGGGGCTTGTCCCGAGGATCTGTAACGGATCGATTTTTTCGATGCGCTTAGATCCTTGGGACAAGCCCAAGGATGACGAAACAAAGTACCTGGCATGTTTACCAGAGAAGCTGCAAGCTGCGTGGCTTCTTCACCATAGTCAAAGCTATTACTTCCGCAGAACGTGCAGCATGCCCTTGCGCTTGGCGTCGTAATAATAACCGCGAGCATAAAGACGGACCGCGTTGTCGCGGTTGTTATCGGCCACCAGCCACGCGCCGCTCAGATATTTGACGGCGTATTTGAGGTTGGTTTCGGCATCGAACAGGCCAGAAGCAGGGCCATCGAAGCCCATGGAGCGGGCCGTGGCGTGCCTGATCTGCATCAGGCCGAAATTGCCGCTGTTATAGGCGCCGGGATTGTACATGCTCTCACGCTGCACAACGCGGTGAACCAGATCTTCGGGCACATTATACATGACGGCATATTTGGAAATCAGCCCGCTCAGCTTTTCGCGCCCTGCGGGCGCTGCTTTGAGCGGCACCGTCATCGCTTCGTTCTGCCGGATGGCGGCAAGGGCGGCGTTGGTCGGGCCGGAAGCATAGGCGAGAACCGTGCTGTCGGGCTTCGGCAGCGGGATGACTTTCCGCTCGGCCGTCAGTTCCGTGCCGATGGAAGGCGAGCCGGGCGGCGGCGGTGCGGGCGGGAAACTGCCCTTCACGGCAACGACCTGTGGCAGATCGGCGGCGGCGTTGTGAGCGGCCGGTTTTGCCGCAGCACTGGCGGTTTCGATCGCGGCCGCAGCCGGAGTGGCGTTTGTCGGTGCGAGAGCTGCTGCCGCGGTCGGCGCGGATGTTGTCACACCTGCCTGCGCCACTTCGACCGGCTGTTGCATCTGCGCGGAGATTGCCGCGGCGGCGGCGATTTCAGAAGCCGGCGGCAGGGCCACGCGTCCGCCCTTGACGGCGACTGCGTTGGGAAGTGCTGCAGGCTGGGGAGCGGTTGCCGCATCAGCGGTCTGGGTCGCCGGTGCGGCGGGTGTTACGCCGGGTACCGTTTCGGCTGCTGTCGTCTGCGTCGATGCCTGGGCGGGTGCCGTAGCGGGGTTGACTGTCGCGATTTTCGGGCCGTTCGGACCTTCCTTCGCGGTATATTCGACGCTGGTGCAGCCGCTCAATGCCAATGCCAGACCCACGGTGGAAGACAGAAGAAGTGCACTTCTTCCGCGGAATTTGCCCGAATTTCGCATGTTGCCGCCTTCGTTATGCCTGTCTCTCGATACCCCCGCGTCAAGCGAAGCAGGCAGTGTCCCGTCGAGCCTTCATTACCCTATTGTAAGGATAGCGGCAAGCCGGGACGTGGCGTCCCGGTTTTTCAGGCCGCGATGCGCCTGTATCCGGCGCTGACGGCGCGGCCGGAAATGAAGTGGGTGCGGTACTTCGGCCGGATTTTTTTCTCGCCGGACATGCGGCGCACCAGCGCCAGTGTGGCGCCGGCAAACAGCGCCTGTGCGGTCAGAACGGCGAGCGCCACGAGCAGGATCGCGGCCTGCGCCATGGCCAGCGTTTCCACGGCGTTGCCGGAGGTGGACATGAATTGCGGCAACAGCGCCAGAAAGAACGTGAAGTAGCGCGGACGCAACGCGGCAATGGCGTAACAATCACGGAAAATGCCGCTCCATGATTTGCCTGGCAGATTGTCGTTGTCGGCATTGGCCGCCTGGGCGGCGGGCGTCGCAAATGTCCACAGCAGAAACAGCATCAGCCAGCCGATGCCGGCCCATTGCACTATACCCAGAAAGGATTGCGGCAGATAAGCCAGACCGGCCACCGGAATGGCCGAAATCGTCATGGCCGTGACGATGCCGAGCGCGCCGCCGCTGACGGAGGCGAAGATGGTCTTCTTGCCGCGGATGGCGGCATAGGAAGCGACAGAGAACACAAGGGGAGAGGGAAGTGCGAACACAACGGCACATGCTGCACAAAAAATCAGCCAGGCCTGTCCAGACATTCTCTTCCTCCTTGCCCTCCCTGTCACCGCATTAATTAGCCTATCGTAAAATTAGGCCGCTGTGAACGGTTGACCGACGTGTTCCATCACTTCGGTAAACCATTTTGCAGAAAGGTCGAAATGCTTTCCGCCCTTGATACGCGGAAACTCGATCGTCCGCAATTTGCCGTTCTGATCTTCATCATGGCCGGTGACGCCGGAGACCTTGTTGAGCGCGCTTTCGACGGCGAGATCGACCATGCCCTGGATGAGGCGCAGATCGGCGCCATTTGCCGGGGCGGAGCGGGCGAAATAGCCTGACTTCTGTACCATGGAGCGTTCCGCGCCGATAAGGCCGGCAAATTGCTTCTGGAACCAGCCACCGACATTGATGGTGTCGATCTTCACATGGCCGAAGGCGTCGCGCTTGACGGCTTCGCCGGACGATTCCCGTTCGGCAACGATCGAATCAAGGCCGGCACCTTCGGAAACAAACAGCGTGACGTAGCCGTGTTTGTCCATGATCGCCTTCAGACGCTCGGCTTCCGCCTCGATGTCGAAGGCCATTTCCGGCAGGTAGATGCCGTCGATGTTCTTCATCTGCGTGTTCATCATCAGGCCTTCGACATATTCATTGCCGCTGGTCTTCTGGATATAGGCGCGCGCGGTTGCCGCTGTCAGCCAGCCGCAATGGCGGCCCATGACTTCATGGATCACGAAGGTCTTCGGCGCAGCGCTCTGTTCGTTGCTGACATTGTCGAAGAAGGCGGCACCAACTTCGGCGGCGGTCCATGCGCCGAGAGACTGCTTGATCGGTACCACGTCATTGTCCACCGTCTTCGGCAGGCCGACGACGGTGAGGTCGTAACCATTGGCGCCGAGATAGGCGGCGAGGTCGGCGGCCGTGGTATTGGTATCGTCGCCGCCGATGGTGTGGAGAATGGTGATGCCGTCAGCGGCCAGCCGTTCTGCGGCGACGCGCAACGGGTTTTCACCCTCCTTGACCAGCCCACGCTTGGCGCAATCGGCGGCGTTGGTGAGCTTGACGCGGCTGTTGCCAATCGGCGAACCGCCATAACGATGTAACAGATGCGCCTTTTCGCGCATGTCTTTGTTGATCTCGATGCGATCGCCCAGAAGCACGCCCTGATAACCGGAGCGATAGGCCACGATGTCGATTTCAGGCGCAATGTCGCTGTAGCGCTCGATCAGGCCGCCAACGGCCGAAGAGAGACAGGGGGCAAGGCCACCCGCGGTCAGCATTGCGACTTTCTGTTTGGCCATCATGGCTCTCCTTTTTGCATATACTCAAATACATGTCTGGCAAATGGATGCGACAGCCGCGTGTAGGTGTAAAGTGAATTTATCAAGAAAAACGCCGATTTCTCGCGGGTTTTCAGCGGCTTGAGGAAACTGGCCGAATATAATCGTTTCAATCCGCATCGAGGCTGCCAGCTGCCGGTGTCCACTCGTTGCGCCTGTGGAAAACCCCGGTCATGCTGTTTGCCCCGCTCTTGTTCCTGAAGCAAAACTGTCGCAAAGATGAATAAAAGTTAATGCCGCAGCACTGCCGGACATATTGCATTCACGGCAATATCCCGTCATGCTTGGCGTCATGATGTTCGATTTTGCCTGTCTGCAAATTTCATCCCTGTGGGAGCGGCTGCTCGGCGCAATCGGCGACGCGGCAGGTGGTGCGCTTGGACGCGTGGTTGAAGCCATCCGTACCCTGTTCGAAGGTGATCCGGAGACGCGGCGCAAGGTTTCCTTTTCCGTAGCGATTATCGCACTCTCCGCCAAGATGGCGAAGGCTGATGGCGTCGTCAACGATGCCGAGGTGCGCGCCTTCCGGCAGATCTTCGATTTTCCCGAAGAAGAAGCGCGAAACGTTGCACGTCTTTATAATCTCGCGCGTCAGGACGTCGCCGGGTACGAGGCTTATGCCGAGCGGCTGGCCGGTCTTTGCGGTTCCGGCCACGACAATTGCGAGATGCTGGAAAGCGTCATCGACGGCCTGTTCCATATCGCCAAGGCCGATGGGCTGATCCACGAGCGGGAGCTGGCCTTCCTCGGCCGGATCGCGGAAATCTTCCATATCACCGAAGACCACTTCGAAACGATCATGGCGCGGCATGTCCATATGGACGGGCGCGATCCTTATCGCGTGCTCGGGGTTTCGCCCTCGGACGATTTTCTGGATATTCGCAAGCGTTACCGTTCGCTGGTTGCCGAACACCATCCTGACAAGCTCATTGCACGGGGCGTGCCGATGGAATTGCATGCTGCCGCCAATGAGCGTATGGCGGCTCTCAACGCCGCCTATGCGGCCATCGAGAAAGAACGCCGCGTCGCATGAATGAATGTCTGCCGGATTTTATCCCGGATTTCGGGGGCGCAGCCGTTGCGCCGTCGCCTAACCATGGCGCGAGACTTGATGTTGTCGGCCCTGATATCATTCTCCTGCATTATACCGGCATGACGACGGCGGACGGCGCGCTGTCGTGGCTTCGCAACCCCGAAAGCCAGGTCTCCAGCCACTACTTCGTCTTCGAGGACGGCCGCGTCATCCAGATGGTGCCGGAAACCCGTCGCGCCTGGCATGCGGGCAAAAGCACCTGGGCGGGGGATCAAGACATTAATTCCCGCTCCATCGGCATCGAAATCGCCAATCAGGGCCACCCCGGCGGTTTGCCGGAATTCCCGAAAAAACAGGTCGACGCCGTCATCGAATTGTGTCGCGATTGCGGCCAGCGCTGGAATATCGCGCCTGAGCGGGTGCTGGCGCATTCCGATGTGGCGCCAATCCGTAAGGTCGATCCGGGTGAGAAATTCCCGTGGGACATCCTGTCGCAGCATGGCGTTGGCCATTGGGTGGAGCCTGCGCCGATCCGCGGCGGGCGTTTTTTCCAGCGCGGCGATCATGGTCAGCCCGTCGAGGCGTTGCAATCGATGCTGTCCATTTATGGATATGGCGTTGAAATAACAGGTTCTTATTGCGAAAACACCGAAGGTGCCGTGGCTGCCTTCCAGCGGCATTTTCGCCCGGCGCTTGTGGATGGCATTGCGGATTTTTCCACCATCGACACGTTGCATCGGCTGATCACCAGCCTGCCGAAATTTTCGGCCGCCTGAACGCGAATTCTGGAAAATAGTTCCTTGTTTTCCGGGCTTTCAAGTCGTTTTTTTTGATGTGCCACAGTTAATCCGCATTGAGGAAGTTTAAGAACAGCACTGTATGCGGTGCCGTTCTTCAGGGGAACCAGCCGTCAATATCAATCAAGGAGACTGGACTGCGGAAGGTCACGATCGACTTTCCGGGCGCTGACTATTTTTGTCATTTCATTGGTTCAGTCATCCGATCTGGAGACTTTTTCTACATATGAACAGGGTTGTTGTTGCTGTTGCAGCGGGTGTTGTTATGCTCGCTTCACAGGCGGGGATTGCTTTTGCCAAAGACGAGGACGTCAAGACCAAAACCGTGACGCTGGAGACCTTCTTCCGCAAGCCCGGTTATCCCATTCCGGAAAAGAGTCTGCCTTCGTCGCTCAAGAATGGTTATTCCGATCTGATCGTCAAATATGCCAAGCGATATGGCGTTCCCACCAATCTGGCGCATGCCGTGGTGTCAGTGGAAAGCAAGTTCAACCCCAAGGCGCGCGGCAGTGCCGGCGAGGTCGGGCTGATGCAGATCAAGCCGGCAACGGCGCGCATGATGGGCTTTCGCGGCACGACAAAGGCGCTCTATGATCCCGAGACCAATATTCGCTGGGGCATGCAATATCTGGCGACCGCCCATCAGCTTGGCGGCGGTGAGGTCTGCAGCACCATCCTGCGTTATAATGCCGGCCATGGCGCCACACGGATGAATCCGGTGTCCAAACGTTATTGCGGAAAGGTGCAGGCGCTGCTGGCCAGCTGAGGTCCGAGTATCTTTCAGGAAGCATTTCCTGGAAAAGCGGAACGGGTTTTCCGCCCGGAAATCCGAGAACGCCCCAGGCTTTTGCGAAAAGCGATTCCGGTTCGCGCGGGCATGCTGTAGTCAGGAATAAATCTGATACGGAGCATGTCATGCCGGATTTCAAATATATCGTGGTCGGGGCCGGGATGATGGGAGCGGCCGCGGCGCGGCACCTTTCGGCGCAAACGGATGGCGTGGCGCTGATCGGGCCGGACGAGCCTGCTGATCGCAAGAGCCACAAAGGCGTATTTTCAAGCCACTACGACGAAGCGCGTATTACCCGTGGGTTTGACGGCGATCCGGTATGGGCGGAACTCGCGCAGCGTTCCATCCAGCGTTATGCGGAGATCGAGGCCAAAAGCGGCATCCGGTTTTTTACCGAAGCGGGCTGCCTGTTTACCGGAAATGGCAAGGGGCTTGCCGGAGACTATGTGTCGCGGGCGCTTTCGTCGGCTGAACGTCTCGGTCTCGGCGTGGAAACGCTCGGTGGCGACCGGCTTGCCGACCGATTTTCGATGTTTTCCCTCCCGGCCGATCACAGCGGTTATTTCGAGGCCCGCAATGCCGGCCACGTCAATCCGCGCGCCTTGGTGAAGGCGCAATGCGCAATTGCCGAGGCACAGGGCGCGCGGCTGGTGCGCGAGACCGCAGCGCATATTCGCGATACCTCGCAAGGCGTCGAGGTGGTAACGCGGGAAGGTGTTGTTCACACCGCCGAAAAGGTCATCGTGGCAGCGGGTGGTTTCACCAACATGGCCGAGCTGCTGCCATCGCCGGTCGATATGGCGGCGACGGGCCGCACCATCGTATTTTTCGAGCTGGATGAGGCAAGGCAGGCCATGTTCGGCTCCATGCCGTCAACCATCGTGCTGGCGGAGACAGAGGACGACATCGTCTACATCCTGCCGCCGGTGCGGTATCCCGATGGCAAGGTCTATCTGAAGATCGGCGGTGAAAGCGAGAAGGGCAGGCTCGAGACGCTGACAGAGGCGGTGGGGTGGTTCCACTCGGACGGCACGCCGGGTGAAGTGGAATTCCTGACGAAGAAGGCATTGTCGTTGATGCCGGAACTTGCTGGCTGCCCCGTGACCTCCGGCTCCTGCGTCGCCTCCATTACCCGTAGCGGTTATCCCTATATCGGCTATACGCAATCCTCCAATATTGCGGTTCTGACCGGCGGTAATTTCGTCTCCGCCAAGTCGTCGGATGAAATCGGGCGGCTGGGCGCGGTGCTGCTTGCGAACGGCCAACTGACCGAGGATGAATTCGCGGCCGAAATGTCGCCGGTTTTCGTCTGACATCCTTCCGCGAAGCGGCTACAAGGTTGCGACTGAACAGGGTGGATGAAGAGGGCGGCATGTCGGGGCATTTCAACTATATCGTCGTTGGTCGTGGCATGATGGGTGCCGCCGCCGCCCGCCATCTGGCGGAAACGGTGGAGGGCGTCGCGCTAATCGGCCCCGGCGAACCTGCCGATATCAAATCGCACCAGGGCGTTTTCGCCAGTCACTATGATGAAGCGCGCATTACCCGCACCATCGATGGTGACGCCGACTGGGCGCTGCTCGCCAACCGCTCGATTGCGCGTTATGCCGATATTGCGGCTAGAAGCGGCGTGGAATTTTACGCACCGGTAGGTTGCCTGATGGTGGGGCCGGAGCGGGGTGGCGACAATCCGTTTGTCGACGATGTTCGCAAGGCTGCGGCGCGGCTCGGCGTTTCGACGGAATTGCTGGATGGCGAAAGCCTGAAAAGCCGCTTTCCCTATTTCTCCTTCGAACCGGGCTGCGAAGGCGTCTTCGAAAGGGACAATGCCGGATACGTCAATCCACGCGCGCTGGTGAAGGCGCAGGCTATTCTGGCGGCAAAGGCGGGTGTTGCGCTGATCGATGATATCGTCGTCTCGACGCGGGAAGAGGATGGCCGCGCATCGGTTCAGACGGCTTCGGGGGCGGTTTATTCCGCAGACCGGGTGCTGGTGG
Source organism: Agrobacterium burrii (assembly GCF_017313405.1). Taxonomy (NCBI): domain Bacteria; kingdom Pseudomonadati; phylum Pseudomonadota; class Alphaproteobacteria; order Hyphomicrobiales; family Rhizobiaceae; genus Agrobacterium; species Agrobacterium burrii. Next base: position 116,969 of record NZ_JAFLNA010000004.1, read on the forward strand.
CGGCCGGCGGTTTCTCGATCACGAAGGATCTGCTGCCGCAGCCGGTCGCGCTTGATGTCTATGCGCGGACCGTCGCTTTCTTCGAGATTGATGAAACCGATCTTGGGCAATATGCAGCCATGCCGTCGCTGATCTACGAGCCGCGCGACACGACGAAACATATCTATCTGCTGCCGCCGGTGCGGTATCCCGATGGCAAATTCTATCTGAAAATCGGCGGTGATCCCGACGACAAGCCTGTTGGCAGCGACCCGGAAATCCGGGAATGGTTCCGTTCCGGTGGGCGTGAAAGCGTGCGTGATCATCTGTCAGCCATCGTCGGAGCGCTGGTGCCTGCCGTCGATCTCTCGCGTGTCTCGATGGCCGCCTGCGTCGTTTCCAAAACACGGAGCGGTTATCCTGCCATCGGCTTTACGGCTTCGCCGCATATCGCGGTTCTGACAGGCGGCAACGGGACGGCGGCCAAAAGTTCCGACGAGATCGGGCGGCTGGGTGCCGCATTGCTGCGGGACGGTGAAATTGCCGACGAGGCTTTCACAACGGATTTTAAACCGGCATTTCTTTGATCTTTTGTTGCGCTTTTCGGTGGCTTTCGTTCCAGAACATGGTTATGCAGCGCATGCCAGTTGGCCGGGCAGCCGCGCTTTACCAATGTCGAAAGACGGTAAGGTGAGGAAAGTCCGGGCTCCACGGAAATACGGTGCCGGATAACGTCCGGCGGGGGCGACCCCAGGGAAAGTGCCACAGAGAGCAAACCGCCATGCCTGCATGGTAAGGGTGAAAGGGTGGGGTAAGAGCCCACCGCGCCGCTGGTGACAGCGGTGGCAAGGTAAACCCCACCGGGAGCAAGACCGAATAGGGATGACACGGGATGGGCGAAAGTCCGTCTACAGCCGGTTTCCGGGTCGTCATCCGGGTGGGTTGCGAGAGGCGGCATGCAAATGCCGTCCCAGATGAATGGCTGCCACGTTCCGGGTCAAACCGGGGCCATACAGAACCCGGCTTACAGGCCAACTGGCGAATTTCCCCCGACCTTGTGTGCGGTGCCTCTATTCTTCCGGAGCATTTCCGGTGCGAGCGAGAGCGCTTAATGCTCTCGTGATTTGCCTTTGCGAAATGGCTCGCTCAGAACCGCTTCGATGTTGCGCCAGCATCGGCGCTCTTTCGTCTGCGATGGGTGGATCATTCGGGCATCGCGACCCGAATAGGGCGGGTTCCGACCGGAGCGCCGGTCGCGCGATCGATGGTGACGGGGTCGATCTCGGTTCCGGTTTCGGCATCGAAAAACCGGGTCACCTCGCCCCCGCCGCGATGTTTGCGTCCCCAGGCGCCGATAGCAAACAGCACCGGCAAAAAGTCGCGGCCAGCTTCCGTCAGTACATATTCGTCCCGTGGCGGACGGTCGGAATAGCGGCGTTTCATCAATAATCCCTCCTCCGTCAACGATGAAAGCCGCCCGGTCAGCATCGTCGGAGCGATACCGAGGCTTTTGCGAAAATCGTCGAAACGGGTGAGCCCCGCATGGGCGTCGCGCATGATCAGCATGCTCCATGCGTCTCCCACAAGCGCCAGACTGCGGGCGATCAGACAGGGTTGCTCAGAAAGTTTTTTCATGTCGATATCTTTTTAGTAGTGACTTAATACTGATTTGATAGTAACTGAATGTTCATCAATGTTCCACGATAAAATGAAGGCGGAAGAGATGAGCAAGACAGAACGCGGCATTGCCCTGGTCACGGGCGCGTCCTCCGGCATCGGGCTGGTGACGGCGCAGGCGCTGCGGCGCGATGGTTACCGTGTCTTCGGCACGAGCCGAAAACCGATGCCCGATACTGCTGACGGAATCGCGATGCTGATCTGCGATGTTGTCGACGATGCATCCGTGCAGCGTGCCGTCGATGAGGTTATCGGCCGGGCAGGGCGGATTGATCTTCTCGTTAATAATGCCGGAATCGGGCTGCTTGGCGGCGCTGAGGAATCGACGGTTGAACAGGCGAAGGTCGTATTCGACGTCAACGTATTCGGCACCATGAGAATGACCAATGCGGTCCTGCCCTTCATGAGGCGGCAGGGTCGAGGCCGGATTGTCAACCTCAGCTCCATACTCGGGCTGATCCCCGCCCCCTATAATGCACTTTACGCGTCAACCAAGCACGCCATCGAAGGTTATTCAGAATCTCTTGATCATGAGGTGCGAACGCACGGTATCCGCATCGTACTTGTCGAGCCGGGGGTAACCCGCACGTCTTTTGAAGAGAACATTACGCGGCCGGACCGGCCGCTTGCCGTCTACGATACGGTTCGTGCGGATGCGGAGAAATTGATGCGCGAGATCATCGAAAAGGGCGATGCGCCCGAGGTGGTCGCGAACGTTATCGTACAGGCCGCCAATGCGGCGTCACCCAAACGGCGCTATACTGCCGGAAAAGCTGCGGGACAGGCCCGCTTTATCCGCCGCTTCCTGCCTGAGTCGTTCGTCGACAAGAGCTTTCGGAAATTCAGCAGACTTCCCGATTGAGCTTATCGCCCGTGCTGTCGGCTGACCACAGAAACGAAAGTTAGTTTGATGAAATCATTCCTGATTGATCGCTATGTAAAAGGCGGCGCTCTCCGGCTCAGCGATAGCCCCGAACCTGAGTTGCGCGCAAACGACGTTCTGGTCGAAATCCGAGCCGCCAGCGTGAACCTTCTGGACAACAAGATCAGGGACGGAGAGTTCAAGCTTATCCTGCCATACCGCCTTCCACTGGTGCTGGGCAACGATGTGGCGGGAGTTGTGGTCCGCGTCGGCGCGAATGTCCGCAAATTCAAGCCCGATGACGAGGTCTATGCCCGCCCGAACCAGAATCGCATCGGAACATTTGCAGAGTACATTGCCATTGATGAGGCCGATGTAGCGATCAAGCCGAACAATATGACCATGGAGGAGGCGGCGTCCATGCCACTCGTCGCCCTGACGGCATGGCAGGTGCTTGTCGAGCGGGCCAATGTGCAAAAGGGACAGAAGGTTCTGATCCATGCCGGCTCGGGTGGCGTAGGCACTATCGCGATCCAGCTTGCCAGGCATCTCGGGGCATATGTAGCGACAACCACGAGTACAGCCAATGTGGCGCTTGTGAAAAGTCTCGGGGCAGACGTCGTGGTCGACTACAAGAAGGAAGACTTCGAGAACGTGTTGCAGGGCTACGACCTCGTGCTGAACAGCCTCGGGAAGGACACGCTGGAAAAATCCCTTGCGGTGCTCAAGCCGGGCGGGAAGCTGATTTCAATTTCCGGTCCGCCCGATCTGGATTTCGCGCGGCAGAATGGCCTTGGCTGGCTGCTTCGGCAGGTGATGCGTCTGCTAAGCTCCGGTATCAGGAGAAAATCGAAACGCCGGGGGATCGGCTATTCTTTTCTCTTCATGAGAGCGAATGGCGGGCAGCTTGAAAAGATTACCTCTCTGGCCGAGGCGGGGAGCATACGTCCGGTAGTGGATCGGGTCTTCCCGTTCGAGAAGACCAATGAGGCATTGGATTATGTCCAGACGGGTCGTGCGAAAGGGAAGGTCGTCATCGCAGTGAAGTGATGACTGTAGTCCGGGCTGGTTTCTGGCCTATCGGGCGACCCTGCAAAACGCTGCACTTCTTTGCTGAGATTGCTCTCAATCGGGTAGATGCCGTAGCCTTTTCTCCTGAGGCACCGGGTGCCAGCGCCGGTTTCGTCTTGGACGCATTTGGTCGGGGTCGTGTTGGCCAGTGCCGTGTGCTGAACGATGCGTAAGAGCCATGAAATTTCAATGATGACCCTCGCGACTGAGATCAAGAGCGGGGTCTCGCAAATCATTCCATTGTTTTAAAAAAGAAAACCGGTGATTTCACTGCGTCTTGGTGTGCCGTGAAACAGCATCTTCCTGGGCGAAGTAAACCATTCGTTAAACTTAACGGCTTATGAATTTCCGATGCGAAGTCGGTATCGTGCCGGCTTCTCCCATTGACGCCCATAGTGTCCCATGGTATCCCAAATGCACACCACACTGGGTCGTGTTTTTGACCCGCAATCGCTGAAACGAGTGAGGAGCCTGCAAGGGGCTGCTGCAGGGCATGTTGCCCTGGCGCTTGGCGATGTGTCGTGCGTACCGGTGTTGTCTGTGGGGCGGATGGTTCGCCTGGCGGATTGCGGTTTGGGCGAGTTGAGTAATGGACCGCTTTTTATCGAACGTGACGAACAGGATCGACGCCAAGGGGCGCGTTTCGGTTCCGTCTCCGTTTCGTTCGGTGCTGGTGAGGCGCGGTATCCAGGAGCTTTATTGCCTTCAGGATTTCGCTTTTCCGGCAATCAGTGTCGGCGGTCCGGATTTGCTGGAACGCTACGAGCGGCAGATTGCATCCATGGATGCCTTCTCGCCGGAGGCGAACGCGATGTCGCTGCTGGTTCACGGCGGCGGTATCTTCATGAAGCTCGACCAGGAAGGTCGGTTGATGGTGACGGATTTCGTGCGGGAATTCACCGGCATAACCACCGAGGTCACCTTCGTCGGACGAGCGGATCATTTTCAGCTTTGGCAACCGCAGGCGTTTTTGGGCGCGCAGGCGGCAGCAAGAGCGGGGCGCGGTTTTTCGGCTGCTCGCCCCGCATAGGACGGGGACACGGAATGGCGGCGAATTCTGGCGGGCGATCTTCTGATGCCGATGGCGGACCTCAGCGTCACGTCCCGGTCCTGCTTCGCGAAGTCATTGCCGCGCTTGAGCCCGCATCCGGAAAGATCATCCTCGACGGCACGTTCGGCGCCGGCGGCTACACCCAGGCCATTCTCGATCAGGGCGCCAACGTCATCGCGCTCGACCGCGATCCGACCGCAATTGCCGGCGGTCAGGCGATGGTTGCCGCCAATGGCGGCAGGCTTGCCCTTATTCAATCGCAATTTTCCGATCTGGCCAGCCACGCGCCTGAAGGCGGCCTTGACGGCGTCGTTCTCGATATCGGCGTCTCCTCCATGCAGATCGACGAGGCGGAACGCGGATTTTCCTTCCAGAAAAACGGCCCTCTCGATATGCGGATGTCGGCTTCGGGCGTGTCGGCGGCGGATGTCGTCAATCGTGCGAAGGTTGGTGATCTGATCCGTATCTTCGGTTTTCTCGGTGAGGAAAAGCAGCCGGGCCGCATCGCCCGCGCCATTGAAAAGAGGAGGGCGGAAGAGCCCTTCCGCACCACGCGTGATCTCGCCGGTCTCATCGAGATCGTCACGCCGCGCAAGGCAAAAGACAAGATCCACCCCGCAACACGGGTGTTTCAGGCGCTTCGCGTTTTCGTCAATGACGAACTCGGCGAGCTGGCGCAGGCGCTTTTCGCTGCCGAGCGGTCCTTGAAGCCCGGTGGACGGCTGGTCATCGTCACGTTCCATTCGCTGGAAGACCGCATCGTCAAAAAATTCTTCTCCGATCGTTCGGGTAAAGCTGCCGGTTCCCGGCATCTGCCGATGGTCGAAGACAAGCCGGCCATTTTCGACAATATCGGCAAGCCGATGATCGCTGCCAGCGAAGAGGAAGCGGAGCTTAATCCGCGTGCGCGCTCGGCGAAATTGCGGGCGGGTCTGCGCACGACCGCGCCGGTGCGGGCGGCGGATTTCTCGATTTTCGAACTTCCCGATCTCGCCAGCCTTGAAAAGATGGGAGGCTGATATGCTGCGCACTTTCGATGTCATCTTGATGGGGGTCATGGTTGCTGCGGCCGTCGTGACCTATTCGATCAAGCACAAGGCCGATCTGAAGCTGGAAGAGGTCCGCAAGCTCGAGGCTGAAATCAAGCTCGAGAAGGATACGATCGATCTGTTGCGGGCCGACTGGGCACTGCTGACGCAGCCGAACCGCCTGCACCGCCTCGTCAATGCCTATCAGGACGAGCTTGGCCTTTCGCCGACGCTGCCGACACAATTGGCGCAGCCGCGCGAACTTCCCATGCTGCGTTCGCAATTGCCGCAGCCGCCTGAGCCGGAAGGCATGAGCGTCGAGGATGTGATTGCCGCCGCCGTCAACGGTTCCAGGCCGGGCGCGACTCTTGGCGCTGCCACCAAAAAGAAATCGCCGCCGGCGGGCCAGATCGCTGCCAATGGCGCTCCGGTTCCGACGCCGAGGGCGCGTGTTTCCCGTCCCACCGCGGCTCCGGCCGTCTCCGTCGTCGCCGGTGATGAAACCGACGACATGGATGACACGATAACAGGATCGGTGAACCGCTGATGTCTTTTCTCTCCCGCGCCATGGTTTTGAAGAGCAAGGCTCACTTTTCCGCCAGCACCACCGGCGTTCACGCCGACCATGCGGCTTTCGAGGGTGCCCGCAAGAGGCGCGCTGCCCAGGCGAAAAGCCGGGTCGGCCTGATCATTTTCGGATTCATCGCTTTTTACGGCGTCGTTGGCGGTCGTCTGGTGCAATATGGCATCGCGGAACAGGAAACCGTTTCAAGCATTGCGCCCGCCGACAGGCTGATGGCGTCGCGCCCCGACCTTCTTGACCGTAACGGCGAGGTTCTCGCCACCGACATCCGCACCGTTTCGCTGTTTGCCGAGCCGCATCGCATCGTCGATATCGATGAGGCGATCGAGAAGCTGCGTACCGTTCTACCTGATCTCGACCAGCGCGGCACCTATCAGAAGCTCACGTCCAATTCCCGTTTCCAGTGGCTGCGCCGTCAGTTGACGCCCAAACAGCAGAGCCAGATTCTGGCGCTTGGCATTCCCGGTGTGGGATTCCGTCCGGAAAAACGCCGTTTCTATCCGGGTGGCCCGACGGCCGCTCATGTCGTCGGTCATGTGAACATCGACAATCGCGGCGTGGCGGGCATGGAGCGCTATGTAGACAATCAGGGCCTTGCCGATCTGACAGCGCTCGGCATGACCAGCGACCAGCCGCTGGAACCGGTAAAGCTCTCGATCGATCTGCGCGTGCAGTCCATCGTGCGTGAGGTCGTAACCTCCGCAATCGCCAAGTTCCAGGCAATCGGTGCCGGCGCCGTCGTTCTGGATGTGCATACGGGTGAAGTTCTCGCCATGGCCTCCGTGCCGGATTACGATCCGAACAACCCGGCCGAAGGCGCGAAAGAGGGCTGGCTCAACCGCATGTCGAACGGCACGTTCGAAATGGGGTCAACCTTCAAGTCCTTCACCATCGCCATGGGCCTCGATTCTGGCCGCGTGCGTCTGGGTGACAGTTTCGATGCCCGTTATCCGATCCGGATCGGCGGTTTCACCATCAAGGACTTCCATGGCAAGAACCGCGTTCTGTCGGTGCCGGAAATCTTCCAGTTTTCGTCCAATATCGGTACGGCCAAGATCGCCGACACTGTCGGCACCGAAGGCCACAAGGAGTTTTTGACGAAGCTCGGGCTTTTAACCCGCATGCAGACCGAATTGCCTGAAGTGGCGTTGCCATCGCAGCCGCGTGAATGGAAGAAGATCAACTCCATCACCATTTCCTTCGGTCACGGCGTTTCGACGACGCCGCTGCAGACGGCGGTTGCAGGTGCAGCCCTTGTCAATGGCGGCAAACTGATCGAGCCGACCTTCCTGCCGCGCACCCGCGAACAGGCGGATCTGGTGGCCAAGCAAGTTCTGAAACCCACCACCAGCAAGGATATGCGCTTCCTGTTTGAATGGAACGGTGTGAACGGATCGGGCCGCAATGCGCGCGTCGACGGTTTCAACGTTGGCGGCAAGACCGGCACGGCGGACAAGGTCGTCAATGGCCGTTATGTGCGTGACAAGAACTTCAACGCCTTCCTGTCAGCCTTTCCGATCGACGACCCGCAATATGTGGTGTTGACCTTCATCGATGAACCGAAGACGGACAAGGGCAATGGCGCAGCACTTGCCGGCACGTCCGCAGCGCCGATGGTGCGCGATATTATCGCGCGCACCGCAGCGGTTCTGGGCGTGAAGCCGAAGTTCGGCAAGGATGGCTCGGCCTTGCTCGTGTCTTATTGATTGTTAGAGCTTATGATGTTCCGGCGATTCGCGCCGGGGGGACAAGACGGACACAGTCGATGAATTTGCGAGATATATCCGGAAACGCGTTTCCGGAATTGAAAGAATTGCTCCTGTCTGAGATCGGGGCGATCGAAATCGGGGGAATAACCGCAGACAGCCGCAAGGCTCAGCCCGGCAGCCTGTTCGTGGCGGTCGCTGGCACCAAGGCGGATGGCGCGGCCTATGTGAAAGACGCGGTTGCCAAGGGTGCGGTCGCCGTCGTTTCCGCACATGCGGTGGAGGCCGATGTGCCGGTCCTCGCTGTCACCGATCCGCGCCTCTATCTCTCCCTTGCCGCCGCCCGGTTTTATGGAAAACAGCCTGAAACCATGGTTGCCGTCACCGGCACGGCTGGAAAGACGTCCGTCGCCTCCTTCGTGCGGCAGATCTGGGCCTTTGCCGGCCATGCGGCCGCGCAGATCGGCACGACTGGCGTCATCGCTCCGGGCCGCGAGGATTATGGTGCGCTGACGACGCCCGACCCTGTGACGTTGCATGCGCTTCTGGCCGAGCTTGCCGCCGAAGGCGTGACGCATGCGGCGATGGAGGCTTCAAGCCACGGCCTCGACCAGCGCCGCCTCGATGGCGTGAAGCTTGCGGCTGCCGGTTTCACCAATCTCGGCCGCGATCATATGGATTATCATCCGACCGTTGAGGACTATATGGCCGCGAAGATGCGGCTGTTCGACACGCTGATGGAAAAAGGTGCGCCGGCGGTGATCTTTGCCGACGATCCCTGGTCGGAGCAGGCGATCCGCGCCGCTGGTGATGCGGGCCTTGATGTTCGCACGGTCGGCCGCAACGGCGATTACCTGACGCTGAAACGGGTGGAGCATTTCCGTCACCGGCAGATGATCGAAGTGCATCATGACGGCGTGATCCACGAGGTGGATATTCCGCTCGCCGGCGATTTTCAGGTGGCCAATGCGCTGGTTGCGGCCGGTCTTGCCATGTCCACCGGCGTTTCCGCCACTGTAGCGATGAAGGCGCTTGAAAAGCTGATCGGCGCTGCCGGCCGGCTGGAGCTGGTGGGCCAGACAAAGAACGGCGCGCTTGCCTATGTGGATTATGCCCACAAGCCGGATGCGCTGGAAAATGTGCTGACTTCGGTCAGACCTTTCACGTCGGGCCGCATCATCACCGTGTTTGGTTGCGGCGGTGACCGTGACAAGGGCAAACGCCCGATCATGGGTGAAGTGGCGACGCGGCTTTCCGACATTGTCATCGTCACCGACGATAATCCGCGCTCGGAAGACGCAGCCACGATCCGTTCCGAAGTCATGGCGGCGGCACCGGGTGCAGTGGAAATTGGCGACAGGTCGCAGGCTATCCACCATGCGGTATCGCTGCTTTCAAACGGCGATACGCTGATCGTCGCGGGCAAGGGGCATGAAGAGGGGCAGATCGTCGGTTCGGTGACGCTGCCGTTTTCCGATCATGAACAGGTGCGCTCCGCGCTGGAAGGATTGAAGATTTGAGCTGGTTATGGACAGTCGCCGACATGATCGCCATCACGGCAGGACGCCCGGTGGGCAACCTGCCGACCGGAATCACCGGCATTTCCATCGACAGCCGGACCGTTAAACCCGGAGAGGCCTTCTTCGCCATCAAGGGTGATCGGGTCGATGGCCATGATTATACCAGTTTTGCCGTTGCGAATGGTGCCGGCCTTCTGGTGGTGGCCGAAGGCAAGCTGCCGGCGCTCGGTCGGCTGACCGTGCCGATGATCGTGGTCGAGGATGTTCTCGCCGCACTCGGCAAGCTCGCTATTGCAGCACGTGAAAGAACGTCGGCGCGCATCATCGCGGTGACCGGTTCGGTCGGCAAGACGACGACGAAGGAAATGTTGCGGCAGGCTCTGGAGCCGTCGGGACGGGTTCACGCGGCAGTCGCTTCCTTCAACAACCATTGGGGCGTACCGCTAACGCTGGCGCGCATGCCCGCCGATACTGAATTCGGTGTGTTCGAAATCGGCATGAACCATTCCGGCGAAATCCGGCCGCTGGTGAAGATGGTGCGCCCGCATGTGGCGATCATCACCACCATCGCCGCCGCCCATCTCGGCAATTTCAAGAATATCGAAGAGATCGCGGCTGCCAAGGCGGAAATATTCGAGGGTCTGGAGGGCGGCGGCTCCGTCATTCTCAACCGCGACAACGCCCAGTTCGAGCAGCTTGAAGAGGTTGCACAGGATCAAGGCATCGAACATGTTCTGACCTTCGGGCAGCACGCCAAGGCCGATTTCCGGCTTGCCGATTTCGAAAGCACGCCTTCGGGTTCAACCATCTGGGCGATCCTGAACGGTGAGACCAGCGAGTTGCACCTGAACGTTCCCGGCCGTCACATTGCCGATAACGCCATGGCCGTGCTCGGTGCCGTCGCTGTGACCGGCGCCAACCTAGATCGGGCTTTTGAGGCGCTTGGAACACTCGAGGCGGTGAAAGGGCGTGGCCAGCGCCATCGCCTGACGATCGAAGGCGGCTCCTTCCTGCTGATCGACGAGAGCTATAATGCCAACCCGGCCTCCATGCGGGCGGCGATTGCCGTGCTGGCGGAAACCGAAACGCAGGGCCACGGCCGGCGTGTTGCGGTTCTCGGCGACATGCTGGAGATGGGTGAATTTTCCGCGCAGCTGCATGAAGAACTGGCCGGGCCGTTGTTGGCGGCTGGTATCGAACATGTCTGGCTGGCGGGTGAGGCGATGGCCGCTCTTCGCGACGCATTGCCTGATAGCGTCACCGTCATCTGGTTCCCGACGACGGCGGAACTCACCGATTTCGCCCTGCAATGGGTGCAACCGGGAGACGCGCTCATGGTAAAATCGTCACTGGGGCTTGGTTTCGGCAAGATTGTCGCCGCCCTGCTTGACAAGTATCCGGCATTCCCCGAGACGGAACGCCAAGTCTGAAATAGCCTTTTGAAAGGGCAAATATGCTGATCTGGCTCGTCGAACTGTCGGATAAAGTTCAAGTCTTCAACCTCTTCCGGTACATCACCTTCCGGGCGGGTGCCGCAATGTTCACCTCTGCGTTGATCGTCTTCCTGTTCGGACCGGCAATCATCAACTCGCTGCGCGTTCGCCAGGGCAAAGGCCAGCCGATCCGCGCCGACGGGCCGCAGACCCATTTCAAGAAGGCCGGTACGCCGACCATGGGCGGGCTGATGATCCTTGCCGGTATTCTCGGCGGTTCGCTGCTCTGGGGTGACCTGTCGAATGTCTATGTCGTCGCAGTTTTGATGGTGACACTCGGTTTCGGCGCTATCGGCTTTTATGACGATTACCTCAAGGTGACGAAGCAGAGCGACAAGGGTTTTTCCGGCAAGGCCCGTCTCGGCTTTGAATTCCTGATCGCGGCGATTGCCGTGTTCTTCATGATGAAGATGGCGCTCGCCTCCGCGCCGCATGGCGGCACGCTCGGCAGCTCCATCGCCTTTCCTTTCTTCAAGGAATTCGTGATCAATCTGAGCTATTTCTTCGTGCTGTTCGGTGCTTTTGTCATCGTCGGCGCCGGCAATGCCGTGAACCTGACGGATGGTCTCGATGGTTTGGCCATCGTGCCCGTCATGATCGCCGCCGCCACCTTCGGCGTGATTGCCTATCTCGCCGGCAACGCGGTTTTCGCCAACTATCTGCAGATCAATTTCGTGCCCGGCACGGGTGAACTCGCCGTCATCGTCGGCGCTGTCATCGGCGCGGGCCTCGGTTTCCTGTGGTTCAACGCGCCGCCCGCCGCCATCTTCATGGGCGACACGGGTTCGCTGGCGCTTGGTGGTCTTATCGGCTCTATCGCAGTCGCTACCAAGCATGAAATCGTCATGGTCATCGTTGGCGGTCTGTTCGTGATGGAAACGCTCTCTGTCATCATCCAGGTCTTCTGGTTCAAGCGCACCGGCAGGCGCGTCTTCCTGATGGCCCCGATCCACCATCATTTCGAGAAAAAAGGCTGGACGGAAAGCCAGGTGGTTATCCGTTTCTGGATCATTTCCGTTGGCCTCGCACTGCTTGGCCTCGCCACCCTGAAGCTGAGGTGAGCGATGATCCCGGTCACGTCGTTTAGAGGTAAGAAGGTCGCGCTTTTCGGGCTTGGTGGTTCGGGTCTCGTCACGGCCCGGGCGCTGGTGGCCGGTGGTGCGGATGTTGTTGCTTTCGACGACAATCCAGACAGCGTCGCCAAGGCGCAGGCTGAAGGCATCACCACGGCGGACCTTCGCACGATTGACTGGTCCTCGATGTCCTCTTTCGTGCTGGCGCCGGGCGTGCCGCTGACGCATCCGAAGCCGCACTGGTCGGTTGACCTTGCGCGTGCGGCAGGCGTCGAGATCATCGGCGATATCGAGCTTTTCATTCGCGAACGTCGCGCCCATGCGCCGGATTGCCCGTTTATCGCCATCACCGGCACCAACGGCAAGTCCACGACGACGGCGCTGATCGCCCATATTCTCAAGGCTTCAGGCCGCGATACGCAGCTCGGTGGCAATATAGGCACGGCGGTGCTGAGCCTCGATCCGCCGAAAGCGCAACGTTTTTACGTCGTCGAATGCTCGTCCTACCAGATCGATCTGGCACCGACGATCAATCCCACTGCCGGTATCCTTCTCAATCTGACGCCTGACCATCTCGACCGGCATGGCACGATGCAGCATTATGCCGACGTCAAGGAACGGCTGGTCGCTGGCAGTAACACTGCGATCGTCGGCGTGGATGACAGCCATTCGACGCTGATTGCCGACCGCATCGAGCGCGCCGGCGTGAAGGTGGAGCGCATTTCCAAGCGCAATGTCGTGTCCGAGGGTCTTTATGCCGAATGCAGCCGTATCCTGCGGGCGCATGGCGGCACATTTTCGCTGCTGGTTGATCTTGATGGTATCCAGACCCTTCGTGGCAGCCACAATGCGCAGAATGCGGCGGCCGCGATTGCCGCCTGCCTTGCTGTTGGCGTCTCGGAAGATGAGGTTCGTGCCGGTCTCAAATCCTTCCCCGGTCTCAAACATCGCATGCAGCCAGTCGGCCGGCGTGGCAACGTCACCTTCATCAATGACAGCAAGGCGACCAATGCCGATGCTGCGGCACCGGCGCTTTCAAGCTATGAGCGGATTTACTGGATCGCCGGCGGTCTTCCCAAGGCGGGTGGCATAACCAGCCTGTCGCCGCTGTTTCCTCACATCGCCAAGGCCTATCTGATCGGTGAGGCGGCGGCGGAATTTGCCGCGACGCTCGGCGAGGCGGTGCCTTATGAAATATCCGGCACGCTGGACAAGGCTGTGCAGCATGCGGCAGCCAATGCGGAAAAAGATGCGACGGCCGGTAATGTCGTGATGTTATCCCCGGCTTGCGCAAGCTTCGATCAATATAAGAACTTTGAAATCAGAGGTGATTCGTTTGTCGCGCTGGTCGCGGCGCTCGACGGCGTGACGATGCTCGTTCACTCTGGAAAAGGGGGCTGAAGGCCATGGTAAGCCGAGTTGATCGCGGTCCGGTCGCGGAATGGTTCTGGACTATCGACCGTTTCTTTCTGGCGGCGTTCGTCGCACTGATGGGCATCGGCCTGATGCTGTCCTTTGCGGCGTCGCCTGCGGTTGCCGAGCGTATCGGTCTCAACAGCTTCTTCTTCGTTGAACGTCAGGCGATGTTCATGGTGCCGTCGCTGGCGATCATGGTCGGCCTTTCCTTCCTGTCGCCCCGTCAGGTCAGGCGTGTTGCGGTCATCATGCTGATCGCCGCGCTGTTGATGATGATCTTCGCGCTGTTCTTCGGCATCGAGGTCAAGGGTGCACGTCGGTGGATTTCCATCGGCACCTTCTCGATCCAGCCTTCGGAATTCATGAAGCCTGCCTTTGTGATCGTCTGCGCCTGGCTGTTTGCCGAACGGGCGCGCCATCCTGAAATTCCCGGCAATCTCTTCGCCATCATCACCTTCGGCATCGTGGCAGCACTCCTGATCGCCCAGCCGGACTTCGGCCAGACGATCCTGACCTCGGTTGTCTGGGGCGGCATGTTCTTCATGGCGGGCGTGCCGTGGTTCTGGATCATCATGCTCGGTGGCGTCGGTGTCGGCGGCATTATTTCCGCCTATCTGATGTTGCCGCACGTTGCGGGTCGTATCGACCGTTTCTGGACCGGCGAAGGTGATACCTTCCAGGTGGATACCGCACGTGAGGCGATCATTCGCGGTGACTGGTTCGGACGCGGCCCGGGCGAGGGTATCGTCAAGCGCATCATTCCCGACAGCCATACCGACTTCATCTTCTCGGTTGCTGCTGAAGAATTCGGCATCGTTTTCTGCATGTTCCTCGTTGCGATCTTCGCCTTCATCGTGCTGCGCGGCCTTTCGCATGCGTTCAAGGAAAAGGACGATTTCTGCCGTTTTGCAGTGGCTGGCCTCGTGCTGCAGATCGGCATGCAGTCGATGATCAATATCGGCGTCAATCTGGAGCTTATGCCCGCCAAGGGCATGACGCTGCCGCTGATTTCCTATGGCGGTTCGTCGATGATGGCGATCTGCGTCACGGCCGGTTTCCTTCTGGCGCTGACACGCCACAGACCTGAAAAGCGGGCGCAGGAGCGCAGCTTCTTCCGCGTCGGTTCCGGCGTTCCTGCGGAGTAAACGATCATGAGCAAGGGTATTGTTCTTCTTGCCGCCGGTGGAACCGGCGGCCATGTGTTTCCGGCAGAGGCGCTCGCGCATACGCTGAAAGCGCGCGGTTATCAGGTGCATCTCGTCACCGACAGCCGCGCCGAGCGTTATGCCGGCAAGTTCCCGGCGGATGAAATCCATGTGGTGCCTTCGGCCACCATCGGCTCGAAAAACCCGATTTCCGTGGCGCGATCGCTCTGGAAGCTGTGGGTGGGCTTGCGTGCGGCGCGTCGGCTTGTGACGAAATTGAAACCGGTCGCGGTGGTCGGCTTCGGCGGTTATCCCACCGTGCCGCCGCTTCTGGCATCCACCGGGCTTGGCGTTCCCTCAATCATTCATGAGCAGAATGCGGTGATGGGCCGCGCCAACAAGGCGCTGGCTGCCCGCGTGAAGGCAATCGCCGGCGGTTTCCTGCCGCCCGCCAACGGTCAATATTCCGACAAGACGGTGGCGACAGGCAATCCGGTGCGCCCGGCGGTGCTGGTGGCCTCTGAAATTCCCTATACGCCGTCGCAGACGGGGGAGCCTTTCCAGCTGGTGGTTTTTGGCGGCAGCCAGGGCGCGCAGTTCTTTTCGAGCGCCGTTCCGGCAGCGATCTGCCTGATGAAGGACGAGCAGCGCAAGCGCGTCGTCGTGACCCAGCAGGCCCGACCCGAAGACAAGGACAGCGTGATAGCCTCCTACCAGAAGCTCGGTGTGAAGGCTGACGTTTCGCCCTTCTTCGGTGACATGGCCTCGCGCATCGCTGAGGCCGATCTCGTCATCAGCCGCTCGGGCGCTTCGACGGTGTCGGAGCTTTCGGTGATTGGTCGCCCGTCGATCCTCGTGCCTTATCCGCATGCGCTGGATCATGATCAGGCGGCCAATGCCGCAGCACTTTCGGCAGCGGGCGGCGCAAGCGTCATCAAGCAGGCGGAACTGTCACCGCAGAAGCTCTCCAGCCTCCTCTCATCGGCGCTTTCGGAGCCGGACCGTCTTTCCGCAACGGCGGCGGCGGCCAAGGCGACCGGAAAGCCGCATGCGGCGGATGTGCTGGCCGATCTGGTGGAGGCGATTGCCGAAGGCCGATCCGTCCAAGAATTTAAAAAGAACATTGAAGGAGTTGATGCATGAAGATGCCGAAAGCCATAGGCCTTGTCCATTTCATCGGCATAGGCGGGATCGGCATGAGCGGCATTGCCGAAGTGCTTCATAATCTTGGCCACCGCGTGCAGGGCTCGGACCAGTCCGACAGCGCCAATGTGCAGCGCCTGCGCGACAAGGGCATCGAGGTGTTCGTCGGCCATACCGCAGATAATCTCGGTGATGCGGAGGTCGTTGTCGTTTCCACCGCCATCAAGAAGAATAATCCGGAACTGATCTCGGCGCGGGAAAAGCACCTGCCGATCGTTCGCCGTGCCGAAATGCTGGCCGAGCTGATGCGTTTCCGTAACGCCATCGCCATTGGCGGTACCCATGGCAAGACCACGACGACCTCCATGGTCGCGACGCTGCTGGAGGCCGGCAATCTCGATCCGACCGTCATCAATGGCGGCATCATCAATGCCTATGGCACCAACGCCCGCATGGGCGAGGGCGAGTGGATGGTGGTAGAAGCCGACGAGTCCGACGGTACTTTCCTGAAGCTTCCGGCCGATGTGGCCGTCATTACAAATATCGATCCGGAACATCTTGATCACTACGGCAATTTCGACGCCGTGCGCGCCGCATTCCGGCAGTTCGTCGAGAACGTGCCGTTTTACGGTTTCGGCGTCATGTGCCTCGATCATCCCGAAGTTCAGGCGCTGGTCGGCCGGATCGAGGACCGCAAGGTCATCACCTATGGCGAGAACCCCCAGGCCGACGTGCGGTTTTCGAATGTGCGTATCGACGGCACGCGGTCGATCTTCGATGTGGAAATCCGTCGTCGCCGCACCGGCAAGATATTCTCTTTCACGGATCTCGTTCTGCCGATGCCCGGCCGCCACAATGTTTCGAATGCGACGGCGGCGATTGCCGTTGCCAATCGCCTCGGCATTTCGGAAGCCGATATCAAGAAGGGGCTTGCCTCCTTCGCGGGCGTCAAGCGCCGCTTCACGCTGACGGGCGAAGCCAATGGCGTGCAGGTTTTCGACGATTACGGTCATCATCCGGTTGAGATCAAGGCCGTTCTGGCGGCTGCGCGGGAAGCCTGCAAGGGCCGCATCGTCGCCGTGCACCAGCCACACCGCTACAGCCGACTTTCCAGCCTGTTTGACGATTTCGCGCATTGCTTTAACGATGCCGACACGATTATTCTTGCTCCGGTCTATGCTGCGGGCGAAGATCCGATTGAAGGCGCAAGTTCGGAAGCGCTGGTTTCGGCCATCAAGGCTGCCGGCCACCGCGACGCCCGTTTTCTCGAAAAGCGGGAGGACCTTGCGTCACAGGTTGCAGCCATTGCGAAACCGGGTGATTTCGTGGTTCTCTTGGGGGCAGGAAACATCACGCAATGGGCAGCGGTGCTGCCCTCTGAATTGAAGAGCATATCAGGAAAGTCTGAATGAGACAGGTCGATGGGGTTAAATTGCTGGGGAGGCTCGGCGAAGGGGTAAATGAACTGCGGGGACGTCTGACACCGGATGCGCCCATGGACCGCGTGACGTGGTTCAGAGCCGGTGGTCTGGCGGAAGTCATGTTCCAGCCGCACGATACCGACGATCTGATTGCCTTCCTGAAAATTCTGCCGGAAGACGTGCCGTTGACCGTGGTCGGCGTCGGCTCAAACCTTCTGGTGCGCGATGGCGGCATTCCGGGCGTTGTCGTTCGTCTGTCCGCCAAGGGTTTCGGCCAGGTGGAACTTGCCGGCGAGAACCGTATCAAGGCCGGCGCGATCTGCCCGGACAAACATATTGCCGCCATGGCCATGGATAACGGTATTGGCGGTTTCCATTTCTTTTACGGCATTCCCGGCTCCATCGGCGGGGCGCTGCGCATGAACGCGGGCGCCAATGGCGGCGAGACGCGCGATCGGGTGGTGGAAGTTTACGCGGTGGACCGTCAGGGCAACCAGCATGTGCTGTCCAACGCGGATATGGGCTACAGCTACCGCCACTCCGGCGCAGATAAGGGCCTGATTTTCACCGGTGCTCTGTTTGAGGGTTATCCGGAAGACAAGGTAAAAATCCGCGCCGATATGGATGCCGTGCGTCACCACCGCGAGACCGTACAGCCGATCCGCGAACAGACCGGTGGTTCCACCTTCAAGAACCCCGAAGGTCACTCTGCCTGGGAACTGATCGATGAGGCGGGCGGCCGTGGTCTGGTCATCGGCGGCGCGCAGATGTCATCGCTGCATTGCAATTTCATGATAAATACCGGCCATGCGACCGGTTACGATCTGGAATATCTGGGTGAAACCATTCGCAAGCGGGTGTTCGAGAAGTCGGGCATAAGGCTTGAATGGGAAATCAAGCGCCTTGGCCTGTTCATGCCGGGCCGGGAAGTGGAGCCTTTCCTAGGGGCTTGAGGATGAATGGCCGGCGAAGCTGCAACGGTTGAGGACGAGCGGGAACGGTGCCGGCTGGACATTGTTTCCAACGACCGCCGCAAGCTTATGGCCAACGCGCTAACCGGCTTTCTATAGCCTTTATTGCCTTGGGTGTAGTTGGTCAGGCATTGTCATTGACGCCAGCGTCGGCGAATATTTTCAGTGCCGCCATCATGGCAGGTTAGATTATCGGCGCTGTTGCACTACACTTTAATGCGAGACGTGTGCTTGGAGGCTTGAGACTATGACCTCACAGATATTCATCTGGTACGTATTTCCCTGGCTGGTCTCGGCAATAGGGTTGGGCTGGTTGGCTTACGACCACTACAAACATCCGGATCGCTAAGTATCCAAATAAAAGCCCGCGAAACGAGAGTTTCGCGGGCTTTTTGCTGTCAGTATCTGTGCGGCTCAGACTTCGTCCTTGCGGGACAGAAGAATGCAGGCGAGCGTGATGATGGCGGAGACGCAGAGGTAATAACCAACATATCCCATGCCGTAATTCACCTGCAGCCATGTGGCGATGTAGGGCGCAAGCGATGCGCCGAAGATGCCGGCCATGTTGAAGGTGATGGACGAGCCGGTGTAGCGCACGCGGGTCGGAAAGGGGGCGGCGAGCGCCGTGCCGATCAGACCGTAGGTCATGCCCATCAGCATCATCGCAAGCGTTGCGAAGATGAAGATCGAGCCTTCGCCGCCTGTCATCAGGCTGGGCAGCAGGAAGGAGAACAGGGCGATCAGCACCGTCGTCAGGATCAGGATTTCACGACGGCCGAATTTCTCGGCAAGCTTGCCGGCGATCGGGATGAAGATACCGAAGACGATGGAGCCGAGGATTTGCACTTCCAGCGCGTCGAGGAACGGAATTTTCAGAACCTTGACGTTGTAGGACAGCAGATAGGCAGTGCCAATATAGAACAATACGAAGGTGGCCAGCGCCACGAAGGTGCCGAGCACGAGGCTGCGCTTGTGGCTGCGGAATAGTTCCACGACCGGCACAGCAACACGCTCTTCCTTTTCGATCGCCTGCTGGAAGGCAGGCGTCTCGGTGATCGACAGGCGAACCCACATGCCGACCGCAATCAGGATGATCGAGGCGACGAAGGGAATGCGCCAGCCCCAGCTTAAGAGCGATTCCTGCGACATGAAGTGCAGAAGGATCCAGAAGACGCCGGAGGAGAGGAACAGGCCCACGGGTGCGCCAAGCTGCGGGAACATGCCGTACCAGCTGCGTTTGCCGGGCGGAGCGTTTTCCGTGGCGAGCAGGACGGCGCCACCCCATTCACCGCCAAGGCCGAAGCCCTGACCGAAGCGGCACAGCGCCAGTAACAGCGGCGCAAGAACGCCTGCCGTTTCATAGGACGGCAGCAGGCCAATGACGACCGTCGAGACACCCATGGTCAAAAGGGCTGCGACAAGCGTGGTCTTGCGGCCGACGCGATCACCATAGTGGCCGAAGACCACCGCGCCGAGTGGACGGGCGAAAAAGGCGATGGAGAAGGTGGCGAAGGACGCCAGGAGCGCCGTTGTCGGGTCGCTGTTCGGGAAGAACAATGTCGGGAACACGAGCACTGCGGCCGTGGCGTAAACATAAAAATCGAAAAACTCGATGGTCGTGCCGACCAGGCTGGCAGTGAGAACTCGTGCAGGCGAATTTGTCTTTACAACGTTCGAATTGCCAGCTGTCGGCGATATCGGAGATATCGCGTCAGTCATGGTATTGGTTCCATTTCGGATGATTGGAATGTCATGCCCTTGGGAGGCGATGACTGCGTTAACGCAATTTTCGTTCTTTTGAAATGCTAAAAAAGAAATAAAGCAGATAATGTGATCGCAGGCGCATTGGCTTGGTGCATGTCGTCATTCAGTGTTTGAGAGACTGATTCAGGCCCCGGATTTAAAGCGCTGAAACGCCAGATGATTTAGCCGTGGAAAAACGCGCGTCGTTAACGTTTGTCTCTTGCCTTTAGCGGGCGCGGACAGGTGCCGTATGCGGATTTTATTTCCGACCATTCAAAACCTGCATGTTGCAATCGGTGCAACTCTCTGATTCCAAGGAGGGAATCCGGATCGATGCTGATTCTTTAATGGAACTCGGCATGTTGGGCGCGGCGGTTAACGAAAGTAAACGATTCATTAACCTTAATGGCGTTTAACTGATCTCAAGGGTCATGTGCCAGAATCACCGTCCGTCAAATTCGGTCGGTTCGGGCGTGGTTCGTAACGGAGAGTTGGTGTCAGAGGGTTCGATGGGCGGCAAACACGTAGCTGTTCTTTTGGGTGGGTTTTCGTCGGAGCGGCCGGTCAGCCTCTCGTCGGGCAACGCTTGCGCGCTTGCTCTGGAAGGCGAGGGCTATCAGGTCACCCGTGTCGATGTAGGGCGCGATGTCGCAGCCGTACTCGCCGAGCTGCGCCCGGATGTCGCCTTCAATGCGCTGCATGGCCCCTTCGGTGAGGACGGCACCATTCAGGGCATTCTCGAATATCTCGCCATTCCCTATACGCATTCCGGCGTGCTGGCTTCCGCCCTTGCCATGGACAAGGCGCAGGCCAAGAAGGTTGCTGCCGCCGCTGGTATCCCGGTTGCTGCCGAGCGCGTCATGAACCGCTTCGATTTCACCAGCGAACATCCGCTTGCGCCGCCCTATGTGGTGAAGCCGGTGCGCGAAGGCTCGAGCTTCGGCGTTGTGATCGTCAAGGAAGACCAGTCGCATCCGCCGCAAATCCTCACCTCGTCCGAGTGGCGTTATGGTGATCAGGTCATGGTAGAGCGCTATATTCATGGGCGCGAACTGACGTGTGGTGTGCTCGATGGCGAGGCGTTGGGCGTCACTGAAGTGGTGCCGCTTGGTCACAATTTCTATGATTATGACGCTAAATACGCGGCTGGTGGCTCGAAACATGTCATTCCCGCAGAAATTTCACCGAAAATTTACCAAAAGATTCAAACATTGGCGGTTATGGCGCATCAGGCGATCGGGTGCCGTGGCGTAAGCCGTTCAGACTTTCGTTACGACGACCGTTTCTCAGAAGATGGCGAAGTTATCTGGCTTGAAGTGAATACACAGCCGGGCATGACGCCGACCTCCCTGGTGCCGGAAATGGCGGCTCACGCGGGCCGCTCCTTTGGTAACCTTGTCAGCTGGATGGTGGAGGACGCTTCGTGTTCGCGGTGACCGGCAAAAAATCGACGGCGAAAAAGCGCGAGCAATATGCGGCGGCGGCCAATGCCGACGATCGCAGGGTGCTGCCGCGTCCGCTGCGCCGCTTCGTGCGTTTCGGTGTCAGCCTTGCGACCGGACGCATTCACATTCCCGCCCATACCGGTACGATTTCGGCCATCGCCTTTTACGCGGTGACCGGGCTTTACGGCATGTCGCTTGGCGGACACACCAACATCGTCACCCAGACCACGACATCGGCCGCGGGCTTTGCGGTTGAAGACGTGAAAGTCTCCGGCAATCTGCAGACCTCCGAAATCGAAGTCTTCCAGCTTCTCGGCCTTGATGGCAGCACGTCGCTGATCGCGCTTGATATCGATGCGGCGCGCCGCAAGCTCGTGCAGCTTCCCTGGGTTGAAGATGTGGATATCCGCAAGGTTTACCCCAAGACGGTGGAAGTTCGCCTGAAGGAGCGTCAGGCCTTCGGCATCTGGCAGCATGGCACGGAACTGTCGCTGATCGAAAAAAGCGGCAGCGTGATTGCGCCGCTGCGTGACAATAAATTCGCCGAACTGCCGCTGTTCGTCGGACGCGACGCAGAAACGGGTGCCGCCGGTTTCGTCGGGCAACTGGCCGACTGGCCGGAAATCCGCAACCGTGTCCGCGCTTATGTCCGCATTGCCGGCCGTCGCTGGGATCTGCATCTCGACAACGGTATCGTCGTCAAGCTGCCCGAAGAAAATCTGCCGCAGGCGCTGCAATTGCTGGCGCGGCTCGATCTCGAGGAAAAGGTTCTGTCGCGTGATGTCGCCGCGGTTGATCTCCGGCTCGCCGACCGCACCACGATCCAGCTGACCGAAGGTGCGACGGCCCGTCGTCAGACCGCCGTCGATGCGCGCACCAAGGCTCTCAAGAAGGCGGAGAAGAACACATGAGCTTATTCGGTTCTTCCCATTTCGGCCTGCCGCGTCTGAAGCCGCTTTCCTCCAAGCGCAGCCACATCGTTTCGGTGCTGGACATCGGCTCGACCAAGGTCGTGTGCATGATCGGCCGACTGACGCCGCGTCAGGAAAGCGAAATTCTGCCGGGCCGCACCCACAAGGTCGAAATCATCGGCATCGGCCACCAGCGCTCGCGCGGCGTGAAATCCGGCGTGATCGCCGATCTCGACGCGCTTGAAGGCGTCATCCGTCTTTCGGTCGATGCGGCCGAGCGCATGGCTGGCCTGACTGTCGACAGCCTGATCGTCAATGTTTCTGCCGGACGGCTGGCGAGCGATATCTACACCGCGAGCATCGATCTCGGCGGCCAGGAAGTCGAGGCAAGCGACCTGCGCAAGGTTTTGGTGGCGGCCAGCCAGCAGTCCATGCGTCAGGACCGGGCGATCCTGCATTCGTTGCCGACGGGTTATTCGCTGGATGGCGAGCGTGGCATTCGTGATCCGCTCTCGATGTATGGCGACCTTCTCGGCGTCGACATGCATGTGGTGACGGTTGAGCGCACGGCGCTGAAGAACCTCGAGCTTTGCGTCAACCGCGCCCATCTGTCCGTCGAAGGCATGGTGGCGACGCCTTACGCCAGCGGTCTTGCGGCGCTGGTGGACGATGAAGTTGAACTCGGCTGTGCGGCCATCGACATGGGCGGCGGCACCACGACGATCTCGGTTTTCGCCGAAGGTCGGCTCATTCACACCGATGCGATCGGCCTTGGCGGCCATCACGTTACGACAGATCTTGCACGTGGCCTCTCGACACGAATCGAAGATGCGGAGAGACTGAAGGTGGTGCATGGTTCGGCTTTGCTGAATGGCGCGGATGAGCGCGACATGATTTCGATCCCGCCGATTGGCGAAGATGATCGCGATCAACCATCGCAAGTTTCAAGAGCCCTTGTAACCCGCATCGTGCGGGCGCGTATCGAAGAGACGCTGGAATTGATCCGTGATCGTATCCAGAAGTCCGGCTTCAGCCCCATCGTCGGCAAGCGCGTTGTGCTGACCGGCGGCGCAAGCCAGCTGACGGGGCTGCCGGAAACGGCACGGCGCATTCTCGCCCGCAACGTTCGTATCGGTCGCCCCATGGGGGTATCCGGTCTTCCGGTGGCGGCAAAGGGACCGGCATTTTCAACCGCCTGCGGACTGATGATCTATCCGCAGGTGGCGGACATCGAAATTCATGCGGCGCAAGGCGGAATGTTCTCGCCGTTTGGTACGGGCAGCGGCCGGATAGCCCGGGTGGGGCAATGGCTGAAAGAGAGTTTTTGAGTGGCCTCGTGGCGTAAGCCGGAGGTTTCAGAGTTGAGTTTTCAAGAATCGGCCAGCGGGGCGATGCGGCCAGAGAAAAAAGGAATGGTAAAATGACGATACAGCTGCAAAAGCCTGATATCACCGAACTGAAGCCACGCATCACCGTCTTCGGTGTTGGCGGTGGCGGCGGTAACGCTGTCAACAACATGATCACGGCTGGCCTCCAGGGCGTCGACTTCGTCGTCGCCAACACGGATGCGCAGGCTCTGACCATGACGAAGGCAGATCGGGTCATCCAGCTCGGCGTCAACGTCACCGAGGGTCTCGGCGCCGGTTCCCAGCCGGAAGTCGGCCGCGCCGCCGCTGAAGAATGCATCGATGAGATCATCGACCACCTGAACGGCACCCACATGTGCTTCGTCACCGCCGGCATGGGCGGCGGCACCGGTACGGGTGCTGCTCCTGTTGTCGCACAGGCCGCCCGCAACAAGGGTATCCTGACGGTTGGCGTCGTGACCAAGCCTTTCCACTTCGAAGGCGGCCGCCGCATGCGTCTTGCCGAACAGGGCATCGAGGAACTGCAGAAGTCCGTCGATACGCTGATCGTCATTCCGAACCAGAACCTCTTCCGCATTGCCAACGACAAGACGACCTTTGCCGACGCCTTCGCCATGGCCGACCAGGTTCTCTACTCCGGCGTTGCCTGCATCACCGATCTGATGGTGAAGGAAGGTCTCATCAACCTCGACTTCGCCGATGTTCGCTCGGTCATGCGTGAAATGGGCCGCGCGATGATGGGCACCGGCGAGGCTTCGGGTCCGGGCCGCGCAATGCAGGCTGCGGAAGCGGCGATTGCCAACCCGTTGCTCGACGAAACCTCGATGAAGGGCGCACAGGGCCTGCTGATCTCCATCACCGGCGGTCGCGACCTTACCCTGTTCGAAGTCGACGAAGCGGCGACCCGCATTCGCGAAGAAGTCGATCCGGATGCCAACATCATCCTCGGCGCAACCTTCGATGAAGCTCTGGAAGGTCTCATCCGCGTCTCCGTTGTGGCGACCGGCATTGACCGTGTTGCCGGCATCGGTGAACAGAACGTTGCCGAAATGCGCGCTGCTGCCGCCAAGCCGCTTATCCGTCCTTCCGCGGCCGTTGCTCCTGCTCCGGCCGCAGTTCAGCCTGCACATGCAGTATCGCAGGCACCAAAGACCGTAGACCAGATCGCCCAGACCATCCGTTCGGCGGAAGCTGAAATGGAACGCGAACTCGGTTTTGCCGCTCACCAGCAGCCGTCTCAGGACTTCCGTCCGCAGAGCAAGCTGTTCGCATCCGCTCCGGCTGAAGCGCCGGCGGCTCTTCGTCCGGCTCAGCCGGTTCAGCAGGCCGCTCCGGTTGCTCCGGCACCGGTCTATCATGCTCCCGAACAGGTTGCCGCTCCGCGTATGCAGCAGCCGCAGGCACCGGTCTACCAGGAGCCTGCTCCGGTTGCCCGCCAGCCAGAGCCTGTCCGCATGCCGAAGGTGGAGGACTTCCCGCCGGTCGTGAAGGCCGAGATGGATCATCGCGATCGCGCCGCTCCTGCCGCCCAGGAAGAGCGTGGCCCGATGGGTCTTCTGAAGCGCATCACCAACTCGCTTGGTCGCCGCGAAGAGGAAGAAGTTCCGTCCGACATGATGGATGCGCCGAGCATGGCGCCGCAGCGCCGCGCGCCGCTTTCGCCGGAAGCCAGCCTCTACGCACCGCGTCGTGGCCAGCTTGACGACCACGGCCGTGCAACGCCTGCAGCGTCCAGCCACCACGACGACGACCAGCTGGAAATTCCGGCCTTCCTGCGCCGCCAGTCCAACTAAAGGCGATTCCATCCGCCTCTTCAAACGCCCGGGTTTCACGACCCGGGCGTTTCGTTTATTTTGCGTGATTAACACTAAATTAATTAGCGTTTTCAATAATTTACACGTGTAACAATCCGAAACGAACAGTGATTTGTCGTGGCACCTACATGTGCGTATGTATGAGGCTGGGTAAGGGGAAATACGGACTTGGCCGGTCGCCAAAACCGGCTTTAAAACTTGAACGGCGCTTCACCAAACGGCGCGGTTTGCAAAACAAGGCATATACGCATGACTATCGGACTGCTCGGATTTCAGACAACTATCGCACATGCTGTTCAGCTTAAAGGCATTGGCGTGCATTCCGGCAATCCGGTCTCCATGACGTTCCAGCCCGCAGAAGCTGGGACGGGCATCGTATTCCATCGCCTTCATGACAATGGCAACGTCACCGAGTTGAAGGCGGTTTCGGCCAATGTCGGCAATACCGACCTGTGCACCGTGCTCGGCCGTTCGCTATCCCAGTCAGTGGCGACGATCGAGCACGTCATGGCCGCCATTTACGCCATGGGCCTCGACAACCTCGTCGTTGAGGTTGACGGCCCGGAAGCGCCGATCATGGATGGCAGTTCCGCGCCTTTCATCGAGGCGATCGAATCGGTCGGCATCAAGAACCTTGGCGCGAAGCGCCGTTATATTCGCGTCACCAAGCCGGTTCGTATCGATTCGGGTGCCTCCTGGGCGGAATTCCGTCCCTATGACGGCACACGCTTTGAGGTCGATATCGATTTCGACACGCCGCTGATCGGCAAGCAGTCCTGGAAGGGCGACCTGACGGCAGAAACGTTCAAGAACGAACTGTCGCGCGCCCGCACCTTCGGTTTCATGCGTGACGTGGAGCGTCTGTGGGCTGCCGGTTATGCGCTTGGTTCTTCGCTTGAAAATTCCGTCGTCATTTCCGACGACAACAGCGTGATCAACATGGAAGGCCTGCGTTACGCCAAGGACGAGTTCGTCCGTCACAAGACGCTGGACGCCGTGGGCGATCTGGCGCTTGCCGGCGCGCAGTTCATCGGCTGCTATCGCTCCTATCGCGGTGGCCACAAGGTCAATGCCAATGCGCTGAAGGCCCTGCTGAACGACCGTTCCGCCTATG
This sequence comes from Agrobacterium burrii, assembly GCF_017313405.1. Classification (NCBI taxonomy): domain Bacteria; kingdom Pseudomonadati; phylum Pseudomonadota; class Alphaproteobacteria; order Hyphomicrobiales; family Rhizobiaceae; genus Agrobacterium; species Agrobacterium burrii. Next base: position 143,502 of record NZ_JAFLNA010000004.1, read on the forward strand.
AGATCGTCGAAGCTCCGGCTGCCCGCAACCAGATGGTGCGCGCCCGCGAATTCGTACCGGTCAACATGCCGGAATTTGCGCCCTGGTCGGCTTGAGTTTGTTCGCAGGCTATTGATTGACAGGAAAGCCGCTCCCCTTGGGGGCGGCTTTTTTATGATGCGGGGCGGGATGTTTCGTCATATCGCCTGATATTCATGCGATTGCGCGCGCGGATGCCATAAAAATGCGTTAATGCGTCATCATTGCGTTGCCCTGCGGATGCTTTTATGGCTAGAAACGCCAGTGCAAAGCCGATGCTTATGTATTTGCGCGGGAAGTGGGAACTGTCGAATGAAGCATGTAGGGTCTGGTGCGATGAAGGGTACGATGCGGGGGATCGCCGTTTCGTTGTTGTTGGTCGGTGCAAGTGTCGTCGTCACGGCCTGCCAGTCCGATCCGGATATCGACATTACCAAGCTCGGCTTCGAATCCGATCCGCCTGACGTTCTGTACAAGCAGGGGCTTGCCAACATGAACGCCGGCAACATGACGGAAGCCTCGCGCAAGTTCGAGGCTATCGACAAGCAATATCCATTCACCGAATGGGGCCAGAAGGCGCTTGTCATGCAGACGTTCATTGCGACGCGCACCAACAAGAATGACGTGGCCATCACCAATGGCAGCCGCTTCCTGCGGCAATATCCGCGTTCCAAGGATGCCGCTTATGTTCAGTACATGATCGGCCTTGCCTATTCGAAGCAGATTTCCGACGTGACGCAGGACCAGCGCGCAGCACAGCGCACGGTCGAGGCGATGAGCAAGGTCGTCAACGACTATCCCGATTCGGAATATGTCGCTGATGCGCAGGCCAAGATTCGTTTCGCCCGCGACCAGCTCGCCGGCCGCGAAATGCAGGTCGGCCGTTATTATCTTGAGCGCAAGGAATATCTCGCCGCCGTTTCGCGTTTCCGCATCGTCGTCGAGCAGTACCAGAACACCAACCAGATCGAGGAAGCGCTGGCGCGTCTGACGGAGGCCTATTATGCGATGGGTCTTGCCGAAGAGGCGCAGACCGCGGCCGCCGTTCTCGGCAACAACTATCCCGACAGCCAATGGTATGCGGACTCCTTCAAGCTGCTGAAAGGCAACGGGCTGGAGCCGCGTGAAAACAAGGGGTCCTGGATTTCGCGCGCCGGCAAAAAGCTTATCGGCGCCTGAGACGGGGCATAGGCCATGCTGGTCCAGCTCTCGATTCGCGATATCGTCCTGATTGAAAGGCTCGACCTCGGTTTTGAGGCGGGCCTTTCCGTGTTGACGGGTGAGACGGGCGCGGGCAAATCCATTCTGCTCGACAGCCTTTCCCTTGCGCTTGGCGGCCGCGGTGATGGCGGCCTGGTACGCCACGGCGAAGAGAAGGGGCAGGTTACCGCCGCTTTCGAAGTGCCGAACAATCACCCGACACGGCTGATGCTGCGCGAAAACGGTCTTGATGACGATGGCGATCTGATTTTCCGCCGGGTGCAATCCGCCGATGGACGGACCAAGGCCTATATCAACGATCAGGCGATCAGCGTGCAGATGATGCGCCAGCTTGGGCAATTGCTGGTGGAAATTCACGGCCAGCATGATGACCGCGCCCTTGTCGATACCGATGCCCACCGCACGCTGCTGGATGCCTTTGCCGGGCTGAGCGATGAGGCTCGCGCCGTGCAGGGTTTCTACCGCATCTGGAAAGACGCCGAGCGTGCGTTGAAGACCCATCGCGCCAAGGTGGAAGCGGCAGCCCGCGAGGCTGATTACCTGCGATCTTCCGTCGAGGAACTGGAGACACTTTCGCCACGTGATGGTGAAGAGGAGGAGCTTGCCGAGCGCCGGGCGGTGATGCAGAAATCCGAACGCATCGCCGGCGATATCGCGGAAGCCAGTGAGTTTTTGAACGGCAACGCCTCGCCCGTGCCTGTCATTGCATCCATGATGCGCCGGCTTGAGCGCAAAAGCCACGAAGCGCCGGGGCTGCTGGAAGACACCGTGCAATTGCTGGATGCCGCGCTGGACAACCTCTCCAATGCGCAGATGGAAGTGGAGGCGGCGTTGCGCCGCACCGAATTCGATCCGCGTGAGCTGGAGCGGGTGGAGGAGCGGCTGTTTGCGCTGCGCGCCGCCGGCCGTAAATATAATGTCGCCGTGCCTGACCTGCCGGCGCTGGCCGAAAAAATGGTGGCTGATCTCGCCGATCTCGATGCCGGAGAAGAAAAGCTCGGCAAACTGGAAGCCAATCTCGGCGTTGTCAAAGCCGATTTCGACCGTGCCGCCCAGTCACTTTCCGACAAACGCCGCCATGCGGCGGACGCACTTTCCGATGCTGTGATGGCCGAGCTTCCGGCGCTGAAGCTGGAGCGGGCGCGATTTACCGTCGAGGTAACCTCCGATCCCGAGCAGGCGACGGCGGATGGCATCGACACGGTGGAATTCCACGTTCAGACCAATCCGGGCACACGGCCGGGGCCGATCATGAAAGTGGCATCTGGCGGTGAATTGTCCCGTTTCCTGCTGGCGCTGAAAGTGGCGCTGGCGGATCGCGGTTCGGCACCGACACTGGTGTTCGATGAAATCGATACCGGCGTTGGTGGTGCTGTGGCGGACGCCATCGGCCAGCGACTGCGTCGTCTGTCGAAGACCGTGCAGGTTTTGTCCGTTACCCATGCACCGCAGGTGGCCGCACGGGCTGCAACCCATCTTCTCATTTCCAAAGGTCCATCTGGCGATGGCAGTGAGCGCATTGCCACCCGCGTGGCGACGATGGAACCGAAACACCGCACCGAAGAGATTGCCCGGATGCTTGCCGGCGCGTCGGTGACGGACGAGGCGAGGGCTGCGGCGGCCCGTCTGCTGGCTGCCAAGGACTGATTGCTCGCGAAAGCGTTACGAGAGCGCCTCGGTGTTGTGCGTCTTGTGAGACTGGCGGCAAAACTGATTTTATTGCTGTTTTATTTCGGCTAAAAGCGTTCGGTAATTCTGAAAAGAGGCCGCCATGTCGAAAGACCAGATTCCCGTCGAAAACCTGACTGAGCTTGAGGCCTCTTCCGAGCTGGCATTTCTGGCAGCCGAGCTTGCCCGTCATGATGCGCTTTACCACGGCAAGGACGCGCCGGAGATTTCCGATGCGGACTATGATGCGCTGAAGCGGCGCAACGATGCTATCGAGGCGGCGTTCCCGGCGCTGGTGCGGGCCGACAGCCCATCGAAAAAAGTTGGCTTCACACCGCTGCCGACCTTTGCGCCCATCGTGCATGCCCGCCCGATGCTGTCACTCGACAACACGTTTTCGGAAGAGGACCTGCGCGATTTCGTCAGTTCCGTTTATCGTTTTCTCGGACATCTGCCTGACGATTCCATCGCATTTACCGCAGAGCCGAAGATCGACGGGCTTTCGATGTCGATCCGCTATGAGAAGGGCAAGCTGAAGACGGCGGCGACGCGCGGCGATGGCACGACCGGCGAGAATGTCACCGCCAATATCAGGACCATCAAGGAAATCCCGAACGAATTACCTTCGGACGCGCCTGATGTGGTGGAGGTGCGCGGTGAAGTCTATATGGCCAAGAGCGATTTCATGGCGCTCAACGCCCAGATGGAGGCCGAAGGCAAGCAGACCTATGTGAACCCGCGCAACACGGCATCCGGTTCGCTGCGCCAGCTTGATGCCAATGTCACGGCGAAACGCAAGCTGCGGTTCTTTGCCTATGCGCTGGGGGAGGTCTCGAATGGCGGCCAGCCCGCACGCCTTGCCGATACGCAATATGGCATCGTCGAGAAATTCCGGGAGTGGGGATTTCCGGTCAATCCGCTGATGAAGCGATTCACCTCCGCCCAGCAATTGCTTGAACATTATAATGAAATCGGCGTTGCGCGGCCTGATCTCGACTACGATATCGACGGTGTGGTCTATAAGGTCGACCGGCTTGATCTTCAGGAACGTCTGGGTTTCCGCTCGCGCAGCCCGCGCTGGGCCACGGCGCACAAGTTCCCGGCCGAACAGGCCTTCACCACGGTTGAAAACATCGAAATTCAGGTGGGTCGTACCGGCGCACTGACGCCGGTGGCGCGATTGACGCCAATCACCGTCGGCGGTGTCGTTGTCACCAATGCGACGCTGCATAATGCCGATTACATCGAGGGCATCGGCAATAGCGGCGAGCGTATTCGCCCTGAAGACCACGACATACGCATCGGCGACACTGTTATCGTGCAGCGCGCCGGCGATGTCATTCCGCAGGTGCTGGATGTGCTGCTGGAGAAGCGCCCGGCCGAGGCGGTGAAATATGCGTTCCCGGAAAAATGTCCGGTCTGCGGCAGCCATGCGGTGCGGGAACGCAATGAGAAGACCGGCAAGCTCGATTCGGTCACGCGCTGCACCGGCGGTTTCGTCTGCCGGGCGCAGGCGGTCGAGCATCTGAAACATTTCGTTTCGCGCAATGCCTTCGATATTGAAGGGCTGGGCACCAAGCAGATCGATTTCTTCTTCGAAAGTGATGATCCAGCGCTCTCTATCAAGACTGCGCCCGATATCTTTACGCTGAAGGCGCGGCAGGAAGCGTCCCACCTGACCAAGCTCGAGAATATTGACGGTTTCGGCAAGGTCAGCGTCAAGAAGCTGTTCGATGCCATCGATGCCCGCCGCGAGATCGATCTGCATCGGCTGATCTTCGCGCTCGGCATCCGTCATGTCGGCGAGACCACGGCAAAGCTTCTGGCGCGCTCCTATGGCACCTATGAACATTTCGAAGAGGCCATGAAGGCCGCGGCGGATCCGGCAAGTGACGCTTGGGCGGAACTCAACAGTATCGACGGCATCGGCGAGGTCGTGGCCCGCGCCATCATCGAGTTTTACAAGGAACCACGCAATCTCGATGTCATCGACCGGCTGATACGGGAGTTGCAGCCGAAAGAGGCTGAAAAGCCGTCCACCGAAGGCAGCCCTGTGGCGGGCAAAACGGTGGTGTTTACCGGCTCGCTGGAAAAATTCACGCGGGATGAGGCGAAGGCCCGGGCCGAAAGCCTCGGCGCGAAAGTGGCCGGTTCCGTTTCGAAAAAGACGGATATTCTGGTGGCAGGGCCGGGGGCCGGCTCCAAGCTTGCCAAGGCGGCGGAGCTGGGCGTGCAGACCATGGACGAGGATGAGTGGCTGGCGTTGATCGGCGGTTGAGGTGCCGTCATCGCTGTGTTGTCTTGCACCGCTAGAGGTTCGCGCCTGAAACGGGGAACGCAGCATGGATGACCGCATTGTCGTCACCACTCAGCAGGTCCGGGCGCTGGTCGACAGCCAGTTTCCGCAATGGGCGGTGCTGGATGTTCAGCCGGTGGAACTGAGCGGCTGGGACAATCGCAGCTTTCGCCTCGGCGATGAGATGCTGATCCGCATGCCGAGTGCTGAGCGCTATGTGGCACAGGTAGAGAAGGAACACCGATGGCTGCCGGCGCTTGCGCCCCTTTTGCCGGTTCCGATTCCAGCGCCGTTGGCGCTTGGACAGCCGGGCGAGGATTATCCGTTCTGCTGGTCCATTTATTGCTGGCTGGAGGGCGAACCTCTCGCTCGCCATTTGGACGGTGTTGATCTTTCGGTCATCGCCACCGATGTGGCGGCGTTTTTGCAAGCCCTGCACGGTATAGATGCTTCGGCTGGTCCACCTGCGGGCGCGCATAATTTTCATCGCGGCGGATCGCTAGCGGTCTATGAGGAGGAGGCGAGGGCCTCAGCGGCACGCCTTTCCGATGAAGTGGATCAGGCGCTGGCCATGGAGATATGGCAGCTTGCACTTTCGAGCCGCTGGCAGGGGCAGGGCGTGTGGGTGCATGGCGATATTGCCGAGGGCAATCTGCTGGTGCAGGGCGGGCGCCTGTCGGCCGTCATCGATTTCGGCAGTTCCGGCGTCGGCGATCCGTCGTCCGATCTCATTCTCGCGTGGAATGTGCTTGATGCGGAAAGCCGGGCTGTTTTTCGCCGGGCGGTGGATCTGGATGAGGCTACATGGCAGCGCGGGCGCGGCTGGGCGTTATGGAAGGCGCTGATCGTGCTGGATTCCGAGCGAGGGCGGAACGAAAAAATGGCCGAATGGTCGCGAAGGACCATTCGGGAAGTGTTTGAGGATCATCTGAAAAACTGACCGCCTATCGAAGCCGTCCCATCACGTGGGCATCGACGTATTTTCCATCACGATAGGCATCGTTGCGCAGCGTGCCTTCGTGTTCGAAACCGAATTTCTCGTAAAGCCTGATTGCCGCGAGATTGTCGGTAAACACGTTCAACTCGATGCGGCGGATATCGTGCCAGTTATCGGCCGTGTCGATCAGCGCTGCGAGAATATGCGAGCCTACACCCTTGCCCGCGAACCCGTCATGGACGCTGATCGCCAGATCGGCAACGTGAAATTGCCTTCCTGCCCTGCGGCGCAGGGCTGCATTTGCAACGATCTTTCCGCGCCACTCGCCGACGATGGAGATATCGGTCGGGCCGCGATTTTCCAGCGCCTGTCGTGTCTTTTCAAGTGACTGAAACGGTTGGCGAAGGGTGCCGTAACGAACCCCTGGCAGGTTAAACAGTTCGGTCAAAGCTTCGGTATCGTCCAAACGCGCAGCGCGCAGGACAACGTCGCTCAACTGGAACTGTTTATCTTCATTGTCGGCAAATTTCACATTTTGCATGCCTGTCTCCTTGGGCACATAAGGAGCAGGTGTCCGAACCCTGCTCTTACTGGCAGGGTGGAAATGGATCGCTTAAGGCGACGACATACCTTTCCCTGCCGGATGGCCGGTGATGGTATGGCGACGGGTGGTCTTCTGTTGCGAAGCGATCATGGGCGCAGAATGCTTTTGCCCTGTGGTCCTGTCAAGCGGGCACGTTGCGGAACAAGTTCCTCAGTTTTGCCGGCAACCGGCCATCGATTGCCGCAAGGCCGGCGGCGATCATCGCCATGCCGGCGAAGTGCTTGATTTCCAGCTGCTCACCGAGAAGCAGCGAACCGAGCAGGATGGCGCTGACGGGAATGAGGAAGGTGACGAGGGCGAGGTTGGTGGCGCCGGCGCTGGCAAGGATGCGGAAGAAGATGAGATAGGCGAGCGCGGTCGACAGGAGGGCGATGCCGATCAGCGCGCCCCAGGTGCCGAGGCTCGGCATGGCGAGCATCCATGGCTTATCGATGAGAAGGGCGGCCGGGATCAGCATCAGTGTCGAGGACGATATCTGGCCGGTGGCGGTCATCAACGGCGGTACGCCCATGGCCTTGAAACGACGACCGAATATGCCCGCGAAGGAATAGGAGATGGCCGCGCCGAGAATGGCGATCTGGCCCCAGAGACCGGATGATCCGCCGAAGGCTGCCGGGCCGATCATGGTCGCCACGCCGACGAAGCCGATCAGCACGCCGACGAGCTTGTTGCCCGTCATCTTTTCATCGGCGGTCAGAAAATGCGCGACGATGACGGTGAAGAGCGGCGTTGTGGCATTGAGGATCGAAGCAAGCCCGCTGGCAATATGGGTCTGGCCCCAGACGATCAGGCAGAAGGGAATGATGTTGTTGAGCAGCCCCATGCCGAAAAAGGCACGCCACACCGCCCATTCGCGCGGCAGGCGAAAGCCCATGATGCGGCAGACGACCAGCAGCGCCGTGGCCGCAAGGCTGACGCGTAAAGTGACGATGGTGACGGGCGGTAATTCCTTAACGGCGACGCCGATGAAAAAGAACGATCCGCCCCATAACAGCGACAGCGCGACGAGCATCGCCCATTCGCGGGCATCCATCTGTTTCTGTATCGCCATCTTCGTCTCCCAGGGCTTGACTATTGACATGGTCGCAGACAGGCCCGCCGTCATCCACCCGATATGGGTTGAGTTTACCTCAAGCAGGCGTTGCGTGTTTTCTGCAGCTTTTCATGTCCCATTGCGTCTATTTACTCCCTGTTTTATGATTTTTTCAAACGATTGTTTCTCGTCAGATAATTGAGTTTAGCTAAATCATGGCAGCGGAACTTCCATCGCTCAAAGGACTACAGGCCTTCGAAGCCGCGGCGCGGTATCGTAGCGTCACGCTTGCCTCCAACGAGCTGAATGTCACCCCCGGCGCGGTCAGCCTGCAAATCCGGGAGCTGGAGACGCGGCTTGGCGTGCAGCTGTTTTTCCGCAAGCCGCGCAGTATCCAGCTGACGCGGGAGGGGGAGCGTTATTACGGCGCGCTCCGCACCGCTTTCCGGATGATGCGCGAGGCGACGGCGGAACTGACGGCACGCTCCGAAATCACGGTTCTGACCCTCAGCTGCACGCCGACTTTCGCCATACAATGGCTGATGCCGAGATTGCCGACCTTTCAGCAGCAACACCCCTATGTGGACGTCCGCATCAGCGTGACCAACCGGCTGGTGGATTTTTCGCGGGACGATGTCGATCTGGCGGTGCGGCACGGTTTTGGCCGCTATGAAGGGCTAGAGAGCATCCGTTTCATCGATGACAGCACTTTGCCGGTCTGTTCGCCGCAGCTTCTTGAGAAATACGGACCGCTTCAGGAGGCGGGGGACCTGAAAGCCGTGCCGCTTCTGCATGATGAAAACCGCAATGAATGGCGACGCTGGCTGGAGGCTGCGGGAGCATCCGATGTCGATGCCTCCGGCGGCACGGTGTTCATCGACAGCAATGGCGCGCTGGATGCGGCGAAAGCCGGGCATGGCATTGCGCTGACCCGCCGTTCGCTTGTTTCCCGCGAACTTGCGGAAGGTGCGTTGATGGCGCCCTTCGGGAAAGACATGGCCAGCACGCTTGCCTATTTTCTGGTTTATCCGCGACGCATGCTTGATAATCCCGATCTGGTGACGCTCATCGAATGGATGCTTTCGCAAGCGCGTTCAGCCGAGGCCGGTTCTCTTTGATGCCAATCCGGTTTATGCCGGAATGAAACAACGGGAATCACTCTTGAAAACCATCGCCATCGATTTCGAGACCGCCAATGAGGAACGGGGCAGCGCCTGCTCCGTCGGGCTTGCGTGGATTGAAGACGGTAATATCGTTCGTGTCGAGGAACGTCTTATCCGCCCGAAGGACATGCGGTTTTCGTCCTTCAACATTGCCGTGCACGGAATTCGGCCTGCTGATGTCGAGGATGCGCCGGAATTTCCTGAGGTGATGGAAGAGTTCATCGATGACTTCCATGGCGCCACCATGATCGCCCATAATGCCGCCTTTGATTTCAGCGTCATGCGGGCGTCCTTCGACAAATACCGGCAGTCCTATCCTGATCTTTCCTATCTGTGCAGCGTCAAGATCGCCCGGCATGTCTGGCCACATCTGGAATCACACAAGCTGAATGTGATTGCCCATCATCTCCAGCTGCGCTTCGTGCACCACAATGCCGCCGAAGATGCGGTTGTCTGCGCTGCCGCATCGATTGCGGCGGCGAAGGCCATGCGTGTCGCCCATATCCGCGATCTGCCGGAAAAGATCGGCATGGTCGCCGGCCGTCTCACCTCCACCGGCTACCAGCCCTGCAGCATGAAAAAACGCGCCATCGCCCGGGTTGCTTAATGGTGTCGCCCACCTATGTTTGAAGCAGCGTAACGGAGAAGATGCGATGACGATGAAAACTCTGTCGGGTTTGTTTGCGGGCTTTCTGGCATTGCTTCCAGTGACAGCGGCGCATTCGCAGGTCGTGGGTGAGGTCGGGGTCGACTGGATCGGCAATGATATCGTCATCGAGGCGATCGCCGATCCCAAGATCAAGGGTGTCACCTGCCACGTTACCTATTTCGAGCGTGGCGTCATCGACCGGCTGAAGAACGGCAACTGGTTCGAAGACCCTTCCAACAATGCCATTTCCTGCAGCCAGACGGGGCTGGTCGAGATCGGCGACATCGATCTGTCGAAGGGCGGGGAAGAGGTGTTCCGGCAGGGCATGTCGCTGGTCTGGAAGAAGCTCGTCGTCAGCCGCGTCTATGACAAGGCCAATGACACGCTGATCTATCTGGTGCATGCGCGGGAACTGACCGACGGTTCGGCCAAGATGGCGATTTCCACGGTGCCGCTCTATAATCAGCAGGTGACGTGGCAGAAGGGCAAGCCGTGATTGCTTCTATGAAGCTTGGAGTGGTAAATCTCTCGCCGTCATTCTCGGGCTTGTCCCGAGAATCCACGACCTAGCGACTCGACGATGCATTGATGGATCCTCGGCACAAGGCCGAGGATGACGACGTGTGTGGAGACACGTTTCTCTCCATCACCACTCCCCTGCAAACCGTAAGATTTCTCACGCATGCAGCTTGCAGTGATCCACGCTGTCGATCAAGCCGCTTCGCGTGCCAGCTCGTCCGCAATGACGGTGTCGAGGTTGAGGAAGCAGACCATGCTCTTTTCCAGCGCCACGATGCCGCGGCAGAAGCTGCGCTGTTCTTCCGGAATGATATCCGGCGCAGGCTGCAGGTCTTCGGAGCGGATGGTCATCATGTCGGAGACCTGTTCTACCAGCAGGCCCACCAGCTTGCCGCCGATATCGGTGACGATGATGGCGGAGCGTTCGGATGGTTCGGTCATCTTCATGCCGAGGCGGCCGGCCATGTCGATGACGGGAATGACGGCGCCGCGCAGGTTGATGAGGCCGAGAACATAAGGCGGCGTGTGCGGCATCGGGGTAACCGGCGCCCAGCCGCGGATTTCGCGGATCGCCATGATGTCGATGCAGAATTCCTGATCGCCCAGATGGAAGGAAACGATTTCGAGATATGCGCCGGATTGCTTGATGGCGTTGGACATGACGGCAGGTTTCCTCTTATGGCTCTCTAACAGGCCCACGCAGGATTGAGCTTTATGCGGTGGCCGGCATGGACCGGGAGACATCATGTCGAGGCTTTAAAAACCGCTATGGTCATAATGCACAGCAAGATTTTAAACTTTCCCTAACAATTGCCGCGCTCTCCCACGCAAAACCCGGTATTTTGGCGGTTTTCGCGTCGGTGCAAAAAGGTTATGATGGTGGTATGAACGCACTCGTTTCCAACCCGCTGAAGTTTGTTCTGGCAAGTCTTGCGGTCGTCGCTTCGCTTGCCATCGTGCTTCTTGCCTTCGACGGCTGGGTGCGGCACAGCACGGATATTTTCCTTTCCACCGTGCAGAGCGGTATCGCCTGGTGCCTGTGATCGTTTGGGCCGTCTGTGCTTTGTGACAAATCAGCGCGGTTCCCTGCAAATACGGCCAGTTGATTTGCCGTCGCCGTCGCCGTTCGTTATCAGTCTGCCAGGGCCTGCGATATGCTGCGGGCTTTCGGGGTAGGATTGGACAATGAGAAATATTCGCATCGTATTGTGGGCCGTGGTGGTCGTTCTTGCCGGCGTCGTCAGCTGGCTGACGATCGAAATGACGAAGACCCGTGAGGAGATGGTGGAAACGGCTTATGGCGTGCCTTTCGCGCTTACCGCGCAGGACGGCCAGCCGATCACCGAAAAGGCGTTTCAGGGCAAACCGACCGCCTTGTTCTTCGGTTTCACCCATTGCCCGGAAGTCTGCCCGACGACATTGTTCGAGCTGAACGGCTGGATGGAAAAGGTGGACCCGGCCGGCGACAAGATGCAGGCCTATTTCGTGTCCGTCGATCCAGAGCGTGATACGCCCGAGATCATGCAGCAATATGTTTCCAACGTTTCAAAGCGGATTACCGGCATTACCGGTCCGGCCGACAAGATTGCCGAGACGCTGAAAGGCTATCGCATCTATGCCAAGAAGGTGCCGGTGGATGAGAAGGATCCGAATGGCGATTACACCATGGATCATACTGCGTCCGTCATCCTGCTTGATGCCAAGGGCCGTTTTTCAGGCACCATCGCTTATGGCGAAAACCCTGAAGTTGCCGAGCAGAAGCTCCAGAATCTTCTGAAGGGCTGATAGAGCCGGCATAATTGCGCCAGGCTTATTGGACTGGCGCAGCTTTTGTGGCAAAGGCAAGACAACAACCTCAGCCAGAGAAAGCAGCCCGCCGTGAGCGAAATCCGACTTTACGTCACCACGACCGAAATCAAGGCCGGCGAAATCCTCGATCTCATGTCGGATTATTTCGGCGAGGAGGATGTTGCGATCGCCACGACCGAGGTGGATGAGAAGCGCGACATCTGGGAAGCCTCCGTCTATTTGATGGCCGAGCAGGAGGATGAGTTCCGCGAGCGTGTCGGCGCTTTGCTTGCGCCTGCATTTCCCGGTCTCGTCATCGAAAAAGAGATCGTTCCCGATGTCGACTGGATCGCCAAGTCGCTCGAGGGGCTGAAGCCCGTCAGGGCAGGGCGCTTCATCGTGCATGGCGCGCATGATCGCGACAAGGTGCAGCCGCATGATCTAGCTATCGAGATCGAGGCGGGGCAGGCTTTCGGCACCGGCCATCACGGCACGACGGCGGGTTGCCTTGAAATGATCGAGGATGTTTTGCGGGCACGGACGGTGCGCAACGCGCTCGATCTCGGCACCGGCAGCGGCGTGCTGGCGATTGCCGTGCGCAAGATGCGCCCCATTCCCGTACTGGCGACGGATATCGACCCCATTGCCGTCAAGGTGGCCAAGGAAAATGTGCGGCTGAACGGCATCGTGTCTGGAATGGCGCTGGAAACCGCACCCGGTTTTCACTCCGATGCTTTCCGCAAGCATGGTCCATTTGATCTCATCATCGCCAATATTCTGGCACGGCCGCTGATCAAGATGGCGCCGCAGCTTGTCACGCATCTGGCGCCCGGCGGCACTGTCATTCTGTCGGGCATTCTTGCGTCACAGCGCTGGAAGGTTCTCGCCGCTTATAATGGCGCTCGGCTTTCTCACATCCGCACCATCTGGCGCAACGGCTGGGTGACGCTGCATCTGCGCAAAGACTGACGCTCTTTCGACCTTGCTTTCGGGCAAAAGAAAAGGCGGCGCTTTCGCGCCGCCTGGAACCCGCGAGCATATGGGAGGCGCTTGCTCAAGCGGGTCGACGTATTCCTGTTCAGACGCGGTGGAGGGAGGATCGCCGCGCCTGACTTGATCAGAATACGTAGCTGGACTTTGCCTTGCGACGCAGATCGGCGCGGTTCATGCCCAGCGCTTCGAGCGACTTGTCGTCAAGGTTCAAAAGTGCTGCGTTGACGTGGCGGCTGACCTGACGCTCACGTGCTTCAACAACGCGATCGAAGGCGGCGCGGAGGAAAGATTTTGCCATTGCTTCAAATCCCTTTTTGCCAGGAGAGTGTTTCTCTCGCTGTGTTGATCTTGATATAAGCGATGTGATTTTGTTTGGTTAGATGGGATATTTCACGGTTGATATGCGTAAAATGCATGTCACTTGTTTTCTAGTATTACTTATTTCGCAAAATATGCACAATTTATCGCCGTAATCGGTTCTGTCATATATGGCTTGAAACCGGGTTTGCCCACGTGGCATTGTCGTTGTGCGCCAATGATTTGACGGCGTGAATGAACCGCTTTCCTCATGACAGTTCCCGAAAGACGCCCATGTTCCAGACCTTCGAAAACAAATCCGCGCCGCAATTTGGCAAGGCCCGTGTCGAGGCGCTGCGCGCCGGTTTCGACGCGCTGGCTATCGACGGTTTTCTGGTGCCGCGCGCCGATGAATATCAGGGAGAATATGTGCCGGAATGCGCCGAGCGCCTGTCCTGGCTGACGGGGTTCACCGGTTCGGCCGGCATCGCGTTGGTAACACGCAGCGAGGCCATGGTTTTCGTCGATGGCCGGTATACGACGCAGCTCAAGTCGCAGGTCGACCAATCCGTCTTCACGGGCGGTGATCTGGTCGGGGCGCCGCCTTCCGTCTGGTTATCCGAACATGCGGCGCAGGGCTTCCGACTGGGGATCGATCCGTGGCTGCATACCGGCGCTGAATTGAAGCGGCTGGAAAAGGCGCTTGCGGCCAGGGGCGGCTCCGTCGTGTTGCTGGAGCGCAATCCGCTTGATGCCCTGTGGCAGGACCGTCCGTCCGAGCCGCTGGAGCCCGTTATTATCCAGCCGGAAGCCTTTACGGGCAAGCTGGCGAAGGAAAAGATCGCGCTGCTGGCGGAGACGGTTTCGGCCAAGCAGGCAGATGCCCTGCTGGTTACCGATCCGTCTTCCATTGCCTGGATTTTCAATATTCGCGGCAATGACGTGCCGCACACACCGCATCCGCTTGCCCGCGCCATCATCTATGCCGATGGCAGGACGGATATTTTTCTCGACAAGCGCAAGACCGGCATCGAGGTCGAGGCCTATCTGGCGCAACTGGCGACGCAGTTGCCGCCATCGAAAATTGCCGACCGCCTGCATGCGATTGCCAGCGCCAAGGGCCGGGTCATGGTCGATGCCGATCTGACGCCGGTGGCGCTGACGGGCGCAATCACGGCAGCGGGCGGTATACTGGTGGAGACGTCAGATCCGATCCGCCTGCCGCGCGCCTGCAAGAACAAGGCGGAGCTTGCCGGTTCTGCCGCAGCACACATGCAGGATGGCGCGGCCATGGTCGAATATCTGAGCTGGCTGGACCGCCAGCAGCCGGGCAGCGTCACCGAGATCGCTGCGGTCAAGGCGCTGGAGGCAGCGCGGGCCAAAGTGGGGCAGGCGATGCAGAACCCGTTGAAGGATGTATCTTTCGACACGATTTCCGGCGCTGGCGAACATGCCGCCATCATCCATTACCGTGTCACCACCGACACGGATCGCACACTTGCCGATGGCGAGATGTTCCTCGTCGATTCCGGTGCGCAATATGTCAACGGCACCACCGACATCACCCGTACTGTCGCAATCGGCACGGTGCCGGAAGAGCAGAGGCGTTTCTTCACGCTGGTGCTTAAGGGGGTGATCGGCATCAGCACCGCACGGTTTCCGAAGGGAACGCGCGGTTGCGACCTTGATCCCCTGGCGCGCATCGCGCTGTGGAAGGCAGGCGCCGATTATGCTCATGGCACCGGCCATGGCGTCGGCTCCTATCTCTCGGTGCATGAGGGACCGCAGCGTATCGCGAGGCTTTCGACGCAGGAGCTGCTGCCGGGAATGATCCTGTCGAACGAGCCGGGTTATTACCGCCCCGGTGCTTTCGGCATCCGCATCGAGAACCTGATCTATGTGCGGGAGGCGCAGGAGGTGGCCGGCGGCGACCAGCCAATGTTCTCCTTTGAGACGCTGACCTGGTGCCCCATCGACAACAGGCTTGTCGTCGTGTCACTCCTGACCGACGAGGAACTCGACTGGCTGAATGCCTACCACGCCGACGTTCTGGAGAAGCTCTCTCCGCTGATCACCGATGAAGAGGTGAAAGCCTGGCTTGTTGCCGCGACCAGGCCACTGGAGAGGGTCGCTTAAAGCAGCCCGAAATGCCTGATGGCGATGACGACGGCCCAGCCGATTGCCAACATCGTCAGACCGGGAAACCGCAGGCAGACCAGAAGGGCTGCCACCATGCCGATCTTCACCTCGTATCCACCTTCGAAAAAGGCGGGTGCGACAAGCGTGGTCAGAACCGCAACGGGCACGGCGTTCAGGCCGGCTTCCATGCGCGGCGGGATGGATTTCATCCGCGTCATCAGCACATAACCGCCGATGCGGGTGAGATAGGTGGCGATGGCGGCGAGCGCGATCAGGATCATCGTGTCGGTATGGAGCATGTCGCTCATGGCGTTTCCACCCTGTTTTCAGGATTGGCCTCGCCGTTGGGTTTGGGCGGATAAAGGACGGCAACGAGAATGCCGGCAATCGCCCCGAGGCTGACATGCCAGGGCGAGCCGACGAAGTGATAGGCGACCGTTGCGCCGGCTGCGCTTGCCAGCATCACGGGGTAGAAATTCTCCCGCTGGCGGAAGCTCAGGACCATGCCCATGAAATAGATCGGCAAAAGCACATCGAGGCCGATGGCCTTGGGATCGCCGACGAGGTTGCCGAGCGAGGCGCCGAGAATGGTCATGGCCAGCCACAGCACATAGACCGGCGCGGCAAAGCCCATATACCAGGAAAAACCGACTGTGCCGGTGTTCTCGTATTTGCGGACCGATTCGGCGAATTGCGGATCCACCAGCACAAAGAAGCCGGCAGCTTTCTGCATCAGCGACCAGCCGGAGATCATTCGGGCGATGGCTGCCGAATAAAGGATATGGCGGAAATTGACGGCGAAGACGGAAAGAACGATCAGCCATGGGGCGACCTTCTGGCCAAACAGTTCGATGCCGACAAGCTGGCTTGCGCCGGCATAGACGGTACCGCTCATGATCGTGGCTTCGGTGACGCTCAGGCCGTTATCGACTGCAACCGCGCCGAACAGCGCGCCAAAGGGGGCGGCGGAAAGGGCGATCGGAAAACCGGTCCTCAGTCCCTCGCGAAAATCTTTATTGAACATTCTCTGGAAACTCCTTGCCGCCGCTCTATCGCCGTCCCGGCCGGCTGGCAAACGAATTGCATGAATGGATCGATTGATTCCCTTGAAGCTTCCGTTACGGTAACGCCGACAGTCAGCGCCGGACGAAAGACCTCATCGGGTTTCGCCGGTGCATCCACACCGTGAAATCATGGAAGATCAATGCTCGAAAAGCAGGAAAAGGCGGTCCTGGCCGCGCGTATCAAGGACTACCTTGCCCGGGAGACCGAAACCGAGATGGGGCTTCTTGAGGCGGAAATCTTCGTGGAGTTTCTGGCCGAGGAGGTCGGATATGTTTTCTATAATCAGGGGCTGAAGGATGCACATGCTGCAATCCTGCGGCGTCTTGAGGACGCGGCCGGTGACATCGACGTGCTGGAAAAACCGAGGTTGCGTTAAAGGGGCGGTCAGTCGCGCAATATGTCGCGGCTGTTGACGATCGCGGCGCCCTTTTCCCGCATGGCCGCAATCGCGGCCTTTATGCCCTGTGGATCGATGCCGCGGCTTGCATCCTCGATGAAACGGACCTTGATACCGGGTAACATGGCGATGGCATCGAGCACCGAAAAACTGACGCAGTAATCGGTGGCGAGGCCGCATATATCGAGCTGCGTCACGCCCTGACGGGCCAGATAATCGGCAAGGCCTGTTGTCGCCGACTGGTCATTGTCGCGAAAGGCGGAATAGCTGTCGACGGCGGGGTTTTCACCCTTCTGCTGAATATAGTCGAATGCTTCCGTCTTCAGATCGGGGTGGAATTCCGCATCCTGCGTGCCCTGCACGCAATGGTCCGGCCACATCATCTGTGGTTTGCCGGAAAGTTCGCCCATGTCGAAAGGTTTCCTGCCGGGGTGCTGGGAGGCGAAACTGCCGTGGTTTTCCGGGTGCCAGTCCTGCGAGGCGACGATGAGGTCATAACCGCCATTGTCGATCAGGGCATTGGCGGCAGGCACGATCCTGTCGCCTTCGGTAACGGCCAGATTGCCGCCGGGGCAAAAGCCGTTCTGGATGTCGATGAGCAGCAGCGCCTTCATGATGTGCCTCCCTTTTGCCAACAGGATGCCAAGCCGGCTTTGGCGGATCAAGTCCCCATTCAACCTTTGTGCCCACGTGACTGGTGGATGACGACAGCTTGTCCCGTCGCAGTCCTGCCGCATTTTCAGCAAATTTCCGGCCAAGTCGGAATTTACCTGACGATGCGGCGACGGAAACTTTAAAGGCCGATGACGCCCCGCGGGGCATTTTTCAGGACGAGCGATGTAATGCACGCCGTTCCAGTACAGTCATCGTTTCGCCTTCGCCTGACATGCGCAGACCTTAACGAAGTATTTTTGCAGGGACTCGTAAACACTTTGGTTACCATAATTCGTCATGCTTCGAACCAGTCAGTTCCGAAAGGGGCGTGGTGTTCACCCGCTGTTCGGATGCCCCAAAATCCCACCGGCATTGTCCGGGTGTGCGTGAACGGTTCGAGTAACGAGTATCATGGCGTTTTCTGCTGCGGCCTATAATGGCGCCGGTCTTGCCGGGTCGTCCTGCCTCAAGAAAGGCAAATCCTTTTCGCTTGGCCGAATGTCCGCGCTGCTCGGCGGCGGTGCCTTTGCCGGGCTTTTCGCCTTTGCAGCCTTCGCATCGCTGCATAGCATGGCGGCCGCCTCGCATGGCGTTGGGCAATTTGAAAAGACGCTGGTGGCTAGGCTTGATTCCGCCGAGGCGGCGATCGGCCACGCGCGGGGGCGGGATATTCACGTTCGCAAGTTTTCCCGCCTGAGCGATCACAGCCATGGCCCGCAGAAGGCCGTTCGCTTTGCCGGCATGATGCCGGAGATCGGCGCGAAGGAATTCCGCGAGCGTTTTGGCGCGGCGGCGAATGCCAAAGGGCAGGCGACGGTGAAGGAACTTGCCGCGCTCAGGCCTTCGGCAATCGTCGATTCGGCGCTTGGGCGCACCACTGATGTGGCCTATCAAATCGCTGCCTCGCAACATCCGGCATTCGAAGTGGCGCTGGCACGCCCGCAGATCGAGGAAGAGGCGAGCAGCCTGCTTCCTGATGATGTGCCGCTTCCGAGCTTCCGGCCCGAAGTGGCGGCGGCCGAGACGGTTGAGCCGTCGCCGCGTCCCGCCCTTTCCAAGGCTGCTGTTGCTTCAGCCCCCGATTTTGATGCGCCGGTTCCGCTGCGCGCGCCGCAGCAGCCGAAGCAGGGCACCGGTGCCATGCTTGCCTTTGCAAAGCCAGATAATCCGATGCGCGAGCCGAGCAAGATGGATGCGGTTCCGTGGCCGGATCGCGGCAATGGCACGGCGATTTACGATATTTCCTCCGGAACGGTTCACATGCCGAATGGCGAGAAGCTGGAAGCGCATTCCGGCATCGGCAAGATGCGCGACAATCCCGACTTTGTTCACGTCAGAATGCGCGGCTCTACGCCGCCCTCCAGCTATCGTCTGACGATGCGCGAAGCGCGGTTTCATGGCGTCGAAGCCATTCGCCTGACACCGGAAAATGGCGTCAACCCGCATGGCCGCGATGGACTTCTTGCCCATACCTACATGCTGGCGAAACGCGGCGAATCAAATGGCTGTGTCGTGTTCCGGGATTATTCCCGCTTCCTGGCCGCCTTCAAGCGCGGCGAAGTCAAGCGCATGATCGTGGTGCCGAAACTGAACGGTAACCGACCGACGCTTGCCAGCAGCGGCGGTAAAAGTGGCGGCAAGACGCTGCTCAGCATGTTCTCGCGCGGCAACGATTCCTGAGTTTATTTGAATTTCATCAACGGCTGCGCCGTTGCGTCAGCACCATGCCGGCGAGGATGAGAAGAATACCAAGCGCGCTTGTCCAGATTTTTGGCGGATGATCGCTGAAAAGATCGAGCACAACGCCTGACACCATCTGGCCGCTGATGACCAGAAGTGCGGTATTGACCGCGCCGATGCGCGGGATGAGCCAGCTGCCCGAGGCGATGAAGACGACGCCGATCGGCCCGCCGATAAAGGCGAGCCACGGTGCATCGGCCGCGCCCGGCGGAATGAGACCGCCGACGATGAGGCCGATGACGGTCAGCACGGCAAAGCCAACGATATGGTTCCAGAAGGAAGCGATAAGCGGTGAGTTCGACAGGCTCAAGCGGCCGTTGATCTGGCGACTCAGCGCCACGAAGACGCCGCCGGCAAAGGCCATCGCGATCCAGACGATCATGCCGTTCTCCCGACCAGAATGATGAGTGCGCTGCCGCAGAGGATCAGCGCTACCGCTGCCATGTCCCGCACATCCGGACGCCGTTTCGGCAGGCCGAAGAGGCCGAAAAGATCGGCCAACAGGCTGAAGATCACCTGCCCGCCGAGACCCAGCGCTATGGTGCCGGAAAGCGCCAGCGGCGAATTGACGGCGGTGGAGGTGAGGATGACGATGGCCGCACCCACGACCCCGCCGCAATAGGCCCAGAGCGGCGCCTTTGGTTTTGCCGGTGCCGCGGGGTCCTTCTTCGGGCGCATGATGGCGAGATAGATGAGCGCTGCCACCGTCCCTGTGCCATGCGCCGTCCACGAGGAAAACAGCGCACTGCCGTAATGGGCTAGCTGGCCGTTGAAATGCACCATCAGGGTCAAAAGACAACCGCTCGCGAAGGCGGCGGCAAGATGCAGCGGGTTGAGGCGGGGATGCGTCATATCTGTCATGGCGGGTCTGTTGTGGCGTGCCGGGAAAGCTGAAGAGATATCCGAGCTTTAGCCGATATGTGCCTGAAGCGGAATCGAATTGCGCCGTTTCTCGGCTTCAGGTGGCATTATCCTGTGCGCTACGGAACCAGTGACCCTGCCGCGCATTATTCCAGCATGAAGAAAACGACACGCAAGCCATTGAACCGGATGACGATTTTCGTCATTTCGATTTTCATTCTCGCAGCCGTGATTGCGGCGGTTTATCTCGTCGGCTTCACGCCCGGCGAGGCATGATCCAGCTTGTTCAATTGCCGGCGGGAGCAGTCTTGCCCTTGCCGCCTTCGAGCGTGACACTCAGCCTGGCGATGGCGAATCGGAGGCCGCGCAGAAGAAAACGGCTGGTTTCCAGATAGGCGCGATAGGGCAGTACCGTAAAATAACGCCAGCGCGGCAGGCGGTAAATGCGCAGATTGTTCTGAATCTGGCTCTCCCCATCCGCATCCTGCGTGGCGCAGAGCGGGTAGATGAAAGCCCCCTTCAGGCCTGCCAGATATTCCAGATCGAATGCGATATCATAGGCCAACCGCATGGGGATCAGTTTCGATATCCATTTTCCGGCGCGACGGTTGACGAGATAGGCGCCTGAGCCTTTTTCCCGCGTCAGGGCAATGGCCAGCGAACGGCCATTGGAAAGCGGGCGAAACGGGAATTTGCGACCGTTGCTGACTGTCGTCAGCCGCAGCAAATCCCAGTAACCACCGTTCAGCACCGCCTCATCGATTGCATTCAGAAAATCATTGTCGAAGACCACGTCGTCTTCAAGGATGAGCGCGATATCGGCGTCGCCATCCATGAATTTATTGGCGCAGGCGACATGGCTGAGATAACAGCCGATTTCCGGCGGTGACGTGCGCCGGCCATGCATGAGCATGTAGGAAATCTCGCTGAATTCCGGGATCGGATAATTCAGTTCGCGGCCATTGACGCCGGCGATACGCACCGCCTGCAGCCCGATCGCGTCGAGCCGGGCAGTCATATCCTCAAGGCGCTTGGTGGCGCTATCCATGTTGATCAGGAAAACGGCAAGCTTGCGCTGGCTTTTCGGTAAAATATGCAAAGCGGTCCTCGCCCGGTTTTCACTGTCGTGTAGCAATTTCTTTATTGCAACGGCATGACGTGGGCTATGGAAAAAGCTGTCTTGAACCTGTCTTAACCGTTCGAATCAAACCTTTTCCACAAATCCATCCAGCACGCGCTTTTGTCCGGCGCGGTCGAAATCGATGGTCAGCTTGTTGCCCTCGATGGCGGAGATATTGCCGTTGCCAAACTTCATGTGGAAAACGCGGTCGCCGACGAAGAATTTCGACGGGGTATCGGCAACGGACTTGGCCACCAGCTCGCCATCAATCGTGCGGGTGCGCGGGCCGCTTTCGCCATAACCGATCCGCTCGACCGCATGGCCGGAGCGTGTGCCCCAGTTATCGCGGGTGGCGTCCGACTTGTTGGCCTGCGCCCGTTTCCAGCCGGGGGTGGAATAATTATTGGCGAAGGGTTCCGCCTTGTCGAAGCGGGACTGACCGTAGCCGCCGCGCCCGCCATAACCGCCGTAATTGCTGTCGGATGCCGCGACATCCACATGGGCGGGCGGCAGTTCTTCCAGAAAACGCGAGGGCAGGGTGGATTGCCATAATCCATGGATACGCCGGTTCGACACGAACCAGATATGGCAAAGCTTCTTGGCGCGGGTGATACCGACATAAGCAAGACGGCGTTCTTCCTCGAGACCGGAGCGGCCGCCTTCGTCCAGCGCCCGCTGATGCGGGAACAGGCCTTCTTCCCAGCCGGGCAGGAAGACGGTGTCGAATTCCAGACCCTTGGCGGAATGCAGCGTCATGATGGACACGGCATCCAGTTCCGCATTCTGTTCCGCGTCCATGACAAGCGCGACGTGTTCGAGAAATCCGCGCATGCTTTCGAAGGATTCCATCGAACGGATAAGTTCTTTCAGGTTCTCCATCCGTCCGGGGGCTTCCGCCGTCTTGTCGGCCTGCCACATGGCGGTGTAGCCGCTTTCGTCGAGGATCTGCTCGGCAAGCGTGGTGTGCTCGGTATTTTCCAGGAGGCCCTGCCAGCGGCGAAAATTCTGCACCACATCGAACAGCGCTTTGCGCGCCTGTGGCTTCAGTTCGTCGGTTTCGATGATGTCAGCTGCCGCCGCCAGCATGGGAATATCGCGGACACGGGCATAGGCGTGTAGGGCGCTTTTAGTGGTTTCGCCAATGCTACGCTTGGGCGTGTTGACGATGCGCTCGAATGCAAGGTCATCGGCCGGTTGGCAGACAACGCGAAAGTAGGCCATGGCATCGCGAATTTCGAGGCGCTCATAAAAACGCGGACCGCCGATGACGCGGTAATTGAGGCCAAGCGTGACGAAACGGTCTTCGAATTCGCGCATCTGGAAGGAGGCGCGAACGAGGATGGCCATGTCGTTCAGCTTATGGTTCTTGCGCTGGAGCTGCTCGATCTCCTCGCCGACGGCGCGGGCTTCCTCTTCGGAATCCCAGGCGGCATGCACCATGACCTTTTCGTCATCAGGGCTGCTGCGCTCGGTGAACAGCGTCTTGCCGAGACGTCCTTCATTGTGGGCGATCAGATGGCCGGCGGTGCCGAGAATATGTTCGGTGGAGCGGTAGTTGCGTTCCAGCTTGATGACCTTTGCACCGGGGAAATCCTTGTCGAAACGCAGGATATTGTCCACTTCGGCCCCGCGCCAGCCATAGATCGACTGGTCGTCGTCGCCAACGCAGCAGACGTTTTGCGGTTCGCCTTTCGGGCGCTGCGCAAGCAGCCGCAGCCACATATATTGGGACGTGTTGGTGTCCTGATATTCGTCGACCAGAATATAACGGAACTTCTGGTGATATTCGTTCAGGATATCGGTGTGACGACGGAAGATGCTGATCGGGTGCAGCAGCAGATCGCCGAAATCGCAGGCGTTCAGCGTTTTCAGCCGGGCCTGATAGGCGGCATAGAGTTCGCGGCCCTTGCCATTGGCGAACGCACGGCTGTCGCCCTCCGAAATATCCGGCGGCGTCAGGCCCTTGTTCTTCCAGCCGTCGATCATGCCGGCGAATTGTTTGGCCGGCCAGCGCTTGTCATCAAGACCTTCGGCCTGGATGAGCTGTTTCAAAAGCCGCACCACGTCATCGGTATCGAGAATGGTGAAATCCGATTTCAGGCCGATGAGTTCGGCATGGCGGCGCAACAGTTTGACACCAATGGAATGGAACGTGCCGAGCCACGGCATGCCCTCGACTGCGCCGCCGACCAGAACGCCGATACGTTCCTTCATCTCGCGGGCGGCCTTGTTGGTGAAGGTCACGGCAAGGATCTGGCTGGGATAGGCGCGGCCGGTCGCCAGAATATGGGCGATGCGGGTCGTCAGAACGCGGGTCTTGCCGGTGCCGGCGCCGGCCAGCACCAGAACGGGCCCGTCAAGCGTTTCCACTGCCTCGCGCTGTTCCGGATTGAGGCCGGAAAGATAATCGGGTGTGGGCCGCGCCTGATCGCGTGCCGCCATGGCGCGCGCGGCAATGCCAAGCCCACCGCCCTTGCCGGCATCGGCGTTGTTCGTCGCCTTGCGCGGCACCTCAGGTTCTTCATCGAAGAACGGCATATCGTCAAAACTGTTGCTCATGCGGCCCAATGTAGTGATTCGGGATATAAAGGCCAGAACCGTGTTCTGCTTTTATTCCGGTATCGTCAGTCAAAACGCCTATTCCAAGGCATTTTCTTCGTCTCAAGCCTGCCTGTCGGCGTCGAAAGCGGCATCAACAGGCAATTGCAGCGCTACGGCAAGCTGGTTGGTCTTGGCGGCAAGGGCGATGACCCGCATCAGATCGGCATGTTGCTCGCGGGTCATGCCCTTGGCTTTTGCGGCCACCGTGTGGGAATGGGCGCAATAGGAGCAGCCATTGGTGACGGAAACGGCGATATAGAGCATTTCTTTGACCACGGGATCGAGCGCCGAAGGTGTCGCCATCACGGCCTTGACCTCGGCCCAGGTCTTTTCCAGCAGATCAGGATCAAAGGCGAGATAGAGCCACATATTGTTGATGAAATCCGATTTGCGGGTGGTGCGGATATCATCGAACACGGCTTTGACGCGCGGGTCGGCTTGCGGGTTTTCGGCTTTCGTCACGGTGCTCATGGCTTCCTCCGGGAATGGTTTTCGGCTTTTAGAGTAACCGATCGGCGGAGATTTGCGACAGAAACGGTTGCGCGATGCTTTCCGACGAAAATTCATCACAAATTACAATTATGTAAGGAACGGTTTTGTGCGTTGCCTTCGTTAAGGCAAGCAGGAATACTTTGCGCGTTCCAACGGGGTTCGGTTTGGAACTCCATTTTACTGAGCGGATCAACCGGAGAAATATATGCGGGTCTGGAAACAGGTGGGTGTCAGTGTTGCCGTGGTGGGAGCGGGGCTCTGTCTTTGGGGCTTTTATTCGCCCGAAGCCCGCAATGTTCTCGCTGCTATCGGGCTTGGCAAAATGCCGGCCGGTGCGATCGAGGTTGCCGCATCCGGCGCCGGAAGCCCTAGCACGCCAGCGGGCCAGAATGCCGGCGGTGCGCGTCGCAACAGCAACGCGACTCTGGTGGTGATGGCTCCCGTCAAAAAAGGCACGGTCAATGATCGCCTGAATGCCATTGGCAACGGCGAGGCGATCCAGTCGGTCGTCGTCATGCCGCAGGTCTCCGGCACCGTTTCGGAAATCCGCACCTCCTCCGGTGCCCGCGTCGTGAAGGGGCAGGTCCTTGCAAGGCTCGATGATGAGGAGCAGGTGATCGAACGGGACAAGGCGCAGGTCACGCTGCGCAGCGCGGTTGAAAAATCCAGTTCCTATAAGAACCTGAAATCCGTCTCCCGTCTTGACGTGCTGGATGCGGAGATTGCCGAAGAGGCTGCCAAACTTGCGCTGAGCACTGCTGAGCTGAACCTCAAGCGTCGCGACATCGTCGCGCCGATCGAAGGCGTTGCGGGTATCGTCGCTGCCAACATCGGTGACAATGTCACCACGCAATCGACCATCGTCAGCATTGACGACCGCTCCGAAATTCTCGTCAATTTCTGGGCTCCCGAGCGTTTCGTAACCGCGATCAAGGTCGGCATGCCGGTGGAAGCGACGTCGATTTCCCGGCCCGGTGAGACCTTCAAGGGTGAGATCGAGGCCGTCGATAACCGCGTTGACGAGGCAAGCCGCACGATCCGTATCCGGGCGAAGTTTGGCAATGAGAAGGATGAGCTGAGGGCCGGCATGTCCTTCGGCGTCACCATGCGTTTTGTCGGCGAAACCTATGCCTCGGTCGATCCTCTGGCCGTGCAGTGGGACGCGGAAGGCTCCTATGTCTGGCGCGTTGCCGACAACAAGTCGCACAAGGTGCGGGTACAGATCGTGCAGCGCAACCCCGATGCGGTTCTGGTCAAGGCCGAGTTGGCGGAGGGCGAGCCTGTCGTGATCGAAGGTCTGCAGCGTGTGAGAGAAGGCGGCGCGGTCCGTGTCGGCAATCAGCCGAAGCCTGAAGAGGTTGCCAGCCAATGACGACGCAACCGCCTGCCGGTCAAGATTCCAAGATCGCCTTTACCGCCTTGTTCGTCCGCCGGCCTATTCTGGCGGCGGTTCTCAACACTTTGCTGGTTGTTGCCGGCCTTGCCGCGCTGGTCGGCGTCGAAGTGCGCGAACTACCTGATGTCGACCGACCGACGATCAGTGTCAGGACCACCTATGAGGGGGCGGCACCCGAGACCATCGATCAGGAAGTGACGCAGACCATCGAAGGCGCTGTTGCGCGTGTCAGTGGCGTCAAATCCATCTCTTCCAATTCGCAGTTCGGCACAAGCCGTGTGACACTGGAATTCGGCGACAATGTCGATCTGCCGGTTGCCGCAAACGACGTGCGCGATGCCATCGGCCGCGTCACCAACCAGCTGCCTGACGATGCCGACGAGCCGCAGATCATCAAGGCGGATTCCGACAGCCAGCCGATCATGCGCCTTGCCGTCACCTCGACCACGCTCAGCATGGAAGACCTGACCAAGCTGGTGGATGACGAGATCATCGACCGTCTGGCCGCCGTCGACGGCGTGGCGGACGTGGAGCTTTACGGCGATCAGGAAAAGGTTTTCCGCGTCGATCTCAATCAGGCGGCACTTGCCAGCCGTGGGCTGACGGTCACGGATGTTTCGAACGCGCTCGCGAGTGCTGCCCTCGACGTGCCGGCGGGATCGCTAAAAAGCACGACGCAGGACATTGTCGTGCGCGCCACGGCCAGCCTGACGAAGCCCGAAGATTTCTCCAATCTTTTGATCAAGAACAATATTCGCCTGAGGGACGTCGCGACCGTCATGCTGGGTGCGGATGATGAATCCACCTCGCTGCGTTCCAACGGCGTGCAGGGCGTCGGTCTCGGCGTCATCCGGCAGGCGCAGTCGAACACGCTCAGTATTTCCACGGGCGTGAAGGCCGCTGTTGATGCCATGTCGGCCAATCTGCCGGAAGGCACGCGTATCGTTGTCACCAGCGATGACGCCGTCTTCATCGAAGGCGCGCTGCACGAGGTCGAACTGGCGCTCGGACTTTCCGCGCTTATCGTCGTCGTGGTGCTTTACCTGTTCCTGCGCGACTGGCGCGCCACACTCATTCCCGCGATCACCATGCCAGTGGCGCTGATCGGCACCATTGTCGCCATCTATATGGTCGGCTTTTCGGTCAACATCCTGACGCTGCTCGCCATCGTTCTGGCGACCGGTCTGGTTGTCGACGACGCCATCGTGGTGCTGGAAAACATCGTGCGCCGCCGCACGGAGGGGATGGGGCCGCGGGCCGCAGCCGTTCTCGGCACGCAGGAAGTCTTCTTCGCGGTCATCGCAACGACGGCGACGCTTGCCGCCGTGTTCATTCCGCTTTCCTTCCTGCCGGGCCAGCTTGGAGGTCTGTTCCGTGAATTCGGGTTTGTGCTGGCCTTCGCGGTGGGCTTGTCTTCAATTGTGGCTCTGACGCTTTGCCCGATGCTGGCCTCGCGCATGCTCAAGGAAGGGTTGAAGGAACCGACGGGACCGCTTGCCTGGTTCGGCAATGTCTTTGCCTCCACCTATAAGACGACGCTTGCCGCCTGCCTCAACAATCCGCTGATCGTCATCGTCGTGGCGCTGATCTTTTCCGGCCTGTCGTGGATCGCCTTCGGCATGATCCAGAACGAGCTGACGCCGCGCGAGGACCGCGCCTCGATCATGATGCGGGTCACCGCGCCGCAGGGCGTCAGCCTCGAATATACCCGCGACCAGTTGCAGCGGATCGAGGAAAACCTGAAGCCGCTGCGCGACAGTGGCGAAATCCGCAATATCTACTCCATCACCGGCATGAACGGTTCGTCCAATACCGGTTTCATGGTGCTGACGCTCGCCCCGTGGGCCGATCGTGAGCGCACGCAGAACCAGATCGCTACCGACGTAACCTCCGCTGCCAACAGCGTACCGGCGCTGCGCGGCAATGCGATGCAGCCGAACAGCCTCAGAATTCGCGGTGCCGGCAACGGGTTGCAGATGGCTATGGTCGGCAGCAATTATCCGGCGCTGACGGCGGCGACGCAGAAATTGCTGCTTTCCATGGAAGAAAGCGGCCTGTTCGACACGCCGCGCTTCGACAACGAGCCCAATCAGGCGCAAATCTCCGTCTCCATCGACCGTGAACGCGCGTCGGATCTCGGTATTGATATCACCGGCCTGTCGCGCGCCATGCAGTCGCTGCTGGAAGGACGCTCGATCGTCGATGTCTTCGTGGATGGCGATGCGATCCCGGTGCGGCTGCTATCGTCTACCCGGCCGATCAACGATCCGACCGATCTTGAAAACGTTTTCCTGAAAACGGGCGACGGCAAGATCGTGCCGATGTCGGTCATTGCCACGCTCAAGGAAAATGCAGTTGCCCCGCAGCTGAACCGCGAGCAGCAGCTTCCCTCCGTCGGCTTCACCGCCAACCTCAAGGACGGCGTTTCGCTTGGTGAGGCCCTTCAAAAGGTGAATGAGCTGTCGCAATCGGTAATGCCGCCCGGCGCCCGCCTGCTGCCGCTCGGTGAAGCGGCGACGCTTGAGGAAAATTCGAGCGGCATGTTGCTGACCTTCGGTTTCGCCATCGCCATCATCTTCCTCGTGCTCGCCGCACAGTTCGAAAGCGTGCTGAGTTCGGTTATCATCATGTCCACGGTGCCGCTCGGTCTTGCCTGCGCGGTCATCGCGCTGCTGGTTACCGGATCGAGCCTCAACGTCTATAGCCAGATCGGTCTCGTGCTGCTCGTCGGCGTGATGGCCAAGAACGGCATCCTCATCGTCGAATTCGCCAACCATCTGCGCGATCAGGGCGCAACCGTGCGCGAAGCCATCGAAAAGGCCACCAGCATCCGCCTGCGCCCCGTGATGATGACGATGATCGCCACCATTCTCGGCGGCGTGCCGCTGGTGCTGGCGCAGGGGGCGGGTGCGGAAGCGCGCATCGCGCTCGGCTGGGTCATCGTCGGCGGTCTCGGTTTTGCGACGCTGGTGACGCTTTATATCACCCCGGTCTCCTACCTGCTGATCGCCCGCTTCGCCAAACCGCAGGCGGATGAGGAAATCCGCCTCCACCGCGAACTCGAACTTGCGGCCCGCCGCAAGGCGCTGGAGGAAGACAAGCCGCTGCTGGCTGCGGAGTAGAACGAGGTTTTCGCTAAACCGCGTCCGGCGCAATTCCGATGCTGGACAAAGGGTTAACCTTATCCCATACCACCTGACGGAATTTCGTGACGGATCTGCTCCGTTACGGGCGGATGTTGCTGTGGAGATGGATGATGGCGCTGAAAGATGTGGTGGCGGGTGAGCGGAACGAAGAGGGTATTGCCTCAGTGCTCGCAGTGCTAAAGCAGCAGCTGGGCGAAAGGCTCCAGACTGGACAGGCGTTTCGCGAGCAGCACGGCCACACCACAACTTACCTGACCCTGCAGTCGCCGGATGGCGTTGTCTTTGCCGAAAGCGCTGACGATGTGAAAGCCGTGGTGAAGGCCTGTGCGCAATATAAGGTGCCGGTCATTCCCTTCGGAACGGGGTCTTCGTTGGAAGGTCAGGTCAACGCGCCGAGTGGCGGAATCTGCATCGATTTCAGCCGGATGAATCGCATCATTGAGGTGAATGCCGAAGATCTTGACGTGACGGTGGAGCCGGGCGTGACGCGTGAGGACCTGAATGTCTACCTGCGCGATACCGGCCTGTTTTTCCCGATCGATCCGGGCGCCAATGCCTCGATCGGCGGCATGGCCTCGACGCGCGCCTCCGGCACCAATGCCGTGCGTTATGGCACGATGAAGGACAATGTGCTGGCCGTCACCGCCGTCGTCGCCAATGGTGAGGAAATCCGCACGGCACGCCGCGCCCGCAAGTCGTCCGCCGGGTACGATCTGACGCGGCTTTTCGTGGGTGCGGAGGGGACGCTCGGCGTCATCACCTCGGTCACGCTGCGGCTGCAGGGCATACCGGAAAAGATCGCCGGCGGGGTCTGCACCTTCGATAGCATCAAGGCGGCCTGTGACGCCGTTATCATGACGATCCAGATGGGCGTTCCGGTTGCCCGCATCGAATTGCTGGACGAGGTGCAGGTGCGCGCCTGCAACGCCTATTCCGGTCTGAACTACGCAGAAAAGCCGACACTTTTCGTGGAGTTTCACGGCACGGAAGAGACAGCGGCGCTGCAATCGCAGCAATTTGCCGAGATCGCAGCCGAATGTGGCAGCGTCGATTTCCGCTGGACGGGCGATGCGGCCGAGCGCAACAAGCTGTGGAAGGCACGGCATGACGCCTATTGGGCCTCGCGGGCGCTCGCGCCTGACCTCGACGGGCTATCGACCGATGTCTGCGTGCCGATTTCAAGACTGGCCGATTGCGTGGTTGAAACGCAGCGGGATATTGCTGAAAACGGCTTCTTGGCGCCAATCGTCGGCCATGCGGGGGACGGGAACTTTCATGTCCTTATTCTGTTCGATGGCAAGAATGCCGAAAGCGTTGCGAAAACCGAAGCGTTCGTCGCCCGCCTCAACCGCCGGGCGATCGCCATGGACGGCACCTGCACCGGCGAACATGGCATCGGTCAGGGCAAGATGAGTTTTCTGGCCGAAGAAGCAGGAAATGCGCTGGATGTGATGCGTGCCATCAAAACGTCGCTCGACCCGGATAATATCTTCAATCCGGGCAAATTGTTCCGTCTTGTCTGATCATCCTCACATTTGATTGGTACAAAAGGCTGCTTGCCGTTAAGGCAGAAAAGAATAGGTTTGCAGCGTTCGCGAAGGGAGATGCAGGTCAGTGCTCGGGCGTATTCTGGTTTTTCTGGGCGGACTGCTGGCCTTGGTGCTGTTTTCGGCGCTGCTCATTCCCTATTTCGTCGACTGGACGGATTTCCGCCGCGATTTCGAGGATCAGGCAAGCCGCATTCTGGGCAAGAAGGTGGTGGTGCACGGCCGGGTCGAGGCACGTATTCTGCCTTTCCCTTCGGTGACGCTGCATGATGTGCGCGCCGGAACGGATGCGGATGGATCGCCGCTGATCCAGGTGGCGCGTTTTTCCATGGATGCCGAGTTGGCACCTTTCCTTTCCGGCGAGGCGCGCATCTTCGACATGCGCATTGAGGAACCCAAGGCCAAGATCCGGCTGTTGAAAGACGGCACGCTGGACTGGATGCGTGGCAGCCGGGCGGAAATTCCCGCCCGCACCGTGGTTCTGGAAAGCGTGCAGATCGAAGGCGGGCAGATCGAATTCATCGACGAGCAATCCGGCCGCAACCGTGTCGTGACCGGCCTTAACGCCGACATGTCCGCCAATTCGCTGGCCGGGCCGTGGAAGGCGGAGGGCCGTGCTGCCGTTGACGGGCATCCGGGTTCCTTCTCGCTCTCCAGCAGCGAGCCGGATTATGCTGCTGGCCGCATGGGCCTGAGGGTCCGCGTGGTGCCGGACGAACATCCGGTCGAGGTCGATCTGGACGGCGCGATTGCCGCAACGGCCGGAAAGCCTGCCTTTAGCGGCTCTTTCTCGTTTATCTTCCGCGAAGACGAAAAGCAGAAGCAGCAGGCCGGGCAATCGCTCTTTTCTTCGCCGCGCACCCGCGGCAGTTTCGAACTGACGAACGAAAGTGTGCGCATCCCGAGCTACCGTATGGAACTCGGCGGCAGCGAAAATCCTTACGTCGTGACCGGCGAGGCGACGCTTGATACCGGCGCGAAGCCGGAATTCCTGCTGACGGCGGATGGCCAGCAGATCGATGTCGCCCGCTTTGCACCACCCGTCGTGCAAACGGGCAAGACCTCGCGCCAGCCCACCGTCTCGGTGCGCCAGCGCATCGAGGCCTTTGCGGCCATGGTGGCGCGCATTCCGGTGCCGCAGGTGCCGGGCAAGGCCAGCATCAGCCTTCCGGCGCTGGTTTCCGACGACACGACCATTCGTGACATCCGGCTGGATGTGCGCCCGGAAGGCAGCGGCTGGCAGGTGGTGAATGCGGTTGCGACGCTGCCGGGCAGGACGCAGCTGGAAGCCAAGGGATCGCTGACATTACTTGGCGGCCCGGCCTTCAACGGTAATCTGCTTCTCGCCTCCAACCAGCCTTCGGGGCTTGCCAATTGGCTTTCCGGTTCCGTCGATCCGGCGATCCGGCAGCTGAATGCGGCCGGTTTTTCTGCCGATGTTTCGCTGACGACGCTCAACCAGCGGTTCAACAATCTCGAGCTTGCCATCGGCGACGCTTCGCTGAAGGGTGAGCTGGAGCGGCGCTCCGATGGCAAGACCTCCAATCTTTCCATCGATCTTGCCGGCAATGAAATCGATCTCGATGCGCTGAAGGCGCTCGGCAGTCTGGCGTTGGGCGATCAGGTTGGAAGCTCGGTTCTCGATCATCGCATCGATGCCAAGTTCAAGGCCGACCGGTTCAACATGGCCGGCGTGACTGCAAACCATGTCGAAACCGCCTTCACCATGGCTGGCGGTGTTCTGACGCTCGAAAACATGACGGCTGGCGATATTGCCGGCGCCGAGGTCAAGGCCACAGGGCAGCTGCAGGGCTCATTGCTGAAATATGCGGGCAAGGGCACGGTGAACCTGCATGCGACGGACATGCAGCCGTTCTTCACCATGTTGCAGCAGAAGTTGCCGAACCACCCGTTCCTCAGCCGTCTGGCGGCGAGTGCGCCCTGGTACGCCAATTCGGACCTTGCCATGGATGTCTCGGTCAACAGCGACAATGGCGGGGCAAATGTTGCCGTGTCAGGCACCGTCAATGGCAGCCGCCTGTCGGCCGTTGCCAAGATGCCGGATTTCCTGTCGATCACCGACGATACGGCGATGTCGCTGGAAGCGGTGTTGAAAAACCAGTCGACGGCGATCCTGTTCGGACAGGCGGGGCTTGACCCGTTGCCGTTCGATGCGGATGGCGAGGGGCTTCTCTCGGTCAAGCTCAATGGCACGCTCGGCTCACCCGCCCAGACCGATATCCGCTTCTCGACGGAGCGGACGCATTTTTCGATGAATGGTTCGTTTGCCGTGGCTGCCGCCAATTTTGGCGAAGGCAGCGCGGATGTGGCGCTCGAAAGTGCTGATATCGAGCCCTATCTCATCATGAATGCGGTGGGGTTGCCGCAACTCGGCGGCGGCATGGCCGTGAAGGCCAATGCGAAAGTGGCGATCGACGCGCAGAAAATCGCTTTTTCCTCCGTTGGCGGGCAGGTGGGTGGCAATCCGTTCTCCGGCAATCTCGCGGTTCAGCGCGCCGCGCCTTATCCTGTCAGCGGTGATCTGTCGGTCAGGACCGCCGATCTCGCCTGGCTGGGGGATGCGATCTACGGGCCGGTGATCGATCCGGAAAGTGGCGCGCTCAACGCCAAGCCGCTGGCCATGGCCGCTTTCCCGCAGCTCAAGGCCTCGCTGTCGCTGAAAGCGGAGAATTTCGAAGCGGGTCCCTTTGGCACGATCACCGGTCTGGCGGCCAAGGTCACGCATGATTCGGGCAGTCTCTCACTCGACGATGTCACTGGCGGTTTCATGGGCGGCAAGCTCACGGGCCGGCTTGCCATGTCCACGGGTGAAGGGGCGGGGATTTTCCGCACCAAGATCGCGGTGACCGACGCCAATCCGGAGCCTATCCTGTGGGCGAACGCCAATGGCCCGGTGGCGACCGGCCGGGTTGCCATCGACCTGACGGCCGAATCGACGGGCAAGAGTGTCGGTGAGATTCTGAAATCGGCAGGTGGTTCAGGTGAAATCCGTGCTGGCGGGCTGGTGCTGAAGGGGCTCAATCCCGGCGCCCTGCCGCCGATCCTGCAGGCGGCGGATGGTTTGCAGCAGCCGATCGATGCGCCCAAAGTGCGGCCGCTGGTGGACCAGAACCTGTGGCAGGGTGAAATCGGGCTCGGTGATGTGGCTCTGCCGTTCTCGCTGAATGGCGGTGCGCTTCATTTCCAGAATCTGCGCGCCGGGATCGATCCGGTGACGCTTGCCGGTGATGCGACGGTGGATATTGCCGCATCGACCGTGAATGGTGATCTCGATCTTCTCTTCAATCCCGGTGCCGAAGCGGTTGCGGGAGCCGAACCTTCGCTACGCCTTAACTATAACGGTCCGCTGGCAGCGCCTGCATTGACGACCGATGTTTCGGCACTCAGCAATTACCTGTCGCTCAGGTCTTTCGAAAAGGAGCGCCGCCGGGTGGAAGCCATGCAGGCCAGCGTTCTTGAAAAGCAGCGCCTGCGCCGCGAAGTGGCGCTTTACCGCTCCCAGGCGGCCGAGCGGCAGGCTGAAAAGGAGCGGGTGGAGGCGGAGGCTAAAGCAAAGGCGGAAGAGGAGGCCCGGCTGAAGGCTGCCGCCGAGGAACGTCTTCGTCAGGAAAAAGAACAGCAGGAACGGTTGCAGCAACAGCAACAACAGCAGCAGCCCGTGCCCGAGCGGCAATCTGCGCCAGTTCTGGTCGTGCCGCCGACGGAAAATGCGATCCGGGACCTGGCGCCGGAAAATGCGCCAGTCAATCCATAGCCTGTTTGAAAAGTGAAGGTAGATTGCATTCAGATTTGCAGGATGTGGAATCTGGCACCCAAAACGGGGTCATTCCTTTTCCCGGGGATCTATGGCCATCGTTGCGCCCGGTTGCGCGACCTCGGTCAAGCCAGAGGAAGGGTGTCTGGCAACGGCTCATGACATTGGCTCAGGACAAATGCTGGCGCGATCTGGATACTTGTGTTTTTGGCGGTCTTTCCCGAATTACCCGGCAGCCGATCAAATCCAGCTCTCGCGTTCGCCGAAGGGCGTCTCGGCATCGAAATTTTTCGTACCAATCCTGCTGCTCTCTCCAGACAGGCTGGGCTTATCCGCGCTGCCGCCTGAAGCTGCCGATTTGTCGGCGCTGTTTTCGAGAGTTTCAAGCTGAGCCTTGAGCGATGCGATGGCGCTTTTCAGTTCTTCCAGGGCTTTCGCTTCGGTGGTCTGGGCCAGCTCCGACTGCTTTTCGGCAATCTGCGATTTTAGCTCGGAAACGCTTGAAGAGGAGGTGGATGAAGAGGAAAGGACGGAAACAGCGGCGCTTGTTCCCGAAACGGCAGAAACCATTGGTCGCTTCGTGGCGGATGTGTGGATTGGAAAACCATGAAACAAAGACTGAAAACAAGGCTACGCAATACGGGAATGCCTTGCAGCGCAGATTAGGCTGCTAATGTTTAATGAATGCTTTCGCGACGTTACGAGTTTTTTGGCAGGAATGTTTGTAGTCTGTGGGCTGGAAGATCAGGGCCGGTGCACATGTCGTCGGCTGGAGGGAAAAATCACCGGGTCTTCAGCCAGTTCAGCACATAAACGCGCAAAGACGAGGACAGATTGCTGTCGGCGGGCCGGTTGTCATCTATTTCCGCGAGCAGGGCGGCGAAGCTGATCTTGCGCTTTTCGGCAATCGTCTTCAGTTCTTCCCAGAAGGCATCTTCAAGTGAAATGCTGGTGCGGTGGCCGTGCAATGTGGCTGAGTGCTTGCGGATCATCAGATCGGCCTCCGGCTGGAAATCTGAATCATGTTTCGCCGGCAAGCCTCTGTTTCGCGATTGATTTCCGATTTTGCGGGGAGTTCGCTGCGGCAGGTCCGATCGTCAGTCCCTGTCGGCCCCGCCATCATCCTTTTCGAGCCGTCCCTGATCGAGCGCTTTTTCAGCTTTCTCATTGAGGGCCGATGTAAGATTTTTTTCGGTCTTGCTGCGGCCGAAGGACAGGCGGTTCTGTTCCGCCTGTTTTTCCTTTTCGTTACGGGCTTTCTGCTTCCGAAACTGACGCAGATTGACGATATCGGCAGCCATGCGGATATGTATCCTTGGGTTTCGGGGGCGGAAAAAAGGTCGTTATTGTTTCTTGCGGAAGGCATCCAGCGAAACGACGGAACCTTCCTTCTTTTCCTCACCGGATTTGGGTGTCTCGGAGGTGGAAGCGGGCTTTGCCTCGTTGGAAACGGGATAAGCGGTGATTTCCGCTTCTTCGATCTCTTCCTCGTCGGCCAGGGGCACATCGAACTCGAGCTCGAAATTGACGGAAGGATCGTAGAAACCGCGAATGGCGTTGTAGGGAATGACCAGCTTTTCCGGCGTATCCGAGAAGGACAGGCCAATTTCGAAGCCGATTTCCGTCACCTTCATGTCCCAGAACTGGTGCTGGATGACGATTGTCATCTGTTCGGCGTATTTCGACTTGAGGTGCTGGGAAATCCGCACACCCGGCGCGCCAGTCAGGAATGTGATGAAGAAATGATGGTCGCCCGGCAGGCGGCCGGTTGCGGCCACTTCACCCAAAACCTTGCGAATAACGCCGCGAAGGGCATCCTGTGCGAGAATGTCGTAACGGATATGATCCTGCCCCATGCGGTCCTGTCTTTCCCTTATTCGAACGTCTTTTAATGCGCTGCGCGCCTTGCGCGCCAAGGACGCTGTAACACTTTGAATCTTTGCGCAATCCTGAACCGGAGATCGAACTCGATCCAGACGGCTGCGCTTTGCCCAAGTATACGCAATGTCCTGAACGGCAGCAACGGAAAAGCCGATGCCGTTCGCAAGTCAGCTATCATATAACCAATTCAGGCAAAATGGAGAAGGTGGAGGTTTCTGTTGCCAGGTACCTCCGAACCCCGCCTTACGGGGCTAACCGTAAGGACTTAGAGCGGAATTCCCGCACCGCCATTAGGCAGCGAGAGCGTATTCCTTAGCGTTGTTGTCGTTTGCAACTACACTTGTGACCCGATAACGGCGGTATCATGCCGAGCAAAAGTTCGATCTTTACGCCCTTGTCGATCCTATTTCGCCCCCATCAAAAGCCGGCCTCGTTCTCACAAAGCCCGCCGGTTTTTGGTGGAGGCGCCGGGTACCGCCCCCGGGTCCAATAGGTTTATTACATCGTCCGTTTATCGCCATAGCCGGGTTGCCCCGGCAAAGCTCATATAGGCGTTTCGCCCGGCGGAGAAAAGGGGGGCTATGACAATTCGATGAAAAGGTTTCGTGTTTGACCTTGGCTATTTAGACAATTCTTGACGACGAGAGATTGCTGACACATTCTCCATGCAACCGGTCACCAGAAGCAACGTGGCGCCGGGGACACACGAAGGAGTTGATATGACCGACTATCTCGCAGATGTGAAGAAATACGATGCGGCAGCCGATGAAGCCATCGTAGGCAAAATCGTCAAGCATCTCGGCATTGCGTTGCGCAACCGGGATTCATCGCTGGTGTCCGCTTCCGATCCGGAAGAGCTTGCGCGCGTCAAGACAAGCTGGTGCGGCAAAAAGCTCGGCGTGACCGACGATAGCGCCGACAAGGCGATCGACGCCGTCTGCAAGACCATGGCTGCGGACCGCTCCAAGTCGCGCGTCACCTTTTATTATCTGGTGGCCAAGGAACTGGGCAAACTCCAGTCGCTTTGATTTGAGCCGGGGATAAGCCCGCATTAGGTGATTGGTTCTGCCGCCCTGTGCTATTATATTCTCTGGATATCAGGGAATCGGCGGCAGAACGCATGAAACAATATCTCGATCTTCTCCAGCATGTGATGGATACCGGCTCCGACCGCGGAGACCGCACCGGCACCGGCACGCGCTCGGTCTTCGGTTACCAGATGCGTTTCGATCTTTCGCAGGGCTTTCCGGTTCTCACCACCAAGAAACTGCATCTGCGTTCCATCATCCATGAATTGCTGTGGTTCCTGAAGGGCGACACCAATATCGCCTATCTCAAGGACAATGGCGTTTCCATCTGGGATGAGTGGGCCGATGAGAATGGCGATCTCGGCCCGGTCTATGGCGCGCAATGGCGCTCGTGGCCGGCACCGGATGGCCGTCGTATCGACCAGATCGCGCTTCTGATCGAGGCGCTGAAAACCAATCCCAATTCCCGCCGCCACATCGTTTCGGCCTGGAACCCGGCGCTGGTGGACGAAATGGCGCTGCCGCCCTGCCATTGCCTGTTCCAGTTCTATGTTTCGGATGGCAAATTGTCCTGCCAGCTTTACCAGCGCTCGGCCGATATCTTCCTCGGCGTGCCGTTCAACATTGCTTCCTATGCGCTGCTGACGCTGATGGTGGCGCAGGTGACCGGTCTGAAACCGGGCGATTTTGTCCACACGCTCGGCGACGCGCATATCTACGCCAACCATTTCGAACAGGCGCGGCTGCAGATGACGCGGACCCCGAAGGCCCTGCCGACGATGCGCCTCAATCCTGACGTGAAAGACCTTTTCGGCTTTAAGTTCGAAGACTTTACGCTTGAGAATTACGAGGCCGATTCAAGCATCAAGGCGCCGATTGCGGTATGAGTGAGCCGCGCGTCACCATCATTGTCGCAGTGTCGGAGAACGGCGTTATCGGCCGTGACCTCGACATGCCGTGGAAACTTTCCACTGACCTCAAGCGCTTCAAGGCGATGACGATGGGCAAGCCGCTCATCATGGGCCGCAAGACGTTTCTGTCGGTCGGCGAGCGCCCCTTGCCGGGCCGGCCGCATATCATCGTCAGCCGTAATGCCGATTACAGGCCGGAGGGCGTTGATGTCGTCTCGTCGCTGGAAGAGGCTTTGAAGCTCGCCAAAGACAAGGCTGCGGAACTTGATGTGGATGAGGTTTTTGTGGCTGGCGGCGGCGAGATTTATCGTCAGGCCATGCCGTTTGCCGATCAACTTTCCGTCACCCATGTGGCGGTAAAGCTCGATGGCGACACTTTTTTTCCGGATATCGATCCCGCCGTCTTTGAAAAAATCGACGAGAATGCCGTTCCCGCAGGGGAAAGGGACAATTATCCGGTTCTGTTCACCACTTATTTGCGAAGAGCCGCGTCAAAGTGAACTATTTACCGCGATTGGGTATTTAGTTACCACCTCTGCGTTGAAACGGACGCTTCTCCTTCTTATAACGGGTCGATATTCCCGCCGCACGCGAGCAATCGCTTTCGAACGGAACCGGGAGAGGCTTTTATAAAGAGGTATTGATGCCCTGGAGCAATCAGAATGGCGGCGGCGGCCCTTGGGGCGGCGGCGGTGGAGGAAACAACCAGGGCGGCGGCGGCGGCCCGTGGGGACAGGGGCCTAACCGGCCTCGCGGCGGTGGCGGCGGCAACAATGGCGGCCCGCCCGATCTGGAAGAGATCATCCGGCGCAGTCAGGACCGTTTCAGGAATGTCCTGCCGGGCGGCTTTAATGGCGGCGTGGTTGCGATCCTCGTTCTCGTCGTGCTCGTTTTCCTCGGCATTCAGTCCATCTATACCGTCCAGCCGGACGAGCGCGGCGTGGAGCTGCGTTTCGGACGTCCCAAGGACGAAATCTCGATGCCGGGTCTGCATTTCCATCTGTGGCCGATCGAGACGGTTGAAATCGTCAAGGTCACCGAGCAACAGCAGAATATCGGTTCGCGCGCCTCGTCTTCCTCATCGAGCGGCGTAATGCTGACCGGCGACCAGAACATCGTCAACGTGCAGTTCTCGGTGCTCTATACGGTTTCGGATCCGAAATCCTATCTCTTCAACGTCGACAGCCCGGCGGAAACCCTGCAACAGGTTTCCGAAAGCGCGATGCGTGAAGTCGTCGGTCGTCGTCCGGCACAGGATATTTTCCGCGATAACCGTCAGGCGATTGCGGGCGATGTGCGCGCCATCATCCAGTCCACCATGGACGGTTACGGCGCCGGCATTTCCATCAATGCGGTCGCCATCGAAGATGCGGCACCGCCGCGCGAAGTGGCCGATGCCTTTGATGAAGTGCAGCGTGCGGAACAGGACGAAGATCGCTTCGTTCAGGAAGCCAACCAGTATGCCAACCAGAAGCTGGGTGCGGCACGCGGTCAGGCAGCACAGATCGTCGAAGAGGCGAACGCCTACAAGTCGCGTGTTGTCAACGAGGCCGAGGGTGAGGCACAGCGCTTCATCTCCATCTACGACCAGTATCGCACGGCGCCTGATGTGACCCGTCAGCGCATGTTCCTTGAAACCATGGAACAGGTCCTGAAGGGCTCCAATAAGGTCATCATCGACGAAAAACAGGGCGTGGTGCCTTATCTGCCTCTGAACGAGATCATGCGCGGCAATACAGGCGCAGCACAGCAGGGAGGCAACTGATATGAGCAACCGTCTTACGGCCGTTCTCGTCGGTCTCGCCGTCCTGCTTTTCCTCGGCTATTCGTCGATCTTCGTCGTCAACGAACGCCAGCAGGCAATCGTTGTCCGCTTCGGTCAGATTCAGGACGTGAAAACCGCGCCGGGCCTCTACTTCAAGATGCCCTTCGCCTTCATGGATGCCGACCGGGTGCAATATGTCGAGAACCGGGCGCTACGCTTCGATCACGACAATATCCGCGTTCAGGTTTCAGGCGGCAAGTTCTATGAAGTAGACGCCTTCGTGGTCTATCGCATCACGGATGCACGCCGGTTCCGCCAGACGGTCTCGGGTGACCAGATGTCGGCCGAATCGCGTCTTCGCACCCGTCTCGACGCATCGTTGCGCCGGGTCTACGGCCTTCGCGGCTTTGAATCGGCGCTTTCGGACGCACGTGCATCGATGATGCAGGAAGTGCGTGACGATCTGCGTCCCGATGCAGAATCGCTCGGCATCAGCATCGTGGATGTCCGCATCCGCCGTACTGACTTGACGCAGGAAGTGTCGCAGCAGACCTTCGAGCGCATGAAGTCGGAACGTCTGGCTGAAGCCGAACTGATCCGCGCTCGTGGTAATGAAGAAGCCCAGCGTCGCCGCGCTATCGCTGACCGTCAGGTTGTCGAGTTCGAGTCCGACGCACGTCGCCAGTCCGAAGTCCTTCGCGGTGAAGGCGATGCGAACCGGAACCGCATCTTCGGTGAAGCGTTCCAGCGGGACCCGAACTTCTTCGAGTTCTATCGCTCCATGGCGGCCTATGCCACGTCGCTGAACGGCACCGGCACGACGCTGGTCCTGTCCCCGGATTCGACCTTCTTCCGTTATTTCAACAATATCGACGGCGCGCCGTCTGCGGCCCCGGCCGCACCTGCAGCGCCCGCGCCGGCGAATTGATAGCGGATAAAATGATGTTGGAGGGGCCGGTTTTTACCGGCCCTTTCTTTTTTGGCAAAGTTATCCTCATTCTCGACGGAGCAGGGGCTCGACCACCAATGTTGGTAATTTGAGGACTGGTTTTGGCCGGCCCTTTCTTTTCACTCCGTTTTCGTGCCAATGCTGTACGCACCGGGCAAGGCGGCATCCGCCTGTTCACGAAAAGGTATTTTTACACTTCATCATTCCGCCTTATGCTTTGTCGATATAGCAAGGCGAGACTATTTGAAACGCGAGGACGCTTATGGCCGTGACCCTTCTTTCGCCCTTTCGCAGCAGCATTGCCGCAGTCGCGGGCATCGCGCTTGTGGCGGGTAGCCTTTCGGCACCGGTTGCGGCATGGGCGCAGAGCCATGGGCCGGAATCGGTGGCCGATCTTGCCGAGCCGCTTCTGGATGCGGTGGTGAATATTTCCACGTCGCAGAACGTCAAGACCGAGGGCAAGGGGCCTGTTCCGCCAAAGCTGCCGGAGGGCTCGCCCTTCCAGGAATTCTTCAAGGATTATTTCGACAGCCAGAAGCCGGAGGGTGGTGAAAAGGTCAACTCACTGGGTTCCGGCTTTGTCATTGATCCCGCCGGTTATGTCGTCACCAATAATCACGTCATCGAGGGTGCTGATGCCATCGAGGTGATTTTCCCTAATGGTTCGAAGCTGAAGGCAACGCTTGTTGGCACCGATACCAAGACCGACCTTTCGGTCTTGAAGGTAGAGCCGAAAACGCCGCTGAAGGCCGTCAAGTTCGGCGATTCGCGCAGCATGCGCATCGGCGACTGGGTGATGGCGGTCGGCAATCCCTTCGGACTTGGCGGGTCGCTGACGGTCGGCGTCATTTCCGCGCGCGGCCGCAACATTAATGCCGGCCCCTACGACAATTTCATCCAGACGGATGCGGCGATCAACAAGGGCAATTCCGGTGGTCCGCTCTTCAACATGAAGGGCGAGGTGATCGGCATCAATACGGCGATCATTTCGCCGAGCGGCGGTTCGATCGGCATCGGTTTTGCCGTTCCGACGGAACTGGCGCAGAATATCGTGCAGCAACTGATCGAATT
The DNA here is from genome assembly GCF_017313405.1 of Agrobacterium burrii. NCBI lineage: Bacteria > Pseudomonadati > Pseudomonadota > Alphaproteobacteria > Hyphomicrobiales > Rhizobiaceae > Agrobacterium > Agrobacterium burrii. Next base: position 185,226 of record NZ_JAFLNA010000004.1, read on the forward strand.
CGGCGAAACCCGTCGCGGCTGGCTCGGCGTTCGCGTCCAGCCTGTTACCGACGATGTGGCCGCAAGCCTTGGCATGGAAAGCGCCAAGGGTGCTCTGATCTCCGGCGTCGCCAAGGGCGGCCCGGTGGAGAACGGCCCTATCCAGGCTGGCGATGTCGTGCTGAAATTCGACGGCAAGGACATTCATGAAATGCGCGACCTTCTGCGGATCGTGGCGGAAAGCCCGGTTGGCAAGGAAGTTGATGTGGTGATCCTGCGCGACGGCAAGGAGGAGACCGTCAAGGTCAAGCTCGGCCAGTTGCAGGATACGACCGACGAAAAGGCCGCGACCGAAGACCCGCAGGCCGAGGATGGCGATGGCGGCGTGGTTGCGCCTGAAGATGATGGCGGCACCGACGATCAGGCGCAGGACCAGACGCCGGAAGTGCGTGAAGCGCCGCAGAGCGTGCTTGGCATGAATCTGGTCGTCCTCAGCAATGAACTGCGCACGGAAAAGGGCATTGCCGAAAGCGTCGAAGGTGTGCTGGTCGCCAGCGTCGATCCGGGTTCGCCCGCCGAACAGAAGGGCATGAAACCGGGCGATATCATCGTCGAAGTCGGCCAGGACTTCATGGAAGTTCCCGGTGACGTGCTGGTGCGGATCAACGGCCTGAAATCCGAAGGCCGCAAGAATGCGCATATGATGGTTGCCGATGCGCAGGGCAATCTGCGCGTGGTGGCGCTGGCGCTGGAATAGAGCGCTTTCCACCCGGTTCGGCAGGAATCGGGTGGTTGTGATCCCGGCCTCTCTCTAATCCTTGGTCTCCATCAACGGAGGCCAAGGATATGAAATTACTCGAAAACAAGGTTGCCATCATCACTGGCGCGTCATCCGGCATCGGCCGGGCGACGGCGAGGCTGTTTGCCGCTGAAGGGGCAGCCGTCGTCATCAATGCGCGGGGTGCTGCAGCACTGGAAGAGGTTGCCGCTGAGATTCGCGAGATCGGCGGCCGGGTCCATGCCGTTGTCGGCGACGCTAATCTTGAGGAAACCCATTCCCGACTGGCGGATGCGGCCGCAAGCGTTTTCAGTGGTCTTGATATCGCCGTCAATAATGCGGGCGCGGTCGGAGCCATGAAGCCGATGGCGGAGATTTCCGCCGAGGAATGGGATCATGTCCTCACAGCCAATCTCACTTCCGCATATCTCGGTGCGCGTCACCAGATTCCGTTGATGCTTAAGCGGGGCGGTGGCTCGATCATCTTTATCTCCAGCTTCGTCGGCACCAGTGCCGGCATCCCGGGAATGGCGGCCTATGGTACGTCGAAGGCGGCGTTGATGGGGCTGGTGAAAGGCATTACCGCCGATTATGCCGTGCAGGGCATTCGCGCCAACGGGCTGCTTCCCGGCGGGGTAGACACGCCCATGGCCGGAGATGCGGCTCAAAAGGAATGGGCTGCGGGCCTGCATGCGATGAAACGCATCGCCGAGCCGGAAGAACTGGCGCAGGCAGCACTTTTCCTCGCCAGCCCGATGTCGAGTTTCGTCGCCGGATCGGCCCTGTTTGCGGATGGCGGCAATGCGGCGGTGAAGTAAGGTTCCAGACTGGCGGGGAGGGCGTTATTGCGCTTGCCGTTCCCGCCATTCCGTCAGCGTCAGCGCATAGGTCACATGCGGACGCAGATGCGGATGGGTGTCATCAGGCACGCGCGGATGGTCGAAATCGCGTGACGGGTCCCGTTTCAGGCCGATGCGCTCCATCACACGCGTCGAACGCTCATTGTTATGGACAGCGAAGGAGACGATCTCAGGCGTTTCCTTTTCATCGAAGGCCATGACGAGCAGCGATTGTGCGGCTTCGGTGACATAACCATGGCCCCAATAACGGGTAGCCAGCCGCCAGCCGATCTCCATGGTGCCGAGCGGGAAAGGCGGATCGAGGTTCATGACGGGCGATATGCCGCAGAAACCCATGACGTCGCCGGTTTCGCGCAGTTCCATGGCGTAGAAGCCATAACCGCTGCCACGGATCATGCCGTTGATGGTTTCCAGAACCGCATCCGCTTCCGCATGGCTGCGGCGGAAGGGAAAAAATTCCATGACCTTTTCGTCCGCGTTGATTTCGCGGAACAGGTCGCGGTCGCTTTCCTTCCACTCGCGCAGAATGAGCCTTTGTGTTTCGCGGATGATCATGGAGTGACAAAATCCGTCTTGCGGTAGCCCTGGATGTAAAGAAGCGCGGTCAGGTCGCCATGGTCGATGCGCATCTGCGCCTCAGCCGCAACGGCGGGCTTGGCGTGCAGGGCAACACCCGCGCCAGCCAGATGCAGCATGCCGAGATCGTTGGCGCCATCGCCGACCGCAATCGCCTCTTCCGGCGAGATGCCAAGCTTTGCGGCAATGTCGTTCAGCGCGTCCACCTTGGCCTGTTTGCCGAGGATCGGTTCGGCAACCGTGCCGTCAAGCTCGCCATTGGCTTCGCCGAGCAGATTGGCGCGGTTCTCATCGAAACCGAGCATGGCTGCGACGGGGCCTGTAAAGACCGTGAAGCCGCCGGAAACCAGCGCAGTATAATAGCCCTTGGCCTTCATGGTGGCGATCAGTTCTTTGCCGCCGGGGGTCAAGGTGATGCGCTTTTCGATGACCTCATCGACCACCGAGACCGGCAGACCCTTCAGCAGCGCCACGCGCTCACGCAGTGCCGGTTCGAAGGCGATCTCGCCATTCATGGCGCGGGCGGTGATGGTGGAGACCTTGTCCTTCAGGCCAACTTCGGCGGCCAGCTCGTCGATGCATTCCTGGCCGATCATGGTCGAATCCATATCGGCGATCAGAAGTTTCTTGCGGCGGTTATCCTGTTCCTGGATGACGATATCGATCGGCTGGCCGGCGATCGTGGCGGCAATCGCGTTGCGGGCCTCTTCGGCATTGGTGCCGGAAGGCAAAGCGATATCGCAGGCGACACCATCCGCCAGCCAGTAAAGACCTGACGCATTGACGGCCTTTGCCGCGGCTTCGCCGAGGGCCGATGTCAGAACAGGATTTGACGGATTGGCGATAAGCGTGGCAACGAAAGCCATGATGAAAAACCTTGATGAGAATTTTGATGCGATCCTGATAACCGGCCCGACGGCAAGCGGCAAGTCCGCGCTTGCGCTTCGCTTAGCGCGGGAGCGGAATGGCGTCGTCATCAATGCCGACAGCATGCAGGTTTACGACACTCTGCGGGTGCTGACCGCCCGGCCTTCGGAAGAAGAAATGCACGGTGTGCCACATCTGCTCTACGGCCATGTGCCGGCAAGCAGCCTTTATTCCACTGGCGAATGGCTGCGGGATATTTCAGTCCTGCTTTCGGATCTGCGCAAGCAGGAGCGTTTTCCCGTCATCGTTGGCGGCACGGGGCTTTATTTCAAGGCGCTGACCGGGGGGCTGTCCGACATGCCTTCCATCCCGGATGAGATCCGCGACAGGCTGCGCGGCCGGCTGATTGAAGAGGGGCCGGTGGTTCTCCACACCGAATTGTCGCGACGCGATCCTGCGATGGCGGAGGGTCTGCAGCCGGGAGACGGCCAGCGTATTGTTCGAGCGTTGGAAGTGATCGAAGCGACCGGAAAATCGATCCGGGATTACCAGAAGGCCAGCGGCCCGGTGATCGTTAATCCCGACCGGGCGCAGAAATTCGTCGTTTTGCCTGAGAGGCCGGTGCTGCATGATCGCATCAACCGTCGTTTCGAGGCCATGATGGAAAGCGGTGCGGTGGAGGAGGTCGAGGCGCTTCTGGCTCTCAAACTCGCGCCCGATGCGACGGTGATGAAGGCGATCGGCGTTTCTCAGATCGCTGATATGCTGGCCGGGCGCATCAGCGAGGCGGAGGTCATCGAAAAATCGGCCGCTGCGACCCGCCAATATGCCAAACGGCAGATGACCTGGTTCCGCAACCAGATGGCAGAGGACTGGACGCGCATCCAGCCCTGAAGGCTGGCGTCAGTCCTTGCGATAAAGACTGCCGAGCGGCTTTTTCAGGAGGCTTTCGCGCAGCGACGGGCGTGTATCGGCCGGCGGGGGACCACTTTGCGTCTGCATCTGGAAACCGGCCCGGCGCAAGTCGTTGACGGCACCGGAGGCGCTGTCCATCCTCTCCGGGTTTTGTGGCGGTGGCGATGTGCGTCCGGGCAGCATGTCCGGGCGGTAAGGCTCATAGCCCTCCGTTGCGGGCGTTCCCAATTCTCGCTTCCAGCGATCGATGTCGTCTGCTTCTCCGGGCGCCACCAGCGATTCCGGCAGATCGGAAAAGGCCGCTTCAACGCTTTGCTGGAAGCCGGTGATGACTGGCCTCGCTGTGGCCCGCATGCGGGTGACAATGCTGTTGAGGTCGACGGTGTCAGGTGTTTCGTGGGGCGCGTGGCTCACCGTACCGCTCGCCTTCGGCAATTTGATTGTCGGCACACGGTCGAAGCGCATGCGCATCGGCACCCCCACCGCTTCACCGAAGGCGATGGCCTCCCCATTGCCGATGGAGGAAAGAAAGCTGGTGGTCGAGGCCGAGGCGTTGGGCACGGCCGACAGAATGATCTTCTGGTCGATCTCGTTTGACAGCCGCATGGCGAAAACGGTCGAGCATTGCGACAGGATGGTCTGATCCAGCTCGCTTGGCCGCTGGCTGATGACGCCGAGCGAGATGCCGTATTTACGGCCTTCCTTGGCGATCTGGGCGATGGATTGCCGGGTCGGGAAAAAGCCGCGCTCGGGATCGGCCGGGACATAACGGTGGGCTTCTTCGCAGACGACAAGCATATGCAGCGAGCCGCGTGCCAGCACCGCCAGCTCAAACGACATGCGGCAGAGAACGGAGACCACCGAGTTCACCACTTCGGAGGGAATTCCCGACAGCTGGAACACTGAAATCGGCTTGCCTTCCCCCGGAATACGGAAGATATGCGCCACCGTTTCTAGAATGGTGTCGCTGATCGTATTGCTGGAGAACATGAAATTATAGCGCGGGTCGTTGATGGCCGAGAGGATGCGGCCTTTCAGGGAGCGGAGCGCCGGCTTTTCGCCGCGTCCTTCCAGCCGCCCGATACGCTCATCGATGGAAGCCAGAAGATCAGCCATGCGGTAGGGCACCGGCGAATCCGGTGTGATCGCGCTCTTGTCGGAGGTGCGGCGGACGGCGGAACCATCCGTTCCGCGAAATACCTTTTTCGCCTCGGGTATGACTTCACGCAGAACGTCCATCTCTTCCGGCACGGGCTTGCGACCACGGAAAACCACTTCCGCGAATTCCTCAAGGCGCATCAGCCAGAAGGGAAGGTCGAGCGTATCGGTATCGATGACAACTGAATGATCGGGAAAGGCGGCTGCGAATTCATTGTGCGGATCGAGAATGAGGACGCGCAGTTTCGGGTCCGTTTCGATCGCCTTGTTCAAGAGCAGGGAAACCGCAGTGGTCTTGCCGACCCCGGTCGAACCCACGACGGCGAAATGTTTCGAAAGCATCTGCGGAATATTGATGGCCGCGCCGATCGTGTCGTCCTGCGTCAGCTTGCCAATGACGCAGCTGTCGCGCTTGCCGCTGTCATAAATCTTGGCAAGGTCGGTGGTGCGGATGCGATGGGCTACTGCGCCGAGATAGGGGTAACGGGAGATGCCGGTGGAAAACCGTTCGCTGCCGTCTTCAGTGCGGTAAATTTCGCCCACCAGTTCCACGTCGATCAGCAACCTGTTCGACTTCTCCGACGACCAGTATTCTTCGCCGGTGCGCATGGAAAAGACCAGCGCCGTAACACGGCTCGTGCCCATTTCGATGGAGATCAGGCGCCCGACAGACCAGAGTTGGGCGACATCGGTTGAGCCCATCTCTGTTTCGGCGGCGATGGTCGCATGGGCGCCATTGCAGGCGATGACGCGGCCAAGCATGCGGTTTGCCGGTTGCTGGCCGGATCGCCGTTCGTTGTCGTCCATGGGGGACGTTTTATGAAACTCGTCGTTATTCACGTCTTATCCCGGTACATGCGGATGATCGCGGTGGTTCGGGCAGTATCTGCGCTTTCGATCATAAAAGATTATATTTAACAACAGGTGTATCAATTGGGTTCGAAAATTTCGTCAACGGCACTTTTTGGGTAATAAAAGAAGTGGCTGCCGATTTTTTCCGCAATATGCGTTGACGGCTTATGGTTTTGTGGCTAACACTCCGGCCCATGAAAAATCTTAACGTACTTATCGTGGTGGGACGGCGCATGGGCAGGATGGTGTAACCATCCGGCGAAAGCACCCATGCGCTGAACGAGGCTCCTCTAGGGGCCTTTTTTTATGTCTTCAAACAGGCCTTCGGGCTCCTCGATATCCAAAGCCAATGCGGGATGGAAACAGGCAATGACGGATAAGGACAATACGGAAAACAGCAATCGCATGACAGGTGCGGAGATCGTGCTCAAAGCGCTGAAGGACAATGGCGTCGAGCACATCTTCGGTTATCCCGGCGGTGCCGTGCTTCCGATCTATGACGAGATTTTCCAGCAGGAAGATATCCAGCACATTCTCGTGCGCCACGAGCAGGGTGCCGGCCACGCCGCCGAAGGTTATGCCCGCTCCACCGGCAAGGTCGGCGTCATGCTTGTCACGTCAGGTCCCGGCGCCACCAATGCGGTAACGCCGCTGCAGGATGCGCTGATGGATTCCATTCCGCTCGTCTGCCTTTCCGGCCAGGTTCCGACATCGCTGATCGGTTCTGACGCGTTTCAGGAATGCGACACGGTCGGCATCACGCGCCCCTGCACCAAGCACAACTGGCTGGTAAAGGACGTCAACGAGCTGGCTGGCATCATCCATGAGGCCTTCCGCATCGCCCAGACGGGTCGTCCCGGTCCTGTCGTCGTTGACATTCCCAAGGACATCCAGTTCGCCACCGGCACCTACACGCCGCCTTCCGCTGCCGTTCAGCAGAAAAGCTACAAGCCGAAGGTTCAGGGCGACCTCAATGCCATTCACGCTGCCATCGACCTGATGTCCAAGGCGAAAAAGCCGGTTTTCTACACCGGCGGCGGCGTCATCAATTCCGGCCCGGACGCGACCCGGTTGTTGCGCGAACTGGTGGAGCTGACCGGTTTCCCAATCACCTCGACGCTGATGGGTCTCGGCGCTTATCCGGCATCCGGCAAGAACTGGCTCGGCATGCTGGGCATGCACGGTTCTTACGAGGCCAATATGACGATGCATGATTGCGACGTTATGGTCTGCGTCGGCGCGCGTTTCGACGACCGGATTACCGGACGCCTGAATGCGTTTTCGCCGAACTCCAAGAAGATCCATATCGATATCGACCCGTCCTCGATCAACAAGACGGTGCGTGTCGAGGTGCCTGTTATCGGTGATGTCGGCCATGTTCTGGAAGATATGGTTCGCCTGTGGCGCGCTTTGCCGAAGAAGCCAGAAAAAGCCCAGACGGCGGACTGGTGGTCGCAGATCGAGCGCTGGCGCGCCCGCAACTCCTTCGCCTACAAGAATTCCAAAGATGTCATCATGCCGCAATATGCCTTGCAGCGGCTTTATGAGGCATCGAAGGGACGCGAGACCTTCATTACCACTGAAGTCGGCCAGCACCAGATGTGGGCGGCGCAGTTCTTCGGTTTCGAGGAGCCAAACCACTGGATGACGTCGGGCGGTCTCGGCACCATGGGTTACGGCCTGCCAGCGGCGATCGGCGTGCAGGTCGCGCATCCGGAAGCGCTGGTCATCGACATTGCTGGCGATGCCTCGATCCAGATGTGTATTCAGGAAATGTCCTGCGCCATCCAGTACGGCCTGCCGGTGAAGGTTTTCATCCTCAACAACCAGTATATGGGCATGGTCCGCCAATGGCAGCAATTGCTGCATGGCAACCGCCTGTCGAACTCCTATACCGAAGCCATGCCTGACTTCGTCAAGCTGGCGGAGGCCTATGGTGGAGTCGGCATGTATTGCGACGATCCGAAGGAGCTGGACGACAAGATTGCAGAAATGATTGCCGTCAACAAACCGGTTATCTTCGATTGCCGCGTTGCCAATCTTGCCAATTGCTTCCCGATGATCCCGTCTGGTAAAGCCCATAACGAGATGCTGTTGCCGGATGAGGCGACGGATGAAGCTGTTGCCAACGCCATCGATGCCAAGGGCCGTCAGCTAGTCTGAGCCGGGAGAGGAAAAGGACATGAACGCACACCTACAACCCACCGGCTCCGCCTATTTCATTCAGAAGGAAACGGCTGCCGTCGAAAATCACACGCTGTCGGTTCTCGTCAGCAACGAGCCGGGCGTTCTCGCCCGGGTCATCGGCCTGTTTTCCGGCCGGGGCTACAATATCGAAAGCCTGACGGTTTCGGAAACCGAGCATGAGGCGCATCTGTCGCGCATCACCATCGTCACGCGCGGCACGCCGATCGTGCTGGAGCAGATCAAGGCGCAGCTGGAGCGTATCGTGCCGGTGCACCGGGTTCTCGATCTCACCGTTCGCGCCCGCGAACTGGGGCAGGAACGGCCGATAGAGCGCGAAGTGGCGCTGATCAAGGTCGCAGGCACGGGCGAAGTTCGCGCTGAAGCGCTGCGCCTTGCCGATGCGTTTCAGGCCAAGGTGGTGGATGCGACTGTCGAGCATTTCATCTTCGAAATCACCGGCAAGTCATCGAAGATCGACCAGTTCGTCGCCATCATCAAGCCGCTCGGCCTGATCGAAATCTGCCGCACGGGGATTGCCGCGATGAATCGGGGTTCGCAGGGGATGTAATCTCCGCACGTCAGGCAAATGCCTCGGAATTATCCAAGCCCGCGCTACGTCGCGGGCTTGTCGTTTTCCTAGCTACCGTCCGGTGCGTTTTCCAAAGGGAATGATGCGTGCGTTTCCGGTCCTGCCTGGGTTTTGCGGCGGGTCATCCGCAGGACGCGTCACGACGAGACGGCCGCCGGTACCTTCGGCCAACGCCTCGCTTTCGCGCATTTTGCGAAGCCTGGCTCGGGCTTCCGGCGTCGCCGTGCCGATCAGTCGTTCAACGCCGTTGACGCCACCCGGGACCGTGAGCCGGTGTTCGAGATCCTGCGCCATATAGCCATGTTGACGAGAGTAGCGAAGGGTTAGCTGATAGCAATCCGGCATGCCTTCTTCGGCGTTCGCTTCGACATGGCGAACCCGGTAGGAAACGGTGTCGTCTTCTATCCCGAAGATGTCGCCATCGGGGATGATATATCCGTTTTTCTGGGTGGCAATTTTGATGAAAGTGAGCGCGCCTTCATACAGTTCGGGCCATGGAACGGGAGCGGCTTCAACATGGATTTCCCGCCCGATATAGTCTGCCGCCCCCAAGGTGTGAATGCCGACATATTGCCCCGTCGTTCCCCGGGGCGGCTCCTCACCGTAAATGCAGGGATGAACCGTCAGCGGGCCGATAGGCTCTCCCACCAATGTCGTGAAATTGTCGGGCGAAAACACCATGTTGCTCTGGGTCCAGTGGATCAGGCTTGCCGGCATGCCTGTGCAGATCGTTTCGCAGGCAATTGACAGGACTTTGATCCGCTCGAGAAACTCGGCAAGCGAATGGCCGGGTTGGTGCATGCCGAGTTCGTCGAACAGGCTCGAAATACCTTTTTCCCGGATCACGCCGCCAAATACCCCGTGCTGTACATAGACGAGCAGATGGGATTTGTGATGTCTGATACGGTCTGTGGCATCAGGCACCAGCATGGTGGAGATTGGTGAGCCGAGCGTGCCAGCAAAAACGCCGTGATCCGCCGACCCGGCTATGAATTCGACGGTGACCTGAAGATCGTTCGGCCCGAACATCTGTACATAGGACGAAGACATTCCGGGGCATGTCAGGGGAATGCCGAGCCGGTTGAACACGGTCTGGAACTGCTTGACCAGATCCGGTAGTGGCGAGGAGGGGATGTTGCCTTCCAAAAGGATGGCTGCTTGCATCTTGTTGGTATATTTCCCGATCATAATAATGGTGATCCCGATGAATATGCCAGTATCATCACGCATCTGGGTTGCGCTCTCGTAAATATAACTCACGCAATTTAATCAATGTAAAATTTTTTATTTGTCTGTGATTAAGATCATTAGCATTATTGTATATTTATATATGTCGTGCGTATATTTCTTTCTTTGTGCCTTGGTATCTACATTTCAAAGACAGCCCGTCGGGCATTGGAGTTTCTCCAAATCCGGTTCCGCTCCGAAAGCTCGATCCGCCGCTGTCAGCCGTTCGGCCTGCGGTTTGTCGCAGCCATCCCAGCGCGCCTTCGGTTGATGGATTTATATTCAACCATATGGTTGACTTTCTGGGCCGGTGAGCTATATTCAACAACATGGTTGAATTATCTGTTCCACAACTCGACACTGTCTTTCATGCTCTTGGCGACGCGACGCGACGCACGATGCTGCGGGACCTTTCTCTTGGCGAACGAACGGTAAGCCAGTTGGCCGAGCCGTTCGACATTTCGCTCGCCGCAGCTTCCAAGCACATCAAAGCGCTGGAGAATGCCGGGCTTATCCGCCGTGAGGTGAGGGGGCGCACCCATGTGTGCCGGCTTGCGCCGGAACCCCTGGCGCAAGCGCATGAATGGCTGGGCTTCTACCGGCAGTTCTGGAACAGCCGTCTCGATATTCTTGAGCAAATGCTCCGGGAGGATGAGCAGGGGAAAACCCCTGCAAATGGAGGAAATGACAATGGCTGATATCGCAATACCCGACATCTATGGCCGGCTCGTGGAGCCTGCGACCCTGAAGATCGAACGGCTGTTGCCGGGACCGATTGAGCGGGTGTGGGCCTTTCTGACACAAAGCGATCTTCGCCGCCGCTGGCTGGCATCCGGCGAAATGAAACTCGCGCCGGATGCACCGTTCGAATTGGTCTGGCGCAATGACGAGCTTTCCGATCCGCCGGGTCGCCGCCCGGAGGGCTTTTCCGAAGAGGAAAAGATGGCGTCCCGCATCATTACCGTCGTTCCGCCGCATCGCCTTGTCTTCAGCTGGGGCGAAGGCGGGGAGGTGTCAATCGAACTCCAGTCCCTCGGCAGGGATGTGCTTCTGACGCTGATTCATCGTCGGCTTTCGGATCGGAAGAGCAAGCTCGATGTCAGTTCCGGCTGGCACGCGCATCTCGATATTCTTGCGGACTGCCTTCAGGAAAAGGAGCCCGGCCCCTTCTGGGATGCATGGCTGAAACTGAGAAAAGAGTATGAGCAGCGCATAACCTCATAAAATACGTCAAGCCTGACGGCGCGGCTGGTCCGCGCCGTTCAAAGGGAGGCTTAGCGCGGTAGCTCCGGCTCTCACATTCTGATTCAACCGCCTCAGCGCCCGATTCCGAAATGTCTCTTAACTCCTTGCTCCATCAGAGCATTTCCAGCGCCGTCTTTCGCGTTGGCAGCGGGAAGGCGGCATCGAGAGCGGTCCAGTCTTCGTCACTTATTTCAAGATCGGTCGCACCGCGGTTTTCTTCCACACGGGAGGCGCTGGCGGATTTCGGGATGGCGATGACGCCGTCTCTTTCCAGCAGAAAGGCCAGCGCCAGTTGCGCCGGGGTCGCCTGATAGGCCTTGGCGATGCGGATGAGCTCGTGGTTCTTCAGGATTCGGCCCTGCTCGATGGGCGAATAGGCCATCAGCGGTACACCGCGCTCCTGGCACCAGGGCAGCAGCGAGAACTCGGGGCCGCGCCGCGACAGGTTGTAAAGGACCTGATTGGCGGCGCAGTTTTTGCCATCTGGCACCGCGAAAAGCTCTTCCATGTCGTCGGTATCGAAATTGGAGACGCCCCAGTCGCCTATCTTGCCGTCGCTCTTCAGTCTTTCGAAAGCCGCCACCGTTTCGTTCAGCGGGTGTTCGCCACGCCAGTGCAGCAGATAGAGGTCGATATGATCGGTGCCGAGCCTTGCAAGGCTGCGCTCGCAGGCCTCCACCGTGCCTTTGGCGCTGGCGTTCCACGGGTAGACCTTGCTGACCAGAAACACGTCGTCACGATGGCCGGCAATTGCCGTGCCGACCACCTCTTCGGATCGGCCATCGGCATACATCTCGGCGGTATCGATCAGCGTCATGCCGAGATCGATCGCCTTGCGGATGCTGTCGACCTCCTGAGACGCGGACGATCTGTTTTCTCCCATGTTCCAGGTGCCGAGGCCAAGGGCTGGAACCTCTTTTCCAGATGGCAGGGTAACGGAAGGAATGTCGTCATACATCGGTTCGCTCCAGCGGTTGTCGGGAGAGAATAGCCCTTTGTGCTGACTTCTCAAACCCGGCACGGGTGGGATCGATCCATCAAAAAAATTGACCCCGGCCATCGGCTTGCCGGGCTGGTTTGATAGTGGTCGGGTGGGTAGGGTCTCTCTCACAGGAGAGATCATGACCGTTGAAACCTTCGCTGCACTGGTGTTGTTTGCCTTCACCACCTCCATCACGCCCGGTCCGAACAATATGATGTTGTTTACCTCTGGCGTGAATTTCGGGTTCCGCCGCACCATCCCGCATATGCTGGGCATCGGCGTGGGGTTCTTTTCGCTGCTGATCGGTGTCGGTTTCGGTCTAGGTGCGGTGCTGCATTCGGTGCCGGCGCTTTACACCGGGCTGAAATTTGCGGGCGGGCTGTATCTCGTCTGGATCGCGTGGAAGATCGGTACTTCCCGCAGCCTGAACGAGGGGACGGCCGCATCGCAGCCGATGAGCTTCCTTGCCGCCGCTGCCTTTCAATGGGTCAATCCGAAGGCCTGGGTGATGGCGGTGACGGCAATGGCGACCTATACCAATGAGGCGCAATATTTCGTCACTGTTCTGGTCGTCGGCGTGGCCTTCGCCGCCGTCAATCTTCCCAGCGTTTCGACCTGGGCGGGCTTCGGTTCTGCGCTGCGCGACTGGCTGTCCGTGCCGGTCCGGCTCAAATGGTTCAACATCACCATGGCCGTGCTGCTCGTCGTCAGCCTTTGGCCGATGCTGAAATAACAGCCTTTACGTCGGGAATTGCCGATAACATTCCTCGGCGATCTTCTGCACTTCGTCGCGCGTCAGTTCGGCGGAAACGGCATAGCCCAGTTCGTTGTCTATCCAGTAGAAAGTCTCGATGCCGTCGGCGCTCGCCATGCGGAAACTGGTGGTGCGGTTTTCCTCGTTATGACCAATCAGCACCGTCACGCGTTTGCCGGTCTTGTCCTGATACATCAGCATTGCGCCCGGCTTGCCGCTGACGGGGATGAGGCGTCCGCCGACGAGGTCGTATCCGATTTTGGAAAGATCAGGGATCGCAAAGGGATAGCCGAGCCGCTTGCCGAGCCATGTCGCAAGATGCTGCTGCTCTCCCGCGCCAACCTCGACGGGGTGGCGCACTTCGCTTGCATAGATGAGATAGGCGGATTTTGCCTGTGCCGGAATATCCGTCGTCAGCGACGCCAGCGTCACGTCCTGCGGTGTGGAGACGGATGGCGGCAGAAACCTGCCGGTTGCGGCGCCCGCAGCAAAGATCATGAGGGCGGCTGCTGTTTTCGCAAGAGCCGGTTTCAGCCGCCACGTGCGGACCGGCTTTGCTGGGCTGAGCATCGATGCGTCGTGCGGATGGGCGGCGGCATAGGAAGCGAAGGCATTGCGAAGAATGTTGGCCTGCTGTTTCCAGTCCTGCACGCGGGCCTGCTCTTCAGGTCTTTCTGCGAGCCACGCCTCGACAGCCGCGCGGTCATCGTCGGAAAGAAGCCCGTCGACATAGGCGTGCAGGTCGTCTTCGGTTATGGCGTCGGGCCGTTTCATCGTGGTCTCCGCAGAGGAATGATATTGTCCGCCGCCAGCTGCTGGCGAAGGGTTTCGCGGGCGCGGGACAGTCTGGACATGACAGTGCCGAGCGGGATCGACAGCGTCTCGGCTGCCTCCTGATAGCTGTAGCCTTCCACCGTCACCAGCATCAGCACGGCCCGCATGTCGGGCGAAAGAAGCGCGAGCGCGCCGTGCAGCCGGTCGTTCTCCAGCGTATCGGATAGCTGATCGGTGACGGCGATGGTCTCATGGCCATCAAGGCTCTCGGACGGGTGGCGTTTCTCGGCGCGGTGGCGGTTGCGATAAAGATTCGTCATTATCGTGTAAGCCCATGATTTCAAACCCGTTCCGCGCCATTGCCTTTTACTGACGAGCGCTTTTTCCACGCAGTCCTGCAAAAGGTCTTCGCCATCGGCGTCCGAGCGGGAAAGGCTGCGGGAATAACGGCGCAGCATGGGTATCAGAGCCAGCACCTCCGCTTCGAAGGTGCCGGCTGCGGGGGAGTGGCTCCCCCGCGTTTTGCCATTCATGCCATCAGGGTTTTGCGGCATCCCATACACCGTTCATACCGTCACCGGTGGCGTCGCCTTTTTTCATGTCCTTGACCCAGTAATAGAGCGGCATACCGTCCTTGGCCCATTGCATCTTGCCGTCCTTGCGCGTCACGGTCGTATAGGCCCCCTCGGCCTTGTCGCCCATGCTCGCGAAAAACGGCGGCCAGTTCGTGGCGCATTTGTCATAACAATTGGATACGCCCTTCTTGTCGTTCTTGAAAGTGTAGAGCGTCATGCCTTTTTCGCCGGCAAGTACATTGCCTTTGTCGGTCTTGACCGTTTCGACCGCCGGGGCCGCATAGGCCGTTCCGGCAAAAGCCAGAATGAGGGCGGGAACGATAAAGCGGATCTTCATGGACATATCCTCCTTGGTTCGGGCGGGCTGTGCCGCCAACAGATCAAGAGACACCGCAGGTGGCCGGTTTATTCCCTGTCGCGGCACGATTTTTGTGATTTTAAAACTTATCCATTGAGCTAAGTATTTTATCGTGATAGTTAGCCTTATGGAAAACTATTCAGCCGCGCTCGACGATATCTTCCAGTCTCTTGCCGATCCGACCCGCAGGGCGGTGATTTTGAAGCTGGGCGGTGGGGAAGCGAGCATCGGAACGCTGGCCGAACCTTTCGATATGGCTTTGCCATCGTTCATGAAACACATTCGCCAGCTGGAAGAGGCCGGGCTGATCGTGACCCGCAAGCAGGGCCGAGTGCGGTTCTGCTCGTTGGAGAAACAGCGGTTTTCCATGCTCGATGGCTGGTTGTCGCAACAGCGCGCCATCTGGGAAGGCCGCACGGACCGGCTCGAACAATTCGTCATGGCGCAAAAAGATATGGCCGCCACACGCAAACGGGAGAATGACACATGACCGAAACTTTCAATCCCGATCTCGACCTGAAGATTTCACGGATCATAAGGGCGCCGCGACAGCTCGTCTGGAATGCATGGGTCGATAAGAACAGTCTTGAACAATGGTGGGTACCGCATCCCGGCCAGTGCCGCGTCGAGAAGATGGAGCTTCACCCCGGCGGCGCGTTCGAGACGCGCTACAGCGAGGACGGCAAGGCATTTGGCGACCATATAAGCGGCTGTTTTCTGGTGGTGGATGATGGCGAGCGTCTGGTTTTCACCGATGCGCTGACCTCGGGTTTCCGCCCCTCCGCCCGCCCGTTCCTCACCGCCGTGATGACGTTCCGTGATCACCCGGAGGGTATGGAATATGTGGCCTATGCCATGCACCGAAACTCCGGGGATCGCGATAAGCACGCGGAGATGGGTTTCTTCGACGGCTGGAACACGGTTGCGGAGCAGCTGGCGCAGCTTGTCGAAAAGCAGGTGGCCCATTGAGCGGCATCAGCCGAACAGGGCGATATCCGGTTTGGTGAGCATCAACCAGATGATGCCGACAACCGCGAAGAAGGCGGGGAAACCGCAGGCGAACCAGATGCGGTAAAGACGGAACCACTGCGCCGGCAAGGCCTGTCCCGTGGCGGCGCAGTCTAGGGCGATATTGCGCAGCCGGATCTGGATCCACACCACCGGCAGCCAGAAGACGCCGGTAAAGACATAGAGGCCAAGCGAAAGGGCTATCCAGCCTTCGGTCAGCGGCCAGCCGATGATGCGCGCGAGAAAATAACCGGTCACCGGCTGGATGATCGCCGCCGTGGCGGTGAAGATCGTATCGGCAATGACGACGGTGCCGGCGACATGGGCGATCAGCGCCGGGTTTGCCGTTCGCCGTGCCATGACCATGAAAAATGCGATGCCGGCACCGGTGCCGAACAGCACCGTTGCGCCGATGACATGGGCAAGCCGCAGCAGTTCCTCAAGCGTCATCAGCGTTCATCCAGCGTGGCAAGGGCAACAAGCGTCAGGGTGATGGAAGGCAGAACCTTGACGAGGGGACCGAGCGGATCGAGCCACAGGCCCGGCTCCAGCAGGCTACCGCCGGCGAGGTAAGCGGCGCTGACCAGCAGCATGCCGATGAGCGCCTTTCTGGCGAGCGACCGCAGCAGGACGGTGACGCCGAGGGCGATATCGATGAGGCAGGTGGCGAGTGTGAGGGTCACGGCCGGTGTCTGCGGCATGAAGGGCAGAAAATGCGCCGCTGCTCCATTGATGTTCAGCAGCGGCACGAGGCCGGACAGCAACCAGAATAGAGACAGGCAGAGGATGACCAGCGGTTTGAGCAGATATAATCTGGCAAACCACAGGTCCTGCACGCCGGAGGGGTGGGCGGCCAGCGTTTGCGTCAATGTCTTGAGTGACAACGTCCTCGGTCGCGCCTCATCCTCCGTCACGATGCCTTCCGACATGACTGTCATGGCGGTCGAACGCAGCGGCGAGGGCCAGCCGAGCGCGCCCGCGGCATCCGCCACAAGGCTGACGGGCCGCATGAAGGCTGCCGGAAGGTTTATGACAGGGGCAGGGGTGAGGCCGAGCCATTGCCGGTGGGTGACGCCCACATCCTGCAATGTCAGTGCTTCGTCTGCAGCAAGTTCGAGATCGCTGCCCGGTGGAATGTCGCCGTTGATCGCCGCGTTGACGGCTTCCGCCACATCCTCGACCGCGACCGTGCGGACCGGCATCGTGCCATTGACGAGCGGCAGCATGAGGGGAAAGCTGGCAAGCGCGCGCACCAGTGCCGTGCCGCCATGGGCATTGCGCCCGACAACCAGCGCAGGCCGGAGAATGACATAAGGCAGGCCACTTGCGGCCAGTGCTCCATCGGCGCGGCGTTTGGTGGCGAGAAAGGGCAGGTCGGCTGCCGCTCCCGCCGTGCGGGCCGATATCTGGATCAGCAGCCTGCCGCCCGCCTGCGCCGCCGCCTCGTAAAGCGCCAGCATGGCTTTTTCGTGCGTCGCGGCAAGATCGTCCGAAAGACCGTCCTGAAGCGCGCCGGCGCAATTGACGATGGCATCATGACCCCTGACCAGCACTTCCCAGTCTGGGGCTTGCGTCATGCGGGCGAGATCGGCGGAAATCCAGTTCGCGAAAGGCCACTTGTCTTTGCCGTGTCTGACGGAGCGGGCCAGCCCGGTGACGGAATGGCCTCTGCCATGGAGACTACGCATCACCTCCGAACCGATGAAACCTGTCGCGCCGAGAATCAATATCTTCATGCACGGCATGATAGCCGCCGTGGTTTAGAAACCAGCCGTGTTTTATTGCCGCATTATGGTCTCACGATTCATCTTTCGTTCTTTTTCTGTTGCGCAGGGTGCTCGAATCCTGCGATGAGGGCGCATGTTATTTTCACCGCAACAGGACGAAGCGCTCAAGGCTGTTTCCCGCTGGCTGAAGGAAGGCCGGACGCCGGTTTTCCGGCTGTTCGGTTATGCCGGAACGGGCAAGACGACGCTTGCCAAACATTTCGCGGAAAATGTCGATGGCGAGGTGCTGTTTGCGGCCTTCACCGGCAAGGCGGCGCAGGTGCTGCGTTCGCGCGGGGCGACCAACGCCCGCACCATCCATTCGCTGATCTACCGACCGCGTGGCGAAGAAACGGTTGAAGACGAGGAAACCGGCAAGACCTCGGTCGCGCCGATGTTCTCCATCAACCGCCAGAGCCCGCTTGCCAAGGCGGCGCTGATCATCATCGACGAATGTTCGATGGTGGATGAACAGCTTGGCAAGGATCTGATGAGTTTCGGCACGCCGATCCTCGTGCTTGGTGATCCGGGGCAGCTGCCGCCGGTATCGGGCGGCGGTTATTTTACCGAGCAGGAGCCGGATTATCTTCTGTCGGAAATCCACCGTCAGGCCAAGGACAATCCCATCATCCATCTTGCCATGGATGTGCGCGAAGGCCGCGAGATCATGCGCGGCGACTACGGCACGGCGCAGGTGATTTCGAAATCCGAGGTGACGCAGTCGCTGGTGCTGGAAGCCGATCAGGTGCTGGTCGGCACCAATCGAACGCGCCGGCGTTATAATCAGCGGCTTCGCGAACTCAAGGGTTTTTCGGCCGATTACCCGCAATCGGGCGACAAGCTGGTCTGCCTCAGGAACGATCCGGCCAAGGGCCTGCTGAACGGCTCGCTCTGGCAGGTGATGAGTTCGTCGCGCGAGACGGTGAAGCCCGGCATCAATCTGATGATCCGGCCGGAAGACGACGATATGGATCGCGGTGCAGCCAAGATCAAATTGCTGAAGGCGGCGTTTGAGGATGTCGAGACCGAAATACCGTGGACCACCCGCAAGCGCTACGACGAGTTCGATTTCGGATATGCGCTGACCGTGCACAAGGCGCAGGGTTCGCAGTGGAACAATGTGGTTCTTTTCGACGAGAGCTATGCGTTCCGGGATTCACGCGAAAGATGGCTTTATACCGCCATTACCCGCGCGGCAGAGACGCTTACCATCGTTCGTTGAGATAGAGCATTTGCTCAATCTCCTTTTCTGCGCCTTGTCCGGACGTGCTGCGCACTTTTCCTGCACATGCTTTCAAGCCCGGATAACGCCAAGCAGAACCGCCTTGGCGACCGCCTGAAAACGGTTGCTGGCGCTGAATTTGCCGATGATTTTTGCCTCAAGCAGGTTGAGATCGCTGCCCGAAAGGCCAAGAGCCCGGGCGAGCCGCACCGGGGCATAACCTTCCGCCATCAATTCCAGACATTTCCGTTCGGTATCGGTGAGGGCGATGTCGTTGGCCGGACCGCTTTCAGCGCCGTCGAAGCCATCCGCATCGCCATCGCTGACAAGCAATTCCTCGATCTGCTGGGCCTGGCGCTGAAGGGTGGAAAGCTCGGCGGTCAATTCTCTCTTGCGCTGCCTTAGCGCGACGTGAAATATGTCGTCCGCCTCTTCCTGCGACAGCGAGCGGACGAGTTTTTCCATGATCTCGGTAATGGCGGCAACCGAAATGCCGACTTCGCGGCAGACGTTGATGACGGCCATGCGCTGGACGTTGCGGTGGGTATAGACCCGCATCTGGCCGATGCGCTTCGAGGTTAGCAGCGCCTTTTCTTCGTAAAAATGAAGCGTTCGGTGGGTCACTCCAAAGATATTGGCCATATCGGCAATGGGCACCGGTTCGGCGGGCAGGAAAGAGGGCAGGCTTATGTCCGGTAAAAAGCTGCTGAGCCTTAGATTGGGTTTGTCCTCGTCGCCGTTTTCAAACGGCATACGGCCATCCTGCATCGTTTCCCCCTTTGCGCTCTTTGGCGGCGTGCCTGCTTTTAAAAGACATCCGTCGCTTGTTCCCCCGCAACGATCTGTCTTCTGATCAAGACATCATGCCAAACGCTACATAAGAACCGTAACGTGTATTGTGTGTTTTCGTTCCCGTATTCCAAAAAATTTTATCGGCCTCCTTGCGGTCAGCGTCAACCTGCGTGAAACAGGATGCAGATTCCGAACCGGAGCCAGACGCCATGCCCGCAAAACTTTCCGTCAATCTCAATGCAATCGCCATGCTGCGGAACCGCCGCGATCTTCCGTGGCCGGATGTCGCGCATTTCGGACAACTGGCACTCGCTGCGGGTGCAAGCGGCCTGACTGTACACCCTCGTCCCGATCAGCGCCATATCCGCTTTTCAGACCTGCCGGTGCTGCGCGCTTTGATCGATGACAGCTTCCCCAAGGCGGAGTTTAACATCGAAGGCTATCCGACCGAGGATTTTCTCGTTCTTTGCGAAAAGACCCAGCCGGAACAGGTGACGCTGGTGCCGGATGATCCCTCGCAGGCAACGTCGGACCATGGCTGGGATTTCCGCAAGCACGACGTTTTCCTGAAGGAAGTCGTCGGACGCCTGAAGGCCGGCGGCATGCGGGTTTCGCTGTTTGCCGATGGTGACGGGGAACGCGAGCCGGTGGAACTGGCGGCTGAAACGGGTGCGGCGCGTATCGAGCTTTACACCGGCCCCTATGGCGGCTGCTTTGACGATCCGCAAAAGGGCGAGGCGCTTCTTGAGAAGCTGGGACAGACGGCGGACCATGCTGCGGCACTCGGGCTTGCCGTCAATGCCGGCCATGACCTGACTGTCGCGAACCTGCCCAGGCTGATGAAACGCATTCCTTATCTGGCTGAAGTTTCTATAGGCCACGGATTGACGGCGGATGCGCTGGAATATGGCATGGCTGAAACAGTCCGGCGTTTTTGTCAGGCCTGCGGTCAGCCTATTTCATAACCAAAGTCAATTTTTTCGCCTATGCTTTGGCTTGCGCATGCTCCGTGCGCGCGCTTTTGAAGGCAGAGACATATGCAAGAACCTCATGTTGTCGTCGTGGGTGGAGGCTTCGGCGGTTTACAACTGGTACACGGGCTGGAGGGAGCCCCTGTCCGCATCACACTGATCGATCGCCGCAACCATCACCTGTTCCAGCCCCTGCTTTATCAGGTTGCGACAACGGCGCTGGCGACATCCGAAATCGCCTGGCCGATCCGCCATCTTTACCGCGACCGCAAGGAGGTAACGACCCTGCTTGCGGAAGTGACCGGCATAGACCGGGCGGCGCGGACCGTGCATTTAAGTTCGGGCCAGGTGATCGGTTTCGATACGCTGGTGCTGGCCACCGGCGCGCGCCACGCCTATTTCGGCCGCGACGAGTGGGAACGTTCCGCCCCCGGCCTCAAGACGCTGGAGGATGCGACGACAATCCGCCGCCGTCTGCTTCTGGCCTTCGAACGGGCCGAGCTTGCCACCAGCGAAGAGGAACGGCAGGCGCTGCTGACCTTCGTCATCATCGGCGCCGGACCGACGGGCGTGGAAATGGCGGGCATGATCGCCGAACTGGCCCACAAGGCGCTGCCGCCGGAATTCCGCAATGTGGATACCCGAAAGACCCGCGTGCTGCTTGTCGAGGCCGGCCCCCGCGTCCTGCCTGTTTTCACCGAGGATCTTTCTGCTTATGCCAAGGAAGCGCTTGAGAAGCTCGGCGTCGAGGTTCTGCTCGGTACGCCGGTGACGGCCTGCAGCGATGAAGGCGTGACGGTGGGCGAGACCCATTATCCCTGCCGCACGGTTGTCTGGGCCGCCGGCGTGCAGGCGTCTCCCGCTGCTAAATGGCTGGATGCCGCCGCCGACCGGGCCGGGCGTGTCATCGTCGGACCTCACCTCAATCTGGAAGATGACGCTGATATTTTCGTTATTGGCGATACGGCCGCCGTCAATCAGGAAAACGGCAAACCGGTGCCGGGCATCGCACCTGCGGCAAAGCAGCAGGGCGCCTATGTGGCGAAGGTCATCAAGGCCCGGCTCTCCGGCAAACCTTCGCCTGCACCCTTCCGCTACAGCCACCAGGGCAATCTCGCCACCATCGGCAAACGCGCAGCGGTGATCGATTTCGGCAGGTTCAAGCTCAAGGGCGTTCTGGCATGGTGGATCTGGGGCCTTGCCCACATCTACTTCCTGATCGGAACGCGTTCGCGGCTGGCTGTGGCGTGGAGCTGGCTGTGGATTTATCTGAGCGGCCAGCACAGCGCGCGGCTGATTACCCAGAAAGAGACGCTGAAGGACGAGGCCTGAGGGCCGGGCCGGCAAAGGACAAGGGCGGGAAGCATCGCTTCCCGCCCTTTTTTTATCAGTTGGCTGTCTTGACGGCCATCAGGCGTCGAGCGACGCCATGTCGATGACGAAGCGGTAGCGCACGTCGCTTTTCAGCACGCGCTCATAGGCTTCGTTGACATCCTTGATATCGATCTTTTCGATTTCCGACACGATGTTGTGCTTGCCGCAGAAATCCAGCATTTCCTGGGTTTCCTTGATCGAGCCGATCATGGAGCCGGCAAGCGAACGGCGGGCCGGAATGACGGAGAAAGCATGGACGGGGATCGCATTTTCCGGCACGCCGAGCAGCACCATAGTACCGTTGACCTTCAGGAGATTGAGGTAGGCGTTCCAGTCGATTTCAGCCGAAACGGTGCAGAGGATCAGGTCGAATGTGCCTGCTAGCTTTTCGAAGGCCGAAGCGTCGCTGGTGGCGTAATATTCCTTTGCGCCCAGCTTGAGGCCGTCTTCCTTCTTGGACAGCGTCTGCGACAGGACGGTGATATCCGCGCCCATGGCCGAGCCGATCTTGACGCCCATATGGCCAAGACCACCCATGCCGACGATCGCGACCTTTTTACCCGGACCGGCATTCCAGTGGTGCAGAGGCGAATAAAGCGTGATGCCGGCGCAGAGGAGCGGCGCGGAAGCGTCGAGCGGAAGGTTGTCCGGAATGGACAGAACGTAGTCTTCCCTCACGACGATGTGGTCGGAATAACCGCCCTGCGTGGCGGTCTTGCCGTCTCTATCGACGGAGTTATAGGTTCCGACAAGACCGGGCATGTACTGTTCATTGTCGAGATCGCGGGTGGCGCAGCCGACGCAGGAATCGACGAAACAGCCGACGCCGACGTGGTCGCCGACCTTGAACTTCGTGACCTTGGAGCCGACGGCTTTCACGACACCGGCAATCTCATGGCCGGGAACGATCGGGTAGACGGCATTCTTCCATTCGTTGCGGACGGTGTGGATGTCCGAGTGGCAGATGCCGGCATATTTGATGTCGATGACGACGTCGTCGTCGTTCGGCTCGCGACGTTCGAAGGTGAACGGGGTAAGCGGCTTGGACGCGTCGGTCGCAGCGTAACCTCTTGCAGTAGCCATTTGAATATCCTTATCGAGGGGTTGGGGACGGCGGAATATGCAATGGAAGTGCGGCGCTGCGTTAGAGCGATCCTCCGAGCTTTTTGCACGATCCTGCAAAAAATATGCGGGCATGCTCTTTGCGGAAGTCCGGTGGCTTTCTAGATAAGTGGCATCTGACGCGTCTCTTCCTTCACTTAAGGGATTCCCCTCATGTCCTTGCCGTTCAATGTCTATCAGGAGATCGCCTCCATCGCCGCACGACATGCTACCCGTGACGGTGAGGTGCAGACGGCCATCGAATCCCTCGGCATCAGCCGGCGCACCGCGCCGAGCGCGCCGTGTCACGGCAGCTATCGTCCCTGTCTTGCGATGGTGATACAGGGGTCGAAAAGCGTTCAATTGGGAACGGATACCATCAATTACGGCGCTGGCGACTATCTGCTGACCTCGCTTGAGCTGCCGGTCGCCTGGCGGGTGGTGGAGGCGAGCAGGGAGGCGCCGCATTTCTGTATCGCGCTTGCCATCGACAGCGAGAAGCTGCTCGACCTCATGCGTCGCGTGCCGATCGATACGCCGACGGAGCCCGCGAATGCGCAGCGCGGTATTGTCGTCAATGCCGCCACGCCGGAGCTTCTGGATGCGGCCATCCGGCTGTTGCGTTTGCTCGATCGTCCGGCAGAGATTGCCGCCATGGCGCCCTTGATCGAGCAGGAAATCCTCTACCGCATCCTGACCGGACCAGCCGGCGGGCAGCTGATGAACATCATCGCGGCCGGCAGCCAGGGCAATCGCATCGCCCGCGCCATCGCCTGGCTGCGTGAGAATTTTGCGCGCCAGCTGCGCATCGAGGATCTTGCCGAGCATATCGGCATGAGCGTCTCGTCTTTCCATCACCATTTCAAGACGATCACGGCCATGACGCCTGTTCAGTATCAGAAGCAGTTGCGGCTGCATGAGGCACGCCGGCTGATGCTTGCGGAGCGGCTGGATGCGGGCACGGCCGGCCATCGTGTCGGTTACCAGAGCCCGTCGCAGTTCAGCCGCGAATATAGCCGCTTTTACGGATTGTCGCCGTCGCGGGATATCGACGCTTCGCGCGAGATTGCGGCTGGGTAGATGTCCATGCATGGTGGAGCGATGGCGCGTGGGGCTTGCCCCCCTCTGCCCTGCCGGGCATCTCCCCCACAAGGGGGGGAGATCGATATGCCGCTACGCTTCGCCCATCTTGAGGACAGAGAATGAAGCAGGGCCAAAGCTGCTTACCGATCTCCCCCCGTGTGGGGGAGATGCCCGGCAGGGCAGAGGGGGGTAAGCCCCACGCGCCATCGCTCCGCTACCAACGCGCAACCGCCCAAAGAAGCCCCCCCCACCGCCATTTCCTACTACGCCGCACCGCGTCAATTCTTCTTATCCCCCGAAGAATCCGCTTGACCGCAACGCTGCCTCCGCTTAAATGGCGCTCGAACCGTACCGTACGGTACATTAATCGAGCTCCTGGAGTGGAAAGACTTGGCTTCCGACCCGATCACAGCGCAGGAATTTTCGCCGCGTCAGAACGCTGTTCTGGACCAGGCATTGCGTCTTCTGGTCGAGGGCGGCGAAAAAGCGCTCACCACATCGGGGCTGGCGCGCGCCGCCAACTGTTCCAAGGAAAGCCTCTATAAGTGGTTCGGCGACCGGGACGGCCTGCTGGCGGCGATGATCACCTTTCAGCAGAGCAAGGTCCGCACTTTCGAGAAGGCGGGTGACCGCGTTTCCGCGCCGCAGCTTGCCGATCATCTCGAGGTTTTCGCCCATGATCTGCTCGATGTGCTCGCGGGTGACGTGTCGCTGGCGCTCAACCGTCTGGCCATCGGGCAGGCTAGCCGTGACGGTTCCAAGCTCGGCGATCTTTTGTTGGAACGCGGCCGTCGCCAGATCGATCGTCGCGCCCGTGGACTGATCGAAGCGGGTCGCCGTTCCGGCTACCTGCGTTTCGATGATGCCGAAGAGGCATATCGCGGTTTTTACGGTCTCATCGTTTCGGATCTGCATGTGCGCATGCTGCTGGGCGAGGCGCCGGACAAGGATTTTTCCGCCCGGGCAAAGAAGGCGGTCGTCGCCTTTCTGACCCTCTACGGCACGGAAAAGGTACATTCGGAACTGGGTGGCAAGGTCGCTTAAGGTTCCGGTTAAGACAACAGATACAAGTATCAGGGAAGGACCATAAAATGCGCGTTTATTATGATCGTGATGCCGATCTCAATCTCATCAAGGCGAAGAATGTCGTCATCGTTGGTTACGGCTCCCAGGGCCGCGCCCATGCGCTGAACCTCAAGGATTCCGGCGCCAAGAACGTCGTTATTGCGCTCAAGGCCGGCTCGCCGACCGTCAAGAAGGCCGAAGCCGACGGCTTCAAGGTCATGACCGTTGCCGAAGCCGCCAAGTGGGGCGACCTCCTGATGATGGCGACGCCTGACGAATTGCAGGCCGACATCTACAAGGCCGACATTGCCGGCAACATCCGCGATGGCGCAGCGATTGCTTTCGCACACGGCCTCAACGTCCACTTCGGCCTCATCGAGCCGAAGGCATCGCTCGACGTCGTCATGATCGCACCGAAAGGCCCCGGCCACACGGTTCGCGGCGAATACCAGAAGGGCGGCGGCGTTCCCTGCCTCGTTGCTGTTCACCAGAACGCTTCGGGCAATGCTCTTGAACTCGCTCTCTCCTACGCCTGCGGCGTTGGCGGCGGCCGTTCGGGCATCATCGAAACCAATTTCAAGGAAGAGTGCGAAACCGACCTCTTCGGCGAACAGGTCGTTCTGTGCGGCGGTCTCGTCGAACTCATCCGCGCCGGTTTCGAAACGCTGGTCGAAGGCGGTTATGCGCCTGAAATGGCCTATTTCGAGTGCCTGCACGAAGTGAAGCTGATCGTCGACCTGATCTATGAAGGCGGCATCGCCAACATGAACTACTCGATCTCCAACACGGCAGAGTGGGGCGAATACGTCACCGGTCCGCGCATCATCACCGCTGAAACAAAGGCTGAAATGAAGCGCGTTCTGCACGACATCCAGACCGGCAAGTTCACCACCGAGTGGATGCAGGAATGGAAGGCCGGCGGCGCTCGCTTCAAGGGTATCCGCCGCAACAACGACTCTCACCAGATCGAAGAAGTCGGCGCCAAGCTGCGCGGCATGATGCCCTGGATCGGCAAGAACAAGCTGGTCGACAAGGCCGTCAACTAAGCTTCATTGCTTGGTGGAAGATATGGAGGCCGGGGCGAAAGCTCCGGCTTTTTCGTTCCGGGCTAAACTACGTAACCTTGACTTTCGTCGTCAAATACGTACATAAATATGTACATATTTCCGAAAGGCAGCTTCCATGGCAAATGTGCGATTTACGGAATTCCGTCAGAACTTCGCGACCCATTTCGACCGGGTTCTGGAGACGCGCGCTCCTCTTCTTGTCACGCGGCAAGGCAAAGAGGCGGTCGTTGTTCTTGCAGAAGGGGAATATGAAAGCATGCAGGAAACGTTGCATCTGCTATCCAACCCTGCAAATGCGTCACGGCTTCGTGCTTCCATGCAGGAGCTTGAACGTGGTGATACCGTCGAGCGGGACCCGACCGAAGAATGAAACTCGTCTGGACCACGAGTTCATGGGACGATTATGAGTTCTGGCAGAGAACCGATGCGCGCATGGTCGAGAAAATCAACGACCTTATTCGAAATGCGAAGCGAACACCCTTTTCGGGGCTTGGAAAGCCGGAGCCCTTGAAGGGCGACATGGCTGGTTACTGGTCACGGCGGATTACCGGCGAGCATCGCTTTGTCTATCGGGTGTCCGGGTCTGGAAGCGAGCAAAAGCTGGAAATTATTCAGTGCCGCTTCCATTACCAGTAGCCGCTTACTTCGGCTGGATGACGCCCTTCGTAAGGAGGAAGCAGCCATAAAACCGCGTCTCGCCAGTGGTGATGACGCAATAGGCCTGCTTCGCTTTTTCGTAAAAGGCAAAGCGTTCGATGCCATACATAGGAGCGGACTTCCCCTCGGCCGCGTCGATTTCCTTCTGCACCTCGGCCTGGACCGGCTCCAGCTGATGGGGTGCGCCCATCACTTCCATACGGCCGACCGAGGCCTGCAACGGCGTATCGAGCGGCAGTACGGACAGGATGGCTTTCATGGCGCGCGCGGCGGAGACATTGTCGATGTGTAGCGCCCTGCCGACCGTGGTGTGACGGGAAACCGAATCGGACGGGAAATTGGTATCGGAGATCACCAGCGTATCGCCGTGACCCATGGCGCGCAGCGCATGCAGCACATCGGCATTCAGCGCCGGGTCGATATTTTTCAGCATGTCGTCTCACTCCATGGATGCTTTCGCCGCATCGCGGCGTGGCCCGCAATCCACCCGGAAAAGCTTGCCGCGTCAATCGCAAACGGAAGATTGGCAAGCTTTGCGGGAGGGTGTATTTGGCTTTGTCCGTAAAATCGGGCCTCAAGGAGGGCCGGTTGCGGGCAATGTGCAGGGAGGCAGAAATAATTCGAAAAACTGATAAGTCAGTATTGCTGACATATCGACATTTCTGTAAAGATGCACGCATAAAAACGACACAAGAGGAAACGTACCTATGCTAGATTGGGAACAAATTTTCGCCACGCGCTCTTCGCGCATGAAAGCGTCTGAAATCCGCGAGTTGCTGAAGCTGCTCGAACAGCCTGATATCATCTCCTTTGCCGGCGGCATTCCGGACCCGGCTCTCTTCCCCGCAGAGGAATTCCAGCAGGCTTATGCGGAAATTTTTTCCGGCGCGCAGGTCAATGCAGCGCTGCAATATTCTGTCAGCGAGGGTTACAAGCCGCTGCGCGAATGGCTGGCGGGTGAGATGGCCGAGATCGGCATCGACTGCACCGCCGATAATGTTTTCATCGTTTCCGGCTCGCAGCAGGGTCTTGATTATCTCGGCAAGCTGTTCCTGTCGCCGAAGGACACGGCGCTGGTGACCTGGCCGACCTATCTCGGCGCGCTTTCCGCCTTCAACGCCTATGAGCCGAATTACGATCAGCTCAATCCGGGCGGCAACCGCACGCCGGAGGCTTATCGCGAAACCGCCGCCAAGCATGGCGGTGCGGTGAAGTTCGCTTATCTCTCGGCCGATTTCTCCAACCCGACCGGCGAAACCGTCGATCTGGCCGGCCGTGAAAAGGTTCTGGCGCTGGCCGACGAGCTTGACATCGCCGTCATCGAAGATGCCGCCTATCAGTCGCTGCGTTACGATGGCGAGGCGGTGCCGCCGATCATGGCGCTCGATATCGCCCGCTCGGGTGGCATCGAGAATACCCGCACCATCTATTGCGGCAGCTTCTCCAAGACGCTCGCCCCTGGCCTTCGCGTCGGTTACATCGTTGCTTCCGCACCTGTTATCCGCAAGCTGGTGCTGATGAAGCAGGCCGCCGACCTGCATTCCTCGACCATCAACCAGATCGCCATCGAACGCGTCGCCTCGCGCGGCTTCGACAAGCAGGTGGCCAAGATCAAGGCCGCCTATAGCGCCCGCCGTAATGCGATGCTGGCCGCGCTCGACAAGTACATGCCGAAGGGCACGCACTGGACGAAACCGGAAGGTGGCATGTTCATCTGGGTCACGTTGCCGGAAGGCATGGATGGCGCCGCACTGCTGGCAAAATCCATCGCCACGGAAAAGGTGGCTTTCGTTCCCGGTCGTGCATTCTTTGCGGATGGCTCGGGTACGAACACGCTGCGCATCAGCTTCTCCTGCGCCAACGAGGCGATGATCGAGGAGGGGATGATGCGGCTGGGTCGGTTGATTACGACGGCGCAGGCGGAAACGGGTGAGGTGCTTCCGGCGATTTGATGGTGCTATCGGCAATGGCGGAGGGTGTGGCTTCACCCCCCTCTGTCCTGCCGGACATCTCCCCCACAAGGGGGGAGATCGACCCGTGGCTATGTTTTTGCCCATCTCAACGTTAGAGAATGAAGTGGTAAGAGAGCCTCTTGCCAATCTCCCTCCTTGTGGGGGAGATGACCGGAAGGGCAGAGGGGGGTAAGCCACAATGTCTACCTTGCTGTAGAGATCACACCCCAAAAATCCTGCCTGTCACATACATGTTATGCAAGCATGTTTAAGCGGTCCCACCAAACAACAGGGACCGACCCCATGAAAACGCTGCTCTCCGCTTTCACCGCCATCGTATCGCTCGGCTTCATCGCCACCGCTGCCAATGCCGCCGATCTGGTGCTCTATACCAGCCAGCCGAACGAGGACGCGCAGGCGACCGTTGATGGTTTCAAGGCTGCCAATCCCGGTCTTGAAGTCGAATGGGTGCGTGACGGAACGCCGAAGATCATGGCCAAGCTGATGGCTGAGATCAGCGCCGGCAATCCGGTTGCCGACGTGCTCTTGATCGCCGACACCGTAACGCTCGAGCGCATGAAGCAGGCTGGCCAGTTGCTGGCCCACAAGTCTGCCGAAGCCAAGAACATCGACGCTTCGCTCTATGATGCGGATGGCTTCTATTACTCCACCAAGCTCATCACGACGGGTATCATGTACAACACCGCTGCCGCGATGAAGCCGACGAGCTGGAAGGATCTGGCCAAGGCCGAAGCCAAGGGTCTCGTGACCATGCCAAGCCCGTTGACCTCGGGTGCGGCGCTGATCCATGCGCAGACACTTGCTGCTGCCGATGGTCTCGGCTGGGACTATTACAAGCAGCTGAAGGCCAATGAAGCCATTGCCGGCGGCGGCAACGGTGCGGTTCTGAAATCCGTCGCTTCGGGCGAAAAGGCCTATGGCGTCGTCGTCGATTACATGCCGATCCGTGAAAAGGCCAAGGGCGCTCCGGTCGAGTTCGTTTTCCCGGAAGAGGGCGTATCGGCCGTCACCGAGCCGGTTGCCATCATCAAGGGCACCAAGCACGAAGAAGCGGCCAAGAAGTTTGTTGACTACGTGCTTTCGGAAAAAGGCCAGCAGGGCTTCGTCAAGCTCGGTTATATCCCCGTGCGGGCTGACGCCGGCATGCCGGAAGGTTTCCCGGCCCGCGACAAGATCAAGGTTCTGCCGCTCAGCGCCGCTGATGCGCTGAAGAACTCCGAACAGGATCTGAAGACCTTCTCCGATATCTTCGGCTCCAAGGGCTGATATAGCGGCATGTCCCGTTCAAGTGTCTATGGAAACAGCCAGCCGCGCTGGCTGTTTCCTTTTGTGGTGAGTGTTGTTTTCGCACTCAGCGCCCTGCCGCTCGGCCGGCTCGCCTATACCGGCATCATCTCATCACTCAATGGTGACATATGGCGGCTTCTCGCGGATCCAGCCCTTTGGGATGCGGCGCTGAACACACTCTCCACCTCGTTTTTCGGCATGCTGATCTCGCTGACGATTGGCGGCGCTTTTGCGCTTTCGCTGACGCTTTGCGACATTCGCGGCAAGTCGATTTTAAGCTTCCTGTTCATGCTGCCGATGATGATACCGCCGCAGGTGACGGCGCTGTCGTGGATCGGCATGACCGGCCCGTCGAGTACGTTGTTGAAGGCCATCGGCCTTGCGCCGCCGATGGGATCGCCGCAGCCGCTTTATTCCATTGCGGGCATCGCGCTGCTGCTCGGCGTGCAGCATGCGCCGCTCGTCTATCTGTCGCTGCGCGCCGGTCTGTTGGCCCTGCCACAGGATGGCATCGAGGCCGCCAAGCTTTCCGGTGCTTCGCCACGGCGTGTGCTGGTCGATATCATCCTGCCGCTTTCCACGCCGGGGCTGATCGCCGGCGCGGCGATTTCTTTCGTGTCCAATGTTGGCAATTTCGGCATTCCGGCCATCCTCGGCATACCTGGCTCGATCTTTACCTTGCCGACGCTGATTTACAGCCGTTTCGCCAGTTTCGGCACCAGCACCTTCGGCGATATCGCCATCCTCTCCACCATGATCGCCATCATCTCGGTCGCCGGGCTTGCGCTTCAGGAGCGGGCGATGAAGGGCAGGGACTATCGGATCATCGGCCTTTCCGGCAAGGCCGCGACGTTTGGGCTGGCGCGCTGGCGGGTCCCGGCGGAGCTTGCCCTGTGGCTTGTGCTGTTCTTCATGCTGGTTGCGCCGCTTGCCGCGCTGATGGCGAGCTCGCTCGCTCCCGCCTATGGCGTGCCGCTCAGCCTCAAGACCGCGACGCTGCATGCCTATGAGGAGTTGCTTTATCGCCAGAGTGTCACCCGTACCGCCTTCCGCAATTCGCTGTTTCTGGCAACCGCCACATCGCTTTGCCTGCTGGCGGTGACGGTGCTGACCGCTTATTTTCTGGTTCGGGGCAAAAGCCGCTTCATGTTCCTGCTCTCGGCGCTGGTGGATATTCCCTATGCGCTGCCGGGCGTAGTTATCTCGGTGTCCTTCGTGCTGCTGTTCGCAGCCCCCATTCCGCTGCTGGGCTTCACACTTTACGGCACGATCTGGATCATTCTGCTCGCCTATTTTTCCTCCTTCTTCGCCGTCAGCCTGAAGCCCATGGTAAGCGCCTTCCTGCAATTCGATCCGTCGCTGGAAGAGGCCGCACGGCTGTCCGGCGCCGGTTTCTGGCGGCGGCTCACGGATATCATTCTGCCGCTGGTCGGGCCTGCGGCGGGGGCGTCGGTCATCCTGGTTTTCCTGATCGCCTGCAACGAGTTGACGGTTTCGGCGCTCCTGTGGTCGGCCGGCACGCAGACGCTCGGCGTGCTCATCTACAATCTTGATGACAGCGGCAGCTTCGATCTTGCTTCGGCACTTTCGGTGCTCGTCGTCATCATGGTGATTTTCCTCATGTTGCTGCTCGAAATTCTGGGGCGCTATCTGCCGAAAGGAGTGGTCCCTTGGCGAAACTGATCCTCAACCGCCTGTCGAAAAATTTCGGATCCGGATCGAAGCCCGCCGTCGACGACGTGTCGCTCACCGTGCGCGACGGCGGCTTTCTCGCCTTGCTCGGCCCTTCCGGCTGCGGCAAGACGACGGTGCTGCGCATGATTGCCGGTTTCGAACAGCCGACCGACGGCTCCATCCTGCTTGGCGAACGCGTGCTGGCCGATGGCGGCAGCATGGTGCCGCCGGAGCGGCGCAACATGGCGATGGTGTTCCAGTCCTATGCGCTTTGGCCGCATATGTCGGTTGCGGACAATGCCGGTTATCCTTTGAAAGTCCGCGGCATTTCGGGCGAGAAATATCGCGAAAAGGTCCGTCAGGCGCTGGCCGCCGTGCGTCTCGAAAGTTTTGCGGACCGCCGTCCTGCCGAATTGTCCGGCGGTCAGCGGCAACGCGTGGCGCTCGCCCGCTGCCTCGTTACCGAGCCTGATGTGGTGCTACTCGACGAGCCGCTCGCCAATCTCGACCGCCATCTGCGCCAGGAGATGGAAGAGACGTTTCGCGAATTCCACATCCGCTCCGGCGCGACGATGATCTATGTCACCCATGATCAGGCCGAAGCCATGGCGCTCGCCACCGATGTTGCCGTCATGTCGCAGGGCAAGCTGTTGCAGGTGGCGGCACCGGCAGAACTTTATGCGCGGCCAGAGGGCAGGCTTGTCGGTTCGCTGGTGGGGCAGGGGGCGATCCTGACCCTGCCGGTAGCGGAAGGGGTTGCGCGCGATCTTGACTGGACGACACTTCGGGCGGCGATGGAGAGTGGCAGACACTTGCCGCAGGCGGATATTCTCGTGCGGCCGCAGGATGTGGTGCGGGACGCGGAGGGTGTCAGCTGCACAGTTACTTCGGTTCTTTACGAGGGCGAGCGTTATGCTCTCCGTCTCGACCTGCCAGACGGGCAGGCGCTTCGGGCCTATTCCCGGGAAGCGGTCGCTGTCGGAGATCGCGTGCCGGTTGCGATTCGTGCGGCGTGGCGTCTTTAGACTATTGGCGAGGCAGGGTTGGAGCGGCTAAGCTCCTATTCCAGCAACAGGAATGAAACATGTCGCTTCGGCTTGCCACCTTCAATATCGAAAATCTTCTCACCCGTTTCGATTTCACCGGTTTTCGCAACCAGACACGGCGCGACAGGGCGATCCAGCTGTTCGATATCAGGGACGAGGCGACCTATCAGGCGCTGGAAAGCGCGCGGACCGTCTCCTCAACTGACGATACGCGCCAGCTTTCGGCGCTCGCCATAGCTGACGCGGATGCGGATATTCTCTGCCTGCAGGAAGTCGATAACATGGCCGCGCTGCAGGCCTTCGAATATGGCTATCTTTACCGCATGGTCGGCAATGGCTATCTGCAGAAATATCTGGTCGAGGGCAATGACAGCCGCGGCATCGACGTCGCCGTCGTCATGCGCGAGCAGACCCGTGATGGCGACAAGATCGAGGTGGTCGACATCAAGAGCCATGCGGCGCTGACCTATCGCAATCTCGATCTCTTCAATCCGGCGCTGGCTGCGACCAACCAGATCGATGACAAGATTTTCAAACGGGATTGCCTGGAAATTGACCTTCGGATCGGCGGCAAGCCGCTGACGCTTTACGTCACGCATTTCAAATCCATGACCAATTCCCGCGACCCCGTCGACGCCCGGCTCGCCACCATGCCGATCCGCGAGGCGGAAGCCATGGCCGTGCGCCGTATCATCGAAAACCGCTGGGGTGTCGGCAATACGCGCAACAAGAATTTCGCCATTTGCGGCGATATGAACGACTATCAGGAGCGTGTGGCGATTTCCGGCGACCGGCGCAACGGCTATAGTTTTGCGCCCGTTGAGGAGGCGAGGAGCGCGCTCGATGTCTTCACCGCCGATGATTTCGTCACCAAT
This sequence comes from Agrobacterium burrii, assembly GCF_017313405.1. Classification (NCBI taxonomy): domain Bacteria; kingdom Pseudomonadati; phylum Pseudomonadota; class Alphaproteobacteria; order Hyphomicrobiales; family Rhizobiaceae; genus Agrobacterium; species Agrobacterium burrii. Next base: position 218,863 of record NZ_JAFLNA010000004.1, read on the forward strand.
CCGATGCTGCGCCGCGATGTCATGGATCGCTGGACACTCTACCATTCGCGTGGGCCGCAGGAGCAGCACCTGTGCCAGCTGGATTATATCTGGCTTTCACCGCGTCTGGCTGAAATCAATGCTACAAGGGCTCCTGAAATCATCCGGGCGGGCCAGCCGTATCGCACCATCTTTCCGCCGGGGCAGCAGGTGGAGCGTTATCCGCGCACCGGCTGGGACCGTCCCAAGGCTTCCGACCATTGCCCTGTCGTGATGACGCTGGACTTGATCTAGAGAATTTCTGCGTCTCTTCAAAACGTGAAAGCGCTATAACTATTTGTTTTTAAGTTTTTTTCCAAAATAAAAGCGATTCCGTTTTTAGTGGAAATGCTTTAGCCGCCGGCAGCATACCGATTGATGCCGGTTATCCGTTGGCGACCTTTGGGAAATAAGTGGCCCAGACTCGGTTGCGGCCGGCGCGCTTGGCTTCATAAAGCCGGTCGTCGGCGATTGCGATCAACTCGTCCCAGCTGCTTATCGCCCGCGCTTCCTGCCACACAACGCCAAAGCTTGCCGTCAGCGACAGGCCGCTCTGCTCATCGATCATCTGCGCTTCGATCAGGCGGCGAAGGCGGTCGGCGGTTGCCGTCGCGGTGGCGTGGCTGACGTCCTGCAGCACGACGACGAATTCCTCACCGCCGTAACGGGCCAGAATATCGTTCTTGCGCAATGCGCTGCGCAAAAGCCCCGCGGTCTTTTGCAGCGCGAGGTCGCCCATGGCGTGGCCATAACGGTCGTTGATCGATTTGAAGTGGTCGATATCGACAATCATCACGCCGAGCGACTGATACTGTTCCTCGCCGCTCAATATGGCACGAACGGCCCGTTCCAGCGCACGGCGATTGAAGACACCCGTCAAGGCATCGGTTTCAGAGAGCGTGCGCAGCTGTTCTGCCAGCGCGCGCTGCTGGTTTTCCATTTCGCCCTTCTGGCGAAGCTGCTCACGCAGGAAATCAAGTTCCTCGAACATCTTCTTCACTTCCGGGGCAACCCTGTCTTCACAACGGGTTTCGGAAAGGTCACCGGCGGCGATCGCGGCGATCTGCGCCCGGACGGATTGCATGGGCTGGAACAGCATCGTTCGATAGACCGACGTGAGCCGCAGCAGAACCAGAACCGCGAAGGCGGCGAGAAGAAGGGATGCTCCGCCAAACACCAGAGCCTCATTCTTCCTTTTTTCGAGCCTTGCCCGGGTTTCGGAGAGGATGAGATCGCGCAGCGCATCGGACGAGCGCATGCCGGCAATATAGTTCCTGGAGAATTCAAGAATGCCCGGCTGGGCGGAGGGTATGGCTATCACGATCGTATTCTGCGCGTAACGCAGCGCCTGACCGAAATAATAGGTCTCCATATCCTGAAACGCCGTGTCCAGTTGCGGCGTTGACAGATAGGCGGCGGTGTAGTTGATCAGCGACGCTTTCAGCGACAGCAGGCTCTGCATCTCATTATCGAATTTGGCGCGATAACCCAGCTTTTCCTGCCTGTTTGCCCGCAGGCTCATCACCACATAGGAGCCGAGTCGCCCGATCCTGTCGCGCATCACGCCGGCGGTGCCGGTCATCGCGATGTCGATCGCCACGTCGGGCGTGACCTTGATGACGGCACGTGCCACTTTGCCGCGCAGCAGGTTGACGCTATCAGCCGCGTTGAACATCGATAAAATCGCGTTGGACATGGCGCTTTGGCTGCGTGTGGAAGGGGGGGATGCGGCAACGCGATCCACCGCTTCGCGGGATTGCGCCAGTTTCTGGCGGGTTTCGGCAAGTGATTTGGCGAATTCAGGCTGGGCCTTGATTTCCTCGATGAAGGAAACTTCAAGTTCCGACAGCTTGTCATCCGTCGCCTTGCGTGCAGCTGCAAGTCCCTCGACCAGCTTCGGATCGGGGGCGGGTGCGCCCATCAGATTGTTTGCAGGGCCGCGCTCGGCCGAGATCAGCCATGCGGACTGAAGGGCGGTTTCGAAACGGGTGAGCTGGGCGGCATTGGTGCGGTAACGCAGATAATTGGAGACACTTGGCACCGCGGCGAGAGTGGCCAGCAGGATTGAACTCGCGGCGATGACGATCGTGCCTGTCAGCTGTATTTTCTGTATGCTCGCGCGCATCTGAGGCGTAATTCTCACTGCAATGGTTATGTTTCATCGCCATCTTACCGGCGCTGCGTAAATACTTCGCTTATTTTCCGGGCCTTTGCCGTGATGATGGTCTTCGGACCGATGGGCGCGTGTGATGTGGAAAAGATATGCACTGGTGCCGTGTCATCAGTTTTCGCTTTACACCAAGTCAGAATCTGATAGTTGGCAAGGCACTGGATTGCCCTTGTAGCTCAGTTGGTAGAGCACCTGATTTGTAATCAGGGGGTCACGAGTTCGAACCTTGTCGGGGGCACCAGTATTTTCAATAGCTTGAGCCTGCCCCATTCGCACTTCCGTTGCTCTTCCTGACCGCAGCTACTGCTTGATGTGGTAAAGCTTGTGCACGATCGACCAGTTGCCTTCGTGTTCCAGCAGGGACAGGTATTCGTAAAAATCCATGCCATCGAAACTTGTGGTCAGCTTCACCGAGGCGCTGTCGCCCTCCTTGTCGATGCCCATGATTTCGAAAGTGGGGTCGTGATCGGGCAGGCCGCGTTCGTTTTTTCGCATCTGGTCAACGAAGTCCTCCAGAGACAGCCATTCGGTTTCGCCTTCGAAGGTGCCGACGATGTTGGCGCGTGGATCGAAAACGTCACGCATCAGGCCCTCATCGGCATAGGCCATGGCGTGCACATAGTCCGTGACGGTCTGGGTAATGGTTTGCGGCATCGGATCATCCCTCCCTTCAGATCCAAAAGCCGAGCTTACACCCGTTGGTGAGTTTCCACCATAACCTCCTGAAAACGCGCTCCTTACGCCTTCGCAAAAGTGTTTTACGGTGGCCTGCCACAAAGGCGACGCGTGGAGTGGCGGCATGTTTTGCTGTCGCTTTCCACAATTTTGTCCCGCCTGTCATTATAGTCGCCTTGGGTCCGACAAATTTCGGCATCATGGGCTTTTCCGCCGGTCGTCCTGCGGTGCGCCATGAGGCTTTTATGTGGGCTTTGCCGGTTTAACCGCCGGTGCGGGGTGCCGCGCGGGGTGGATTTGGCCTATGATCCGCCCGCAGGTCCTGTGACGGTGGTATCAGGCATGCGGGTAACAGTTTGCGTTTGAAGGTGTTTTTGTGATCGATCCCTATGTTTTGCTTGGCGTGGAGCGTGATGCCGACGAGGCGGCGATCAAGTCGGCCTATCGCAAGGTTGCCAAGGCCGCCCACCCCGACAGCGGTGGCGATACCGATCAATTCGCCCGGCTGCAGACGGCTTACGAGCTTTTGAAGGACCCGGTGCGGCGCAGGGTGTTCGACGATACCGGTTACGACCCGCAGCTGGCCGACGCCAAGGACCTGAAGGGCCTGCTGATGCTGGAAACACTGGTCAACGAGTTCATTCTGGATGAGCGCGAACCGGGAAGTTTTGATCCCGTGGCGGCCATGCGCCGCAAGCTGACCGACGATATTCTCAAAAGCCGCTTCCATATTCTCGAACTCGAACGGCACCGCACGCGGGTTCGCAAACACATGGATCGTCTCGGCCGCAAGCCGGAGACCGATGTGCTGAGTTCCATGCTGCGCGCCCGCAGCCAGTCGATCGCCGAAGCCATCCGCAATGCGGAAGCTCAGATCGAGGCAATCGAGCAGGCCTATACGATGCTCGAGGGTTATTCCTATGAGCTGGAGACCATGGTGCTTTCCGAGCCGCTGCTGAAAGGCGAAGCGGCGGAATAATCGCTCTTCAGGGGCCGTTGACCAGTGCGAGAATGAGCTTGTGCACCCGCCCGCCGGGGGACAACTCGTCGCGGTCGAAATCACGGCCGCGCTGGCGCTGCTCGTTGGAAAGCTCACCTAGCCGTTGCTGCAGGACAACGCGCACCTTCTGGCATTTCGGATCGTTTTCTGCCCTCAGACCAGTACTGAAGGCTTCGATCTTCTGCACCATGTCGAGAATATGGTCGCCATGGACGCGCTCATGGGTTTCGACACCGGAAATGAAGGTTCTCCAGCTGGCGGCAACGGCGGATGGCAATTGCGCCGGCGCTTTCGGCCAGGTGTAGATGATGGTGAGATTGGGCCTTGCGGTGGCCAGCACACAGGCGCCGTCCGGCTGCGGACGATAATCCCGCCGCCAGGTCAGCTTGAAGGTCGTGTGGGCGATCGCCTGTACACCGGCGGTCGGGCCGCGTTCGCCGATCGACTGGTACAACGCACCGCCGGTATTGCCGCTGAGGGCATAGGTTTTTATCTGCTCTGCGGGTTTCCAGCCGGTGGATTGCGCGGACAGCGGAACGGCGCTTAGCAACATCATGACGGTGCTGGTAGTGAGGGCGGAGACGATTTTGGCGGGCACGCATGGATCCTTGGTGATTTGCGAGCCGAAGATAGGCGAGAGGCGGGCTGTCAGGCAAGGGTCTGTGCGATGGGAGTGCCAGATGCCTGGCCGGAATATAACGCATGAAAAACCCCCGCGATGACGGATCGCGGGGGCAAGCTTGCGACTGCAGGGGTAATCAGTCGTCCAGCTTGTCGTAGTCGAGCTTCGGCGCATTTTGCAGCGCTTCCTTGGTGGTGTCGACATAGGCCTTCCAGGTGCCGTTGTCGTTGTGGACCGCGACCGAGGCCGGGTCGAGCACCACGTAGCTCTTGTCGATGCCGAGGAAACCGCCGACGCTGGCCACAAGGCCAATCACCGACTTGCCGTCGCCAATGACGACATCCTCGATTTCGCCGATGTTTTCGTTCTGGGCGTTGTAGATGTCGAGACCGTCGAGCTGGGAGGCGGTGAGATCGGTCTTCTGGACATTCACGAACTTCAGCGGGCCGGTGGCCTTGGTGCCCATGGTGATGCCGGGGCCGGACAAAGTAGCATCCGCGCCGACGGCAGGGGCCGTGGTTGCCGTCTGGGCAAAAGCCACGGAAGAAGAGAGCACTGCCGCGGCAGCGAGCGCGATGACTTTGATTTTCATGATGTTTCTTCCCTTTGTATGCTGAACATTGCGTTCGGGGAGGAAACGGTGAAGCGCGAATTTGGTTCCGCGTGGGAGGACGTGAAAATTTGGTCTATGCTGAAAGATGAAACAGTCGCGAGGCAGGCCGGGAGCGGCGGCGCGGTGAGATCGGGAGGGTGTCATGGCAAAAACGACGGTGGCGATAGCTGCGGAGGAGATTGCAGCATCGGACTTCATTGACCGGAAGATCGTGGAGCTTGGCGACTGGCGGGGCGACATGCTCGGGCATGTCCGCGCGCTGATCAAAAAGGCCGATCCGGAGGTGATTGAAGAAGTGAAATGGCGCGGCGTGCCGGTCTGGTCGCATGCGGGCATTCTGTGTACCGGTGAAACCTACAAAAGTGCCGTGAAGATGACCTTTGCCAAGGGGGCTTCACTCGCGGACCCGGCGGGTCTGTTCAATTCGAGCCTTGAGGGCAATATGCGGCGGGCAATCGATTTTCACGAAGGGGACATGGTGGATGAGGAAGCGCTGATGGCGCTGATCCGGGCGGCGGTGGAGTTGAACCTGTCGGTAAAAACCGGGAAAAAGCGGGCTGGGAAATGATCAGGCAGTAAGAAGACAAGCGGGTTCCTCAATCTTGCGCGACATCCGCCGCCTTGTCCCATTCGCTATCGATGAATTTCAGCGCATCTATGATCGAGACTTTCCACACCGACCAGACGTGATCGCCATCGGTGACCCGCAGCTCGGATTTGCGCTTGTCGGCCTGTAGCGTTTCATGCAGGGCGATGGCGCCGCGCCAGAGGAAGAAGCCGTCATCGTCGCCGACGGTCAGATAGGTGGCGGGCAGATCCTGGCTTTCGGCGACGTGTTGTGCGACGAGGGTGAAGACGTTCTTTTCATTAAAGAGCCTTGCATCGAAAGGCGTGCCGAAGGCGCCGGAGAAATGGTCGCCGGTGGAGGGCAGCACGATGCCGCTGGTGACGGTGGTGCGGTCGATGCGGTGAAAGAAGGCACTGTCCTGAATGAGCTTGAGTTCAGCGGGTGTCTTGTCGAGATCGGAGGCGGGCACGTTCTGCCAGATCGCGCCCGACAGGCTGGCGACGGCGCCATAGAGGTCTTCGTGACCATAGGCCAGATGCAATGCGCCGAAACCGCCCATCGAAAGGCCGGCAATGGCGCGGCCTTCGCGATCTTTCCGCACCGGCAGGGTTTTTTCGATCTGGTGGCGCAGATCGCCGGTCAGGGCAGTTTCGTAGTCGCCCGGACCGCCAACGGCGGCGGAATCGACATACCAGCTGTTTTTGACACCGGGCATGACAACCACCAGCGGGCGGATGGCGCCTGCCGCGATCAGGGTATCGAGCGTCTTTTCGATATTGCCAAGATCGCGCCAGCTGTTCTGGTCGCCATCATGGCCGTGCAGGAGATACAGCACCGGCCAGCCGTTTTCCGGCGGCGCGCCATCCGGGCGGTAGATGTTGACGGCAAGCGGTGCGTTGAGGGCGGCGCTGTGGAAAGTGGCATCCTCGATCTGGCCGGAGAAGGCTGGTCCGCAGGAAAGCAAAAGGCAGAAGGCTGCCAGATTTTTTCGATGCATGCCGTGTCTCCCTGCCGCCATTTCCAGACGATAATCAACATCGCGGGAACCGCGTGGTCTGGGCATAATGTTGCGGTAATGCTCTCCTTGCAAGTTTGCGGGCGATCTAATGGCTTCAGCTTCGGAAACCTCGATGCGGCGGTCGTTCATATCGCGCCATAGCCTTCAAGGTTTCATGATGACATTGACATTATCGCGTTTCAAACCATTGCTTATTTTGCTCGTATTCCTCTCCGGCTGCATGACCACGCCGATTTCCAGTATTCCCAAGCTGATGCGACTCGATTTTCTGACGATGAATTTTGAGCATGTGCGGGTGGGGTTGCAGCTCCCAACCTTCCTTTCATTACGCTCCAGTGATGCGGTGATGATCATCCGTAGCGCCACTGATGGGGTGAAGGACAAGTCTGTCGAAACATTCGGGCTGATCGAAGAAAATATGGCTGAGGCTGATCGCGCACGCTTCAACGTAAAAAGCCGGGCCGGATGGGGCACAAGCGTGTGGAGAATAAAGCCCGAGGATATTGCACGGCTCACTGCATTGCAGGAGAAGGTGCGCCGCTCGCGCATTGATGGGCCGCGTATCCGCGGCAGCACGGAGATAGAGATATTGCGGGTCTGCGTCGCCGGCACTCTGCCGAGTGGGCCAATCTATTTCTCGACCTATATCAAGCCCGCGGAAAACGAGGACTATATCCCGATGTCCGTCGATGCGGATCTGGTGAAGGTGTTTGGAGCAGCGCAGATTGCGACGCGGGTCAGCCGCTGCGAAAGCTAGTCGTTGTCGCCAGAGCACGTAGCGCTCTGGCTATCTCCCGGAACGATCATCCTGCAGCGCAAGAAGCTGAAGCAGTGTTCGAAACTATTGGGCCTGTTCGGCCTGTCGTCCGGGTCAGCGTCCCGGCCGTCCCGTCTTCCCTTTCGTCCGGCTTTTCCGTTTCTGTTCGCCGGGGTCCTCATAAGACCCTGCGCCGACTTTGCCGCGTACCAGCGGCCTCGGATCGTCCGTCGCGCGCTCCGGCTGGCCTTCCAGCAGGGGTGAGAAACGTTTGCCGGCTTCAGTCTCGGGCTTGCCGGGAACCTCGCCGCGCACCGGTTTTTCGGTGCGGCCGACGGTCATTTCGTCCAGTGTGTTTCGGCGGAACAGCGGCTTTCCAGCATCCGAGCCGGGACCCATCTCGTCCAGTTCGGGTTTGGCGAAGAGGGAGGTTGCGGCGGGTGGCTCATCCCCGTCTGTCCTGCCGGACATCTCCCCCTCAGGGGGGGAGATTGGCAAGCGGCTGCGTCTGTTGTTTTTTCCGCCGCCTTCAACAGCGCGGGCTTCTTCCTTGGCCATGGGGTCATCCATGGTGGCCAGTTCGGCGGCCTTGAGGCGTTTGATTTCGTCGCGCAGGCGGGCGGCTTTTTCGAAGTCGAGGTCCGCGGCGGCATCGCGCATGGATTTTTCCAGCGCGTTGAGATGGGCCTGCAGATTGTTGCCGACGAGGTGGCCGCCATCGGCGAAGCCCTTGCCGGAAACGCCTGAAATATCGGCCCTTACGTGGTCGCGCTCATAAACTGAATCAAGAATATCCGAGATCTTCGCCTTGACCGATTCCGGCGTAATGCCGTGTTCGGTGTTATAGGCCATCTGCTTTTCGCGGCGGCGGGAGGTTTCCTCCATCGCCCGTTTCATCGAGCCGGTGATGTTGTCGGCGTAGAGGATGACCTTGCCGTCGACGTTACGGGCGGCGCGGCCGATGGTCTGGATCAGCGAGGTTTCCGAGCGCAGGAAACCTTCCTTGTCGGCATCGAGGATCGCCACGAAACCGCATTCGGGAATATCGAGGCCTTCGCGCAACAGGTTGATGCCGACGAGAACGTCGAAAGCGCCGAGGCGCAGGTCGCGGATGATCTCGATACGCTCAAGCGTGTCGATATCCGAGTGCATGTAACGCACGCGCACGCCCTGTTCGTGCAGATATTCGGTCAGGTCTTCGGCCATGCGTTTGGTCAGCACGGTGCAGAGCGTGCGATAACCCTTGGCGGCGGTCTCGCGGATTTCGCCGAGCACGTCGTCCACCTGGCTGCGGGCGGAACGCACTTCCACCGGCGGATCGATGAGGCCGGTCGGGCGGATGACCTGTTCGGCGAAGACGCCGCCCGACTGCTCCATTTCCCATGAGCCGGGGGTGGCCGAAACTGCGACGGTGAGCGGGCGCATCGCGTCCCATTCCTCGAATCGCAACGGTCGGTTGTCCATGCAGGAGGGCAGGCGGAAGCCATATTCGGCCAGCGTCGCCTTGCGCCTGAAGTCGCCGCGATACATGCCGCCGATCTGGCTGACCGAGACGTGGCTTTCATCGATGAACAGCAGCGCGTTGTCAGGGATATATTCGAACAAAGTCGGTGGCGGCTCACCGGGGTTGCGGCCGGTGAGGTAACGCGAATAGTTCTCAATGCCGGCGCAGGAGCCGGTCGCTTCCAGCATCTCTATATCGTAGCGGGTGCGCTGCTCCAGTCGCTGGGCTTCCAGCAGGCGACCGGCTTTCTCCAGCTCGGCGAGACGAACCCGCAGCTCTTCCTTGATCGACTTGATCGCGCCGTTCAGCGTCGGGCGCGGGGTGACATAGTGCGAATTGGCGTAAATCTTGACGGATTGCAGGTCGCCGGTCTTCTGGCCCGTTAGCGGGTCGAATTCGGTGATGGAATCGATCTCGTCGCCGAACATCGAGATCCGCCAGGCGGCATCCTCAAGGTGGGCCGGGAAGATTTCGATGGTATCACCGCGCACACGGAACGAACCGCGCTGGAAATCCATGTCGCGCCGCTTGTATTGCTGGGCCACCAGGTCGGCCAGAAGCTGGCGTTGGTCCAGCCGGTCGCCCACCTGCATCTGGAAGGTCATGGCGGTGTAGGTTTCCACCGAGCCGATACCGTAGATACAGGAGACCGAAGCGACGATGATGCAGTCGTCGCGCTCCAGCAGCGAGCGGGTGGCGGAGTGGCGCATCCGGTCGATCTGTTCGTTGATAGAGGATTCCTTCTCGATGAAGGTGTCGGAGCGCGGCACATAGGCTTCCGGCTGGTAATAATCGTAGTAGGAAACGAAATATTCCACCGCATTGTCGGGGAAGAAGTTCTTGAATTCGGAATAGAGCTGCGCCGCCAGCGTCTTGTTGGGGGCGAGGATGACGGCTGGGCGCTGGGTTGCCTCGATGACCTTGGCCATGGTGAAGGTCTTGCCGGAGCCGGTAACGCCGAGCAGCACCTGGCTGCGCTCGCCGGAATTGATGCCTTCCACGAGGTCTGCAATCGCGGTCGGCTGGTCGCCGGCCGGCAGGTACTCAGAGTCCATGCGGATTGTAACACCGCCTTCCGATTTCGGCGGACGGGCGGGCCGGTGCGGCGTCCACATCTTGCCGTCCTTGAACAGCGGATTGCCGCTCTCGATCAGCGCCGACAGCGCCTCGACGGTAGCCGTGACGGCGCCGGGCGCGAGGTTGGCGGCCTCCTCCAGCGACATGTCCATGCCCGCCACCGGATTGAGACCGGCCGCCGCGCGGGTTTTCGGATCACTCGATGCGCCGATGGAAACGCCGCGTGCGGTTTTGGACGCGGTGGTGTTCTTTGCTGTCTTGGAGGCTGCCTTCTCGGCTTCCTTTCGGGCCTCGATCTCGATCTTCTTGCGGTGTTTGCCGGCTTTCGAGGCGACTTCGCGCTGGGTTTCCACCGAACCCGCCTCGGCTTCCGCCTCCAGCTGCTTCACCCAATCGGCGACGCTGCCGCTGAGCGGTGCGCCTTCGAACGACGATTGCGGGGCTTCCTCAAAGCCGGAGGGCGAGGACGGGGGATTTTTCGGTGATCTGGCCATGCGCGAAATATGGAGGGAGTCACGCGCAAAGGGAAGGGGAGGACGTGAAAAAATGAGTACAAAAAGGAAACGAAGTGTCCGGAACGAAATTCGGGCGGATGCGTTGCGTAGCGGCTGAATGCAGCTTTATCGGAACATGCCGAAAATCGATTCCGGTTTTCGCTGCGATGCGCTAGAGCAAATCCCTACCGGCAGAATGATGGTTGCGTTTTCAAACTGCCTTTCATGACATCCCTCCCAATTTTCAGGAATCATCATGCCGTTCTCGATCAGTCCCGCCCACATCTGGCCTGTCCTGATGCTCGTCGCCTCAAACGTTTTCATGACTTTCGCCTGGTATGGCCACCTCAAGCACAAGGGCAGCGCGCTCTTCCTGGCGATCATCGCAAGCTGGGGCATCGCGTTCTTCGAATATATGCTCGCCGTCCCGGCGAACCGCATCGGCTCGGAGGTCTATTCCACCGCGCAGCTCAAGACCATTCAGGAAGTCATTACACTCGCGGTTTTTGCGCTGTTCTCGATCTTCTGGCTGAAGGAGAGCATCACCATCAATCATGTGATCGGTTTTGCCCTGATCGCTTTCGGTGCGTCCTTCATTTTCCGCTCCTGATCCCGCATGGTGAGGCTGCGGCCCCGGACAATATATCAGCAGTCGCAAGTATGAGGTTGATACATCGATGAAGATACGCCCTGCGAGAGACGATGATGCGGCTGGAATGGCGGCGGTCCAGAACGAGATATTCTCGGCAGGCCTCCGAAAGGCACCGACTGATATCGGTGAGGTGCTGGAAAATTACATCCGGCATGCCGACCGTATCGAGTGTTCGGTCGCCGAGGACGGGGACGGGCGTATTCTGGGCTTCCAGTCGCTGCGTTACGCGCGGGCGGACAATCCCTACGGCGTGGCGGAAGGCTGGGGTATCATCGGCACCCATGTCAGTCCGCATGCGGCGCGAGGGGGCGTGGGGTCCGCGCTCTTTACGGCAACCGGAAAGGCGGCGGAGGCTCGTGGCCTGAAAAATATCGATGCCAGCATCGGCGCGGATAACAGGCTCGGGCAGAATTATTACGAGGCTATGGGCTTCACGACCTATCGTCAGCCGGAAGGGCTGGTCTGCAAGGTCTATCGTCTGGCCTAGGTACGGTTTGCGACCCCGCCCGTGCCGGCAATCCGATCAGCCGCGATTGTCGTTTTCGGAATATTGCAGGCGCGCCTTGCAGATACGAACGTGGTTCTCGTCGGCCCATTGCACCAGCAATTGCATCGGCACCAGAAATGAGCGGCCGAGATTGGTGAGTTCGTATTCCACACGCGGCGGCACTTCGGCATAAAGCGTGCGGCGGATGAAGCCGTCTTCTTCCAGCCGCTTCAGCGTGCGCGACAGCATCTGCTTGGAAATATCGTCGATCCTGCGATTCAGTTCGTTGAAGCGTAGCACGCCGCCCTGCAGGGCCTCCAAAACCAGCAGGCTCCACTGATCGCCGATGCGGTCCAACACGTCGCGGATCGGGCAGGGCTGCTCGAAGGTGAAGATTTCCTTTGTTTGCGTGTCCGACACTGTTCTACCCCTTGCCCTTTTTCACCCTTTAAGGTCATCGCCATGTGACCAGATCAGCCGCCGCTGACTTCTTGCGACTATGGTTGCGATATCATAGCTCTCTTTCGCGGTCTATTATCTAGACCGATAACGATTGTGACGAAAGGACAGAAGCCATGGCTAAAATCGCGCTCGTCGGCGCTTCCGGCAATGCCGGCTCCCGCATTTTGAAGGAACTTTCCGACCGGGGGCATCAGGTAACGGCGATTGCCCGCGCTCCTGAGAAGATCGCCAGCCTGCCGAATGTGGTGGCCAAAAAGGGCGATGTCTTCGATCAGGCGGCGCTTTCTGAGCTGCTGAGGGGTCACGATGCTGTGATAAGCTCGGTGCACTTTACTGCCAGCGATCCCTTGAAGCTCATCGAGGCGGTACGCGCTTCCGGCGTTCAGCGTTATCTCGTGGTCGGCGGTGCCGGCAGCCTTGAAATCGCGCCCGGCCAGCGCGTGGTCGATCTTCCGGATTTCCCGGCCGCCTACAAGGCCGAGGCAACCAAGGGCGCGGAGTTTCTGGATCTGCTGAAACAGGAAAAGCAGCTTGACTGGACCTTCCTGTCACCCTCAGCCGAATTTGTGCCGGGGGAAAGAACCGGCAAATTCCGGATCGGCAAGGACAGCCTGCTCAGCAATGACGAAGGCAGCCGTATTTCCTTCGAAGATTATGCCATCGCGCTTGTCGATGAAATCGAGAAGCCGCAGCATTCCCGCCAGCGTTTCACCGTCGGTTATTGAGAGGTACCACCCATGAATTTTGTAACACGTCGTCTTGCCATCGCCGCTTTCGCCCTCGTACCCGCTTTGGTGGCCGCGCCGGTTCTGGCGCAAACAGCAAACCGCGATCTGGCTCAGGAAGAAGCCAACCGCAAGCTGGTGATCGAATTTTACGACACTGTCTTCAACAAGCACGAGGTGGAGAAGGGTGCTGCCGTTGTTGTCGACAGCTATAAGCAGCACAACCCCAATGTACCTGACGGCAAGAAGCCGTTTGTCGATTATTTTACGGGGTTCTTTAAGGAAAACCCGCAGTCGAAAGCACGGATTGTCCGCAGCGCCACGGATGGCGACCTCGTCTATCTGCATATTCATTCGACAGAGAGCGACGGTGATCGCGGCAGGGCGATTGTCGACATCTTCCGCGTCACGGATGGCAAGATCACCGAACATTGGGATGTGATCCAGCCGGTGCCGGAGACGGCGGCGAACAACAATACGATGTTCTAGGTCGGGCTTTCTTTGATATCGAGGGAAACAGCCGGGATTTTCGCCCGGCTGTTTTCATTTTAGAGGATGCCTTTTTAAACGGCCCGCCGCTTCTGGCGAGACTGCACGATCAGGTCCAGCGCCAGCATCACCAGCAGGCTCGCACCCACCAGCGGGAAAAGGATGCCGACGATGGCGAGCACAGCGAGGAGCCCGCGCAGCACACGTTTTTCCTGCGGCAGGGGCGGCACGCCGAGCGAGCCTTGCGGGCGGCGTTTCCACCACATGATACCGGCGGACACGGCAAGCAGGACGATGCCGAAACAGGCGGCCAGCAGCACGATCTGGTTGGCGAGGCCATATTGCTGGCCCATATGCACGTTGATGCCCCATTCCAGCGCCTTGCCGAGCGGACCGTAATCGGCGTAGCTCATATCGATCAGAGGTTCGCCGCTATATTGATCGAGGTGGACGACGCGTTGCTGCGTCAGATCGTCAGGATAGGCGGAGCCGCTATAGACACCGGACGATTTGGTGGGCAGTGCGACGGCGTAACCGGCAGCGAGGCCCAAGGCGTCGAAACGCGCCATGGCCGCGTCGATTCCGACCGGTTGGCCGGTGGCTGGTGCGATGGATTCCGGGATTTTTGCCTGTTCCAGCGACCAGCTTGTTTTGGCCACGTGATCGAGATGGTCGCCGGACATCGGAACATCGGTGCGGACGCCGGCCGGATATCCGAAATTGCTGCCATTCGCCCATTCATTGACCTTCGCGCCCCAGACGCCCGACCAGGGCATGCCGGTGACGGCGAGGAAGACGATGAAAAGTCCGACGAAGATGCCGGTGACGGCATGGGTATCGCGCCAGAAGACCCGCTTTTTCGGCGTGCCGCGCACGGTGACGACACCGCCGGTCTGTTTTCGCGGCCACCAGAGATAGATGCCGGTGGCGACGAGAAGGATGGACCAACCGGCGGCGATCTCGATCAGATAGCGGGCATAGGTGCCGAAATATTTCAGGCTGTGGAGATAGCGGATCGTCCACATGACGGTGCCGCGATCCGGCAGGGAGCCGGCAACCTCAGCCGTATGGGGATTGACGTAGACGGCGCGCTTGCCATCCGCCGTATTGACGGTGATTTCCGTCGATGCGCCGGGATCGGCCGGGGTCGTATATTTGACAGCCGTGCCTGGAACCGCAGTCAGCGCAGTGGCAACGATTTCGGAAGGCAGCGCTTTCGGTGCGTTCTGCACCACCTCTATCCGCTTCAAATCCGAATGGATGAGGTTATCGAATTCGTCCCGGAAGAGATAAAGGGCGCCGGTGACGGCGAGCGATATCATGAAGGGCAGGACGAAGAGACCGGCATAGAAATGCCAGCGCCACACGGCGCGGTAAAGATTGATGGACGAGGAATGCGCAGGCGCGCGCTCGCCCTCGAAAGAGGTCGTAACGGACATGGATGTCTCCGCAAGAAGAGTGATTTCCGGCAGGCCGGGAGTGTTTCAGTTCTGCGGAGGGAGGGGCGGTGCGCGTGGGCGCGATTCCAGATTGGGCGGCGATGGCGGCAATGCCGCGTCGAAGTTCAAAAAGGCGACTTCGTCCGTCGTAACGATCGTGTCTGCGCGTTCGACAGGCGTAACCGGAAGAGTGGCAATGGTGGCTGATGCCAGTCGGCACAGCGTTCCGCAGCAGTCGGCGGCAATCTTGCCCGCCGGGTCCTGCTTTGCGGGGCCTTCCGGCATGTGGCTGGAACAGATGACCTCATCCGCCGCGAGCGCGGCCATCGCCATGTTGCCGCTGGTCAGACCATTGGCGAGACCCTGCAAAAGGAAAAGCAGGACGGCCAGCGTGGCGATGGCGCCAGCTGAGCTTCTGTCCTGCATGATCCTGCGAATGTATCCCATAAGGCCGGAATGCCATAGTCGCGGCGAAATGTCACCGCGACACAATGACGGCATCAGGGCGTTGTGGTCTTCAGGCCAGCAGGTCGTAGGTGCGGAAAATCCAGGCGATCTGGTAGATCAGCGCGAAGACGACGAGGAAGCGGTGGAAGCGGCGGTTGCCGATGAAGGCAGCGGACGTGAAAAGAACGACGTAAATGGCGGTACGGATGAGATATTCCGGGCCGAGCGTTGCAAGATAGTCCTGTCCCTTCAGCAGCGTGTCACCGACATCGGTGACGAAAAGCGCTGCCAGAAAACCGAAGAACCAGCTTTTGCGGGAAAAGAAGTAGTCCTCATATCCCTTGTATTCCTTCATCTCAGTCGGAAACAGCAGCACGCAGAGGAAATAAAACAGCGAGCAGAACAGGATGAGAAACAGGAAGGCGCCGAAGCCCAGCACGTGGCCGGTGGCGGAAAGCCGGTGTTCCCACCACCAGAAATGCACCAGCATCAGAAACAGGAACGCCACCCAGCCGAGATGCAGCGGATAGATGTGTTCCTTTTTTGGATGTTGCACGAAACCGGCAAGGCCGGTCAGCAGGCGGGCGAGGCTGAGGCCGACCACCATGCCCATGACGGCACGGATGTGCGAATAGGCTTCTGCGGCGTTGACGGCGGCCTCCATCGTGCCTACTCCCCCGGAGGAATGGGCGTCGGCTGCCCGTTTTCGTCCATGGCCACCATGATGAAGGTGCCGGCGGTGACCTTTTCCAGCTTGTCGAAACGCGACCGCTGCGCCCAGGCCTCAACCGTCAATGTGATGGAGGTGCGGCCGACGCGGGCGATATCGGTATAGATGGACAAAGTATCGCCGATCTTTACCGGCAGTTCGAAGGCCATCTCCTTGACCGCCGCCGTAACCACGCGACAGCGCGAGCGTTCCGCTGCGCGGATGCCGCTCGCCAAGTCCATCTGCGACATGACCCAGCCGCCGAAAATATCACCGGCCGGATTGGCGTCGGCCGGCATGGCGAGCGTCCGCAGGGTTAGCTCGCCGGTCGGTTTGATGGGCAGGTCGGTCATGTCGAGATTTGCTCCTTGCGAATGAGAAAGGCGCAGCATGCGTTGCGCTTTGCGATTTCGCAAGGAAGGGCAAGCGTCAGGACGACGCTTTGCCCAGAAATTGCTGCGTTGCGTAGAGGGCGATGGCCGCCGCATTCGACACGTTGAGCGATTTGATCTCGCCGGGCATATCGAGACGGGCGAGCGCCGAGACGGTTTCTCGCGTCTTCTGGCGCAGGCCCTTGCCTTCGGCTCCCAGCACCAGCGCAATTTTTGCGCCGCTGAAAGTCTGTTCGATGGGGCCGGGGCCTTCCGAATCCAGCCCGACCGAAAAGAAGCCAAGCTTGTGCAACTCGCCCAGCGCATCGGCCAGATTGGTGACCTGGATATAGGGAATGAGTTCCAGCGCGCCGGATGCGGATTTCGCCAGTACGCCTGACTCGGTCGGGCTGTGGCGCATGGTGGTGATGACGGCGCCGGCGTTGAAGGCGACCGCCGAGCGCATGATGGCGCCGACATTGTGCGGGTCGGTGACCTGATCGAGCACGAGGATCAGTGGGCTTTTCTTCAGCGCATCGAGCTTCTTGACCGGCAGCGGCCTGGTTTCCAGCATCACACCCTGATGGATCGCCTCGGGGCCGAGGACCTTGTCGATATCCTGCGGGGAAACCATTTCGACCGGGAAGGGCTGGGCATCCGCCTCGCCGATATCCAGACGCGCAAGCGCGTTCTGGGTGACGGAGAGCTTGACGATCTGCCGTTCGGGATTGGACAGCGCCGCACGCACGGTATGCAGGCCGTAAAGATGCACCTGATCCGGCGCAAGCTGCGGCGGCTTCCAGTCGTCCGCGCTGCGGCTTCTGCGCCTCTGCTGTGGCGGAGTGGGGATTTCGCCCCTTTCGCGTTTGGCGTCGCGCACGGCACGGCGCAGGGTGGCGTAGTGCGTGTCGCGGGTGGATTTGTCGTTGGGATCGTCTTTGCTCATGCCGCCTTATATCTCCGGGAAGAGGCGCGCACCAGCCCCTGCGATAATCCACAGGGCTGTAAAGATGTTTGAATTTTTTCCCGAAAATTCGTGAAAGGGCGTGTTGACAGAAACGAACGAGGCCGTCATATACGCGCCACAGACGACGCAACGGCGCTTCGCCGCAGCGAAATCTGAAGAGCTTGGTAGCTCGATCCTAGCAGAAAGCTGGAGGGATGCCCGAGTGGTTAAAGGGGACGGACTGTAAATCCGTTGGCTACGCCTACGTTGGTTCAAATCCAACTCCCTCCACCATTCTGCACGGATCGAAATCACCACCGCGGGTATAGCTCAATGGTAGAGCAGCAGCCTTCCAAGCTGAATACGCGGGTTCGATTCCCGCTACCCGCTCCAGCGACCTTTCCAACAAGATCAATGACGTCAAAAAGCGTTGATTTTTCAGCGTTTTTGCCTCGCGCGTGCGTAAGGTCGTGCAACGGTATGCAGTGACATCCAGCACTTTTGTCGGTAAAAATTACGGTATTCGTCATCGTGGTGGAAAGCCGATACCGTAAAATGGCACTGACAGACTTTCAGGTTAAGAACGCCAAAGCCGACAGCAAGCCGCAGAAGCTATCTGATGAGAAGGGGCTTTACCTCTATATATCGGTTGCTGGCGGAAAGTCTTGGCGGTTTGATTATGATTTTTTCGGGAAACGAAAAACGCTGACGATTGGGGCGTGCCCGACGGTGGGGCTGGCGGATGCCCGACGACTGCGTGACGAGGCCAAGAAAAAACTGGCTGAGGGTTTGGACCCGTCGTTGGCTAAGAAACGCGATCACCTTGCTGCCATCTCGGATATCTACCTTAACGGTCAACCGGCCGGGCGAAACGGTTCATTCGCAGCGGCTTTTCCCGGCATGAAGGGTGAGGTCGCCAATATTCGCGATATTGAGCAGGGCTTGGACCAGATCAACCGCCTGTCATCGAACGACGCGAAGACCTCGATGTTACCGGGTAAGGAAGATGGAACACAGTTCTAACTGTTGGATCGAGTAGAGAAAGGCTGGGCCGATGTTAAGCCACTATAACAATTTAGAATCGCTCATTGCTCCTGCGGATTGCAAACAATCTGTGGAGTTGGATTACGGTTCCATAGAACTCTACACATGCAAATCGGCAGACAGGCTTTCGGCTGCAGGTCTCCTGAATTTGGTGCTACGTGAACCGACGGGTTGTCTATTAGCATGCACTCTGGCTTCAATTAAGAATACTAATCTGACGATTAAGTATCAAGAGGCAGTAAAAGAGCCAAATACCAGCGTGGTGATTGAAATTTGGTTGGAAGGGCCGGAGCTTCGTGCTCAGCATTGGGACGGATTTACATCGCGGTTTGATAAGAAGAGTATGAAACTTCTTTCACAAGAATTCACAAAATAGCCGGTCGTACACCCGGGCACCGAAACCTAGTTCGGATAGCCGGAGCGGTGTCAGCTTGATTGTTCCTGCAGTCTTCTTCCGTCTTCTTGGAACGAGCTGCGGCAGTCCGAGGAAAATGCACTTATCCGTGCTGGGCCGTTCACGGCTAAAGGGAGGCCTGTCAAGTGAAGTACAAATCGCCAGAAAACAGAACGGAAAAAGAAGTTATCGCGATTTTGTCGCGTATTGACAATGATTCAGAAGAAAGAATATCGGCATTTTTGTCTACTTTTTACTATGGAAAAACGATAAACGTTTCAGGATATATTTTGATAGAATAGTTTAAAAAGGCAAAATGTGGTAAAAGCTATGGTTAAAAAATATTTTTGAAACATTCTATGGAATGTCTCGGACAAATTATTGTATTGATGATAGTATTATTGTTTTGAGGGATTTTGAAAGGCAGAATCTAGAATATAATTTGGATATTAAATCCACTATCGAAGCGCTTGTTGAGTACAAATCCATATTTAATGACGATCATAGCGAAGGGCGGTTTTGATGAAGGTTGGGGTAATTCCAATTCATTGTAGAAGACACTGCTGTAATTAATGAAGATGTTGAAATCATTCTCCTCCATTATTTTCGGATCTCTGTTCCTGACTGGACGCACCGCATTGAATCAGACATCGTCGGCCATCAACAACGCGAATGATGGTGTCGTTACTGCGATGCTGTCACCATACCGAAAACTTGCCTCCCAATGGCGAGGCAAGACACTCGCAGACTTTCAGAGCAGGTTCGGGGCACCCGCTCCATTTACTCTTCCCAGCATTATGTATCGCGTACAAAGCTTAGATTTTTAAGCGCTTTTATCGTATGTGCGGATACGCGCAGTCGTAGCCATCGGCATTTGTTTTACCGGCCGATGATCCGCATCGGCTCATCCGCACATTTGACGTTAAGTTCTGGTGCCTGGCCGCGAAGGCAGCGCCGGCCATTCTTTGCAATTGAGATCAAGGGCCGATCATGGTTCGATGCCGGGCGCGTAGCTGATTCCTCCCCGTCGATGCCAAGCTTGATCCGAGAGGCCCATGTCGATTTCAGATACGATCTTCCGCCCTTTCGAGAGGCTGATACGGCCGCTTGACATTCCTTTCCGCCCGTTGCCGTCGAAAGGCCCCGTGGCGGTGCTGCTGCATTTTATCGCGATGTTTCGCGGCGTCCTTATCGCACTTGCTTTGTCCTCCATGGCGGTGGAAGCCATCAATCTCTCCATCATCTGGGGATTGTCCGTCATCGTTGATGGCGTGACGGCGCAGGGAGCGGAGGCTTTTCTGCGCAATGAATGGCGGCTGCTCGCTGTCCTCGGACTGCTGATTTTTCCCGCCATGCCGATCGCGTCATTTCTTCTTAACACGCTCAATTCGCACACCCTTGGCATCGCGATGCCGGCGGCCATTCAGTGGCAGGGCCACAAGGCCGTGGAGCGGCAGGATCTGGCATTTTTCCATGAGCTTTATGCCGGGCAGGTCGCCTCGCGTCTTTCACAGGTGTCGTCGGCGGTCCAGCAGCAGATCATCAATGCATTCCAGACAGGACCGCGCTTCCTGTTACAGATGGTCGGCTCTCTGGTTCTGCTGGCCGCACTATCCTGGCAACTGGCTCTGCCGGTGTTGGTCTGGATCGTGCTGAATGTGGTTCTCGCCGTTAAACTGGCTCCCGTCTTCACGGAGCGGTCACGCCGTTCGGCCAAACAAAAGAGCCTTGTCTCGGGCGCGATCACCGATCTCTACAGCAATATGCAGATGATCAAGCAATTCGCCGCTGAAGATAGCGAGGCGGGCGCAATCCGCCGCATCCTGATGAAGGCGGTGCAGACGCAACACAGGGAGCAGCGTGTCTACCGCGCGTCCGAACTGGTCGTCGTGGCGCTCAACATGGCGTTATGGCTGGCGATTTTGTCGGTCGGTTTTTCCGGTTTGGTGAAGGGCTTCCTCACGGTTGGGGAGTTTGTCGGTGCCGTCTATATTCTGCAACGCCTGTCTGGGCACACATTCACCTTCCTGCAGATGGGGCAGCAGATATTTCAGGCGATCGGCACCATCAAGGACGCCATGCCTGTCATGACGACGCCGCCCACCATTACTGACAGGGCAGGCGCTGCGGAACTGAGTGTTTCGCATGGGAATATTGATTTCGACCATATCCGCTTTGCTTATAAGTCAGGCAGGCCGGTGATTGATGATCTGTCGCTGACCGTGCGCGCCGGGGAGAAGGTTGGACTTGTAGGTCTGTCGGGAGCTGGAAAAACGACGCTGGTTAATCTGCTCCTGCGGTTTTACGACATTCAGGAGGGTGCAATTCGCATCGACGGTCAGGATATCCGTGATGTCACGCAGATGAGTCTGCGCCGTAATATCGGGGTTATCGCCCAGGATGTAGCGCTACTGCACCGTTCCGTCGGCGACAATATTCGCTACGGGCGGCCGGAGGCGAGGCAGGAAGATATCGAGCGGGCGGCGATAGTGGCCAAGGCCGATGCTTTCATCGCTGATCTTGCCGATAGCGAGGGCCGAAAAGGGTATCTGGCGTTTGTCGGGGACCGCGGCATCAAGCTTTCCGGCGGGCAGCGTCAGCGGGTCGCCATCGCTCGGGTACTCTTGAAAGATGCGCCCATCCTGATCCTCGATGAGGCCACATCTGCGCTGGACAGCGAGTCCGAAGCCGCTATTCAGGAAAAGCTCAATCTTGTGATGGAAGGCAAAACCGTGATCGCGATCGCGCACCGCCTGTCTACCATCGCCAGAATGGATAGGATCATCGTGCTGGATCACGGCCGGATTGTCGAAGAGGGGCGGCCGGAGGATCTGGTCGAGCGGAACGGGCTGTTTGCCCGGCTCTGGAAACGCCAGATCGGCGGTTTCATGCCGGAAGATGAGTGATCAAATCCTGCTGCCGACAACGCGTGAGATGTCGCCCGTCATTTTAGGTGGCTGTTCTTACGGCCAAGTCAGTAGGGAGAAAGACATTGGGTGCGTGTCCCCGCAGGGGCCATATAGCTGTTATCGGTCGGATGGTAGGAGGTGTATCGCGCCGCACACCATTTGACGTGGTTTATCTCCGCCTGTGACAGGGCGTAACCGTTGGACGTAGCTTCTTCACCCTTTCCCGCGGCGAAGGCGGATGCGGGGTAGCCGCGCTGGTTCAAATCCTGCGCCTGTTCCGGCGGTTCATAGGCCGGCTGTATGAGGCTGAGCGCGTGGGCGGGCATGACGGAAGCGCCAGATAATGCGACGCCAAGAGCGAGTGCGGAGATAGTCTTCGGCATCCTCAACATCGATAAATCCTCGTTATTCGTTCGGGATGCTAACGAAAATTTAGGAAATTCGTTCCCTGAGAGGGTTGACGCCACACGAACACGTGATTCTTCGGGATTGGCAAAAAGGTGAGGCGGCGGGATTGGAGAGGTTGCCTGCGACGGCTGTTAGGCATGACGCGTCCACGCGCAAATGTGAGCCGGCATGATGCCGTCTCCATCAGGAAGATGCCGTGTCCCGTGAACGCGTTTCATTCCCTCGTCAATTTGACTTTTCGTCCTTCCCGCACTGCTCGTTGACAAGCGGAAAATCCGGTCGGATAGTCGGCCGGCAATCATGCAAACGGGAGTCTTCAATGTTTAACAGGGTTGTCATTCTCTCATCCTTTGCGCTGCTGGCATCTGCAGCGTTCGTCTCCCCCGCAGCCGCACTCACCATGAAAGAGTGCAGCGTGAAATATCAGGCGGCGAAAACCGACGGGTCCGCGAAGGACGTCAAGTGGAACGACTATCGCGCCAAGTTCTGCGGCAGCGACGCGGCGGCTGAAGATGCCGCTGACAATAAGCAGGTCGCGGCCACACCCGACAAAGAACCCGAAAAAGCGACGATAAAGGCCCCGAAGGGCGTCGCTTTTCCGAGTGCTGTCGATAAGAAATACTCAAGCGAAACGCCCGGCAAGGCTCGCCTGAAGACCTGTGTCGATTCCTATCACAAGAACAAGGATGACGGCACGCTCGGCGATCTGAAATGGATTCAGAAGGGCGGCGGCTACTGGAGCCTGTGCAACACGGCGCTGAAGAGCTGACAAGGGGCGGGGCGGCGACTGACTGCCGTCGCCCGACCATCAGGATGATTCCAAAATCATACCGACAGGCGGAGTGCCGTTTCAGCCGGTGAGTCCGTGTTTGCGCCACCTCCGAAGTTGTGCGCCCTTATCGCTTTTTGCAGACCCTGCCGATAATGGCGGGGTTTTGTTCGTGCACTGTCCATCGCCATCACCAGGTGGGGCAATGCCCGCATTATGATCGTGCGTAAAGGGGGGTGACTTCTTGCAGGCGGGTACAAATCCTGGGCATCGGACAACCCCGTTTTCGGGCGGGTAAAATCTGCGAATAGTCTGTGATTCAGTATCTTGGTAGAAAGAGTTGATCCTGCGGTTCGGCCCGCATCCAGCAATTCAACGGTGAAGGCTGTCCCATGACGGCCGACCGGCAATGTGGGCGGATGACCAGACGATTTCGAAACTATCTCGCGGTGCTGACCATATCATTGCTGATGTGGGCGGTGATTCTTGGCGTCGCTTATTGGATGTATTGGTAAGGGCGGCTGTTGCGACCGCCGGCACGAACGGGCAGCGGATTGACATGTGTCGCCGATAGCTGCGGTATGTCTCCGTCGTTTATATTCCCGGACATTCCAAAAGTGAGGACGGTTGGCCCAATTTTGGCTTTGCTGTCGTGACCTTATGTTTCGACCGGATCAGGAAAGGGTCGTCATGAGAAAATCCATCGCCGTCACGTGTCTTGCAATCTTGTCGTCACCGGTAGCTTCCAGCGCTCTGGCGGAAGATCTGGTGATTCCGCTTCCGAAGGACACGACGATTGAGAAGGTCGAGGCTGTCTATCAATGCGCCGCCGACACGGTGGAGGCCGTTTATTTTAATGCCGGCGAGATCAGCCTCGTGCGACTGGGGTTGAAGGATGGCGTCATTGTTGCAGCGAATGTCATTTCAGGATCGGGGGCCAGATATCAGGGCGGCGTCCATGTCTGGTGGTCGAAGGGTGAGGAGGCCGATCTTTACGATCTGATGGCGGATCCGGAGATGAAGAAGCCGGTTCATTGCGTGGAAAAGAAGAAATCCTGATCGCCGTCGGCTGCCCTTAAAGGAGCGGCGGCAGGGCGGTCATAAAACCTTGCCATGCCGCCGGTCAGCGTTGGATTGCGCGCGCGGCGCGTTCAGCCAAGAACGAGCGACGCAAGAAGCGCCAGCAGGATGAGAGAGCTTGCGACAACGCCAAGCTTCACCCGTCTAAGGCGGCGGGTACGACCGCCGCTCCAGTCATAAGCCATTGGCAGCTTTACCTTTCTTTTTATTATTATGACTTATTACTAGCTCCCTAGGCTTGCTCGTGGCTGACCTCAATTGCCAAAAGCCATAGGCGAGAAATCATGATTTCCCTGTCTTGTCCGTATGTTGCAGCACGCGCGGTGAGTGATTCCCGTAGCTGCCGATACCTCTCGTGGTAAGTGGTTCTCAAGGCGGACGGTGCGGTGTTACGGGCGGCGAGGGCGGCTTGCGCCGCTGTGCGATTGAGAAGGTTTGATGCCCACATGTCAAAAAAAAGGCCCGAAAACTTGCGTTTCCGGGCCTTTCGACAATGCGCTGCTTTAGGGGATTTCAGCCGAAATAAGGCTTGATGTAAGGCAAGACTTCGATCACGCCGTGGTAGAGCATGTTGAGCGCCACGTAGATGATGACTATCAGGCCGATATAGGAAATCCAGCGATAGCGGTGCAGCAGTTTGGCGACGAAGTTGGCGGCAAGACCCATGAGGGCGATCGAGACGATAAGCCCGATCACCAGTACCGTCACATGTTCCTGTGCGGCGCCGGCAACGGCAAGAACGTTGTCCAGTGACATGGAGACGTCGGCGATGACGATCTGGATCGCGGCCTGCAGGAAGGTCTTGTGGCCTTTGGTCAGATCGGCTTCCTCGTCGGTCACCTCGTCTTCGATGGAGCCGGCCGCCTCGCGCAGTTCGGACCACATCTTCCAGCATACCCAGGCGAGCAGCAGGCCGCCGAACAATTGCAGGCCGACAATGGCGAGAAGCTGTACGGTGACGGCGGCAAAGGCGATGCGCAGAACGGTGGCGGCGATGATGCCCACCAGGATCGCCTTGCGGCGAAGATGGGCGGGAAGCCCCGCAGCGGCAAGGCCGATGACGATGGCATTGTCGCCCGCCAGAACGAGATCGATCGCAATGACCTGTAAGAATGCCGTGAAACCGGCGGCTGTGAAGATTTCCATGGGATGGTCCTGAAACGGATAGACAAGGTCGCGAGGGAAAGCGACGGATCGAGATATGGCATGGGGTGGCGCCTGGCGCCGCGTTCCAATCGCCTGTCTCCCCCCGGGCGATGGACTGTCCTTAAGCCATCATGGCGGTGCAGGTAAAGAAGTTGTGATGAAAATACCTTAATTAGTGATCGGCAATGGCGGGAAAGCGTTCGCCCGCGCCTCGCGTCGGTGTCCTCCTCCCGAGGTTTTAAATGTCGCAAACAACACACCATATACGGGCCTCAGGGCACGCTTGAAGCGCGTACGCAGAGGCTTTCACAATTAAGTCTTGCGCATTCGCTTACAAAGCCTTAAACGGCGACACCAAACCGGTTCGCCGGGGAACCTACTTCACGTTCACAGGAAGCAATTCACATGGCAAAGAGCAAGTTTGAGCGCAATAAGCCGCACGTCAACATTGGCACGATCGGTCACGTCGACCACGGCAAGACGTCGCTGACTGCTGCGATCACGAAGTATTTTGGCGAGTTCAAGGCGTATGACCAGATCGACGCTGCGCCTGAAGAAAAGGCTCGCGGCATCACGATCTCGACGGCCCACGTCGAATATGAAACGCCTGCCCGTCACTACGCGCACGTCGACTGCCCCGGCCACGCCGACTACGTGAAGAACATGATCACCGGTGCTGCGCAGATGGACGGCGCGATCCTGGTTTGCTCGGCCGCCGACGGCCCGATGCCGCAGACCCGCGAGCACATCCTGCTTGCCCGTCAGGTTGGCGTTCCGGCGATCGTCGTGTTCCTCAACAAGGTCGACCAGGTTGACGACGCCGAGCTTCTCGAGCTCGTCGAGCTTGAAGTTCGCGAACTTCTGTCGTCCTACGACTTCCCGGGCGACGATATTCCGATCGTCAAGGGTTCGGCTCTTGCTGCTCTTGAAGATTCCGACAAGAAGATCGGTGAAGACGCAATCCGCGAGCTGATGGCCGCTGTTGACGCCTACATCCCGACGCCTGAGCGTCCGATCGACCAGCCGTTCCTGATGCCGATCGAAGACGTGTTCTCGATCTCGGGCCGTGGTACGGTTGTGACGGGTCGCGTTGAGCGCGGTATCGTCAAGGTTGGTGAAGAAGTCGAGATCGTCGGCATTCGTCCGACCTCGAAGACGACGGTTACCGGCGTTGAAATGTTCCGCAAGCTGCTCGATCAGGGCCAGGCTGGCGACAACATCGGTGCGCTGGTTCGCGGTGTAACCCGTGACGGCGTCGAGCGTGGTCAGATCCTGTGCAAGCCGGGTTCGGTCAAGCCGCACAAGAAGTTCATGGCAGAAGCCTACATCCTGACGAAGGAAGAAGGCGGCCGTCATACGCCGTTCTTCACGAACTACCGTCCGCAGTTCTACTTCCGCACGACGGACGTGACCGGTATCGTTTCGCTGCCGGAAGGCACGGAAATGGTTATGCCTGGCGACAACGTCACTGTTGAAGTCGAGCTGATCGTTCCGATCGCGATGGAAGAAAAGCTGCGCTTCGCTATCCGCGAAGGCGGCCGTACCGTCGGCGCCGGCATCGTGGCTTCGATCGTCGAGTAATCTTTTCCCGCAAGGGATTTGAGAAAACCCCGCTGGAGACAGCGGGGTTTTTTATTGCGAGAAAATCTCAGCAGTCGATCCGCGCAATGTCACCATCCCTGAGATGGAAGAACGCGTCCTGTGGTACTTCGAGGCGAAGTGTTTCGTCTTTCGGCAGGCTCGCATAAACGCCGCGTAATATCCGGCTGGTGATGCCGTGGCAGATGATGATCGCATCGCGGGCCTGTCTCTGTTTGATCGTCTCAAGGCTACGGCTCACCCGGTCCGCCATTTTTTCGAATGTTTCGCCGCCAGGCGCGTGAAAAAACCATTCATGCCGATCCAGCCCGTCGCGCAGGCCGGGATATTCGTGATCGATCTCGTAATCCGTCATGCCGTCCCAAGCGCCCATACCGATTTCCATCAGGCCGGGATCAAGGGTGATGCCGTCGATCATGCCAATCTCACTCGCTATGATCTCACAGGTCTGTCTTGCCCGCCCGAGCGGACTGGAGAAAATATGCGCTTCATCGGTTCCGGTCAGCCCGGCCAGCCGGCGCCCCATGCGTGCGGCCTGTTGCCGTCCCAATTCCGTAAGGGGCGAATCGACCTGACCCTGCCAGCGCTGGGCGGCATTAAATTCGGTCTGGCCGTGACGGACGAGATAGATACTCATGGGTTTTTCCTGTGGGGGAGTATGAGGAAGATCAAAGGAGTAGGCATTGTGCCGGGTGGGGCAGGCGGCTTGTCCGTGTATTTTGCCAGACATTGTGAAAAAACGAAAAACACCCTTGCCATTCTTTTCCCTGCGCCTTAAAGGAACGCATATCGAACTGGCCAAGCGATTTTCGCGGCCGGTTACGGTGATGAAGGGGTATAGCTCAGTTGGTAGAGCGGCGGTCTCCAAAACCGCAGGTCGTAAGTTCGAGCCTTACTGCCCCTGCCACTTTCCATTCGCAAGCGCGGGTCTTCGCTGCAAGGCAGATGGATGCCGGATTTCCGGCGAATTTCGCGGAATGTCGATTTCCTCTTGTTAAAAGTGGAATCGGTGTTTATGTAGGTCAAAACAGACACGCGGTGCGTGGGGCTGATTAATTCGGCTTTACGTGCCGTAATTGCGTGGGCAGTCAATGGCATCCAAAACCAATCCGTTTACGTTTCTGCAGCAGGTTCGCGCCGAAGCGTCTAAAATTACTTGGCCGTCGCGCCGCGAGACCATGATTTCGACGGCTATGGTGCTGGTGATGGTCATTTTCGCGGCTCTGTTCTTCTTTGCTGCGGACCAGCTCATCGGCTGGCTGCTGAGCCTCGTGCTGAACGTCGGCCGGTAACGGCACGGTCAAAGGATTGAACGGAGAATAAAAATGGCAGCACGCTGGTATATCGTTCACGCATATTCGAATTTCGAAAAGAAGGTCGCTGAGTCGATCGAAGAAAAGGCCCGCCAGAAGGGCCTTGATCATCTTTTCGAGAAAATCCTCGTGCCGACCGAAAAGGTTGTCGAGGTGCGTCGCGGCCGTAAGGTCGATAGCGAACGCAAGTTCTTTCCAGGTTACGTGCTGGTGCGCGCCAATCTGACGGATGAGGCCTATCACCTCATCAAGAACACGCCGAAGGTTACCGGTTTCCTCGGTTCGGACAATAAGCCTGTTCCGATTCCCGATTATGAAGCCGATCGTATTCTCGGTCAGGTTCAGGAAGGTGTCGAGCGTCCGAAGTCTTCGGTTTCGTTCGAGATCGGCGAGCAGGTTCGCGTTTCCGACGGTCCGTTCGCGTCGTTCAACGGCGTGGTGCAGGATGTCGACGAAGAGCGTTCGCGCCTGAAGGTGGAAGTGTCGATTTTCGGCCGCGCTACGCCGGTCGAGCTGGAATACAGTCAGGTCGAGAAGGTCTGACTGGAGGGGTGAAACCCCAAGCGCGTGGAAGGCAATCTGGCCCTTTAAGCCGGGGCAGGGCGCCGCACCACGCAACCGCAGCCGCCGGAGCGATCCGGCCAGAGAAGCCGGGTAACCGGTTTGAATTGAAAGGCAGAGAGATATGGCTAAGAAAGTTGCAGGCCAGCTCAAGTTGCAGGTAAAGGCTGGGTCGGCCAATCCGTCCCCGCCGATCGGTCCGGCACTTGGTCAGCGTGGCGTTAACATCATGGAATTCTGCAAGGCGTTCAATGCCGCCACGCAGGAAATGGAAAAGGGTATGCCGATCCCGGTCGTCATCACCTATTACCAGGACAAGTCCTTCACCTTCATCATGAAGCAGCCGCCGATGACTTATTGGCTGAAGAAGGAAGCAAAGATCACCTCCGGTTCCAAGACGCCTGGCAAGGGCGCCAAGGTCGGCTCCATCACCAAGGCTCAGGTCAAGACGATCGCAGAAGCCAAGATGAAGGATCTGAACGCAGCCGACATCGAAGGCGCAATGGCAATGGTTGAGGGCTCCGCCCGCGCCATGGGCCTGGAAGTGGTAGGTTGATCATGGCCAAGGTAGCAAAGCGCATTCAGAAGATCCGCGAAGGCGTGGATCCCAACAAGCTCTACGTTCTCACCGACGCCATTTCGATGGTCAAGGAGCGTGCGGTTGCCAAGTTCGACGAAACCGTTGAAGTTTCGATGAACCTCGGCGTTGACCCGCGCCATGCGGACCAGATGGTTCGTGGCGTTGTCAACCTGCCGAACGGCACGGGCCGTGACGTTCGCGTCGCCGTTTTCGCCCGTGGGGTCAAGGCTGATGAAGCCACGGCTGCCGGTGCTGACATCGTCGGTGCGGAAGATCTGGTTGAAATCGTTCAGAGCGGCAAGATCGACTTCGATCGTTGCATCGCGACCCCGGACATGATGCCGCTCGTCGGCCGTCTCGGCAAGGTACTCGGCCCGCGTGGCATGATGCCGAACCCGAAGGTCGGTACGGTGACCATGGATGTTGCCGGCGCCGTCAAGGCGTCCAAGGGCGGCGCTGTCGAATTCCGCGTCGAAAAGGCCGGTATCGTGCACGCTGGCATTGGCAAGGCATCGTTCGACGCCAAGGCTCTTGAAGAGAACATCAAGGCTTTCGCTGACGCAGTTATCAAGGCAAAGCCGACGGGCGCCAAGGGCAACTACGTCAAGCGCGTTGCCATCTCCTCGACCATGGGTCCGGGCGTCAAGATCGACCCTTCGTCGGTTTCGGCTTAATCAATTCTCGCGCGTCTTTCGGGGCGTGTGATTAAAAGAATTTCCGGCTCTCAGGGAGCCGGAGATTTCCGGGGAAACCCGGAACTCCTGTCCGAGATTGCAGGTGGCCACGTCTTTCGGGATCTGGCCTTAATCATTCAACCTGCATGAGACGGGTGAGGCTGGATTTGAGACATCTTCAGGATGTCTGACTGTCCGGTTCGAACCTGGTGTGCCTGTGCCTGAAGCCGTTTGCGGCGACAGAGCGGGGGACAGGATCCTCGAGCGTCGCTCGGGATCTTTGTAAAAAGGTCCCCTGGGGCAAAGGCAAACCCGACGGGTTCACAATCATGTGGTCCCGTCTACTGGAGACAGACAGTGGAAAGAGCGGAAAAACGCGAATTCGTCACGGAGCTGAACGAAGTCTTCAAGGCTTCCGGTTCGGTTGTCGTGGCCCACTATGCTGGTGTCACCGTTGCGCAGATGAACGACTTCCGTTCGAAGATGCGCGCTGCCGGAGGCACCGTCAAGGTCGCGAAGAACCGCCTGGCCAAGATCGCTCTTCAGGGCACGGAGTCGGAAGGGATGACAAATCTCTTCAAGGGCCAGACGCTGATTGCATACAGCGTCGACCCGATGATCGCTCCGAAAGTCGTTATGGATTTCGCAAAGACCAACGATAAAGTCGTTGTTCTCGGCGGTTCCATGGGTGCAACCACGCTCAACGCCGAAGCAGTCAAGTCGCTTGCGACCCTGCCTTCGCTGGACGAGCTGCGCGCAAAGCTGCTGGGCCTTCTCAATGCCCCGGCAACTCGCGTCGCTACGGTTGTCGCCGCACCTGCAAGCCAGCTTGCACGCGTGTTTTCGGCTTACGCCAAGAAGGACGAAGCCGCTTAAGGCGGTTTTTCGCTGTAATTATTCAAACCGGTTCGAACCGAATTAAAGGAACTGACAAATGACTGATCTCGCAAAGATCGTAGACGACCTCTCCGCATTGACCGTTCTGGAAGCTGCAGAACTGTCCAAGCTTCTTGAAGAAAAGTGGGGCGTTTCCGCTGCTGCTCCGGTAGCTGTTGCTGCTGCTGGCGGTGGCGCTGCTGCTGTTGTTGAAGAAGAAAAGACCGAGTTCGACGTTGTCCTGGTTGACGCTGGCGCCAACAAGATCAACGTCATCAAGGAAGTCCGCGCTATCACGGGTCTCGGCCTGAAGGAAGCCAAGGACCTCGTTGAAGGCGCTCCGAAGGCTGTCAAGGAAGCTGTTTCCAAGGCTGAAGCTGCTGACCTCAAGAAGAAGCTTGAAGACGCAGGCGCCAAGGTCGACGTTAAGTAATCTTGCGATTGCTTGCGGGGGAGGCTGTCTCAGCCTTCCCCGTCTGTCATCGTTTTAAACCTTATTACCCAAAAGCCGCGTGAAAATGGCTTTTGGGTAATGGGTTCTTCAAGAGAATGGTTCCGAACCGGCTCATCTAGGCAATCCGGCCTGATCGATCCGGGATGTGGAACGAGATTGATGACACCCATTGCTTGACGGGATCGACTGGCCATCGGTTCCCGTCCGTTGCAGGCCCGGATGCAATTTTAAAGGAGCGACGATGGCTCAGACCCTTTCGTATAATGGTCGCAGGCGCGTACGCAAGTTTTTCGGCAAAATTCCAGAAGTAGCGGAAATGCCGAACCTCATTGAGGTTCAGAAGGCTTCGTATGACCAATTTCTCATGGTTGACGAGCCCAAGGGCGGTCGTCCCGACGAGGGATTGAATGCCGTATTCAAATCCGTATTCCCGATCACCGACTTCTCGGGCGCATCCATGCTCGAATTCGTATCCTACGAATTCGAAGCGCCGAAGTTCGACGTCGAGGAATGCCGTCAGCGCGATCTGACCTATGCTGCGCCGCTGAAAGTGACGCTGCGCCTCATCGTGTTCGATATCGACGAGGATACGGGCGCGAAGTCCATCAAGGACATCAAGGAACAGTCCGTCTACATGGGCGACATGCCGCTCATGACCAATAACGGCACCTTTGTCGTCAACGGCACCGAGCGCGTCATCGTTTCGCAGATGCACCGTTCGCCGGGCGTGTTCTTCGACCACGACAAGGGCAAGAGCCATTCGTCGGGCAAGCTTCTGTTTGCCGCACGCGTGATCCCGTATCGCGGTTCCTGGCTCGACATCGAGTTCGACGCCAAGGACATCGTCTATGCGCGTATCGACCGTCGCCGCAAGCTGCCCGTGACCTCGCTCCTGATGGCGCTTGGCATGGACGGCGAAGAAATCCTGTCGACCTTCTATACCAAGGCTTCCTATGAGCGCTCCGGCGACGGCTGGCGCATTCCGTTCCAGCCCGAGACGCTGAAGAACGCCAAGGTCATCACCGACATGATCGACGCCGATACCGGCGAAGTCGTTGTCGAAGGTGGCAAGAAGCTGACCCCGCGCCTTATCCGCCAGCTCGTCGACAAGGGCCTGAAGGCGCTGAAGGCGACGGATGAGGATCTCTACGGCAACTTCCTTGCCGAAGACATCGTCAACTACGAGACGGGTGAAATCTATCTCGAAGCCGGCGACGAAATCGACGAGAAGACGCTCGGCCTTATTCTTAAGTCCGGCTTCGACGAGATTCCGGTCCTCAATATCGACCACGTCAATGTTGGCGCCTATATCCGCAACACGCTCTCTGCGGACAAGAACCAGAACCGCCAGGAAGCGCTGTTCGATATCTACCGCGTCATGCGTCCGGGTGAGCCGCCGACCATGGATTCGGCTGAAGCGATGTTCAACTCGCTGTTCTTCGATGCCGAACGTTACGACCTCTCGGCCGTTGGCCGCGTGAAGATGAACATGCGCCTCGACCTCGACGCGGAAGACACCGTGCGTACGCTGCGCAAGGAAGACATCCTCGCTGTCGTCAAGATGCTGGTCGAACTGCGCGACGGCAAGGGCGAAATCGACGACATCGACAACCTCGGCAACCGCCGTGTTCGTTCTGTCGGCGAGCTGATGGAAAACCAGTATCGTCTGGGCCTTCTGCGCATGGAACGTGCGATCAAGGAACGTATGTCCTCGATCGAAATCGACACCGTGATGCCGCAGGACCTGATCAACGCGAAGCCGGCAGCTGCCGCCGTTCGCGAATTCTTCGGTTCCTCGCAGCTGTCGCAGTTCATGGACCAGGTGAACCCGCTTTCGGAAATCACCCACAAGCGCCGTCTTTCGGCTCTTGGACCGGGTGGTCTGACCCGCGAGCGCGCCGGCTTCGAAGTCCGCGACGTTCACCCGACCCATTACGGCCGTATTTGCCCGATCGAGACGCCGGAAGGCCCGAACATCGGTCTGATCAACTCGCTCGCAACCTTTGCCCGCGTGAACAAGTACGGCTTCATTGAAAGCCCGTACCGCAAGATCATCGACGGCAAGGTGACGACTGACGTGATCTACCTCTCCGCCATGGAAGAGGCCAAGTATTACGTCGCACAGGCCAATGCCGAGCTCGATGGCGAAGGCGCCTTCACTGAAGAGTTCGTTGTTTGCCGTCACTCGGGCGAAGTTATGCTCGCACCGCGCGACAACATCAACCTGATGGACGTTTCGCCGAAGCAGCTCGTTTCGGTCGCGGCGGCTCTCATTCCGTTCCTGGAAAACGACGACGCCAACCGCGCTCTCATGGGCTCGAACATGCAGCGTCAGGCCGTGCCGCTTCTGCGCGCCGAGGCACCGTTCGTCGGTACCGGCATGGAACCGATCGTCGCTCGCGACTCCGGCGCTGCCATCGCGGCTCGCCGTGGCGGTATCGTCGACCAGGTGGATGCGACCCGTATCGTTATCCGCGCGACGGAAGACCTTGATGCCGGCAAGTCGGGCGTCGATATCTACCGTCTGCAGAAGTTCCAGCGTTCCAACCAGAACACCTGCGTCAACCAGCGTCCGCTGGTCGCCGTCGGTGACGCCATCTCCAAGGGTGACATCATCGCGGACGGTCCGTCGACCGACCTCGGCGACCTGGCACTCGGCCGCAACGCGCTCGTCGCGTTCATGCCCTGGAACGGCTACAACTACGAAGACTCGATCCTGATGTCGGAGCGTATCGTTTCCGACGACGTGTTCACCTCCATTCACATCGAAGAATTCGAAGTGATGGCGCGCGATACGAAGCTTGGTCCGGAAGAAATCACCCGCGACATTCCGAATGTTTCGGAAGAAGCGCTGAAGAACCTCGACGAAGCCGGTATCGTTTACATCGGTGCGGAAGTTCAGCCGGGCGATATTCTCGTCGGCAAGATCACGCCGAAGGGCGAAAGCCCGATGACGCCGGAAGAAAAGCTTCTGCGCGCCATCTTCGGTGAAAAGGCTTCCGACGTTCGCGACACATCCATGCGCATGCCTCCGGGCACGTTCGGTACTGTCGTCGAAGTCCGCGTCTTCAACCGTCACGGTGTGGAGAAGGACGAGCGCGCGATGGCTATCGAGCGCGAAGAGATCGAGCGCTTGGCGAAGGACCGCGACGACGAGCAGGCCATTCTCGACCGTAACGTCTACGGTCGCCTGATCGACATGCTGCGTGGCCACGTTTCCATCGCCGGTCCGAAGGGCTTCAAGAAGGGCGTCGAGCTTTCGAATGCCGTCGTCTCCGAATATCCCCGCTCGCAGTGGTGGATGTTCGCAGTCGAGGACGAGAAGGCTCAGTCCGAGCTGGAAGCGCTTCGCGGCCAGTACGACGAATCCAAGTCGCGCCTTGAACAGCGCTTCATGGACAAGGTCGAAAAGGTCCAGCGCGGCGATGAAATGCCTCCTGGTGTCATGAAGATGGTCAAGGTCTTCGTCGCTGTGAAGCGCAAGATCCAGCCGGGCGACAAGATGGCCGGCCGTCACGGTAACAAGGGCGTCGTCTCGCGTATCGTTCCGGTCGAGGACATGCCATTCCTCGAAGACGGCACGCATGTCGACATCTGCTTGAACCCGCTCGGCGTGCCTTCGCGCATGAACGTCGGCCAGATCCTCGAAACCCACCTCGCATGGGCATGCGCCGGTATGGGCAAGAAGATCGGCGACATGCTCGAAGAGTATCGCAAGACGATGGACATCAGCGAGCTTCGCGGCGAGCTGACGGAAATCTACGCGTCTGAGGCCAATGACGAGGTTCAGCATTTCGACGACGACTCGCTGGTCAAGCTTGCCGAAGAAGCCAAGCGCGGTGTTTCCATCGCGACCCCGGTCTTCGACGGTGCGCATGAGCCTGACGTCGCCGCCATGCTGAAGAAGGCAGGTCTGCATGAATCCGGTCAGTCCGTCCTCTATGACGGTCGTACCGGTGAGCCGTTCGACCGCAAGGTCACCGTCGGCTACATGTACATGATCAAGCTGAACCACCTTGTCGACGACAAGATCCACGCTCGCTCGATCGGTCCTTACTCGCTCGTTACCCAGCAGCCGCTGGGCGGCAAGGCGCAGTTCGGCGGACAGCGCTTCGGGGAAATGGAAGTCTGGGCTCTGGAAGCATACGGCGCAGCTTACACGCTGCAGGAAATGCTGACCGTCAAGTCGGACGACGTGGCCGGCCGCACCAAGGTCTACGAAGCGATCGTCCGTGGCGACGACACCTTCGAGGCCGGTATTCCGGAGAGCTTCAACGTTCTCGTCAAGGAAATGCGGTCGCTCGGTCTGTCGGTCGAACTGGAAAACTCGAAGATCGAGAACCAGTCCGACGACCAGCTGCCCGACGCGGCGGAATAAAAATGAGAGTGGCGGGCGCCTTCCGGGCGCCTGCCGGTTTCCCGTCAGCCCGGCTGGCGTGGGACACTTTCGCCGCATTGTGCGGTTAATCCGTATTTAAAGCTTTGGACGGCGACCCGGGAAGAAGCCGGTCCAGATGCAAACAGGGGCAGCAGCTAGCCTCTCAAGGAGACAAGGCATGAACCAAGAGGTCATGAATCTTTTCAATCCTCAGGTGCCTGCGCAGCATTTCGATTCCATCCGGATTTCGATCGCTTCGCCGGAAAAAATCCTGTCGTGGTCCTACGGCGAGATCAAGAAGCCGGAAACCATCAACTACCGTACGTTCAAGCCGGAACGCGACGGCCTTTTCTGCGCGCGCATTTTCGGACCGATCAAGGACTATGAGTGCCTGTGCGGCAAGTACAAGCGCATGAAGTACAAGGGCATCATCTGCGAAAAGTGCGGCGTCGAAGTCACGCTGTCGCGCGTTCGCCGTGAGCGCATGGGCCATATCGAGCTCGCAGCGCCGGTTGCCCATATCTGGTTCCTGAAGTCGCTTCCTTCGCGTATCTCGACCTTGCTCGACATGACGCTGAAGGATGTCGAACGCGTTCTTTATTTCGAGAACTACATCGTCACGGAACCCGGCCTCACTTCTCTGAAGCAGAACCAGCTTCTGTCTGAAGAAGAGTACATGATCGCCGTTGACGAGTTCGGCGAAGACCAGTTCACCGCCATGATCGGCGCTGAAGCCATCTATGAGATGCTGGCTTCGATGAACCTCGAAAAGATCGCCGGCGACCTGCGCGCCGAGCTTGCTGAAACGACTTCTGACCTCAAGCAGAAGAAGTTCATGAAGCGCCTGAAGATCGTCGAGAACTTCATGGAATCGGGCAATCGTCCGGAATGGATGATCATGAAGGTCGTTCCGGTCATTCCGCCGGACCTTCGTCCGCTGGTTCCGCTGGATGGCGGCCGTTTTGCGACGTCCGACCTCAACGATCTCTATCGCCGCGTCATCAACCGTAACAACCGTCTGAAGCGCCTGATCGAGCTTCGCGCGCCTGGCATCATCATCCGCAACGAAAAGCGTATGTTGCAGGAATCCGTCGATGCGCTGTTCGACAACGGCCGTCGCGGCCGCGTCATCACGGGTGCCAACAAGCGTCCGCTGAAGTCGCTGTCCGACATGCTCAAGGGCAAGCAGGGCCGCTTCCGCCAGAACCTTCTCGGCAAGCGCGTCGACTATTCCGGCCGTTCGGTCATCGTGACCGGTCCGGAACTGAAACTGCACCAGTGCGGCCTGCCGAAGAAGATGGCGCTCGAACTGTTCAAGCCGTTCATCTATGCCCGTCTCGACGCCAAGGGTTATTCCTCGACCGTCAAGCAGGCCAAGAAGCTGGTTGAAAAGGAAAAGCCGGAAGTCTGGGATATCCTCGACGAGGTTATCCGCGAACATCCTGTTCTTCTGAACCGCGCACCGACGCTGCACCGTCTGGGCATCCAGGCTTTCGAACCCATGCTGGTCGAAGGCAAGGCCATCCAGCTGCACCCGCTCGTCTGCACGGCCTTCAACGCCGACTTCGACGGTGACCAGATGGCTGTTCACGTGCCGCTTTCGCTGGAAGCCCAGCTGGAAGCCCGCGTGTTGATGATGTCGACCAACAACATCCTGCATCCGGCGAACGGTCATCCGATCATCGTTCCGTCGCAGGACATGGTTCTCGGCCTCTATTACCTGTCGATCATGAACCAGAACGAGCCCGGCGAAGGCATGGCCTTCTCGGATATCGGCGAATTGCATCACGCGCTTGAAAACAAGGTCGTGACGCTGCATGCCAAGATCCGTGGTCGCTTCAAGACCGTGGATGCCGACGGCAAGCCGGTTTCCAAGATCCATGAAACGACGCCTGGCCGTATGCTGATCGGCGAACTTCTGCCGAAGAACGTCAACGTGCCTTTCGACACCTGCAACCAGGAAATGACCAAGAAGAACATCTCCAAGATGATCGACACGGTCTACCGTCATTGCGGCCAGAAAGACACGGTCATCTTCTGCGACCGCATCATGCAGCTCGGCTTCAGCCACGCCTGCCGCGCCGGCATTTCGTTCGGCAAGGACGACATGGTTATTCCGGACAGCAAGGTGAAGATCGTCGGTGACACCGAAGCCTTGGTGAAGGAATACGAACAGCAGTACAATGATGGTCTCATCACCCAGGGCGAAAAGTACAACAAGGTTGTCGACGCCTGGGGCAAGGCAACCGAGAAGGTCGCCGAAGAAATGATGGCGCGCATCAAGGCTGTCGAGTTCGATCCGGAAACGGGCCGTCAGAAGCCGATGAACTCCATCTACATGATGTCCCACTCGGGCGCGCGTGGTTCACCGAACCAGATGCGTCAGCTGGGCGGCATGCGCGGCCTGATGGCCAAGCCTTCGGGCGAAATCATCGAGACGCCGATCATCTCGAACTTCAAGGAAGGCCTGACCGTTAACGAGTACTTCAACTCGACCCACGGTGCCCGTAAGGGTCTCGCAGACACCGCCCTGAAGACCGCAAACTCCGGTTACCTGACCCGTCGTCTCGTCGACGTGGCGCAGGATTGCATCGTCAATTCCGTGGATTGCGGCACCGACAAGGGCCTCACCATGACCGCCATCGTCGATGCCGGTCAGATCGTTGCCTCGATCGGCGCCCGTATCCTCGGCCGCACGGCTCTCGACGACATCGACAACCCGGTCACTGGCGAGAACATCGTCAAGGCTGGCACGCTGATCGACGAAGCCGACGTTGCCGTCATCGAGAAGGCCGGCATCCAGTCCGTCCGCATCCGTTCGGCACTGACCTGCGAAGTGCAGATCGGCGTCTGCGGCGTCTGCTACGGTCGTGACCTTGCACGCGGTACGCCTGTCAACATGGGCGAAGCCGTTGGCGTCATCGCCGCGCAGTCGATCGGTGAACCGGGCACGCAGCTCACCATGCGTACCTTCCACCTTGGCGGTACGGCAAACGTGGTCGACCAGTCGTTCCTGGAAGCATCGTATGAAGGTACGATCCAGATCAAGAACCGCAACATTCTGCGGAACTCCGAAGGCGTTCTCATCGCCATGGGCCGTAACATGTCGGTTACGATCCTTGATGAGCGCGGCGTGGAACGTTCCTCGCAGCGTGTCGCTTACGGTTCGAAAATCTTCGTGGACGATGGCGACAAGGTTAAGCGCGGTCAGCGTCTTGCAGAGTGGGACCCCTACACCCGTCCGATGATGACGGAAGTGGAAGGTACCGTTCACTTCGAGGATCTGGTCGACGGTCTTTCCGTTCTGGAAGCCACCGACGAATCCACCGGCATCACCAAGCGCCAGGTCATTGACTGGCGCTCGACGCCGCGCGGTTCGGATTTGAAGCCTGCCATTATCATCAAGGATGCTTCCGGCGCTGTTGCGAAGCTTTCCCGTGGTGGCGAAGCCCGCTTCCATCTGTCCGTGGACGCCATCCTCTCGGTTGAGCCGGGTTCGAAGGTTTCCCAGGGTGACGTGCTTGCACGTTCGCCGCTGGAAAGCGCCAAGACGAAGGACATCACCGGTGGTCTGCCGCGTGTTGCCGAACTGTTCGAAGCACGTCGTCCGAAGGATCACGCCGTCATCGCAGAGATCGACGGTACCATCCGCCTCGGCCGCGACTACAAGAACAAGCGTCGCGTTCAGATCGAGCCTGCTGAAGACGGTGTTGAGCCGGTCGAATACCTGATCCCGAAGGGCAAGCCCTTCCATCTTCAGGAAGGCGACTACATCGAGAAGGGCGAATACATTCTCGACGGCAACCCGGCGCCGCACGACATTCTGGCAATCAAGGGCGTGGAGGCTTTGGCTTCCTACCTCGTGAACGAAATCCAGGAAGTCTACCGACTGCAGGGCGTTGTGATCAACGACAAGCACATCGAGGTGATCGTTCGCCAGATGCTGCAGAAGGTCGAGATCACCGATGCGGGCGACAGCCACTACATCGTTGGCGACAATGTCGATCGTATCGAACTTGACGACAACAACGACCGCCTGATGGAAGAGGGCAAGAAGCCGGCTTACGGCGATCCTGTTCTGCTCGGCATCACCAAGGCGTCGCTGCAGACGCCGTCCTTCATCTCGGCCGCATCCTTCCAGGAAACCACCAAGGTTCTCACGGAAGCTGCGATCGCCGGCAAGACGGACACGCTGCAGGGCCTCAAGGAAAACGTCATCGTCGGCCGCCTCATCCCGGCCGGTACTGGCGGCACCATGACGCAGATCCGCCGCATCGCCACCTCGCGCGACGACCTCATTCTCGAGGAACGCCGCAAGGGTTCGGGTTCGGCTTCTGCGAACCAGATGCTGCAGGACATGACGGATCAGGTTCCGGCCGCCGAATAATGTCAGCAGGGTCGGGGCTTTACGAAGCCCCGCCAAAATTCAGTGAAGACGCCCGGAGCAATCCGGGCGTTTTTTTTTAGGGCCGGGTTATTGGTTCGATCCGACCGTGCAGATCGTCAGCGCTGGCGTGTTTTCAGCCCTGTTCGCCGATGGTGTAGCGGGTCAGAACGGAAAGGCGGCGGACGAGATCTGTCTGGCCGGTACTGCCGGTCTTGGCGTAGATCGACTTGGCGTTGCTGCGTACCGTTTCGTGGGAGATCTGCAATTGCTTCGCCACGGAGGGAAGCGAAAGCCCCTTCATGATTTCCAGCGCGACGCGGGCCTCGCCCCTGGTGAGGTCATAAAGCCCCTTCAGCAGCGGCGTGACGTCGAAGACCGTGTCTGATGGTTGCGAGATCAGCACGATGGCCGATCCGTTCGGGGACAGGTCCAGTGCATCCTTGCGCAACGGTATGACGTGCAGGATGCAGGCCCTGTCTTCGGTTGGCAGGGGGAAGGAACTGACGCTATGTCCGGCAAGAGCCTTGTAGAGCAGCCGGTTTACTCTCTCGTCGGAGATGAGGATCCTGTCGCGGGCACGGGTGGAGATACATTTCTGGATTGACTGAAACAGCGTGTTGGCGGAAAGAACGCGTCCGCTTGCCTGAAGCACTGCCGCTGGCGCGCCGATGGCGTTGAGCCCGAGTGTCATCGCATTGGCCTTCTGGCGCTGTAACCCTGTTGCGAGGGTGAGGCTGCGGGCGATATGCGGCCTCAGCCCGCCAAGTGCCGCCATGGTCTCCGGACCGATGACGCCGCTGTCGAGCTTGCGTTCGAAAATTACCGTCATCTCCGGATGGTCAGGTGGAGCAATCTGGGTGGCCGCGCCATAGCCAAGCCCGCGGGGCATCAGGAAGTCACGCACGATCGGCAGTCCGGCCCATTCATCATGGGTGAACACATCGAAATCATGCACGAAGGAAAATTGTCCTTCGCGGACCGCGCGGGTGAGGCGATCATTACGGTGGTTCCAGCCGCCCTCCATGAAGGCTTGCATCAATT
The DNA here is from genome assembly GCF_017313405.1 of Agrobacterium burrii. Taxonomy (NCBI): domain Bacteria; kingdom Pseudomonadati; phylum Pseudomonadota; class Alphaproteobacteria; order Hyphomicrobiales; family Rhizobiaceae; genus Agrobacterium; species Agrobacterium burrii. The sequence goes on from NZ_JAFLNA010000004.1 coordinate 259,719, forward strand.
CCTGGAAATTGGGCGTGAAAAGCCAGGCTTCTTCCTCGCCCTTGCCCCAGGTGAGGGCGCCGCCCCAGAAATCAAGTCGTTTACCGATTGTGGCGATGACCTTCGCCCAGCGGTCGGGAAAAAGCGCCGCCTCGTAAATGTCATCAATAATGTCTGCTGAAGATATATTATTCAACCCGCCACCGGAATTTCATGTCGGGACTATTTTAAGCTAACATTTTCATATTATTCAACAAGAAATGAAATAATACTACTATAATTAAAGTATATAGTCTATAAGTGACTTAATATATTGACCAGTCTGCCGAAGGGATCGCGCAGGAACAGGCGGCGCACGCCCCATTTTTCTAGAGCTGGACCGTATTCGACCGGTAGTCCCGCCTTCAGGATCTTGGCATGGACCTCGTCGAAATTGTCGACTTCGATGGAGATGTCGGGAACAGCCGTGCCGGAGCCGCCTTCACGGGCAAAGCTGATCTGGGCAGGTGTTTCAACCGGGCTCGCATAGGTTGCGATCCAGCCGTGATCCATGGCGATGGTCATGCCGAGAATATCGCCATAAAAGACACCCGCCCGTTCAAGGTCGGGTGTCGCGATGTTGGTGACGATGCGTCTCACCGTCATGGCCGCGCCTCAGGCGAAACGGATGATGGCCACTTCGCCTTCCACCGCGCCCTGATAGGCGGAAGCGTGCGGCTCTTCATCCGGGATTTCGGTCAGCATGCCGATCTGGTCTAGGTCGGCTTCGATAAAGCCTTCCTCGGAGAGCGCATTCAGCGTTTCGCGCACAGCGGTATCTTCATCTGGCGCCCGCAAGATGACGTGGATATCTATGCCGTCTGAATTATCGGTCTCGTAAGCCTTGCCGATGACGATGAAGACCATCGGCTCGTCGCGTCCATTGTCGTTGTCGGGGAGGGTGGTCATGACGCGATTCCTTGATCTGTCGTTGCTATGTATACGGGCCGACCGAAGCCGGTCTTGCGCGTGGCGGGCCAAGTCTGGCCGCTTGAGGGAATCAATAGACGGATTTTATGAAAAGCCAAAGGCCGGAGCGCAAAATCGCTGTTGCCGGCGGTGACTTCTGCTAAATGGAGGGGGAAATGGCCTGTCAGCGGGCTCTGCGGCCGCGGGCGCGGGTGCTAAATGCGGATTCGGCCTTGACGAAAGCTGGCTAAAACAGTAGTACGCCCGCCATCGGAGCCTCTATGCGTGCTGGCCGTTCGGGAATGTTTTTCCTGAACATCATCTCAAACGAGACTCCATTGCACGTAGAAGACACGAATGTTGCATGCAAGACGCCTCGTCGAGGTGTCCTCTGCTCTTGGTGGTCCATCCGTGAGAACGGATCGGGCCACGTTTTGCGCATGAGGATATATGCGTGCGTCGTCGCCGGCAACGGCATAGCCGCCACCCGTTCGGGTGGCTAAAGTAGTTTTTGCAAGGGATGGTTATATGCCTACCGTAAACCAGCTGATCCGTAAGCCCCGCCAGGCACAGGTAAAGCGCAACAAGGTTCCTGCTCTTCAGGAAAACCCGCAGAAGCGTGGTGTTTGCACCCGCGTTTACACGACGACCCCGAAGAAGCCGAACTCGGCTCTGCGTAAGGTTGCCAAGATCCGCCTCACCAACGGCTTCGAAGTCATCGGCTACATTCCCGGCGAAGGTCACAACCTTCAGGAACACTCCGTTGTCATGATCCGCGGCGGCCGCGTAAAGGACTTGCCAGGCGTTCGTTACCACATCATCCGTGGTGTTCTCGATACCCAGGGCGTCAAGAACCGCAAGCAGCGCCGCTCCAAGTACGGTGCGAAGCGTCCGAAGTAATTCGGGTTTAAACAAATTCCGGCGCTGCGCGAGGTTCTCCGCGTGGTAAAGCGTCAATAACATTGAGAGACAAAGAATATGTCCCGTCGCCATAGTGCAGAAAAGCGTGAGATCAACCCGGACCCGAAGTTCGGCGATCTGATCGTCACCAAGTTCATGAACGCCATCATGCTTCACGGCAAGAAGTCGGTCGCAGAAAGCATCGTTTACGGCGCGTTCGACGTCGTTCAGGGCAAGACGAAGCAGGAGCCGCTCGGCATCTTCCATTCCGCCCTCGACAACGTTGCTCCGCATGTTGAAGTGCGTTCGCGCCGCGTTGGTGGTGCTACCTATCAGGTTCCGGTCGACGTTCGTCCCGAGCGCCGTCAGGCTCTGGCCATCCGCTGGCTGATCATTGCTGCGCGCAAGCGCAACGAAACGACCATGGTCGATCGCCTTTCCGGCGAACTCATGGACGCTGCGAACAACCGCGGTTCTGCTGTCAAGAAGCGCGAAGACACGCACAAGATGGCCGACGCCAACCGCGCATTCTCGCATTACCGCTGGTAATCTTAAACGGTCGCATATCGAAAGGCAGTCCATTATGGCTCGCGAATATAAAATCGAAGACTACCGCAATTTCGGTATCATGGCGCATATCGACGCCGGCAAGACGACGACCACCGAGCGTATCCTCTACTACACCGGTAAGTCGCACAAGATCGGCGAAGTTCATGATGGCGCAGCCACGATGGACTGGATGGAGCAGGAGCAGGAACGTGGTATCACCATCACGTCCGCTGCGACCACGACCTTCTGGAAGGGTCGCGACGGCAAGATGCGCCGTTTCAACATCATCGACACCCCCGGCCACGTTGACTTCACCATTGAAGTTGAGCGTTCGCTGCGCGTTCTCGACGGTGCGATTGCCCTTCTCGACGCCAACGCCGGTGTTGAGCCGCAGACGGAAACCGTCTGGCGTCAGGCTGAGAAGTACAACGTTCCGCGTATGATCTTCTGCAACAAGATGGACAAGACCGGTGCTGACTTCTACCGCTCGGTAGAGATGATCAAGACCCGTCTCGGCGCCATCGCTGTCGTCATGCAGCTGCCGATCGGTGCGGAAACCGAGTTCAAGGGCGTTATCGATCTGATCGAGATGAACGCACTCATCTGGCGCGACGAGTCGCTCGGCGCCCAGTGGGACGTCGTCGAGATTCCGGACGACATGAAGGCCAAGGCTGACGAATATCGCGAAAAGTTGATCGAGACCGTTGTCGAAGTCGACGAACAGGCGATGGAAGACTACCTGAACGGCATCATGCCCGACAACGACAAGATCCGTGCGCTCGTTCGTCGCGGCACCATCGATGTGAAGTTCCACCCGATGTTCTGCGGCACCGCGTTCAAGAACAAGGGCGTTCAGCCGCTTCTCGACGCCGTTTGCGATTACCTGCCTTCGCCGATGGACATTCCTGCGATCAAGGGCATCGACTTCAAGACCGAAGCCGAGATTGAGCGTCACGCTGACGACAGCGAGCCGCTTTCCATGCTCGCGTTCAAGATCATGAACGACCCCTTCGTCGGTTCGCTGACCTTTGCCCGCATCTACTCGGGCAAGCTCGAAAAGGGTACGTCTGTCATCAACACGGTCAAGGACAAGCGTGAGCGCGTCGGCCGTATGCTGCAGATGCACTCCAACTCGCGTGAAGACATCGAAGAAGCCTTTGCCGGCGACATCGTTGCTCTGGCCGGCCTCAAGGAAACCACCACTGGCGATACGCTCTGCGATCCGCTGAAGCCGGTTATCCTCGAGCGCATGGAATTCCCCGAGCCGGTCATCCAGATCGCGATCGAGCCGAAGACCAAGGGCGACCAGGAAAAGATGGGCCTCGCGCTCAACCGCCTGGCTGCTGAAGATCCTTCGTTCCGTGTCAAGACGGATGAAGAATCCGGTCAGACGATCATCGCAGGCATGGGCGAACTTCACCTCGACATTCTCGTTGACCGCATGCGTCGCGAGTTCAAGGTTGAAGCAACCGTCGGCGCGCCGCAGGTTGCCTATCGCGAAACGATCACCCGTCAGCACGAAGAAGACTACACGCACAAGAAGCAGTCCGGTGGTACCGGTCAGTTCGCGCGCGTCAAGATCATCTTCGAACCGAACCCTGACGGTGAAGACTTCAAGTTCGAATCCAAGATCGTCGGCGGTGCTGTTCCGAAGGAATACATCCCGGGCGTTCAGAAGGGCATCGAAAGCGTTCTGTCTTCCGGTCCGCTCGCTGGCTTCCCGATGCTCGGCGTCAAGGCGACGCTGATCGACGGCGCATACCACGACGTTGACTCCTCGGTTCTCGCCTTCGAAATCGCATCGCGTGCCTGCTTCCGTGAAGCAGCAAAGAAGGCTGGCGCACAGCTTCTCGAGCCGATGATGAAGGTCGAAGTCGTCACCCCTGAAGATTACGTCGGTGACGTGATCGGCGATCTGAACTCGCGTCGCGGTCAGATCCAGGGCCAGGAATCGCGTGGCATCACGATCGTCATCAATGCGCATGTTCCGCTCGCGAACATGTTCAAGTACGTGGATAACCTGCGCTCCATGTCGCAGGGTCGCGCTCAGTACTCGATGACGTTCGATCACTATTCGCCGGTTCCGTCGAACGTGGCGCAGGAAATTCAGGCAAAGTACTCCGGTCAGAAGTGATCGGGGTACGCCCCACCAGAGATTTGAAGATTATTCCCGTCAAGGGACAAGAATGGAGAGCCACTAATGGCAAAGAGCAAGTTTGAGCGCAATAAGCCGCACGTCAACATTGGCACGATCGGTCACGTCGACCACGGCAAGACGTCGCTGACTGCTGCGATCACGAAGTATTTTGGCGAGTTCAAGGCGTATGACCAGATCGACGCTGCGCCTGAAGAAAAGGCTCGCGGCATCACGATCTCGACGGCCCACGTCGAATATGAAACGCCTGCCCGTCACTACGCGCACGTCGACTGCCCCGGCCACGCCGACTACGTGAAGAACATGATCACCGGTGCTGCCCAGATGGACGGCGCGATCCTGGTTTGCTCGGCCGCCGACGGCCCGATGCCGCAGACCCGCGAGCACATCCTGCTCGCCCGTCAGGTTGGTGTTCCGGCGATCGTCGTGTTCCTCAACAAGGTCGACCAGGTTGACGACGCCGAGCTTCTCGAGCTCGTCGAGCTTGAAGTTCGCGAACTTCTGTCGTCCTACGACTTCCCGGGCGACGATATTCCGATCGTCAAGGGTTCGGCACTTGCCGCTCTTGAAGATTCCGACAAGAAGATCGGTGAAGACGCAATCCGCGAGCTGATGGCCGCTGTTGACGCCTACATCCCGACGCCTGAGCGTCCGATCGACCAGCCGTTCCTGATGCCGATCGAAGACGTGTTCTCGATCTCGGGCCGTGGTACGGTTGTGACGGGTCGCGTTGAGCGCGGTATCGTCAAGGTTGGTGAAGAAGTCGAGATCGTCGGCATTCGTCCGACCTCGAAGACGACGGTTACCGGCGTTGAAATGTTCCGCAAGCTGCTCGATCAGGGCCAGGCCGGCGACAACATCGGTGCGCTGGTTCGCGGCGTTACCCGTGACGGCGTTGAGCGTGGTCAGATCCTGTGCAAGCCGGGTTCGGTCAAGCCGCACAAGAAGTTCATGGCAGAAGCCTACATCCTGACGAAGGAAGAAGGCGGCCGTCATACGCCGTTCTTCACGAACTACCGTCCGCAGTTCTACTTCCGCACGACGGACGTTACCGGTATCGTTTCGCTGCCGGAAGGCACGGAAATGGTTATGCCTGGCGACAACGTCACGGTTGAAGTCGAACTGATCGTTCCGATCGCGATGGAAGAAAAGCTGCGCTTCGCTATCCGCGAAGGCGGCCGTACCGTCGGCGCCGGCATCGTGGCTTCGATCGTCGAGTAATTTCGACTTTTAAAATTCGCTCCGACGGCGGTGTCACAAACACCGCCGTCGGGCTTTTGACAAAAAGCCTGGCGGCGTTGCATTTTTAGTGCTTGAAAAATTCGGTGAAAGCGCGTAAACGCGCACTCACACTCCCCGCTGGATTCGCAAGCAACTGCGAAACGCGGTGTTTTAGCAATACAGACTACTGAAATGATTGGGGTGCGAGGCGCATCTCTCTCGATTTTTGAAAATCTGCGGCGCCACGATCAATAGAAGTTCATGTGTTTCCGCGTGCGGAAACGAATAACAAAGAACAAGGACAAGACGAATGACCGGCCAGAATATCCGTATCCGCCTCAAGGCGTTCGATCACCGGATCCTCGATGCCTCTACCCGTGAAATCGTGTCGACCGCAAAGCGCACCGGCGCCAGCGTTCGCGGCCCGGTTCCACTCCCCACACGCATCGAAAAGTTTACCGTCAACCGCTCTCCTCACGTTGACAAGAAAAGCCGTGAACAGTTCGAAATGCGGACGCACAAGCGTCTTCTCGATATCGTTGACCCCACCCCGCAGACTGTCGATGCTCTTATGAAGCTCGACCTCGCTGCTGGCGTTGACGTGGAAATCAAGCTCTAAGACCCGGCCCGACCCATCCTTGGTGAGGGCTGAAATAACAAGGAAGGTACGTGGAGAAATCCAACGACTTCCAAACCGGAGACCGGAAACATCGTGAGATGTCGAAGGGCACTCCTTAACAAAGGCCAGAGAGGGTTTTCCCTTCAAGGCTCGCAAGAGGATGAACCAATGCGTTCAGGTGTGATTGCACAGAAAGTGGGTATGACACGCGTCTATAACGACGCAGGTGAACATATCCCCGTAACAGTATTGCGACTGGATAACGTACAAGTCGTTGCCCAGCGCACGGAAGACAAGAATGGCTACACCGCAGTTCAGCTCGGTGCCGGCCAGTCCAAGGTCAAGAACACGACGAAGGCGCTTCGCGGTCATTTTGCCGCTGCCAATGTCGAACCGAAAGCTAAGCTCGTCGAGTTCCGGGTTTCCCCCGAGAACCTGATCGACATCGGTGCAACACTGACCGCAAATCATTTTCAGAACGGCCAGCTGGTCGACGTTACTGGAACCACGATCGGTAAAGGTTTTGCCGGTGCTATGAAGCGTCACAACTTCGGTGGTGGCCGCGCTTCGCACGGTAACTCCGTATCGCACCGTGCACACGGTTCGACCGGTAACAACCAGGATCCGGGCCGCGTCTGGAAGGGCAAGCGCATGGCTGGTCATATGGGCCAGACGCGCGTTACGACCCAGAACCTCGAAGTCGTTTCGACTGATGAAGACCGTGGCCTCATCCTTGTTAAGGGTGCAGTTCCCGGTTCGAAGGGTTCCTGGATCATCGTCCGCGACGCCGTCAAGTCGGCTGCGAAGTAAGGGAGCCTTATCATGGAATTGAACGTCAAGACCCTCGAGGGAAAAGACGCCGGCAAGGTTTCTCTGTCGGACGAAATTTTCGGCCTCGATCCCCGCCAGGACATCCTGGCCCGTATGGTTCGCTGGCAGCTTGCAAAGAAGCAGCAGGGAACACACAAGACGAAGAACCGGTCGGAAGTTTCCCGCACCGGTGCGAAGATGTACAAGCAGAAGGGTACGGGCCGCGCTCGTCACCATTCGGCTCGCGCACCGCAGTTCCGCGGCGGCGGCAAGGCCCACGGCCCGGTCGTTCGCAGCCACGCCCATGACCTTCCCAAGAAGGTTCGTGCGCTCGCTCTGCGTCACGCCCTGTCTGCAAAGCTGAAGGCAGAAGAACTGATCATCGTCGATCAGCTCGTTGCATCTGAAGCAAAGACCAAGGCTCTGCTGGGCAGCTTCGCTTCGCTTGGCCTGACCAACGCTCTGGTTATCGGTGGCGCTGAACTTGATGGCAACTTCAAGCTCGCAGCCCAGAACATCCCGAATGTGGACGTTCTGCCGGTACAGGGCATCAATGTTTACGACATCCTGCGTCGTGGCAAGCTGGTGCTTTCCAAGGCTGCTGTAGAGGCTCTGGAGGAGCGGTTCAAATGACGGATCTTCGCCACTACGATGTGATCGTATCTCCTTCGATCACGGAAAAGTCGACGCTGGTCTCCGAACAGAACCAGGTCGTATTCAACGTCGCCAAAAGCGCTTCCAAGCCTGAAATCAAGGCTGCCGTGGAAGCTCTCTTCGGCGTCAAAGTCACGGCTGTGAACACGCTTATCCGCAAGGGTAAGACCCGTCGTTTCCGTGGGTTCGCCGGTAAGCTTAAGGACGTCAAGAAAGCCGTCGTTACGCTCGCCGAAGGTCAATCCATCGACGTGTCCACCGGACTCTAAAGGTTAGGCCCAAGCGGGCAAAGACCCAAAAGGGAACAATAAAATGGCATTGAAAAGTTTCAATCCGACCACGCCGAGCCAGCGCCAGCTGGTTATCGTGGACCGCGCTTCGCTCTACAAGGGCAAGCCGGTAAAGGCTCTGACCCAGGGCCTCAGCTCCAAGGGTGGCCGCAACAACCAGGGCCGGATCACCGTCCGGTTCCAGGGTGGCGGTCACAAGCGGACCTACCGTCTGGTGGATTTCAAGCGTCGCAAGTTCGACGTTGAAGGCACCGTTGAACGTTTGGAATACGACCCCAACCGCACCGCGTTCATCGCGCTGGTTACGTATACCGACGGCGAACAGGCTTACATTCTCGCGCCACAGCGTCTTGCTGCTGGTGACAAGGTAATCGCCTCCGACAAGGCAGTGGACGTGAAGCCCGGCAACACCATGCCGCTTCAGTACATTCCGGTCGGTTCGATCATCCACAACGTCGAGATGAAGCCAGGTAAAGGCGGTCAGATTGCCCGCTCCGCCGGTACGTATGTCCAGCTCGTCGGCCGCGATGCCGGTATGGCCATCCTGCGTCTCAACTCGGGCGAACAGCGTCTGGTGCACGGCTCTTGCCTCGCATCGATCGGCGCTGTTTCGAACTCGGATCACGGCAACATCAACGACGGCAAGGCTGGTCGTTCGCGTTGGCGTGGCAAGCGTCCGCACGTTCGCGGCGTCGTCATGAACCCGGTCGACCACCCGCACGGTGGTGGTGAAGGTCGCACGTCGGGTGGTCGCCACCCGGTTACTCCGTGGGGCAAGCCCACGAAGGGCAAGCGCACCCGTTCGAACAAGTCGACCGACAAGTTCATCATGCGCTCGCGCCATCAGCGTAAGAAGTAAGAGAGGTAGTCACTAATGGCTCGTTCAGTATGGAAAGGTCCGTTTATTGACGGCTATCTTCTCACCAAGGCTGAGAAGGTGCGCGAGAGCGGACGTAATGAAGTAATCAAGATCTGGAGCCGTCGCTCCACGATCCTGCCGCAGTTCGTCGGTCTGACGTTTGGCGTGTACAACGGCAGCAAGCATGTGCCCGTCTCGGTCAACGAAGACATGGTCGGACACAAGTTCGGTGAATTCTCTCCGACGCGGACCTACTACGGTCACGGCGCGGACAAGAAGGCAAAGAGGAAGTAATCATGGCGAAGGCTAAGACCGAACGCCGGCTGAAGGACAATGAGGCTCAGGCCATTGCCCGCACGCTCCGCGTCAGCCCCCAGAAACTGAACCTGGTTGCCGCTCTTATCCGTGGCAAGAAGGTTGATCGCGCTCTCGCAGAGCTCGAATTCTCCCGCAAGCGCATTGCAGGCACCGTCAAGAAGACGCTGGAATCTGCAATTGCCAATGCGGAAAACAACCATGACCTCGACGTTGACTCTCTCGTCGTCGCCGAGGCCTATGTTGGCAAGTCCATTACCATGAAGCGTTTTCACGCCCGTGGCCGTGGTCGTGCGTCCCGCATTGAAAAGCCGTTCTCTCACCTCACGATCGTTGTTCGTGAAGTTGAAGAAAAAGGGGAGGCCGCATAATGGGTCAGAAAATCAATCCGATCGGCTTCCGCCTCGGCATCAACCGTACCTGGGATAGCCGCTGGTACGCTGACACCGCAGAATACGGCAAGCTGCTGCATGAAGATCTGAAGATCCGGGCTTACCTGATCAAGGAACTCAAGCAGGCCGGTATCGCCAAGGTGGTCATCGAGCGTCCGCACAAGAAGTGCCGCGTTACGATCCACTCGGCTCGTCCGGGTCTCATCATCGGCAAGAAGGGCGCGGACATCGAGAAGCTTCGCAAGAAGCTTTCCGAGATGACCAACTCCGAAACGCACCTCAACATCGTTGAAGTGCGCAAGCCGGAAATCGACGCAACTCTGGTTGCCCAGTCGATCGCCCAGCAGCTCGAGCGCCGCGTGGCTTTCCGCCGTGCGATGAAGCGTTCGGTTCAGTCCGCAATGCGTCTTGGCGCCGAAGGCATCAAGATCACCTGCGGCGGCCGTCTCGGCGGTGCTGAAATCGCTCGTACCGAATGGTATCGCGAAGGTCGCGTTCCGCTGCACACGCTGCGTGCGGATATCGACTACGGCACGGCTGAAGCGGAAACCGCATTCGGCATCTGCGGCATCAAGGTCTGGATCTTCAAGGGCGAAATCCTTGAGCACGATCCGATGGCTTCTGAGCGTCGCGGTCTCGAAGGCGATGCTCAAGGCCCTGCAAGCCGTGAGCGTGGCGATCGTCCCGATCGTCGTCGCGAAAACGCTTGATTGACGCTGGCGAAAGATAAGCTCGGAGAAGTAAGAAAATGTTGCAGCCAAAGCGTACTAAGTACCGTAAGCAGTTCAAGGGACGCATCAAGGGCGTCGCCAAGGGCGGCTTTGACCTGGCATTCGGTGAATTCGGCTTGAAGTCGCAGGAACCGAACCGCGTGAATGCACGCGAGATCGAAGCGGCCCGCCGCGCGATCACGCGTTACATGAAGCGCGCAGGTCGTGTGTGGATCCGCGTATTCCCCGACGTTCCGGTAACGGCAAAGCCGACCGAAGTTCGTATGGGTAAGGGCAAGGGTTCGGTCGAATACTGGGCATGCAAGGTCAAGCCCGGTCGTATGATGTTCGAGATCGACGGTGTTACCGAGGAGATCGCCCGTGAGGCGCTTCGTCTCGGCGCTGCCAAGCTCTCGGTCAAGACGCGCTTCGTACAGCGCATCGCAGAGTAAGGAGCAAGGCACATGAAAGCCGATGAAGTTCGCGGCCTCAGCGCCGACCAGCTCAAGGACAAGCTCGCCGATCTGAAGAAGGAGCAGTTCAACCTGCGCTTCCAGAAGGCGACCGGCCAGCTGGAGAAGTCCTCGCGCATCAACGAAGTCCGCAAGGACATCGCCCGCGTTAAAACCATTGCCCGCCAGAAGGCGGCAGAAGCCAAGGCCTAAGGAAAAATAATATGCCGAAACGCATTCTGCAGGGCGTCGTAGTGTCCGACAAGAACGAGAAGACTGTCGTGGTCCGGGTTGAGCGTCGATTCGCTCACCCGCTCATGCAAAAGACCGTTCGTCGTTCGAAGAAGTACAAGGCACACGACGAAAACAATCAATACAAGGTCGGCGATGTCGTTTCCATCGAGGAATGCGCACCGATCTCCAAGGACAAGCGCTGGACGGTTGTTGCCGCCCAGGCTTAATTTCATCAGAATCGCGCCAGGCATCTTGTACTTGGCGCGAATTCCTGTATGAAGCACCGCAAGGACGCTCGTGAATCGAGCGTCTTTTGCTTTGATGCGCACGGAAGGTCCCTCGGGAAACCACCCTGTCACGATTTTTCCGCGCAAAAAAAGAGATATTCATAAGCTGGGGCAGGGGGCTCACTCGAGAGAGTTTGCCCAACCGTTCCGGTAACAACAAGAAGGCGACCTGACATGATTCAGATGCAAACAAACCTCGACGTGGCGGATAATTCCGGCGCACGTCGTGTCATGTGCATCAAGGTGCTGGGCGGCTCGAAGCGCAAATATGCTTCTGTTGGCGACATTATTGTCGTTTCCATCAAGGAAGCTATTCCGCGCGGCCGCGTCAAGAAGGGCGATGTGATGAAGGCGGTTGTCGTGCGCACCGCCAAGGACATCCGTCGCGCTGACGGCAGCGTCATCCGTTTCGATAACAACGCAGCCGTTCTTATCGACAACAAGAAAGAGCCCATCGGCACCCGTATCTTCGGACCGGTTCCGCGCGAACTTCGCGCCAAGAACCATATGAAGATCATCTCGCTGGCTCCGGAAGTACTGTAAGGAGCAATTGCGATGCAGAAAATTCGTAAAGGCGACAAAGTTGTCGTATTGACCGGTAAGGACAAGGGCCGTACCGGCGAAGTAATCCAGGTTATGCCGAAAGAAGACCGTGCCGTTGTGCGTGGCGTAAACATGGTGAAGCGTCACCAGCGCCAGACCCAGGGCCAGGAAGCCGGCATCATCAACAAGGAAGCATCCTTGCACATCTCCAACATTGCCATCGCCGATAAGGATGGCAAGCCGACCCGCGTTGGCTTTTCTGTTGTAGACGGCAAGAAGGTCCGCGTGGCCAAGCGTTCGGGAGAAGTGATCGATGGCTGACAAGTACGAGCCGCGTCTCAAGGCGGAATACGTGTCGCGTATCCGTGACGCCATGCAGGAGAAGTTCTCCTACGCCAACGTAATGATGATCCCGAAGCTTGAAAAGATCGTGATCAACATGGGTGTTGGCGAAGCGACTGCCGATTCCAAGAAGCCGACCATTGCTGCCGGTGACCTGGCTGCGATTGCCGGCCAGAAGCCGGTCGTTACCCGCGCTCGTAATTCGATCGCTGGTTTCAAGCTTCGCGAAGGCATGCCGATCGGTGCGAAGGTTACCCTTCGTGGCGCACGCATGTATGAATTCCTTGATCGTCTGATCAACATCGCGCTGCCGCGCGTTCGCGACTTCCGGGGTCTGAACCCCAAGAGCTTTGACGGCCGTGGCAACTTCGCCATGGGCATCAAGGAACACATTGTGTTCCCTGAGATCAACTACGATAAGGTTGATCAGATGTGGGGCATGGACATCATCGTTTGCACGACGGCGACGTCGGACGACGAAGCTCGGGCTCTGCTTACAGAGTTCAACTTCCCGTTCCGTCACTAACCGTAACGACGAGCGTAGAAAAGGAACTCCGATATGGCGAAAACAAGCGCAGTTGAAAAGAACAAGCGCCGCCGCAAGTCGGTCGCCCAGCAGGCTACCAAGCGTGCTGCACTCAAGGCGATCGTAATGAACCAGTCCCTTCCGATCGAAGACCGGTTCAAGGCCACTCTGAAGCTCGCTTCGCTGCCGCGTGACGGTTCGAAGACGCGTATCCGCAACCGCTGCGAAGTAACGGGCCGTCCGCGCGCGTTCTATCGCAAGCTCAAGATGTCGCGTATCGCGCTTCGTGAGCTGGGCAATTCCGGCAAGGTGCCGGGCATTGTCAAGTCGAGCTGGTAAGGAGACGGGCACATGACCATGACTGATCCTTTGGGTGATATGCTCACCCGCATCCGCAATGGTGCCGCTCGCCGCAAGTCTGCGGTCAGCACGCCTGCTTCCAGCCTCCGCGCACGCGTTCTCGACGTGCTGCAGGCTGAAGGCTACATTCGCGGTTATTCCAAGGTCGATTTCGAAAACGGCAAGTCCGAATTCAGCATCGAACTGAAGTACTACGAAGGCGCGTCCGTGATCCGTGAGATCGGCCGCGTTTCCAAGCCGGGCCGCCGAGTCTATGTCTCGGTAAAGTCCATTCCGCAGGTCGCGAACGGCCTCGGCATCACCATCCTTTCGACTCCGAAGGGTGTGATGGCCGATCACCAGGCTCGCGAACAGAACGTTGGTGGCGAGGTTCTTTGCTCGGTCTTCTAAGATCGAGCACGGATCTCCATAACGAACAGACAGGATTGAACAATGTCTCGTATCGGTAAAAAGCCCGTTCCGGTTCCCGCAGGTGTGACGGCCAATGTCGACGGCCAGAAGGTCACTGCGAAGGGCCCGAAGGGTGAACTGTTTTTCGTCGCTAACGACGATATTCAGCTGAAACTCGAAGATAACGGCGTTTCCGTAACGCCGGCCAATGGCACCAAGGAAGCTCGCTCGAAGTGGGGCATGTCCCGCACGATGATCGAGAACATCTTCAAGGGTGTTAAGGACGGTTACGAACGCAAGCTCGAAATCAACGGCGTTGGTTATCGTGCCGCTCTGCAGGGCAAGAACCTGCAGCTGGCGCTCGGTTTCTCCCACGACGTGGTTTACGAGCCGCCGGTCGGCATCACCATTGCCGTGCCGAAGCCGACGGAAATCATCGTTTCCGGTATCAACAAGCAGCAGGTCGGTCAGGTAGCCGCGGAAATCCGCGAATACCGTGGTCCCGAGCCCTACAAGGGCAAGGGCGTGAAGTACGCTGAAGAGCGTATCGTCCGCAAAGAAGGCAAGAAGAAGTAAGGATCACGCGAAATGGCTAGCAGGAAAGAAGCACTTGCACGTCGCGCGAGCCGTGTGCGCCGCCAGATCAAGGCGGTTGCCAATGGCCGCCCGCGCCTGTCGGTTCATCGCTCGTCGAAGAACATCTACGCCCAGATCATCGATGATGTTGCTGGCAAGACGCTTGCGTCTGCCTCCACGCTCGAAGCCGATCTGCGCGGCTCGCTCAAGACCGGCGCCGACGTTGCTGCGGCATCCGTCGTGGGCAAGCTGGTTGCCGAGCGGGGCGTCAAGGCTGGCGTCAAGGATGTTGTATTCGACCGTGGCGCGTTCATCTATCACGGCCGCGTCAAGGCCCTGGCAGATGCTGCCCGCGAAGGCGGTCTGAACTTTTAATTTTTATTCCGCCCGGACAACGATCCGGGCGGAATTTCACCGGACCATGCGGGTCTCTTCATCGAGGCCGGTGGTCTTTTCGTTTGCCGTTCCACCCGTAAAAGAAAAAGGACAAGGACAATGGCACAGGAAAAAAGAGGTTCTCGCGACGATCGCCAGAACCGCGAAGAACGCGATAGCGAATTCGTCGACAAGCTGGTCGCGATCAACCGCGTTGCAAAGGTTGTTAAGGGTGGCCGTCGCTTCGGCTTCGCCGCTCTCGTTGTTGTCGGCGACCAGAAGGGCCGCGTTGGCTTCGGTCACGGCAAGGCTCGTGAAGTTCCGGAAGCGATCCGCAAGGCAACTGAAAGCGCAAAGCGCGATCTGATCTTCGTTCCGCTGCGCGATGGCCGCACGCTGCATCACGACGTCAATGGCCGTCACGGCGCAGGCAAGGTTCTGCTGCGTTCGGCCAAGGCCGGTACCGGTATCATCGCCGGCGGTCCGATGCGTGCTGTTTTCGAAACGCTGGGCGTTCATGACGTCGTTGCGAAGTCGACCGGTTCCTCGAACCCTTACAACATGGTTCGTGCAACGTTCGACGCTCTGAAGCATCAGGTTCATCCGAAGGACATCGCTGCACAGCGCGGTCTGAAGTTTGCGACCCTTCAGGCTCGCCGCGCCGCGTCCGGCAACGCTTCTGAAGAATAAGGAGCTGGATCATGGCCAAGAAAACTACTGAAGCCAAGAAGACTGTCACGGTCGAACAGATCGGCAGCCCTATTCGCCGCCCGGCAATCCAGCGTCAGACGCTGGTCGGTCTGGGTCTCAACAAGATGCATCGTCAGCGCACCCTGGAAGATACTCCGGCGGTTCGCGGCATGATCCGTGCGGTCCAGCATCTCGTTCGCGTCGTTGACGAGAAGTGAGACGGAGTAACCTATCATGAAACTCAATGAAATCAGAGACAACGAAGGCTCCTCCAAGGACCGTATCCGCGTAGGTCGCGGTATCGGTTCTGGCAAGGGCAAGACCGGTGGTCGCGGTGTGAAGGGTCAGAAGGCTCGTTCGGGCGTCGCCATCAACGGCTTCGAAGGCGGTCAGATGCCAATCTACCGTCGTCTGCCGAAGCGCGGCTTTAACAACATCTTCGGTTCCGAATATGCTGTTGTGTCGCTCGGCCGCATTCAGACCGCCATCGACGCCAAGAAGCTCGACGCTTCCGCAACGATCGATGCTGCTGCTCTCAAGGCAGCCGGCGTCATCCGCCGCGTCAAGGACGGCGTTCGCATTCTCGCCGACGGCGAGCTGAAGGCCAAGGTTGCCTTCGAAGTTGCCGGTGCTTCCAAGCCCGCACTCGAAAAGATTGAGAAGGCCGGCGGCTCTATCAAGCTTCTCGTGGTTGCAGCCGAAGCTTCCGAGTAATATATAGACTTCAGGCGCCCGGGGCTTCGTGCTCCGGGCGTCTGCGCTCCCTGGCTTATGTTGCTTTCGATCTAAATCGATTTAGAGATGCATCATGGCAAACTCTTCGCGGTGCAGCTGTTATGCGCGCCGCTTGCGGCATAAAGTGCTGCAGGGAGAGCCTCACAGTTCTTGAACTTCCGTAGGGGAGGGGATAGGACATAAAAAAACAGGGTGAGGCATGATGGCGGCGCAGAGCCGTGTTCGTCCGAAGCCCGGTTTTTGAACCGGTATCTTTTAGACCTTTCCGCATCGGTCGGTTTTGCTGGCTGGCAAGGGTCATTCGGAGAAATTTATGGCGTCCGCAGCGGAACAACTGGCTTCGAACCTGAATTTTTCGACCTTCGCTAAGGCGGAGGATCTGAAAAAGCGTCTCTGGTTTACTCTTGCCGCACTTCTCGTCTACCGTCTTGGCACCCATATTCCGCTTCCGGGCCTGAACCCCGAAGCCTATGCGCAGGCCTTCCAGGGCCAGGCCAACGGTATTCTTGGTCTTTTCAACATGTTTGCGGGTGGCGCTGTCGAGCGCATGGCGATCTTCGCCCTCGGCATCATGCCTTACATCTCCGCTTCGATCATCGTGCAGCTCATGACCTCGGTCGTGCCCTCGCTCGAAGCGTTGAAGAAGGAAGGCGAAGCCGGCCGCAAGATCATCAACCAGTACACCCGTTACGGCACGGTGCTGCTCGGCACGCTGCAGGCCTATGGCATTGCAGTCGGTCTTGAAAGCGGCAGTGGCCTTGTGGTCGATCCGGGCTGGTTCTTCCGCGTCTCCACCGTCATCACGCTGCTCGGTGGCACGATGTTCCTGATGTGGCTCGGCGAACAGATCACCTCGCGTGGTATCGGCAACGGTATTTCGCTTATCATCTTCGCGGGTATTGCCGCAGGCCTGCCCAAGGCGCTTGCCGGCACCCTGGAACTCGGCCGCACCGGTGCGCTGTCGACGCCGCTCATTCTCATGGTCGTCATCGTCGCCATCGGCGTTATCGCGCTGATCGTCTTTGTGGAACGCGCCCAGCGTCGCCTGTTGATACAATATCCGAAGCGACAAGTCGGCAACCGGATGTTCCAGGGCGATACCTCGCATCTGCCGCTGAAGCTGAACACCGCCGGCGTCATTCCCGCGATCTTCGCATCCTCGCTGCTGCTTCTGCCGGCGACGGCTGCCGGTTTCGCCGGAAACACCAATCTGCCGTCCTGGGCGACCGCGATCATTGCGTCGCTGCAGCACGGGCAGCCATTGTTCATGGCGCTCTACGGCCTGCTGATCGCGTTCTTCGCGTTTTTCTACACGGCTATCGTCTTCAATCCGAAGGACACGGCCGATAACCTCAAGAAGCATGGCGGCTTCATTCCGGGCATTCGTCCGGGTGAGCGCACCGCGGAGTACATCGATTACGTCCTGACCCGTATCACGGTGGTCGGCGCGGTTTATCTGGTCTTCGTGTGTATCCTTCCTGAGACACTTATCGCACGCACGGGCATTCCATTAGCCCTTGGTGGTACTTCGCTTTTGATCGTTGTCAGTGTAACTCTGGACACGGTTGCGCAAATTCAGGGTCACCTGATCGCGCAGCAATATGAAGGGCTGATCAAGAAGTCGAAGTTGCGTGGAGGAAAGAGGGGACGATGAGACTGATATTTTTGGGTCCGCCGGGTGCGGGCAAGGGAACCCAGGCCAAGCGGCTGACTGACAAGTACGGGATCCCGCAGCTTTCAACCGGTGACATGCTTCGCGCTGCGGTTAGCGCGGGCACCGAAATCGGCAAACGAGCCAAGGCCGTCATGGACGCCGGCGGGCTGGTTTCCGACGATATCGTCAATCAGATCGTTTCCGAACGCATCGAAGCGCCTGACTGTGCCAAGGGCTTTATTCTCGACGGCTATCCGCGCACCGTTCCGCAGGCCAAGGCGCTTGCCGAGAACATGCGCAAGAAGAATCTTGCCCTTGATGCCGTCATTGAACTGAAGGTGGACGAGGAGGCGTTGATTCGCCGAATCGAAAACCGCGTCGCGGAAACCATTGCCGCCGGCGGCACTGTTCGTTCGGACGATAATCCGGAAGCTTTCCGCAAGCGGCTGACGGAATATCGCGAGAAGACCGCGCCTTTGTCGAGCTATTACAGCGAACAGGGCGAGCTTGTGACGCTGGATGGCATGGCGGATGTCGATGCCGTGACCGAGGCTATCGAAAACGTCCTCGAAAAGGCCTCAGCCTGAAGGCTGGGGCGGGGTGGCAAAATCTGCTGGCGATTTTCGCCCGATTTGCCACTCTCATGATCTAGCTCATCCTTTGGATAGCAAAAGAATCTTGGCGGAGCCGGTTGCTTTTTTGCGCTGATTCCGTTAAACACCGCGTCAACTCGCGACATCCCAAGCGACTGGCGCGGATTTCCCTTAGGGAAGGGAGATCCGGGTACGGTCGTTTTGACCTGTCACGGACATCAATTTTGAACTGGCGGCCCTGTTGGTCGCTCGACTGGAATCACCACTTGCCGGATGGCAACTGGAACCAAGGAGAAAAGACGTGGCACGTATCGCTGGCGTCAACATCCCGACTGCGAAGCGCGTTGTTATTGCGCTGACCTATATTCACGGGATTGGTCCGAAATTCGCGCAGGAAATCATGGACAAGGTCGGTCTTCCGGCTGACAAGCGCGTTCATCAGCTGACGGATGCTGAAGTTCTTCAGATCCGCGAAGCCATCGACCGCGACTATCAGGTCGAAGGCGACCTTCGTCGCGACACGTCGATGAACATCAAGCGTTTGATGGACCTCGGCTGCTACCGCGGCCTGCGTCACCGTCGTGGCCTTCCGGTCCGCGGTCAGCGCACGCACACCAACGCCCGCACCCGCAAGGGTCCGGCGAAGGCTATCGCTGGTAAGAAGAAGTAATTTTCCGGTTCTCCGGAAAGGGGAGGCTGGTGCAGTCCGCGCCAGCCTTTCTGAGTTTGGCGTGAAGCCCGGATACGGGTCGATCGCCGGTGTAGCCGCTGGTGTTACGGCGGTGAAGAGATCAATGAAAGGTATACAATGGCCAAGGAAGCCGCACGCGTCCGTCGTCGCGAACGCAAAAATATCACGTCGGGCGTCGCGCACGTCAACTCGACCTTCAACAACACGATGATCACCATCACCGACGCACAGGGCAATGCCATTGCCTGGTCGTCTGCTGGTGCCAAGGGCTTCAAGGGTTCGCGCAAGTCGACCCCGTTTGCTGCCCAGATCGCTGCTGAAGATTGCGCGAAGAAGGCTCAGGAACACGGCATGAAGTCGCTTGAAGTTGAAGTTTGCGGTCCGGGTTCCGGCCGTGAATCGGCACTTCGCGCTCTGCAGGCTGCCGGTTTCATGATCACTTCCATTCGCGACGTGACGCCGATCCCGCACAATGGTTGCCGTCCGCGCAAGAAGCGCCGCGTCTGACGCGACCGTGGTTCGGAAATTCCGCCTTACCTCAGGTCTGGCGGAATTTTCGTGTATCTGGCGTGTGCGCGTCGATTTCGATCGACGGACTTGCGCTCAAGAACCCACTGATGAACCACTGAATTAGGTTCCTCTCGGTGTTTTCATGCTCGGTCCGTCACGATTGGATGGTGGCGGCGAACGGAAGGTTTAAAGATGATTCAGAAGAACTGGCAGGAACTTATCAAGCCGAACAAGGTCGAGTTCACCTCGTCCAGCCGCACCAAGGCAACGCTGGTTGCCGAGCCGCTGGAGCGTGGTTTCGGTCTTACCCTCGGCAACGCGCTGCGTCGCGTTCTGTTGTCTTCCCTGCGTGGCGCCGCTGTAACGGCCGTGCAGATCGACGGTGTCCTGCATGAATTCTCCTCCATCCCCGGCGTTCGGGAAGATGTGACGGATATCGTGCTCAACATCAAGGAAATCGCCATCAAGATGGATGGCGACGATTCCAAGCGCATGGTCGTGCGCAAGCAGGGTCCGGGTGCCGTGACTGCTGGTGACATCCAGACGGTTGGCGACATCGAGATCCTGAACCCCGACCACGTGATCTGCACGCTGGATGATGGCGCTGAAATCCGCATGGAATTCACCGTCAACAACGGCAAGGGTTACGTCCCGGCTGAGCGCAACCGCGCGGAAGATGCCCCGATCGGCCTCATTCCGGTGGACAGCCTCTATTCTCCGGTCAAGAAAGTGTCCTACAAGGTGGAAAACACCCGTGAAGGCCAGGTTCTCGACTATGACAAGCTGATCATGACGATCGAGACCAACGGTTCGGTTTCCGGCGAAGACGCCGTTGCCTTCGCCGCTCGTATTCTTCAGGACCAGCTGGGCGTCTTCGTCAACTTCGACGAGCCGCAGAAGGAAGCAGAAGAAGAATCGGTTACCGAACTCGCGTTCAACCCGGCGCTTCTCAAGAAGGTCGACGAGCTTGAGCTGTCGGTTCGTTCGGCAAACTGCCTGAAGAACGACAACATCGTGTACATCGGCGACCTGATCCAGAAGACCGAAGCCGAAATGCTCCGCACGCCGAACTTTGGTCGCAAGTCGCTGAACGAAATCAAGGAAGTTCTCGCTTCCATGGGTCTGCACCTCGGCATGGAAGTGCCGGCATGGCCGCCAGAGAACATCGAAGATCTCGCAAAGCGTTACGAAGACCAATATTAACAAGCAAAAAAGGCAGACCCTTTAAAGACTGCCTTTCCCCGTCAAACAGCAGATAAGTCATCTGCATGTGCCAGGAAACGGCAGGCCCTAAAAGGAAACCTGCGTAGAAGGAGAATAGCAATGCGCCACGGTAATTCAGGCCGCAAGCTCAATAGAACCGCCAGCCACCGTAAGGCAATGTTTGCCAACATGGCTGCTTCGCTCATCACCCATGAGCAGATCGTCACCACCCTTCCCAAGGCGAAGGAAATCCGTCCGATCGTCGAGCGTCTCGTGACCCTCGGCAAGCGCGGCGACCTGCACGCTCGTCGTCAGGCGATCTCGCAGATCAAGGATCAGGACGCCGTTCGCAAGCTGTTCGACGCGATCGCTTCGCGTTACGCAACCCGCAATGGCGGCTACCTGCGTATCATGAAGGCCGGCTACCGCCAGGGCGACAACGCGGCTCTCGCCGTCGTTGAATTCGTCGAGCGCGACGTCGACGCCAAGGGCGCAGCCGACAAGGCTCGCGTTGCCGCTGAGATCGCTGCTGCCGAAGCTGCATAAGGTCTGACGCCTTTGGGCGTCGTGAGTTGAAAAGCCGGGCGAGAGATCGTCCGGCTTTTTTGCGTTAGGCCATGGCATTGACGTCAAAAGGCGAGAGCATGCAGTTCACGGTAAGCGCGTGGGCGGCGAATACCCTCTTCACCTTGATAGAGAGCTTTTCTCACTCAGGAACGTGGATGCGGGCCTTGATGTGCTTGAGGTGCGCAACGATGGTGAAAGTCATGATGACCAGCAGCGACCATGAACTCCACTTTCCGATATGCACGACGGACCAGGCGCCGATCTGATCGGGATATTTCCAGATGCCGAAGAAGGTGGAGATGTTTTCCGCCAGCCAGACGAAGAAGCCGATGAGGATGAAAGCAAGCAGCAGCGGCATCTTGCGGTCGCGATCATAGGGGCGGTAGACCACGGTTGCGCGTGAATAAAGGCCGATGGCGCAGGCGGCGATATACCAGCGGTAGTCCCCAAGGAAGTGGTGGGTGAAGAAGTTGGCATAGATGGCGATACCGATCAGCGTTGCCATCCAGTAGCTGGGATAGTGGCGAATGCGCACATCCAGCAGACGCCACGCCTGAATGATGTAGCTGCCCACGGCGGCATACATGAAGCCGGAAAAGAGCGGCACGCCGAGGACCTTGCTATAGGCGAAATCCGGATAGGACCACGACTGGATAGCGCTGGAGGTCTTGAAGACCTCCAATGCGAAGCCGACGATATGGAACAGCAGGATGGCCTTGGCCTCATCGAGCGTTTCCAGCCTGCTCCAGATCATGAAGAACTGGATGGCCAGAGCGATTATCAGCAGCACATCATAACGTGGAATGCCGAACAGCCCGCCATGCGGCACCACGAAGATCGAAATGAAGAACAATCCCGCAAACAGGCAGGCGCGGGCTTCCTTGATGCCGAAGTATAAAAACTCGAAGATAAAGCGCCGGATACCCTTGAGTTCTCCCCAGGGATAGGTATCGCAAAGCAGATTGTCCAAGAAGGAGAGGCGGCTTGCGGCTGGACTTGTTCCCGTGCTCATGTTCCCGCCTCGATTTGCATCCGTCACGTTTCATACGAAAACCGGAAGGAGCCCGCATGGGTTTGTCACGCCTATCCCCGTCTTATTTCGCGCGCATCGGCTTTCTAGCGGCTGCGATGACGGTGATCGTTTGCGGTCTTTGCCTGCGGGTATTCGGTTACGACGTGGGGCTACCTTTCGTGGTCGTCAAATATGGCGGATCCGTGCTCTGGGGCGCGATGGTATATCTGCTGCTGGCGGCCGTCTTTCCCTTGCGCTGGAACGGCTATCAGGTTCAAGCCGCGATTCTTCTCGCCGTTGCTGTGGAACTCGTACGGCTTGTTCATTTTCCGTCGCTTGATGCGTTTCGTGCAACGACGGCCGGGGCTTTGCTGCTCGGCCGGGTTTTTTCGCTGTGGAATATCGTCTGTTATGTCGTGGGAATTGGGGTCGCGTCCTTCATTGTCGGACGGGTCTGGCGCGCTTCGCACGCTTCGCTGCCATGATCGTCGGCCGCGCCAGCCGATACCCCAACAGCACCACCATCGTGCTGATATAAAACACCGGCTCCAGCGTGATCGATTTTCGTGCCAGCACGAAATGCAGCACGCCGACGATGAGCACGAGATAGACAAGCTTGTGCAATGTGTTCCAGCGGCTGCCAAGCTTGCGGATGGACCAGCGGTTGGAGGTCAGCGCCAGCGGTGTGAGCATGGCAAGTCCGGCCATGCCGAGCATGATATAGGGCCGCTTCAATATATCGCCGGCGATGGAGCTGAAGACCAGCCCGCGATCGAGCACCAGATAGACGGTGAAATGCGCCAGCACGTAATAAAAGGCGACCAGCCCCAAAGCACGGCGATAGGCAATGAGGTTGATGTTGAACAGGTCGCGCAGCGGCGTGACCAGCAATCCGATGCACAGGAACCGCAGCGCCCAGATGCCGAGCAGGTGCTCGAAATCCTTGACCGGATTAAAGCCGAGGCCGCCGGTTGCGGCGAGATAGAAATACCAGATGCCGGGACAGAGGCCGATCACATAGACCAGCCAGATGGCCGCCGGCTGGTAACGCTTCGGCAGCGAGGGAAGCGACAGGGCGAAGGCCATGATCAGTAATTCGCCTTGAGGTCGAGGCCGGTATAGAGGCTTGCCACCTCGTCATAGCCATTGAACATCAGGGTAGGGCGGTTCTGGGTGCCGAAAAAGCCGCCTTCGCCGATGCGCTGTTCCGTTGCCTGGCTCCAGCGCGGATGGTCCACATGCGGATTGACGTTGGAGTAGAAGCCGTATTCGCGGGCGTTGGAGTTTTTCCAGGTCGTTTCCGGCTGTTTTTCGACCAGCGAAATCTTGACGATGGATTTGATGCCCTTGAAGCCGTATTTCCATGGGACGACGAGCCGGATCGGCGCGCCGTTCTGGTTCGGCAATGTTTCTCCGTAAAGGCCAACCGCGAGGAGGGTCAGCGGGTGGCGCGCCTCATCAAGGCGCAGGCCTTCGATATAGGGCCAGGACAGGGGCTGGAACAGACCGCGCTGGCCCGGCATCTCGTCCGGCCGGACTACGGTTTCGAAGGTGACGTATTTCGCGCTGCCAAGCGGCTCCACCTTGTCGAGCAGGCTTGCAAGCGGAAAACCGATCCACGGAATGACCATCGACCAGCCCTCGACGCAGCGCATGCGATAGGTACGCTCCTCCAGCGGATATTTCATCAGCTCTTCAATGCCGAATTCCTGCGGTTTGGAGACGAGGCCGTCCACCTTCACCGTCCACGGGGTGGGTTTGAACTTGCCGGAGTTTTCCTTCGGGTCGGATTTCCCGACGCCGAATTCGTAGAAATTATTGTAGCTGGTGACGGCATCGAGCGGGGTGAGCTTTTCATCCAGCTTATAGGCGCCGGGTTTTGCAGAAAGCGGTGCGGCGATCGCCTCGCGGCCTGCAAGCCCGATTGCCGCTAGCCCCGCCGCCGTGCCGAGGAAGCCGCGTCGGGACAGGTAGATATTCTTCGGCGTGATTTCGCTTGAGACGATCAGGGGCGGACGATAGGCGGACATTTCAATCTCCACAAAAGCCGGGCGCGTCGGCGATAAATCGATTATGATAGCCTATACGGCTGCTGCACAGATATGTTTCAGTGCTGTGCGTAAAAACTGCGGCCGGGCGGCACAAATCGCGCATTTGTGATGGTAAGCCACCCACTACGCGCAATTGGAGACAAGCGTACCGTACCGAACCGTACTGTTTTGCCCGAAGGTGACAGTGACAGGGCTTGCGGTTTGCGCTAGAAAAACCGCAAAATGGGGCAGGAGTTGTTTTGACCGCGCTGCGGACATGCGCTCTTCTGCCCAAGAGATCGAGGAAAACACCATGCCAGCCTATCGTTCCAGAACCACCACCCATGGCCGCAACATGGCGGGCGCGCGCGGCCTTTGGCGCGCCACCGGCATGAAGGACAGCGATTTCGGCAAGCCGATCATCGCCGTAGTCAACTCCTTCACACAGTTCGTGCCGGGCCATGTGCATCTCAAGGATCTTGGCCAGCTGGTTGCCCGCGAGATTGAAGCGGCGGGTGGCGTGGCCAAGGAATTCAACACGATTGCGGTCGATGACGGCATCGCCATGGGCCATGACGGCATGCTCTATTCGCTGCCATCGCGCGAAATCATCGCTGACTCGGTCGAATATATGGTCAATGCCCATTGCGCCGACGCGATGGTGTGCATTTCCAACTGCGACAAGATCACCCCCGGCATGCTGAATGCGGCGATGCGCCTCAACATTCCCGCCGTTTTCGTGTCCGGTGGGCCGATGGAAGCGGGCAAGGTCGTGCTGCATGGCAAGACGGTGGCGCTCGATCTGGTTGACGCCATGGTGGCTGCCGCCGACGACAAGATTTCCGATGAGGACGTGGCGGTCATCGAGCGTTCGGCCTGCCCGACCTGCGGTTCCTGTTCCGGCATGTTCACCGCCAATTCCATGAACTGTCTGACCGAGGCTCTGGGCTTGTCCTTGCCCGGCAACGGCTCGACGCTCGCCACCCATTCGGATCGCAAGCGCCTGTTCGTCGAGGCCGGTCATCTGATCGTTGATCTGGCTCGCCGTTATTACGAGCAGGATGACGAAACCGTTCTGCCGCGTACCATCGCCAACAAGGCGGCGTTTGAAAACGCCATGTCGCTGGATATCGCCATGGGCGGCTCCACCAACACGGTTCTGCATATTCTGGCTGCTGCGCATGAGGGCGGCGTCGATTTCGGCATGGAAGACATCGACCGTCTTTCCCGCAAGGTTCCGTGCCTTTCCAAGGTCGCGCCGGCCAAGCAGGACGTGCATATGGAAGACGTTCACCGCGCCGGCGGCATCATGCGCATTCTGGGCGAGCTGGAGCGTGGCGGCCTCATCAACCGCGATACCTATACCGTACACGAGGCGACGCTGGGCGACGCTATCGACCGCTGGGATATTACCCGTACCAACAGCGAAACGGTGCGCCAGTTCTTCAAGGCCGCCCCCGGCGGCGTGCCGACGCAGGTGGCCTTCAGTCAGTCCTCGCGCTGGGACGATCTGGATACCGACAGCGATAACGGCGTTATCCGCTCGGTTGAGAAGCCTTTCTCCAAGGATGGCGGTCTGGCCGTGCTTTACGGCAATATCGCGCTTGATGGCTGCATCGTGAAGACGGCGGGTGTCGATGAGTCCATCCTGAAATTCAACGGTTCGGCCGTTGTTTACGAAAGCCAGGACGCGGCGGTGAAGGGCATTCTCGGCAACGAGGTCAAGGCCGGCGATGTCGTCGTCATCCGTTATGAAGGGCCGAAGGGCGGACCGGGCATGCAGGAAATGCTCTATCCGACCAGCTATCTGAAATCTAAGGGTCTCGGCAAAGCCTGCGCGCTGATCACCGACGGCCGCTTCTCGGGTGGCACGTCCGGCCTTTCCATCGGTCACGCATCGCCCGAAGCGGCACAGGGCGGCGCCATCGGCCTCGTGCGTCAGGGCGACCTGATCGAGATCGATATTCCCAACCGCACCATCAACCTCAAGGTCACTGATGCCGAGCTGGCGGCACGCCGGGCCGAGCAGGAAGAGCTGGGCTGGAAGCCGGAAGCACCGCGCAAGCGCAATGTCACGACGGCGCTGAAGGCCTATGCGGCCTTTGCGTCGAGCGCGGACAAGGGTGCGGTGCGGATTTTGCCGGAGTAACGTTTGGTCTTGGTCGTGGAGGTACTCAACCGCCCCGTCGCGCGGAGCGGCTAAAACCTGATGACAAAGGTTGAAAACCTCTCCTCCGTCATGCTCGGGCCTGTCCCGAACATCTGCAACCGGTTGATTTTACGCGGCGTTCTTAGATCCTCGGGACAAGCCCGAGGATGACGTCGAATGTGACGTGAGACTTACCATCGTTCAATCAGCCGCTCTCCGAGCGGCTTTTTGCTGTCCTCAAATAGGTGATGTGCTTCGTTCACAAACAGATTCAATTGCCTCAGAAGGTGATTCTCCAACTTCGTTCAACATTCTGTTTTGAAATAATAAATTCGAATTTATCAGCTCGCCGCTGGCCATGCCGCAGTCACATTGGAGTGATGTTCGTCCATCCGCTCTTTTCCCGGACGCAGCGATGCCTAACTTCAACCTCATGAAAAGACGAACCGCACTCGCCCTTATCGCCTCCCTGCCTTTTGCCCCGCTTGCCAGCGCGCAGACCGCCAGCAATGCCGCCAGTTTCGACCCGTTATTGAGGGAGGCAGATGCGCTTTCCAGCCTCAAGGCTGTCATCGTCAGTATTGATGGCGAGGAAATTGCCAGCCGTGCCTATCACGGCGCGAGCCTCACCGGCTCCACCAACATCAAATCAGCCTCGAAATCCGTCATTTCGGCGCTGGTCGGCATGGCTATCGACAAGAAGATACTATCGGGTGCCGATCAGCCGATCGCCACCATTCTGCGTAGTGATTTTCCGCAAAACCCCGATCCGCGACTGGAGCGGATCACCATCGGCAATCTGCTGTCCATGCAATCGGGTCTGGAGCGCATGTCCGGGCCGAATTACGGTCGCTGGGTTGCCAGCCGCAACTGGGTGCGTATGGCGCTGGGTTCCGGTTTTGCCGGAGAACCCGATGGTGGCATGCTTTATTCCACCGGTTCAACGCATCTGCTTTCGGCGATATTGACCAAAGCCTCCGGCCGCTCGACGCTGGCTCTGGCCCGTGACTGGTTTCGGCCGCTCGAGGGGTTTACCATCGGCGGCTGGGAGCGTGATCCGCAGGGCATCTATCTCGGCGGCAATCAGATGGCGATGACGGCGCGGTCGTTGCTGGCATTCGGCGAACTCTACCGGCGTGGCGGCGTGACGCCGGACGGTGAACGGCTGATATCGCAGGGCTGGATCGATCAATCCTGGCAGCAGCGCACCAATTCCGTCTTCAATGGTGATGGTTATGGCTATTGCTGGTTCATCAAGGAGATGGCTGGCGAGCAGGTTTATTATGCCTGGGGTTATGGCGGGCAGATGCTTTACATCGTTCCCGCCAAACGGCTTTCCGTGGTCATGACGTCGCGCGAAGACGCGCCTTCAGCCCGAACCGGTTATCGCGATCAGCTGCACGGGCTGATGGAGAATATCATTCGGGCAGCCTGACTGGCGTTGCCAGTCACAGCGGCCTATTGATGCTTTGGAAGGCTTCTCCGAGCTTCGTCATCCGCTCTTCATAAGCTTTTGTCAGGCAGGCGACGTCTGCTGCGCATTCCTGCCGTTTCTTCAGCCACTGGCTCTGTTCGTCGCGCAGCGCATCGCGCGCGCCCATGGCCATCAGCTGGGTGAGGATGTCGAAGGTGGTGGCCATTTTCACATCCTGGTCGTTCAGGGAGCGGTTGTCGCAGATCGCCTTTTCGTCGGCTGCAAGATCGGTCTTCGCGCAATCGAAGCTGGCAGCGGCGGTGGGCGAACCGAACGTGGAGACGCAGAGGAGGAGGCCGCAGGCGAGAAAAGTCTGTTTCAGATGCATGGATCGTTTCTTTCAAGGACAATCGATGCCGATGAAACCAAAAAGGGGCGTCGGTGGTTCCAATCTCCGGAACCGGCCTGCACAGGGAAAAGGCTGGCCATCATCTTGCCGCTCTTTGCTTTACAGGCTTTGGCGTTATAACTCCATCACACTGATGACGATGAGGAATCACATGCGAAGCGTGTTGAAGTATCTGTCCACCGGCTTTCTCGCCGCGCTCATTCTCCTGCCAGCGGGCGCTCAGGCGCAGGACAACAAGACCGTGCCGGCAAGCCAAACGGAAATGCAGCTTTCCTTCGCGCCGCTGGTCAAGCGCACCGCAGGGGCTGTGGTGAACGTCTATGCCGAGCGTGTCGTGCAGCGGCGTCTGTCGCCCTTTGCCGGCGACCCGTTCTTCGAGCAGTTCTTCGGCCAGCAGATGCCGAACCGCACGGAAAAACAGTCGTCGCTCGGCTCGGGCGTGATCGTGACCGCCGGCGGCCTGGTGGTGACCAACAATCACGTCATCGATGGCGCTGACGATATCAAGGTGGCGTTGGCGGATGGACGCGAGTTCTCCTCCAAGGTGCTGATGAAGGACGACCGCATCGATCTCGCCATTCTGCAGATCGATGCGAAGGAACAGTTCCCGGTGTTGTCGCTCGGTAATTCGGACGCCATCGAAGTCGGTGATCTGGTGCTGGCCATCGGCAACCCCTTCGGTGTCGGCCAGACGGTGACGAGCGGTATCGTTTCGGGTCTGGCGCGCAACCAGGTGACACAGGGCGATTTCGGCTTCTTCATCCAGACCGATGCTTCCATCAACCCCGGCAATTCCGGCGGCGCGCTGATGAACATGGCCGGTGAGCTGATCGGCATCAACACGGCAATCTTTTCCAAGGGCGGCGGGTCTAACGGCATCGGCTTTGCCATTCCTGCCAACCTCGTCCGCGTGTTCGTCGCTGCGGCTGAGCGCGGAGACGCCAATTTCCAACGCCCCTATATTGGCGCGACTTTCGATCCCGTGACGTCTGATGTCGCCGAGGCGCTCGGTCTGCATCGCGCCCGTGGTGCACTCGTCGTCAGTGTCGTCAAGGACGGCCCGGCGGAGAAGGCGGGTATCGAGCCGGGACAGGTCGTCACTGCCGTCAACGGTTTCGAGGTCGAGCATCCCGACGCTCTTGGTTATCGCCTGACGACGGCGGGCATCGGTAAATCTGCCGAGCTTACCGTGATGGACAAGGGCAAAGAAAAGAAGCTGACCATCGCACTGGACACGGCGCCGGAAACCGCGCCGCGTGATGAACGCCTGATCGAGGGCCGCAACCCCTTCGCCGGTGCGACCGTTGCCAATCTTTCGCCGAAGCTTGCCGATGAGTTGCGTATGCCGTCGCAGGTGACGGGCGTCGTCATCACCGATGTGAAGCGCGGTTCCCCGGCCTATCGTGTCGGTTTCCAGCCGAAGGATGTCATTCTGTCGCTGAATGGTGCGGATATCGGCTCCACGGCGGCAGTCGAAAAGGCGCTGGATGACAATCCCGGCTTCTGGCGGGTGGAAATCCTGCGTGACGGGCAGCGCATCCGGCAGTTCCTGCGATGAGTGACGACCTTTTCGCCCCGCAAGTGCCTGTCGAGGTCGCCAACCGGCGGCCTCTTGCCGATCGCCTGCGTCCAAAGACGCTGGCTGACGTGAGCGGGCAGGCGCATCTGACGGGCGAAGAGGGCGTGTTGCGCCGGATGATCGACAGCGGCTCCTTGGGGTCGATGATCTTCTGGGGGCCGCCCGGAACCGGCAAGACCACGGTTGCCCGCCTTCTTTCTGGTGAGGCGGGACTGGCTTTCGAGCAGATATCGGCGATCTTTTCCGGTGTCGCAGATCTCAAGAAGGTGTTCGAAGGCGCGCGGACACGTCGGATGAACGGTCGGCAGACGCTGTTGTTCGTTGACGAGATACACCGTTTCAACCGCGCCCAGCAGGATAGCTTTCTGCCGGTCATGGAGGATGGCACCATCATTCTGGTGGGCGCAACCACCGAAAACCCGTCCTTCGAACTCAACGCTGCTCTTTTGTCGCGGGCGCGGGTGCTGACATTTGGTTCGCATGATGAGGATAGTCTCAGTGAACTTCTGAAACGAGCTGAGGAGGCGGAGAGCAAACCCCTGCCACTGACTGAAGAGGCACGGGCGAGCCTGGTCCGCATGGCGGATGGCGACGGCCGCGCCGTGCTGACGCTTGCCGAAGAGGTTTGGCGCGCGGCGCGCAAAGATGAGACTTTCGATACAGAAGGGCTGACGCGCATCGTGCAGCGCCGCGCGCCGCTCTACGACAAGGGCCAGGACGGCCATTACAATCTCATTTCGGCGCTGCATAAATCGGTTCGCGGCTCGGACCCGGACGCGGCGCTTTATTACCTGGCCCGCATGTTCGATGCCGGTGAAGACCCGCTTTATCTCGGGCGGCGGCTGGTGCGCATGGCGGTGGAAGATATCGGCCTTGCCGATCCGCAGGCGCTTGCCGTCTGCAATGCCGCCAAGGATGCCTATGATTATCTCGGCTCGCCTGAAGGCGAACTGGCGCTGGCTCAGGCCTGCGTTTATCTCGCCACCGCGCCGAAATCCAACGCCGTTTATACCGCCTTCAAATCGGCGATGCGGGCGGCCAAGGAAAACGGTTCGCTGGTGCCGCCCAAACATATTCTGAACGCCCCGACCAAGCTCATGAAGGGTGAGGGCTATGGCGATGGGTATCGTTACGATCATGACGAGCCGGATGCCTTTTCGGGGCAGGATTATTTCCCGGAGAAAATGGGCCGTACGACCTTTTACGATCCGCCCGACCGGGGTTTTGAGCGGGAAATCCGCAAGCGTCTCGACTGGTGGGCGAAGCTGCGCCGCGAGCGTGGATCGCGTTAAGCGGCATTCTTCACAAACAGATTCATGTGCTTGGCAAAAAGAGTCGCAAAGCGGCGCTATCTCTTTGTTTATTAAAGAAATCAGGATGCTTTGCGATGCGGCGCGACCTGCGGCTGCGCCGGCAGCATCTTAACCGAGGATTCCGCCAGGCCGTTTTGTCCTTCGGCGTCGATTATCAAATGCCAGTGCAATGTTTCGGGAATGGTGATGCGCACCGGCGATTTTTTCGCGACGCCGCCGAGATATTTGAAGTCGAGCAATTCGGTGAAGCGCTGGAAATTCGCACCAGTCATCAGCCGGACGTTGTTAATGGCGGACAGGGACACTTCAATGACCGTGCCGGCCCGCAATTCCTTGAGATCATAATGCGTAAAGCGGAAATTCGGCCGTGCCATCGCGCGCCTCCCTGTACCCGTATTTTGGTCAAAGAGAATAGGGCCTCATCGTTAACGGCGTCTTTAAAGTCCTCCGACCCCGCTCGAAAATTGCAGCCTGTCGTGCCGGTTTCGAACGGTTTGACGATAAGGCCGATGTCTATGGAAATAATACCAACGTATAATATGTGTATTTAATAATAATAAATTTTTAGCCTTTAACATCGCCTGATCGAAGTGTCGTCAATGGTGTTGGGGGAACATGAAAAACGTCACGATATCTATGCGCCTTTATGCGCTTGTCGCATTGTTTCTGGCAATATTGACCGCAGCGCTGACGTTCAGCCTGTTCGAGACCTTCCATGAGATGGAGCGCGAACGCAAAGCCGGGCTTGCGTCGATGAACGAAACCGCGGTCGCCATTCTCGAGCAATATTATCGTCTGGAGCAGAGCGGTAGCTTGACACGGGAAGCCGCGCAGCAGCAGGCCAAGACGACAATCGCGGCGATGCGCTATGGCAAGGGCAGCGGTTATTTCTGGATCAACGACATGCATCCCAAAATGGTGATGCATCCGATCAAGCCTGAAATGAACGGCACCGATCTTACCGCCAACAAGGACCCGAACGGCAAGGCGCTGTTCGTCGAATTCGTGAACACGGTGAAGGCGGGCGGTCAGGGTTTTGTCGATTATTATTGGCCGAAGCCCGGCGCGCCGGACCCGGTCGAGAAATTCTCCCATGTCGCCGGGTTTGCGCCCTGGGGCTGGATTGTCGGCACCGGCGTTTATGTCGACGATCTGGAAGCGGTGTTCTGGAGCGATGCCTATTTCAACATCGGTCTGTGCGTTCTGTCTGCCCTTCTGGTCATCGGCGTGGCTGCTGCCGTCGTGCGCAGCGTGACGCGGCCGATCGACCTGATCCGCCAGAGCATGAAGCGGATCGCCGATGGTGACGGCGCGGCCGAAATCCAGTTCGCTGACCGCCGCAACGAAATCGGCGCGATTGCCAAGACCCTGCTGGTGCTGCGCGACAGCGTCAATGAGCGCAGCGCCCTGCAGGCCCGCGAAGCCGACCAGCAGCGGGCGCTGGAGGAGGCGCGGCAGGGCAATGAGATGACGTTGCGCTCCGCATCTGAACGTCAGGCCCATGCCATGAACCAGCTCGGCAATTCGCTTGAGGCGCTTGCCAATGGCGATCTGACCGTCGAGCTTGCCGATATCGGCGCGGACTACGAAAAACTGCGCATGGATTTCAACCGCGCCGTTGGCGCATTGCACGGCGCCATCGAGGCGATTGCCAGAACCGGCCATGTCGTCAATGACAGCGCCTCCGATATCAGCGGCGCGACCGGCAATCTCTCGCGCCGGACCGAACAGCAGGCGGCGGCTCTGGAGGAGACGGCGGCGGCTCTCGACGAGATTACCGCTACGGTGCGCACGGCTTCCGAGCGCGCCAATGAGGCGCGGCAGATGGTGCAGGACACGAAAACCAGCGCCGGCCGCTCAGGCGAGATCGTTCGCAACGCCGTTGATGCCATGGGCCGTATCGAGGATTCCTCCAAACGCATCGGGCAGATCATCTCCGTCATCGACGAAATCGCCTTCCAGACCAACCTTCTGGCGCTGAATGCCGGGGTTGAGGCCGCACGGGCGGGCGAGGCGGGACGCGGTTTTGCCGTGGTGGCGCAGGAGGTGCGTGAACTGGCGCAACGCTCTGCCAATGCCGCCAAGGAGATCAAGACGCTGATCAATCGCTCTGCAGAAGAGGTCGGTGGCGGCGTGGCGCTCGTTCGTTCGACGGGCTATGCGCTGGACGAGATCATGGCGCTGGTCAACCGTGTCGACGGCCACGTCAACTCCATCGCCACGGCGGCGCGCGAACAGGCGACCGGCCTGCAGGAGATCAACACTTCCGTCAACCACATGGACCAGATGACGCAGCAGAACGCCGCCATGGTGGAAGAGACGACGGCGGCCAGCCAGACGCTGGCCGAGGAAAGCCAGCAGCTGCGCTCGCTGCTTTCCCGTTTCGAACTGGGACATGGGGCAGGGCGCGAGGTTTCTCGGGCGGCTTGATTTATCTATCTGAGATAGCGAGGAGGGCGCGGCTTTGGCTGCGCCCTTAGCTTGTTGACGGACCTTCAACCACACTCGACGCCATCCTCGGGCTCGTCCCGAGGATTCAACCACGCCTCGTAAAATCAATCGGTTGCAGATGCTCGGGACAGGACCGAGTATTACGGCGGAGAGGTCTTCAAACTTTCTCTTCTCCACGGATGCGGCTTGGCCGGGCTTTTGCATCAGATGGACCGCAAAACTAGCCATTCGTTATTTCCGGCAACCAATAAGGTTTCGTTTACCTCATTTCTTTAAAATTTGACCTGTATTGCCGCGATTGCGGCCGCTGAAGGTACAGGTTCTCGTATGGCGTATGTTTCCCTTCCGCGTCGTCTTGTGACGTTGCTGATGATTTCCACGGTCATGGTGTCTTGTTCGGCGGAAGGCCTCGTTCCACCGGCGGAGGTGGATGGCACCACGCGTGTCAGCGCCATAAGGTCGTCGCGGCAGCAGGGCTACAGCGCACCGCCGGGTGCGGTCTACCAGGCCGAGCGGGCCGGGCAGGCCACCGATTATCCCGCGGCCGTGTCACAGCCGATGCCGGAGCCTTACGCTTCGCAGGATCCCCTGCTGCAATCGCCACAGGGCGGGCAGGGTTATTCCACACTCGACACTCAGCATCAGGCGCGTATGGCCGCCAGCGGTCACAGCGCCCAGACGCAGACCATGCCAGCGCAGCCCATGCAGAACCAGACCATGTCCTCGCAGTCGCAGCCGATGGCTGACAGCCAGATGGCCGAAGGCGAGGCCGGGGTGAACATGGATTCCATGCTGGGCGTGGAACCGGTTCGAGGGCTTGCAGAAGAGCAGGATGCCGATATTGCCGAGGGTGTTTCTGAGCAGCCGGTGGTGGATGGCATCGGCACCGACAATCCAGTGGCCGTCTCTCCTCCTCGCCGACAGCAGGGCGCCAGTCAATCACGGCTGATCCCGCCGCCACCGGTTGGCTCGTCTTCCCGCCGCCAGCCGGTGGAGGAGGTTGCCATGCTGATGCCAAATGATCCGATGGCGCGCGGCGGGCAAAGCAACCGGTCGTCCATGCCTCCCGGCATCATGCCTTCCTCGGAAGTTGCCTGCCGCACCGAGCTGCGCCGTCTTGGCGTCGCTTTCCGCGATGTGGCGCGTATCGCCGACGGCCCGACCTGCGGCATCGATTACCCGATCGAACTCAGCGGTCTGGCC
Source organism: Agrobacterium burrii (assembly GCF_017313405.1). Lineage (NCBI taxonomy): Bacteria > Pseudomonadati > Pseudomonadota > Alphaproteobacteria > Hyphomicrobiales > Rhizobiaceae > Agrobacterium > Agrobacterium burrii. The sequence continues at coordinate 294,408 of NZ_JAFLNA010000004.1, forward strand.
AGCGGTGTCGCCATCCGGCCGGCCGTGAAGCTTAATTGCCAGGTGACGCTTGCCTTTGCCAAATGGGTGAAGTTCGAACTCGTGCCATCCTCGCGCTTCCGTTATCTCTCGGGCGTCGGGCGCATCACGCCGATGGGCGGTTATTCCTGCCGCAAGATGAATTCGCGCTCCAGCAACCCCTGGTCCGAACATGCACGTGGCAACGCCATCGATATCGGCACCATCACGCTCAAGAACGGCAAGGAAATCGACGTCCGCAGCAAGAACTTCTTTGCCTTCCGGGAGAAAGCGCTACTGAAGGCGGTGAGGTCCGACAGCTGCAAATATTTCTCGACCGTTCTCGGGCCGGGCAGCGATCCCAATCACTGGAACCATTTTCATTTCGATCTGCGCACCCGTAAATCCGGTTACAGGCATTGCGATTAGAGCGGCGAGAGATAAATCGAATTCGGTCCCGCCGCTCTCAGATTTTGTTTGAGAATCGGATTTTCCGAAAACCGCAATACACTTTCGTTCCGACGCTCTACGTGTGAGCTTTCAGGAGGTTGTTCGTTGACAATGGATCGAGGGTGCGTGGGGCTTACCCCCCTCTGCCCTGCCGGGCATCTCCCCCACAAGGAGGGAGATCGGCAAGGGGCGCTACCACCACTTCATTCTCGAGCTTGAGATGGGCGAGACCTTGCCGCAGATCGATCTCCCCCCTTGTGGGGGAGATGCCCGGCAGGGCAGAGGGGGGTAAGCCCCACGCACCCTCGATCCATTGTCAACGAACAACCTCCTGAAAGCTAACATCTAGGACGTTCGGTGAGACCTGCCTGGTGGTACGGGACGACATTCGCTGGACAGATCGGCGTTTGTTGGCATCCATCTCCCAACACATACGCCCCTGTCAAATGCCCAAAAAAAGACCGGCCCGAAGGCCGGTGAAGAAGACTGCCTTATCGGGGGGATATCGGCGTCTTTGCAAGGGCATGCAATGGGACATGGTCCCAAGAAGCGGTCCATCCGGTGCGGATTTGCGGCAAAAGACATCGCGCCGTACTAACCTGCGGCAAACATGGCTTGCCGCCCTTTTCTGATACGCTATGAGCGTCACATGTTTGTGACAACGGCCCCCGGGGAGCCTGCTTTGATGCCGCCTGTTTCAGAGATAATGGCGTTTGCCGTGGCGCTTGCGGCGGCGGGTGTGGTTGCGGGGCTTCTGGCGGGGCTGTTCGGTATTGGCGGCGGCGCGGTTCTGGTGCCGGTCTTTTACCATGTCTTCGGGCTTCTTGATGTGCCGGAGGCGGTGCGCATGCATCTTTCGCTCGGTACATCGCTTGCCATTATCGTGCCGACCTCCATCCGTTCGTTTCTGACGCATCGCCAGAAGGGCGCGGTCGATATCGATCTTCTGCGAGGCTGGATCATTGCCGTGCCGCTTGGCACCATCCTCGCATCTGTCGTGGCTGCTCATGCTTCCAGTGTCGCGCTGCGGCTGATCTTCGCCTTCATCGCGCTTGCGCTGGCCTTCCGGATGATCGTCAACCGGGCAAGCTGGCATCTCGGCTCCGACCTGCCGCAAAATCCGACCCGGTTTGCCGTCGGCACCGGCATCGGCCTTCTCTCCGGCCTGATGGGCGTGGGTGGCGGGGTGATGAACAATACTTTCATGACGCTTTATGGACGCACCATCCATCAGGCGGTTGCCACGTCTTCGGGTGTCGGTGTGTTGATTTCGCTGCCGGGGCTGTTGGGTTACATCTGGGCCGGCTGGGGTGATGCGGGGCTACCGCCATTTTCGACCGGCTTCATCAACTGGATCGCCGTGGTGCTTTTGATCCCCATTACGCTGCTTGTCGCGCCATATGGCGCGCGACTGGCGCATGCGCTCAGCAAAAAGCAGCTGGAGCGGGCCTTCGGGGTATTTCTGGTCTTCGTCGCGGCGCAGTTTTTCTACAGCGTCTACGGCTGATTTTCCCTGATCGCCGAACGCAGTGTTCAGCCCGCCGGGCTGGCATTTGCGCCTCCCACGGCCTATATGGCGTGCATCTTACTCGGTTTTTCGAAAGATTCGCGATGAATGCCATTGTTTCGATACGGAATCTGACCAAATCCTACGCAAATGGCTTTCAGGCGCTCAAAGGCGTCAGCCTCGATATCAGAGAGGGGGAAATCCTCGCTCTTTTGGGTCCTAATGGTGCCGGAAAAACAACGCTGATCTCCATCGTTTGTGGTCTGGTTAATCCGGGAGAAGGTTCCGTTTTCGTTGGCGGGCATGATGTGGTGAAAGATTTTCGCCAGACCCGCGCCCTGATCGGCCTCGTGCCGCAGGAGCTGACGACGGATATGTTCGAGACCGTATGGAACACGGTAAGCTTCTCGCGCGGCCTGCACGGGCAAAAGAAGAACCCGCAACTGATCGAAAGCGTTCTGAGGTCCCTGTCCTTGTGGGACAAGAAGGACAACATGCTGCGGGAGCTTTCCGGCGGTATGAAACGGCGCGTGCTGATCGCCAAGGCGCTTGCGCATGAGCCGAAGGTGCTGTTCCTCGACGAGCCGACCGCCGGCGTGGACGTGACCCTGCGCCGCGACATGTGGAATGTCGTTTCCGAGCTGCGCACCAAGGGCGTCACCATCATTTTGACCACGCATTACATCGAGGAAGCGGAAGAAATAGCCGACCGCGTTGGCGTCATCAATGGCGGTGAATTGCTGTTGGTGGAAGAGAAAACAGCGCTGATGAAGAAGCTCGGCCGCAAGCAGCTTTTCCTCGAGCTTGCGCAGCCGGTGGAGCAACTGCCTGATAGCCTTGCGTCTTTCGGTCTGACGCTTTCGGATGACCGTTGTACGCTTACCTATGAAATCGAGGACAATGGCGAGCAGGGACGCATCGCCGATCTTCTGGGCGCTCTTTCCGCCGCCAACATCCACTTCAAGGATATCTCCACGCGGCAGAGTTCGCTTGAGGATATCTTCGTTTCGCTGGTGGGAGGCCAGAAATGAATTTCGAAGCCATCAAGTCCATCTACCTGTTCGAAATGGCGCGCACGCGGCGCACACTGCTGCAGAGCGTGATTTCGCCGGTCATCTCAACATCGCTTTATTTCATTGTGTTCGGAACCGCGATCGGTTCGCGGATTCAGGAGGTTGGCGGGGTTTCCTATGGCGCTTTCATAACGCCCGGCCTGATCATGCTGACGCTGTTGACCCAATGTATCAGCAACGGTTCTTTCGGCATCTATTTCCCGAAATTCACCGGAACGGTCTATGAGATATTGTCCGCGCCCGTCTCGATGACGGAAATTGTCGCCGGTTATGTCGGGGCGGCGGCGACCAAGGGGCTGATGATCGGCACGATCATCCTGATAACGGCCACCTTCTTCGTGGATATCCACATTGCCCACCCGTTCATGATGGTGCTGTTCTTCGTGCTGACGGCCATCAGTTTCAGCCTGTTCGGCTTCATCATCGGCATCTGGGCGACGAATTTCGAGCAACTGAACCTCATTCCCATGCTGGTGGTGCCGCCGCTGACGTTCCTTGGCGGCAGCTTCTATTCCATCGACATGCTGCCGCCCTTCTGGCAGACGGTCAGCCACTTCAATCCGGTGCTGTACCTCATCAGCGGTTTCCGCTGGAGCTTCTATGAGATCGCCGACGTCAATCCGGTGATCAGCCTTGCGATGATCACGCTGTTTCTGGCGGTTTGCCTCGGTGTTGTCGCCTGGATGTTCAAGACGGGTTACCGGCTGCGCAACTGACGGCCCAAATCGTCAGAGATCGCGGAGCTTCCCTCATGCGCGACGTCATCCTCGGGCTTGTCCCGAGGATCTGCAACCGATTGATTTAATTGAACGTGATTGGATCCTCGGGACAAGCCCGAGGATGACGAGGGAGAGGCTAAGCCCTCAAGACATGATCAATCCGCCGTCGACGTTGATCGTCTGGCCGGTGATATAGGCCGCATCCTCGGACGCCAGAAACGCCACCAGGGCCGCCACTTCGGCGGGCGTTCCGGCGCGACGCATGGGGATGTTGCGCACCCATTCGGCCATCAACTCGCCGGGCTTGTATTCGCCGAGCATCTGGCCCCAGACGCGGTCATTATAGTCCCACATTTCGGTATGGATGATGCCGGGGCAAATGGCGTTGACGGTGATGCCTTCCGGTGCCAGTTCCTTGGCAAGGCTTTGCGTCAGACCGATAACGCCGAATTTCGAAGCGGCATAATGCGGGGTGTAGATGAAACCCTGCCTCGCCTGGCCGGAGGCGGTATTGACGAGGCGGCCCTTGGTGCCGCTTTCGCGGAAGCGGCGGATCGCCTCCTGGCAGCAGAGGAACGCTCCCTTGGTGTTGACGTCTAGATTGAAATCCCACTGTTCCTGCGTCAGATCCTCGATCTTTGAGATGGTAATGACGCCGGCGTTCTGGACGGAGATGGAAAGCGCGCCGATCGCGTCTTCCGCAGCGCCATAGGCGTCGCGCACCGCTGCCGCATCCCGCACATCGAGGATGACGCCGTGGGTGGCTGCGCCGGTTTCGTCCGCCAGTTTTTTGGCGGCGTCATGCGTGTCCTTGTCGACAGAGGCGATGGCGACTTTTGCACCTTCCTCGGCAAAACGGCGGGCGATGCCGTAACCGATGCCCTTGTTGCCTCCGGTCACGAATACGGATTGACCTTCAAAGCGCCTCATGTCTCCTCCTTTATGGGATTTTGGCTATGTTTGCGTGCCGACCAGTCGTTCGGCGGTGAATTTATCAGTGACGAGCACGTCGATCACGCCGGTTCGCAAGGCACCGGCAATCGCCTCGGTCTTTTTCGAACCGCCGGCCAGCGCAATGACGCGGTCGACATTGGAGAGGTTTTCCAGCGGCAGGCCGATGACCCGGTCGTCGAGCGGCGTCTTGACCGGTTTGCCGTCCTTGTCGAAGAAGCGCAGCGAGATGTCGCCAACGGCACCTGCCTGCGCGAGATCGGCGAGTTCCTTGGCGGAAAAGATGTTGCCGGAGCGGGCCAGAAGCTCCGACGGTTCGACCGCGCCGACGCCGACGATGGCGAGCGTGATCGAGCCGAAGAGATCGATGGTTTCGCGCACGAAGGGGTCGGCGAGCATCAGCAGTTTGGCTTCCCGCGAAGTGGCGACACCCGGTACCGGCAGCAGCTTCGGTTCGGCTTCCGTCAGCCGCGCTAGGCGGGTAGTGATCTGGGTGGCATGGGTCTGCACGGAAGGATCGCCCATGCCGCCCAAAGTCTGGACGATATAACGCGCCTTGGCGCCCTTCAGCGGGTGGATGTTTTCCACCATCTTGAAGATCGTCTGGCTCCAGCTGGAAACACCGATGATCTCGTTCTGCGACAGCGTCACCTCGAGGAAATGCGCCGCTGCCTCGCCAATGCGGGCCATGATCGCACCGTCACGGTCCTCGCTGCAATCGACGACGATGGCTTCCGGCAGGTCGAACCGTTCGCGCAGCTGGGCTTCGAGATCGGTATAGGTGCCGGGCGGCGGAATGATGCTGGTGCGGACGATGCCTTCCGCCTCGGCGCGCTTCAACATGCGCGAGACGGTGGCCTGCGACAGGTTGAGATGCTGCGCAATTTCCGCCTGCCTTTTGTGCTCGCTGAAATACATCTGCGCCACGCGGGATATCATCCGAAGTTCGTTGATCCTGCCCATAAGTCCTCCATGGTGAATTTTTATTCACCATTATCCGAGGTTACGGGCAAGGTCGAGCGGGCAATCGCGTCGCGCCAGACGCCGAGCCGCTGGCTGCCATCGACGGTCGAAGGCGCAATGGCATTGCCCTGACTGTTCAGCGCGGCAATGGCGTCGAGATCGCTCCAGAGACCGAGTGCGAGGCCGGCGAGATAAGCGGCACCAAGTGCGGAAGCCTCCGGCGCATCGCGCTGGATTACGGTGTGTTGCAGCAGGTCGGCAACACATTGCATCAAGAAGCGGTTCTGGCTTGGCCCGCCATCAACGAACAGCCGCCCAAAGCCGGAAGGCGACTGCGCGCGCATGGCGGCGAAGACGTCATGGACCTGAAAGGCGATGGAATCGGTGACGGCGCGGGCCATCTGGGCGCGGCTGGTGCTGAAATTGATCTGGGAAAACAGGGCGCGCGCATGGGTATCCCAATAGGGCGCACCAAGGCCAACAAAGGCCGGCACGAAACCCGGACCTTCCGGTTCGGCCGTGGCGGCCAGTTCCACGAGGGCTGCGACATCCGGCAGGCCGAGGATTTCGGTCATCCATGGCAGCGACGCGGCCGAGACGAGAATATTGCCTTCGAAAGCGAAAGTCGGCTTGCCGCCCAGCCGCCAGGCAACTGTCGTGGTAATGCCGCGTTGCGGGGCGATGAAATGCGGCAGCGTCGTCATGACCGACGAGCCGGTACCGAAAGTCACCTTGCCATCGCCAGGGTTGAAAGCGCCGTGGCCGAAGAGGGCGGCATGGCTGTCGCCTATCGCGGCGAGGATCGGCGTGCCGTCCTTAATGCCGGGAACGCCTGATGTTACGCCGAAATCGCCGCTGCTGTCGCGTAAGTGCGGCAGCGCCTCGATATCGACGCCGAAGAGGTCGCAAAGCTCCTCGCTCCAGACCTGCCGGTTGAGATCCAGCACCTGGCTGCGGGCGGCATTGGAGGCATCGCAGGCGTGGACCTTGCCACCGGTCAGGCAATGGATGAGCCAGCTGTCGATGGTGCCGAGGCGAAGTTTGCGGCCCTTCGGCGCGCGCTCCAGCAACCAGCGCATTTTCGCGCCGGGAAACATCGGGTCGATGGGTAGGCCGGTCAGCGCCATGACGCGCTCGGAATGGCCCTTTTCGATCAGGTCTGCGCAATCCTGCGCGGTGCGGCGGCATTGCCAGCTCAAAACCGGGCCGAGCGGCTCGCCGGTTTCGCCGTCCCAGATCGTCACCGATTCGCGCTGGTTGGAAATGGCGATGGCTTCGACGCTGATGTCGGAGGGGGCTGCCGCAAGGCAGGCGGAAATCGCTTCGCGCACCGAGGCCCAGATGCGGTTCGGCTCCTGTTCCACCCAGCCGGGCTGCGGATAGGTAATGCCGACCGGCGACGATCCGCGCGCCAGCAACTCTCCGCTTTCCGCAACGAGAATGGCCTTGGAATTGGTGGTGCCCTGATCGATGGACAGAATAGCGCGCATCACTGTGTTCTCTCGTCTGCGGCGGTCATTTTCACACGGGCCTCTTTGTTTAAGAAGGTGCGTGTGTCCTAAAAAGACGTCGCCGCGTATCCGAAGACACGCGACGACCCCTGGGAGGAGACTTTATTTTCTCTTGATCAGCGCTTGTGCCGCATCCGCAATGGCGTCAGGGGCCATGCCGAATTGATCCAGCAGCCATTCCGCCGAGCCGGTATGGGCAAAGACGCCGGGAACGCCGAGGCGTTTCATCGGCACCGGAGCCTGATCGACCACGACTTCGGCGATGGCCGAGCCGAGGCCACCGAAGATCGAATGTTCTTCAGCTGTCAGGATAGCACCGGTTTCCTTCGCCGCCGCGACGATGGCCGCTTCGTCGATCGGGCGAACGGTCGCCATGTTCAGCACGCGGGCCTTGATGCCGCGGCTGGCGAGAATATCGGCGGCCTTGACGATGCGGTGGGTCAGCGTGCCATTGGCGATCAGCGTCAGGTCGGAACCTTCACGCAGCAGGTTGGCGCGGCCGAGTTCGAAGACGTGGCCTTCCGGCAGAAGATCCGGCACGCCGACGCGGGACAGGCGCAGGAAGCAGGGGCCGGCATAATCCGCCGCCCATTTGACGGCGGCTGCGGTTTCGATGCGGTCGCAGGGGGCGATGACGGGCAGATTCGGCAGAACACGGGTCCAGGCGAAATCCTCGATGGAGTGATGTGTCGGTCCCAGCTCGCCATAGGCCATGCCGGAGGATATGCCGATCAGCTTCACATTGGTGTTGGAATAGGCAAGGTCAGCCTTGATCTGCTCCAGCGCGCGGCCGGTGAGGAAGCAGGATGCGCCGCAGACGAAGGGCAGTTGGCCGCCATTGGCAAGGCCTGCGCCGACGCCGACCATGTTTTGTTCGGCGATGCCGACATTGATCAGGCGCTCGGGGAATTTCGACTTGAAGCCGCCGAGCTTCGAGGAACCGACCGAATCGTTGCAGACGGCGACGACCTTGTCATTGTTGGCGGCCAGCGCCTCCAGCGTTTCGGCGAAGGCGTCGCGGCAGTCATAAAGTTTGGCGGCGGTTACGGGCGCGTTCATCACAATGCCTCCGAAAGTTCTTTGACGGCAATTTCATATTGTTCCTTGCTCGGAACCTTGTGGTGCCAGTCCACGCGGTCCTGCATGAAGGAAATGCCGTGGCCTTTATTGGTGTGGGCGACGATGCAATGCGGACGGGTGCCGCGATGCTCCAGCGCGGACACGACTTCCGCCATGGCGTTGCCGTTGATTTCCGTCACTTCCCAGCCGAAAGCCTCGAGCTTGGGGCGAAGCGGCGCGACATCGTTGGTGTCGGCAATGGCCGCACCCTGCTGGAAGCGGTTGTGGTCGATGATCAGCGTCAGATTGTTCAGGCCGAATTGCGCGGCGGACATGATGGCTTCCCAGTTGGAGCCTTCCTGCATCTCGCCGTCACCGGTCATGACATAGGTGTGGTAGTCCGCGCCGGAAAGCTTGGCCGCCGTGGCCATGCCGACGGCAACCGGCAGCCCGTGGCCGAGTGGGCCGGTATTGGTTTCGACACCCGGCACCTTGTTGCAGTTCGGATGGCCGTTGAGGCGGGAATTCGGCTTGAGGAACGTCGAGATTTCCTCTTCCGGAATGAAACCGCGCTTGGCCAGCGTCACATAAAGCGCGCAGGCCGTGTGGCCCTTCGACAGCACGAAACGGTCGCGGGCAGGGTTCTTCGGATCATCCGGCCAGATGCGCAGAACGCGGAAATAAAGGGCGGTCATGATGTCGATAGCCGACAATTCGCCGCCAATATGGCCGGCGCCCGCTTCGAAAACAGCCTGCAGGTCGCGCAGGCGGATCTGGCGCGCAATGCGCTCTAGCTCTGTGGGCTGCATGGGATCCTCTTCAAAACATGCGTGTGAATATTTATACAGATGTTTATATAATTGCAGACTTGGCGTTTCTGTCAAGATGCAATTATGGATTCTCGTGTTTCAGCCCACGTCATTCCTTCCCGACGCGAGGCATGATTTCATGGCGGCGAGCCTCGCGGCGGCCTCGTTCCTGTACTGGTCAAAGGAATTCAGCCAGCTCAAGCCCTTGGGTTGGAAGGTCTCTTTTCGCCGTGCACACCCGCACAGGCTGGATTCTTGTGGCAGGCACAGCAATGGGATCGGCAAGCGCCAGTCTCAAGCCGCCGTGTCTTCCGCCGTGGTCCATCCCGCTATCCAAGCCTATTGACAAGCTTCTCCTAACTGGCTTATGCATGTTTCACCGAGGATGAATAATTATTCTAATCGGTTTAAAAAATACAAGACAGTCACTCGGGAGGAGCCATGTCCGCGCTTGAACGCAATGAGGGGGTCACGCACACCAGAAGCCCGCTTGCCTGGTTAAGCGGTGCGACCGGACCTCTTTTGGGCCTGTTGCTGCTGTGTGTGTTCCTCACCTTCACCAGCGAAAACTTCCTGTCGCTTCGAAACGGCCTGAACATTCTCGACCAGATCACGGTTCTCGGCATCATGGCGGTCGGCATGACCTTCGTCATTCTGCTCGGCGGCATCGATTTGTCTGTCGGTTCGGTTCTGGCGTTGTCGATGATGATCATGGGTTGGACGGCCAATGTCGCCGGCATGCCGATGGGTATGGCCATTGTGCTGGCGCTGATCGCCTCTGCCGCCTGCGGTCTTGTGGTCGGTATTCTCGTGACCGCCTTCCGGGTTCCGGCCTTCATCGCCACGCTTGCGATGATGTCGGTGGCGCGCGGTCTTGCCAATATGATCACGGACGGCCAGCAGATCGTCGGTTTTCCTGACTGGTTCATGATGCTCGCCATCGACCGTCATTTCGGCGTGCTGACGGCAACCGTGCTGCTGATGCTGGTCGTGGTTCTCGTGACCTGGCTTTTCCTGCGCTTCCGCTCCGAAGGCCGTACCGTTTATGCGGTGGGCGGCAATCCGGAAGTGGCGCGTCTTGCCGGCATCAACGTGCCGCTGGTGACGATCTGCGTTTATGTCGCCTGTGCGGTTCTTGCCGGTCTGGCCGGCATCGTGCTCGCCGCGCGTCTGGACTCTGTGCAGCCCTCCAGCGGCTTCGGTTACGAGCTGGATACGATTGCGGCCGTCGTCATCGGCGGAACATCGCTTTCGGGTGGTGCGGGCGGCATTGGCGGAACGCTGATCGGCGTGCTGATCATTGGCGTGCTGCGCAACGGCCTCAATCTTCTCAACGTTTCTCCCTTTTTGCAGCAGGTCATCATCGGTGTCGTCATCGTGCTGGCCGTGGGCGCTGAAACGCTGCGCCGCCGCAGAAGCTGAATTTGCCTGCGGACGGTGATGAGCCGTCCGCGCAATAAAAGACCTCCCGATACGGGAGGCGTGAAAAACGGCCGGAGGGGAGGAGGTTCGATCTGCCCGAGGGTCAAAAATCAACAAATGGAGGAATAATCATGAAATTTTCACGCATTCTGCTGACATCCGCCGCCCTTCTCGCCCTGTCGCTCGGCTCTGCCAACGCCGCCGAAGTCAAGAAGATCGGCCTTGCCGTCGCCAATTTGCAGGCGAACTTCTTCAACCAGATCAAGCAGGCCGTCGAAGCCGAAGCCAAGACGCGCGGCATTTCCGTCGTCACCGTCGACGCCAAGGGCGATGGCCCGACGCAGGTCAACCAGATCCAGGATCTGCTGACCCAGAACATCGACGCGCTGATCTATATTCCGGCTGGCGCCGCTGCCGCCACCGTTCCGGTGAAGCTTGCGAAAGCCGCCGGCGTTCCGGTCATCAACATCGACCGCAATGCCGATGGCGCACCGGGCGATACCTTCCTTGCAACCGATTCCGTCGCTTCCGCCAAGTCGGTGTGCGACTACATCATCAAGCAGGCCGGTGGCGCCGGCAAGATGGTCATCATTCATGGCCAGAAGGGCACGACGCCGGAAGTGGACCGCACCAAGGGCTGCATGGAATCGGTCAAGGCCAATGCCGGCGTGAAGGTGGTTGCCGAACAGTGGTCCAACATGTGGAGCCAGGACGAAGGCTTCCAGATCATGCAGAACCTTTTGCAGGCCAATCCCGATGTCTCCATCGTCTTTGCACAGGCCGACGGTCTGGCGCTTGGCGCGGCACAGGCAATCAAGGTTGCCAACCCTTCGCAGAAGATCGTCGTCGGTGGTTTCGATGGCGACACGGCAGCGCTTGAAGCGCTGAAGAACGGCGTCTTCGACGTGACCGCGACGCAGCAGACCCAGAAGATGGGCCGCATGGCTGTCGAAATGGCGGTCAAGATCGTCGGCGGCGAGAAGGTTCCGGCCGTGCAGCTCTCCGATGCGACGCTGACCACCAAGGAAAACGTCGAAGGCTTTATCGCCAACCATCCGTAATATCTCTGCCCCCGCGTGTCCGTTGGATGCGCGGGGTTATCATTGTTTCGTCTTTACGCAATTCGGACGCAAAGCTGCGGCCTCTGTCCGCTGTGAATGCTCCCTGGGAGGTCCCGTCATGCGCGAGCCGGTTCTTTCGCTCCGTGGCATCAGCAAACGTTACGGTCCGCTCGAGGTTCTGAAGGCCGTCGATCTCGACGTCTATCCGGGCGAGGTGGTGGCCTTGCTCGGTGAAAACGGCGCGGGCAAGTCCACGCTGTCAGGCATTATCGCGGGTTCGCGCGAGCCGTCCGAAGGCAAGATGACCTGGCTTGGTCAGCCTTACGCGCCGGCATCGCCGCGCGAGGCGATCGACAAGGGCATCGTTCTCATTCATCAGGAGCTGAAGCTTCTGCCGGAGCTTTCCATCGCTGAAAACGTCTTCATCGGCCGCTGGCTCATGAAAAACGGCGTTGTTGACAACGCCGAGATGGTGCGCAGAGCCCAGCAGCAGCTGGCGCGCCTCAATCTTCACATTCCCGCCACCCGCAAGGTGGGCGGCCTTTCGACCGCGAACCAGCAGCTGATCGAGATCGCCAAGGCGCTGGCGCTTGACGCCAAGCTCCTGATCCTCGACGAGCCGACGGCCGCACTCGGTGGCGCGGAAACGCAGGCGCTGTTCGAGCAGGTGCGCAAGCTGCGCGCCGAGGGTGTTGGCATCATCTACATTTCCCACCGTATGGAAGAAATCAGACAGATCACCGACCGCATCGTCGTGTTGCGCGACGGCGAGCGCGTGCATGAATTTGCCGACAGCGCGACGCCGGTGCGCACCATCGTCGAAAGCATGGTCGGCCGCTCGCTGGAACGCCTGTTCCCAGCATTGCCTGAGCCGCAGGATAAGGTGGTGCTGGAGGTCAAGGGGCTGACCGGCGCGAACAACGCGTTCCGCGATATCAGCTTCGGCGTCCGCGCCGGCGAAATTCTCGGCATTGCCGGCCTGATCGGTGCGGGGCGCACCGAACTGGTCCGCGCCATTTCCGGTGCCGATCCGACGAGCGCGGGTGAGGTGCTGCTGGATGGCAAGGTGCTGACGCTGAAAAGCCCGGCGGATGCCATAGAGAAGGGCATCGTCATGGTGCCGGAAGACCGCAAGCTGCAGGGGCTCGTGGTGGAGCACGAGATCGGTGAAAACCTGATCTACGCCAATCTCGACCGCGTTGGCACGGGCTGGATCACGCCGCGCATCAAGCGCGCCTTTACCAAGGAAGCTATCGCCAAATTCGGGGTCAAGGGCCGCAGCGAACAGCCGGCGTCGGATCTTTCCGGCGGCAACCAGCAGAAGGTGGTCATCGCCAAATGGCTTGCCCGCAATCCGCGTGTGGTGGTGCTGGACGAGCCGACGCGCGGCATCGATGTCGGCGCGCGCGCTGGCATCTACGATATCATCGTCGGTCTGGCGAAGGACGGTGTAGCCGTCATCGTCGTCAGCTCCGATCTGGAAGAGGTGCTGGGCGTTTCGAACCGCATCCTCGTGCTTGCGCAGGGAACACAGGCCGGCATCCTTAACCGCGACGACGCCAACGACGTCTCGGTCATGGAACTGGCAACCATCTGAAGAAGGAAATAGCGATGTCCACCATCACGCTCAACGCGCCGAAACTGTTCGATCTTTCCGGTCAGGTGGCGCTTGTCACCGGCGCCGGTTCCGGCATCGGCCAGCGGATCGCCATGGGGCTTGCCCAGTCCGGCGCCAATGTCGCGCTGCTTGATCGCCGTACCGATGACGGTCTGGCGCAGACGGCCGATTTCATCGCCAAGGCCGGCCGCAAGTCGATCCAGATCGCCGCCGACGTCACCAGCAAGCAGGCGCTGACCGAAGCCGTCGCCCGCACGGAGGCTGAACTCGGCGCGCTGTCGCTTGCCGTCAACGCCGCCGGCATCGCCAATGCCAATCCGGCCGAGGAGATGGAGGAAAGCCAGTTCCAGACGATGATGGACATCAACCTGAAGGGCGTTTTTCTCTCCTGTCAGGCGGAAGCCAATGCCATGCTGAAAAACGGCCGTGGGGCGATCGTCAACATCGCCTCCATGTCCGGCGTCATCGTCAATCGCGGGCTGATGCAGTGCCACTACAACGCCTCGAAGGCGGGCGTCATCCACATGTCGAAATCCATGGCGATGGAATGGGTAGGGCGCGGCATTCGCGTCAACACCATCTCGCCGGGTTATACCGCAACGCCGATGAACACCCGGCCGGAAATGGTGCACCAGACCAAGCTCTTCGAAGAGCAGACGCCGATGCAGCGCATGGCGGGCGTGGACGAAATGGTCGGCCCGGCGATCTTCCTGCTGTCGGACGCCGCGAGCTTCGTGACAGGTGTGGACCTGCTGGTGGATGGCGGTTTCTGCTGCTGGTAGGGTTGGCATGGTAGCCCAGCTTCAACGACTGATGAAGTCCGAAAAATCCACTGCCGTCATCCTCGGGCTTGTCCCGAGGATCTGCAACGTATTGATTTCATTCGACGTGTTTAGATCCTCGGCACAGGGCCGAGGATGACGTTGCGTAAGAGGTAAGGTCTACTTCCAATTTTACGCCCGGCTCCAGCCGGGCGTTTTCGTATTCACAACACTAGCAGCAGATCAGGCGACCTGCTTCTGCACCACGTCCTCGACAACCTCGCCCTTCAGATAAGAAACGAGGTCCTTGATCGTCACGACGAGCAGGCCGTGGCGTTCGGCGAAGACTTCGAGTTGCGGCAGGCGGGCCATGGTGCCGTCGTCATTGGCGACTTCGCAGATGGTGCCGGACGGGAATTTTCCGGCAAGACGGCAGAGATCGACGGCTGCTTCCGTGTGGCCGGTGCGGCCAAGCACACCGTCCGGGTTGGCGCGCAGTGGGAAGATATGACCGGGGCGAGCGAAGTCATCCGGGCGCGAGCCTTCCGACACCAGCGCACGCACTGTCTTTGCCCGGTCGGCGGCGGAAATGCCTGTGGTGGTGCCCGGAATATAGTCCACCGACACGGTGAAGGCCGTCTTGAGGGATTCGGTATTGCGCGACACCATCAGCGGAATGTCGAGGGCATCGAGACGTTCACCCGGCAGGGCAACGCAGATCAGCCCGCGCGCATGGTTCATCATGAAAGCGATCTGCTGCGGGGTAATGCTGTCGGAAGCGGCGATGATATCGCCTTCGTTTTCGCGGTCCTCGTCGTCAACCACAATCACCATCTCGCCACGGGAAATGGCGTCGATCGCGTCTTCAATTTTAGCAATGGTCATTCTATTTCAAGCCTTTCAAGGGGTTATGCCGTTTTGCGGCATTTTCGCGCTTCAAGAAGCGCCAAATATCCCTTGGGCGAACAATGCAATGCGAAGCCCACGAAACGCGGGCGTCTTTATGCCTTGTCCTCTTCCATCCGGACTATACCGTCGGCTCCGGCCTCTCACCGGATCTGCTGACCTTCTGGCTTTGGAGACCGGAAGCGCTCGCGGGCTCCGGGACAAATCCCGATACCGCCGGTGGGGAATTGCACCCCGCCCTGAGAACATCACCAACATAAATTATCAAATGGGAAGGAATCAAGGGGGAATGCTCTGTCGCGATAGGTCAGTGCGAAAAGAACATTCCGATTGTGCCCGAAACGGGGTATTTCCTTTCCGCGGCCGATGACGAATGCGGCGTGCCGAGGCGTAGCCCCTGATGCCTGCGGTTTAGCGGTCCCGCAATCGCAATTCGTCCGTCTGCATCTGCAGCGAACCGAGCGTCGACAGGAAGCTCATGCCGAGCAGGCTCTGGCCCAATTGGCCATCCTGGGCGACGAGGGCAGAGATGTTGCGGCGCACGATCGGACCGATGCCGATTTCCGACAGGGTGACGGGGGCAGCTGCCGTGCGGCCGTTTGCGGTCATGACCGGTACGGTATAGCGCAGGCTGCCGGTGTCGATGCCGATTGCGGCCGCGTCGGCATTGGCCAGCACCACGGAGCTTGCGCCGGTATCGACGAGCATATGGATCGTCTTGCCATCAACGCCGACATTCGCCTCGAAATGGCCGCTCATCGATTTGTGCAGCACGATCTCCTGTTCGCCGCCTGATGTCGTCACCACCACGGCGCGGCCGGGCATCAGGCCACCCAGCAGCCGGTCGCCGAAGGATTGCAGGTCGTAGCGATAGAGATAGAGGGAAACGAGGCCGAGGATGATGACGAGCCAGACGGCGAGCTGGCGCATGACTGTGCCGAGGCTGCCACGTCTCCCGGCCAGAATGCCGGCCGACAGGAGGCCGGCAATGGGTACCAGATAGAGCACCTGCGCGAATTGATCATTATCGATGCCAAGGGTGCGGCCGCCATCGTGATTGATGACAAGCAGGCCAAGACCCACTGCCAGAAGAAGGAGAACGATGGTCAGCCTGTTCATGCGGTATGCGTCTCCTTGGCGGTCTCGCTCAAATTTGCCAGTCTTTGCGGCAGCGCCCGCATGATTGCGCGGCGTTTCTCGTCGCTATAACCCGCCCAGCCGCCGATTTCATCCAGCGTGCGGCCGCAGCCGATACAGAGGCTGTTGGTCGCGTCAAGGCGGCAGATGTGAATGCAGGGTGTTTCCATGCTGATCTATATCAGGCCGTCACGCCGCAAGGGCAAGGGCGACGAGAGTAACGATCTCCGTGATCTGCTGGCAGGCGCCGATCGTATCGCCGGTATGACCGCCGATCTTCCCGTCGCAGAACCTGGCGAACAGCATTGAGGCCAGAAAGGCTGCCGCCAGCACAAGTGCAATCGACAGAATAGGCAAAGCGTGCAGTGTGAAGAGGATGAAGACCAGCAGCCCGGCCGCGAGCGCGATGTTGCGCTCGCTTGTCCCCGGCTGGCCGGCGCCGGCGGCGATGCCGGAGGTTTTGGCGGCGGGCAGGGCCTGCCAGTGCCACACCATAAGAGCGCGGCTCATGACAAGCGCTGCGATCAGGCTGGCGGCGGCGGTTTTGGCGGGCAGGGTCTCGATGAGCGATGCGAGTGCGGTGGCGCGCAGCGCGAAGGAGAGGATCATGGCGATGGTGCCATAGCTGCCGATGCGGCTGTCCTTCATGATCTCAAGCGTTCGCGCCTTGTCCTTGCCTGCGCCGAAACCATCGGCCATATCGGCCAGCCCGTCCTCGTGCAGTGCACCGGTGATGAGCGCCGTCAGGGCTATGGCAAGCCAGCCGGTGAGTTGCGGCGAGGCATCGAAGGCGGCAAAAACAACCACCAGAAAAGCGGCGGGCAGGGCGATCAGCAGGCCTGCGGCCGGAAAGGCGCGGGCGGTGCGGCGCATCGAGAGGCCGTCAACATCGCCGAAAAACCGTGCAGGCACCGGCAGGCGGCTGAGAAAGGCAACGGAATGCATGACATCTGTTATAAAATCCCGGGCCTTCATGCTGTCTCCGTTGCTGCACTTGCATTTCCGGTTGTTCCGCGGCGCATCCGCGATTATGAGAGGCGCAACAAAGACCGATTTGCCGGAAAACACAAGTTCCGGACGCATGAGCCGATGCGACAGCCAACCCGGCTACGAAAGAGACCGACACCATGAGCATGAGCGGATTGCCCTTCGACGATTTTCGCGCGCTGTTGCGTGAGCTTCCCGGCCCGGATGCGCATGCGCTGGTGGCGGCCAAGGAGCGCAATGCGCAGCTGACCAAGCCTGCCGGTTCGCTTGGCCGTCTGGAAGAAATCGCCATGTGGCTGGCCGCATGGTCGGGCCGTTCGCCCGCCGTCACCCGCCCGCTGGTGGCGATCTTTGCCGGCAATCACGGCGTCACCCGGCACGGCGTTACGCCCTATCCGACCTCCGTGACCCAGCAGATGGTGGAGAATTTTGCAGCCGGCGGCGCGGCGATCAACCAGATTTGCGTCACCAACGATCTGGGCCTGAAAATCTTCGATCTGGCGCTTGATTATCCGACCGGTGATATCACCTGCGAACCCGCTCTTTCCGAGCGCGACTGCGCGGCCACCATGGCCTTCGGCATGGAAGCGATTGCCGGTGGCACCGATCTCCTCTGTGTGGGTGAAATGGGCATCGGCAACACCACGATTGCAGCGGCGATCAATCTGGCGCTCTATGGCGGCACGGCGGAAGAATGGACCGGCCCCGGCACCGGTTCCGAAGGTGAGGTCATGGCCCGCAAGATCGCGGCGGTGAAGGCTGCCGTCGATTTCCACAAGGACCACCTGTCCGACCCGCTCGAAATCATGCGCCGCCTTGGCGGGCGCGAGATTGCGGCGATTGCCGGCGCTATCCTCGCCGCCCGCGTGCAGCGCATTCCCGTGCTGATCGACGGTTATGTGGCAACTGCCGCTGCCGCTCTCTTGAAGGCCGCCAATTCTTCGGCGCTCGACCATTGCCTGATCGGCCATGTCTCTGGCGAACCCGGCCATCTGGCAGCCGTCGAAAAGCTCGGCAAGACGCCGCTTCTGGCGCTTGGCATGCGGCTGGGTGAGGGCACGGGTGCGGCTCTGGCCGCCGGTATCGTCAAGGCTGCGGCTGCCTGCCACTCCGGTATGGCGACCTTTGAAGCGGCGGGTGTGGATACCCACATCAGCCCCCGTACCGATCATTGAGGTCAAAGATGGACGCGACGCCGCACAAGAAGCAACCCGAGCCCGTTTTCCGCAAGGAAAAGGGCTGGCGGCATCTGTTCGCCGCGGCCCGCTATTCCGTGCAGGGACTGGGCCGGCTGTGGCAGGAAGCGGCGTTCCGGCATGAGGTTCTGGCCTTCGGCGTCGGGCTTACCCTGCTTCTGGTCGTCGGCGCGCCGTTTGCGCATCTCCTCGTCTTTACGGTTTTGATGCTGCTGCTGTTTGCGATCGAGGCGCTCAATACCGCGATCGAGGAGCTGGTGGACCGCATCTCGCCGGAAATTTCCTCGGTCGGACGACATGCCAAGGATCTCGGCTCCTTCGCCGTCTTCTGCCTGTTGATGGCGAACGGATTTTTCGTGCTCTATTCGCTGGTGACGACGCTGTTCTTCTGAGGCGTTAAGCCCTTATGCGAAGGATCGGCGGCGCGGCTGGATCGCGTGGGTTTCTTCCACGGCCGGCAGGCTCTGCAATACGCGTTTTGCCGGCAGGATGGCGATGCCTTCGGTGCCTTCGCGCAGCTTCGATTTCAGGATGAACTGGCCGTCATGCTTGGCGAGAATGGCCTGAACGATGGGCAGGCCAAGCCCGGTTCCCTGTTCGGCGCTTTTAATGGCGATCGATCCCTGACCGAAGGCGGACAGGACAATCGGAATTTCGTCCTCGGGAATGCCGGGGCCGTTATCCTTGATCGATACATATTGCCCGCCGCCCGCCGTCCAGCCCGCTTTCACAAGAATTTCGCCGCCTTGGGGCGTGAATTTCACAGCGTTGGAGAGAAGGTTGAGGATGACCTGCCGGATCGCTTTTTCATCCGCCCAGACCTGTGGCAGGCTGCCTTCGAACTGCTGCGAAATCCTGATGGTCTTGGCGCGGGCGCGCAGCTGGATCATGCCGATGCAATCCTCGGCGATTTCCAGCATCGAGATCGACTCTTCGTTCAAGTCGTAGCGGCCGGCCTCGATGCGCGACAGGTCGAGGATTTCGTTGATGAGATCGAGCAGATGCTGACCGGAGCGATGGATATCGCCGGAATATTCCTTGTAGAGCGGATTGTTGAGCGGACCCAGCACTTCTGACGCCATGACCTCGGAGAAGCCGAGAATGGCGTTGAGCGGGGTGCGCAGCTCATGCGACATGGAGGCGAGAAAACGCGATTTGGCCAGATTGGCCTCTTCCGCGCGCCGCCGCGCCTCATCCGAAACCGAGTTGGCGACTTCGAGTTCGGCGATCAGGTCGTCCTTTTCCGTCTGGGAAGAGAGCAGTTTGACGCTGGTCTGGTAGAGCCGGCTGGTGATGCGATGACAGAACAGGATCGCCATACCGAACATCAGCGCAAGGCCGAGATCGAAGGGATTACGCGAGATGGCCGAGGTGACGCACAGCGCTGCCAGCACCGGCAGGAAAGTCATGAACGTCGCCCGCCGCAGCATGAAATTGGCCATGGCGGTCAGCGAAAGCGCGATCAGCAGCGTTGCGCCCTTGAAGAAGAGAACGAGCGTCGGGTCGTTGCGCACCGGTTCGGCCAGTGCGAACATGGCCCATGCGCAGCCGATGAGGATCTGCATGCCGAGGAAGAGATTTCTCCAGTGCTGGAGATTTTCGGCCGTGATCTCCTGTTTTGCTGCCCGTTTTGCCAGTATCAGCGACATGGCATGGAAGCTCAGCGCAGCCAGCGACCAGACGATCAGGCCGATGTCACGGGTGATGTAAAGGCCGATGATGGAGGCAAGTACAATGAAGAGCGGCATGATCATCGCGCCCTGAAGGGCTTCGGCGATGTGCATGGTCAGCATTTCGCGTTCATAGGCGTCACTTCCGCCAGCACCTTGCTGCAGGCGTTCACGCGTCGTCTTCACCGTGTCGAAAACCGCCTTGTTGCGG
Organism: Agrobacterium burrii; assembly: GCF_017313405.1. Taxonomy (NCBI): domain Bacteria; kingdom Pseudomonadati; phylum Pseudomonadota; class Alphaproteobacteria; order Hyphomicrobiales; family Rhizobiaceae; genus Agrobacterium; species Agrobacterium burrii. Next base: position 314,416 of record NZ_JAFLNA010000004.1, read on the forward strand.
TGTTTTTTCGAGCGGTCGACGATGATCTTGTCGGTGGACGTGCTGACGCTTTTACTCATTGTTACAACGCAGGTGACATGAACCCTTGCAGGCTACGCTTAAAATCTTAAGAAGATGCTGCCGTGAAAGGATTTGTTTGCCATTTCTGACAAGGGTTTGTTGTTACATGGGACGAAACGGAGGCAGACGCAGGGGTTTTTCGGCGTTCCGCGACGGCGGGCTGTTTCTTGCTGCGGTTTTTCTCGGTATCCTGATTGCCGCCAAGCTCGATCAGATCAACAGCGAGACCTATGGCGGCCGTTTCTTCGTAATCGACGGCGATACGCTTGCAAAGGGTGAAGAACGGTTTCGTCTGCTGGGCATCGATGCGCCCGAATTGTCGCAGACATGCCGGCGCGGCACTGAAACCTGGCCCTGCGGGGAGGAGGCACGCCGTGTGCTGCAACGGCTGGTCGTGGCGCAGGATTTCTCCTGTTCCGGCAGTTCGCGGGACCGTTACGGGCGGCTGCTCGTCTATTGCGCCGCCGGCGGCAGGGATATTTCGGCGGACATGGTGTCGGCGGGTTTTGCCCTCGCTTCCGGTTATTTCCAGTTTTCCGGCGAACAGGCAGCAGCGCGCCGGGAGGCGCGGGGCATCTGGGCGGGCGAATTCGAAAAACCTTCGCAATGGCGGCGCGAGCACCGCGCAGCGGATATCGAGACACCGGCGGCCGGTTTCCTGACCGTCATCCGCCATCTTCTGGGATGGTCGCATGGCTGAGCTGGTCCAATCCATGCCAAGGTTTGATGATGGGCTGGATGAGTTGCGCGGCGAGATTGCCCGCTGTCGCATCTGTCGTGACGCACCTGTCAGGGGCATGACCGATTGCCTGCCGCATGAACCGCGGCCGGTGGTTGTCATGTCGAAGAAGGCCCGCATCCTGATTGCCGGGCAGGCGCCGGGGCTGCGTGTGCACGAGACGGGACTGCCCTTTAATGACGCTTCCGGCGACAGGCTTCGGCAATGGCTGAATGTCGACCGCGAGACCTTTTATGATCTCGACCGCTTCACCATCGTGCCCATGGGCTTCTGTTTTCCGGGTTATGACGACAAGGGCAGCGACCTGCCGCCGCGGCGCGAATGTGCGCCTGCATGGCGTGAGCGGGTGATGGCGGCGATGCCACAGGTGGAGCTGATCCTTGCTGTCGGCCAATATGCGCAGGCTTTTCATCTGGGCGAAAGGCGGCGCAGAACCATGACCGAAACCGTGCAGAACTGGCGCGGCTACCTGCATGCCAATTCCGGCCCCGGCATTTTACCGCTGCCGCACCCCAGCTGGCGCAATACCGGCTGGCTGAAAAAGAACCCGTGGTTCACGCAGGAGCTGCTTCCGGTTCTGCGACAACATGTGGAAATGCGGCTTTAGTGAAACAATTTTCTGTTTTTATGCGAAAATTAGTGTATTGAAAGGAAATTAATTCAGGAGGGTAGACGCATTGGATCGCCTAGACCGCAAGATTTTACGCATTCTGCAAGAGGATTCCACGCTGGCCGTCGCTGATCTGGCGAAAAAGGTCGGACTTTCCACGACGCCCTGTTGGCGGCGTATCCAGAAGATGGAGGAGGACGGCGTTATCCGCCGGCGCGTGGCGCTGCTCGATCCGGTCAAGGTCAACACCAAGGTCACGGTTTTCGTCTCCATCCGCACGGCCTCCCATTCGATCGAATGGCTGAAGCGCTTCTCCGAGGTGGTTTCCGAATTTCCGGAGGTCGTCGAATTTTACCGCATGAGCGGCGATGTCGATTATCTCCTGCGCGTCGTCGTTCCTGACATTGCGGCCTATGACGCCTTCTACAAGCGGATGATCGCCAAGATCGAAATTCGCGATGTGTCGTCGGCCTTTGCCATGGAGCAGATCAAATATACGACGGAACTGCCGCTTGATTACATGCTGCTGGATAATCCGAAATCCGGCGAGGAGTGACGCGCCGCTCATCCGGTTTTTGAGCAATGCCCTTTCCGGTTGCCGGGGAGGGCTTTTTTATTTGCCGCGACGGAAAGTTGAGTCTCTTCAATCGGCTGGGCGATCTTGATGAGATATTGATTCAGCAAAGCAGAGCCCGCCGCATTGGCACGAGCTGGCGCCACTTGTTTCTTCTCCCCGAGGGGGAGAAGTCCGCGGCAGCGGGATGAGGGGGCAAGCTCTCCGTATATCGCTGACGTTAACCCCTCATCCGACCCTTCGGGCCACCTTCTCCCCGGCGGGGAGAAGAAATATGCCGAAATGCCGAGTTATCAGCCCTTGAGCTTGGCAATCACCAGATGGCCCGGTGTCGGGTTGCCGTCCTGCATGCGGACATTGATGTCGGTGACTTCGAGGATATCGAAACCCGTCGCCGCCAGCCGTTCGCGGACATAGTCTTCCGCATGGGCGAAACGGTGGTGCGGGCCGACCATATAGGGACGTCCGGCCAAGGTCTCTTCGTCCAGGGTTTCCGACGAGAAGATCAGCAGGCCACCGGCATTGAGGTTTTCGGCGGCACCGAAAAACAGCGGTTCCAGCGCGCCGAGATAGGGCAGCACGTCGGTTGCGGTGATGATATCGAAGGGTTCGTCGTCATTATCCTCAAGGAAATCCTCGGCTTCGGCCACGTAAAGCGTCTCGTAGAGGTCCTTCTCATGGGCGATTTCGACCATGTTTTCGGAGATATCGATGCCGGTGATGTCCTCAGCCATGTCGCGCAACGCTTCGCCGGTGAGGCCGGTGCCGCAGCCGAGATCGAGCAGGCGCTTGAAGGGGCCGAGATTGAGCGTCTGCAAGCGCTGGCGCACCATCATCGGCACAGCATAACCGAGTTGTTCGACAAGAATATCCTCGAAGGCTTCGGCGTGCTGGTCGAACAGGGTTTCGACATAGGCGTCGGGCGCTTTTGACGGCTGTTCGCCCCGGCCCATGGCGGCGATGCGCACGGCGGCACCGCCGTGATCTTCCGGGTCGATGGCCAGAACTTCCTGGTAGGCTTTTACCGCCGCATCCACATCGCCGGCTTTTTCAAGCGCAAGCGCGCGGTTATAGGCTTCGGCAAGCGCTTCTTCGTCGATTTTCTGGTTCTTCGTCATCGTGCGGTATCCATAACGTCTTCAGTTGACGTTTGCTGTAAGCCGCAACGGTGGTTGGCGCAACGTTTATGTGGGAACAGTTTTCAGTGGATGATGAACTCCCCTTTCAGCGCGCGCCATTCCTGCGCCGAGATCACCTGTCGGTGCACGTAGCGGACGGAGTGTAGCGGTCCGTCGAGCTTTTCCTGCCAGAATTTGAGGAAACCGTGCATTTCGGGAAAATCCGGGGCGAGATCGTAGTCCTGCCAGACATAGGTCTGCAGAACCAGCGGATGGTCCGGCATGCGGTAGAATATCTGGGCGGTGGTGAGGCCGTAGCCTCTCAGCATCATTTCCATGTCCTTGTTCATGACGGCGGTTCCCGTTTCCATGATTGCCGATCACAGCGTTGCCGCTGTATCTGACATGGGAACACGACAGGGTTAATCCAACCTTGCCAAAGCCATGGGCTGTCACAAAATAGTTATATTTTTCAAAATGTTGGCAGCCTCAGTTGATGAGTGCTGCCAAGCTTCGGCCTAACGCTTGAGGTGGCGCGTCAGGCGGGCTTCCAGCCAGGCCCAGACATGTCTCAGCGTCTCGACGATCGTCAGGTAGAAGATCGCGGCCCAGAGATAGGCCTGATAGTCGAATGTGCGGGAAAAGGCGTAGCGGGTCTGTCCCATCAGGTCGAAGACCGTGACGATGGAGACGACTGCCGAACCCTTGATCATCAGGATGATCTCATTGCCATAGGGACGCAGCGCGACGATCAACGCCTGCGGCAGGATGACCTTGCGGAAGGTGATGAATTTCGAAATGCCGAGCGAGGCCGCGCCCTCATGCTGGCCGAGCGGCACGCTGCGGATTGCGCCGCGCAGGATTTCGGCCTGATAGGCGGCGGTGTTGAGGGTTAGCGACAGCAGGCCGCAATACCATGCCTCGCGGAAGAACCACCACAGACCGACCGCCTCCAGTTGCGGGCGGAAGCTGCCAAGGCCGTAATAGATCAGGAAAAGCTGTGCCAGAAGCGGTGTGCTGCGGAAGACGTAGACATAGGCATAGGCCAGTGCGCCGAGGATGCGGTTTTTCGACATGCGTGCGAAGGCGATCGGCACCGAAAGGATTGCGCCGAGAATGATCGAACTGCCGACCAGCGTGATGGTGGTGATGAGGCCGTCTATATAACGCGGCCCGTAGCGCTCGAACTTTGCCCAGTCCCATCCTTCGATCATGGCGAAGAGCAGCCCGGCGGCGAGTAGCAGCCAAAGCGTGATGACGGCGATGCCGACGATACGCGATATGTTGAGCGGTTTGTCTGCAATGGCCGGGGCAGGGCGCGGCGGGATGAGTTCCTGGATGTGGCTCACCGGCTTACCTCCGATTTGCGCGACCAGCGATCGATGAAACCGATCCCGATGGAAGAGAGAAGGGCCAGAATAAGGTAGAGCAGGCAGGCGATGCCGTAGAAGAAGAAGGCTTCCTTGCTGACGCGGGCGGCGATGCCGGTCTGGCGGACGATATCGGCAAGGCCGATGATCGAGACGTAGGAGGTGTCTTTCAGCAGGATGACCCAGAGATTGGTCATGCCGGGCAGGGCGATCCTGACCAGTTGCGGAATGATGATGAGCACCATGGTGCGGCCGCGAGACAGACCAAGGGCGTGGCCCGCCTCATATTGACCCTTGGGAATGGCCTTGAAGGCGGAAAGCAGCACTTCGGAGGCATAGGATGAAAACACCACTGATAGCGCGACCATGCCGGCCACGAAGGCGTTGATCTCGACCGGTCCGGTGATGCCGACGTAACCTGCCATCGATTGCAGCAGCATCTGAATGCCGTAATAGACGATGAAGAGTGTCAGCAGTTCCGGCAGGCCGCGGAAGATGGTTGTATATATGCCGGTCGCCAGCCGCAGCGACTTTTCCTCCGATTGCGCCGCAAGCGCGATGAGGAAGCCGATCAGCAGCCCGACGGGCAGGGTGGCAAGCGCCAGCGAGATCGTGACCTTGACGCCGAAAGCGATTTCATCGCCCCAGCCTGCGTCGCCGCACGCAACAAGGGTGCCGTTTCCGAGAAGCGAGAAGAGACCGACCGGACCGCAAAATGGGTCGAGAAGTGTCGAGACATAGGTCCAGAACGCACCTATGGCGGAAAATGCTCCGCTCATGCCAGTTTTCCCCCGCGGTCTTAAGCCGCCGTGATTGTTATAGTGACGTTTTCAAACAAAAATGGCGGAAGGGCAAGCCTTCCGCCACCAGATTTCAACAGACGTCGTGCCGGTTATTGGCCGTAAACGTCGAAATCGAAGTATTTCTTGTTGATTTCCTGATATTTGCCGTTGGCGCGAATACCGGCGATGGCGGCGGTGAATTTATCGGCGAGCGCCGTGTCACCCTTGCGCACGGCAACGCCTGCACCGTTGCCGTTGATCTCGACGTCAACCGGAAGCGGCGTCAGGATTTTGCAGCACTTGCCGGCGTCCGTCTTCAGCCATTCCGAAAGCACGACGATATCGTCGATGACGGCGTCGATGCGGCCATTGGCGATGTCGAGCTTATATTCGTCGGCGGTCGGATACATCTTCACATCGGCATCCGGAAAATGCTTTTCGGCATAGTTGGAGTGGGTGGTGGAACCCTGTGCGCCGAGCGACTTGCCCTTGAGATCGTCGACCGACTTGATCGGCGAATCCTTCGGCACGGCGATGGCCGGCGGGGTGTTGTAATATTTCTTGGAGAAGTCGACCTTCTCGAGACGCTCTGGCGTGATCGACATGGACGCGATGATGGCATCGAACTTCTTGGCCTGCAGGGCCGGAATGATGCCGTCCCAGTCATTGGTGACGAAGGTGCATTCGGCTTTCATCTCGACGCAGAGCGCCTTGGCGATGTCGATGTCGAAGCCGGTCAGCGTGCCGTCGGCTTCAAGATTATTGAAGGGCGGGTAGGCGCCTTCGGTGCCGATGACGATCTTGTCCTGCGCAAGGGCGGCACCTGAAAACAGCGAGATGGCGGCAATCGATACGGCTGCGAGCAGACGGGTGGAAATAGGCATTTCGATCCTCTCTTTTGGTCGTTCATCCGCAGTCTGTTGTTGTTTTCAGTGCGGACGCCTTGAGCGCAGGGCACGGCGGGATGTTTTTTGTTTCCCGGGGCCTTCAGCGCTTGCGGCAATTATTCATCCGGTTGGTCAAAAAATGCAACTGCAATATTAGTCACCGCGATTGTGCCGCAGAGCTTTCACGAAAACGCCTTGATCTGTTCATTTCCGGTACACAAGGCTTTGGTCATCATGGGAACCGAAGTGTGTGGCAGGCGTTGTCCAGCGCCTGCATGCGCAGCCGGGACGTCGCGATAGCGCGCGCCGATAAGACAAGGCAAATGAGGAAGCACCGAATGCTGAAGAAGAACACATTGCTGACGGGGGTGGTTTTCCCCCTCATGTCGCTGGCAATCGCCGTGGAGCCGGCCTCCGCCGGTTTTGCCGGAGCCGCGCGGGCGCAGGCACAGATGCCCCAGACGCAGAGCTCGCTTATTCTGGCGCAGGCGCAACCGGAAGGGCAGGTCGCCGAAGAACAGAACCCGGAAGAACTTCTGCGCAAGCAGCGCCAGCAGGCCGAAGAGGCGCAGCCCAAACCTGAACCCAAGGCTGAAGCCCCCGCCGAGCCGCGTCCTGAGCCCAAAGCTGAGCCGAAGCCCGAGCCGGAGCCGAAACCCGAACCAGAGCCCAAGCGTGAACCGGAGCCGAAACGCGAAGCGCCTCCGGAGCCGAAGGCCGAGGCTCGCCCGGAACCCGCACCTGCGGAGCAGAAGGCAGAAGAACCTGCACGTCGCGCCCAGGAGCCACAGCCGGAAGGCGAACCGAAACCCGCCCGCAAACGCCCCGAGCCGGCGCCTGACGCAGCCCCTGCCGAGCAGGCACCGAAGGAACGTCCGCGCAAGCCGGAGCGTGCCAAGGAGCCAGCGGCCGAAGAGCCCGCCAAGCGTCCTGAATCAGCCGAGCCAGCGGCGAAGCCGCCGGTAGAAGCGCCTGCGCCGAAGGCTGAGCCTGCCGAAAAGGCGGTTCCAGAGAAAAAACCGGCAGCGCCTGAACCCGCTGCCAAGGAAGCACCCGTTCCGACCGAAGCGCCGACACCGGCACGTCCGCCGGCACCGGAGGCGCAGCCCAATCCTGCTCCCGGTCAGCAGCCTTCTGAAAAGCCGCCGGTCGAAGGACAGGGCAAGACCGAGCCCGCAGCCCCGCTGCCCGGCACGCCTGCGCCTGTGCCAAACGGCGCGACCACCGGACAGGCACCTGCCGGCGAGCCCGTGCCCAATCAGGTTGCCATTCCGCAAACCGAAGCACCGCCGACGACGAAGCAGGAGTTGGACAAGGCCAAGGCGGTTGCCAAGGACCCGTCCAAGTCTGTCGACACTGTCATCCTGCCGGTGGACAAAGGGGCAGCCGTTCTCGACAGCGACAAGGAAGTGGAACGCTCCGGCAACAATCAGGCCCGCGAGCAACGCCGCCGCGAGCGCGAGCAGGCCGGTGACGTGAAGGTTCCGACCTCCGACGCCGAGGCGCAGCGCGCTGGTGCCGCCGAAGGCAAAACCCCACCGCCGCCCGTGAAAATGGAGGCCATCACCTCCCAGCAGGGCGAACGCATCGACCGCCGTCCGCAATATGAGCGGCCGGAGGGCGTGCGTGAATGGCAGCCGCGTGAGGGTCGTCCGCGTGACCGTGACAGTGATGCGCCGATCATCCTGCAATTCGGTGATCGTGTCGTGGTGCGTGGCGACGACAACCAGCGCTTCATCCGCGATGGCGGCGAGCCCTATTACGAGCGTCTGCCAGGCGGTCGCGTCCGCGAAACGGTGGAGCGCCGTGACGGTACGCAGGTGGTGACGATCCGCAACCGTTATGGCGACGTGATCCAGCGCTCGCGCATCGACGATCGCGGCCGCGAATATGTGCTGTTCTATGCGCCCGAGCTGATGGACGAACCCGACCGCGATTACGTCTATCGCGATCCGGGCCTCGACCTGCCGCCGATGCGCCTTCGCATCCCGGTTCGCGACTACATCATCGACACGTCCAGCGATCCGGACCGCGATTATTACCGCTTCCTCGAACAGCCGCCGGTCGAGCCGGTGGAGCGTGTCTATTCGCTGGACGAAGTGCGGTATTCGGCCCGTATCCGCGACAAGGTGCGCCGTATCGACCTCGATACGATCACCTTCGCCACGGGAAGCTCTGACATTCCGATGGCGCAGGCCCGCTCGCTGCGCAAGGTGGCGGATGCGATCAACAAGGCGCTGGAAAAGAACCCGGCGGAAACCTTCCTGATCGAAGGCCATACCGATGCTGTCGGTTCGGATGAAAGCAATCTCGTGCTTTCCGATGAACGCGCCGCCTCTGTCGCCAACGTCATGACCGATGTCTACGGCATTCCGCCGGAAAACCTCGCGACGCAAGGGTATGGTGAGCGTTACCTGAAGGTCCAGACGCTCGGCCCGGAACAGCAGAACCGCCGCGTCACCATCCGCCGTGTGACACCGCTGGTGAAGCCGGTCGCCCAGAACTGATTGGGTTCAGGTAGGAAAACGCAGGCCCGGAAGGCGCAAGCTTTCCGGGCTTTTTTATCGTCAATTCTCATGCTCGACGTCATCCTCGGGCTTGTCCCGAGGATCCAATCACGTCTCGTTTAGTCGAGATGTAGCAGATGCGCGGGACAGGCCCGAGCATGACGGAGGAGAGGTTTGTGAAGACCGCCCAAAACCTGAAAAGCCGGAAGTTGGCAGCTTTTTTAATGGGGCATCTCCACGAAGAAACTGAACGAGGAGAAGATGCATCTCCTCAGTTCAGCGCCACCGCAATCTCCGCAGCCAGCCGCGCATTGTTACGCACCAGCGCAATATTCGTCTCAAGGCTCCTGCCATCCGTCAACCGGAAGATATCGCCGAGCAGGTAGGGCGTAACCGCCTTGCCGCTGATGTCGTCGCGCTCGGCGTGGGAAATGGCGCGGTTGATGTAGATGTCCATCTCTTCGCGGGGAATTTCGTCTTCTTCCGGCACGGGGTTGGCGATCAGCATGCCGCCATCGATGCCGAGCTGTTCGCGGGTCGTCTGGAAATTGGCGATCGCCGCCGGGCTGTTGAGCGAAAGCGGGCTCGCCAGCCCGGAGGAACGCGACCAGAAGGCCGGGAATTCTTCTGAGCCGAATGTCACGACCGGCACGCCGTTGGTTTCCAGAACCTCCAGCGTCTTCGGGATGTCGAGAATGGCCTTGGCGCCGGCGCAGACGACGATGACGCCGGTCTTGGCAAGCTCGGTGAGGTCGGCCGAAATATCGAAGGTCTCTTCCGCACCCTTGTGCACACCGCCGATTCCGCCGGTGGCGAAAACGCGGATGCCGGCGCGGGCGGCGGCGATCATGGTCGCAGCCACCGTGGTGGCGCCGGTGCGGCGTTCGGCGATTGCGAAGGCGATATCGGCGCGGGAAACCTTCATGGCGTCGGTAGTCTGGGCCAGTGCTTCCAGCTGATCCTTTTCCAGACCAATATGCAGCGTGCCGTGAATGACGGCGATGGTGGCCGGAACCGCACCCTGATCGCGGATGATCTGCTCGACGCTTTCTGCCATTTCGATATTACCCGGATAGGGCATGCCGTGGGTGATGATGGTCGATTCCAGTGCGACGATCGGCGCGCCGCGCTGCTTGGCGGCGGCGACTTCTTGCGAATAAACGATGGGCAGGAGCGGGGAGATGGGGCGGGTCATTCTGTTTGTTCCAGGTTCTCTAATAAACGGGTTCATGCCAGCATTTCTGCCATGGGGACAAGCCCCAACATCGTCTCGACACTGTCTTTTGACAGGTCTTGGGCAGTGGCGAAAGGCGATTGCACGGTGATGGCCGCTGCCGCTGCGCCCACTCGCAGGGCTTGCGCGATGGTTTTACCATCGGTGATCGCCGCGAGATAACCCGACGCCATGGCGTCGCCGGCGCCGGTCACGTCTTTCACCTCGCGAATGAGGGGAGGGTTGAGGGTTGCGGTTTGCGTTTCGTTAAAAGCCACCACCTCGCTTGCACCGCGGGTAACGACGCCGCCGGCAAGCCCGGCCTGGCGCAAAATGTCGGGCCAGTCGCGGACATTTTCCGCCGTCTGTCCGGTCAGCGCGCGGGCCTCCGCCTCGTTCATGAAAAGAATGTCGATATCGGCAAGCGCACCTTTCAGCTTCACCGCCTTGGCGGGCGAAATGGCGATGGCTGCCAGCGGCTTTTCGCAGGCGCGGGCGATGAGGCCAAGTGCGGTCAGCGTGTCTTCCGGCAGATTGGCGTCGCAGAGCAGAAAGTCGCTCGCGGTAATCGCCTCGCGCACGGAGCGCACTTTCAGGCGGCGTGGGGTGAAGAGCCTGTAGAGGTCCATATCGGCAAGGGCGATGACCAGATTGCCGTCGCGCTCCAGAATGGCGGTGTAGCTCGGCGTGCGGCGGTCGAGGAAAATGAAGGGCGTGTCTTCGACGCCTGCCTGCCTCGCGGCCTCCGCCACCGCTTCACCGGTCACGTCGCCGCCGCGCGGCGCAATGATGCGGACGGCAAAACCGAGCCGGGAAAGATTGCGCGCCGCGTTGAAACCGCCGCCGCCGGCCTCTTCCATCCACGAGCCGGGATTGCTGGCGCCTGGTGCTGTTTCCGTCTCGATCATGCCACGCCTGTCGATATGCGCGCCGCCCAGAACGAGTATTTTCTTCACGCTTGCGTTTCCCTCTTGCATGGATCGAAAGGCCGCACGATTCGGCCGGATCCCGTATTCATCCACCTTTCCATCCGGTTTGCGGCGATTGGCCGGGTCGGAAAAAACAAAGGCAGAACAAACCACTTATCATTATTTGTTTTCAATATGCTGGCCGCGCCTTGCGAAATGAGAACAAATAGGGTACATACCATTTCAATACTGCTTCATTGCCTGCGTGGCTTCAATAACCTAAAGGTGTTTCGGATGGCACAAAATTCTTTGCGTCTCGTAGAGGATAAATCGGTGGACAAAAGCAAGGCACTGGAAGCGGCTCTCTCCCAGATCGAACGGTCGTTCGGCAAGGGATCGATCATGAAGCTCGGTTCCAATGAAAATGTGGTTGAGGTGGAGACCGTTTCGACGGGTTCGCTCAGCCTGGATATTGCGCTCGGTATCGGCGGTCTGCCGAAGGGGCGTATCGTTGAAATTTACGGCCCGGAAAGCTCCGGTAAAACGACGCTGGCGTTGCAGACGATTGCGGAGGCCCAGAAAAAGGGCGGTATCTGCGCTTTCGTGGATGCCGAACATGCGCTCGATCCGGTCTATGCACGTAAGCTCGGCGTGGATTTGCAGAGCCTCTTGATCTCGCAGCCGGATACCGGCGAACAGGCGCTGGAAATCACCGACACGCTGGTACGTTCAGGTGCGGTCGATGTTCTCGTCATCGATTCGGTGGCGGCGCTGACGCCGCGTGCCGAAATCGAAGGTGAGATGGGCGACAGCCTGCCGGGCCTTCAGGCCCGTCTGATGAGCCAGGCGCTGCGCAAGCTGACCGCTTCGATCTCCAAGTCGAAGTGCATGGTGATCTTCATCAACCAGATCCGCATGAAGATCGGCGTCATGTTCGGTTCGCCGGAAACGACGACGGGCGGCAACGCGCTGAAGTTCTACGCCTCGGTGCGCCTCGACATTCGCCGCATCGGTGCCGTCAAGGAACGCGAAGAGGTTGTCGGCAACCAGACACGCGTCAAGGTCGTCAAGAACAAGATGGCGCCGCCCTTCAAGCAGGTTGAATTCGACATCATGTATGGCGAAGGTGTTTCCAAGACCGGCGAGCTTGTCGATCTCGGCGTGAAGGCCGGTATCGTCGAGAAGTCCGGCGCATGGTTCTCCTATAACAGCCAGCGTCTGGGGCAGGGGCGTGAAAACGCCAAGTCCTTCCTGCGCGACAATCCGGATACGGCCAACGAGATCGAGCTGGCGCTGCGCCAGAATGCCGGTCTGATCGCCGACCGCTTCCTGCAGAATGGCGGCCCGGATGCCGGCGAAGGCGACGACGGCTCCGACGAGGGCTGATGTATTTCGCGAAAATCCTGATGTCGCCGTCCGGAGATGTCGCGAAACTGGTTTAGATCAAAAGGGCCGTGCGGATTTTTCTTCGCGCGGCCCTTTTTCCTTGCCTATATGTCTTGCTTCGCCTGCATGGCTGGACAGGGCAGGATGTGGACGATAAAAGCCATTAATTTTGCAATATAGTCATCCTTTGTGATGGCAATGATGGACTCCAGCTGTGAGCGGTGTGTGGGCATGAGCGGTGTAAATGAAATTCGGTCGACCTTCCTCGACTACTTCAAGAAGAACGGACACGAGATTGTGCCCTCCAGCCCGCTGGTGCCGCGCAACGATCCGACGCTTATGTTCACCAATGCCGGCATGGTGCAGTTCAAGAACGTCTTTACCGGTCTTGAAAGCCGTCCCTATTCCACCGCCGCTTCGGCGCAGAAATGCGTGCGCGCCGGCGGCAAGCATAATGATCTCGACAATGTCGGTTATACTGCCCGTCACCATACCTTCTTCGAAATGCTCGGCAATTTCTCCTTCGGCGATTATTTCAAGGAAGAGGCGATCACCCACGCCTGGAACCTGATCACGAAGGAATTCGGCATCGACCGCAATCGTTTGCTGGTCACGGTCTATCACACCGATGACGAGGCCTTTAATCTCTGGAAGAAGATCGCCGGCTTTTCCGACGACCGCATCATCCGCATTCCGACCAGCGACAATTTCTGGGCGATGGGCGATACCGGTCCCTGTGGCCCCTGTTCGGAAATCTTCTATGACCATGGCGATCATATCTGGGGTGGCCCGCCCGGTTCGCCGGAAGAGGATGGCGACCGGTTCATCGAAATCTGGAACCTTGTCTTCATGCAATATGAGCAGCTGACGAAGGAAGAGCGCATCGACCTGCCGCGTCCGTCGATCGACACTGGCATGGGTCTGGAGCGTATTTCGGCGCTGCTGCAGGGCAAACATGACAATTACGATACCGACCTGTTCCGGGCGCTGATAGCCGCTTCCGTCGAGGCGACCGGCGTTCCGGCCGAAGGCGAGAACCGCGCCAGCCACCGGGTCATCGCCGATCATCTGCGCTCGGCCGCCTTCCTGATTGCCGATGGCGTTCTGCCATCGAGCGAAGGTCGCGGTTATGTTCTGCGCCGCATCATGCGTCGCGCCATGCGCCATGCCGAGCTTCTGGGCTCGCGCGAGTCGCTGATCTACCGGCTGCTGCCGGCGCTGATCCAGCAGATGGGTCGCGCCTATCCCGAACTGGTTCGGGCCGAGGCGCTGATTTCCGAGACATTGAAACTTGAGGAAACCCGTTTCCGCAAGACGCTGGAACGCGGCCTGTCGCTGCTGTCCGACGCGACCTCGACCCTGCACAAGGGCGATATGCTGGACGGTGAAACGGCCTTCAAGCTCTACGATACCTACGGTTTTCCGCTGGATCTGACGCAGGACGCGCTGCGCGCCCGCGAAATCGGTGTGGATATTTCCGGTTTCACCGATGCCATGCAGCGCCAGAAGGCGGAAGCCCGCTCGCACTGGGCCGGCTCCGGCGACACGGCAACGGAAACCGTGTGGTTCGAGCTGAAGGAAAAGTTCGGCGCGACCGAATTCCTGGGATACGACACCGAAACCGCTGAAGGCGTCATTCAGGCGATCGTCAGGGATGGCAAGGCGGTCGATAGTGCTGCCGAGGGCGAGACGGTGCAGGTTATCGTCAACCAGACGCCATTTTATGGCGAATCTGGCGGTCAGATGGGCGATACCGGTGTCATCGTCGGCGAGAATGGCGCCATCGACGTTACCGGCACTCACAAAAAGGGCGAAGGCCTGTTCGTGCATTCAGGCACTGTTTCCAAGGGTGGATTGAAGGTCGATGAGGCCGTGCAGCTGACGGTCGATCATGATCGCCGTTCCCGTTTGCGTGCCAACCACTCCGCAACCCATCTGCTGCATGAAGCGCTGCGCGAAGTGCTCGGTACCCATGTGGCCCAGAAGGGCTCGCTGGTCGCGCCGGAGCGCCTGCGCTTCGACGTTTCGCATCCCAAGCCCATGTCGGCCGAGGAGCTGAAGGTCGTCGAGGATATGGCAAACGAGATCGTGCTGCAGAACTCGCCGGTCGTCACCCGCCTGATGAGCGTCGATGACGCCATTGCCGAGGGCGCCATGGCGCTGTTCGGTGAAAAATATGGCGACGAGGTTCGTGTGGTGTCGATGGGCACCGGCCTTCATGGCGCAAAAGCCAACCGTCCCTATTCCGTCGAACTCTGCGGTGGCACCCATGTGGCGGCAACCGGTCAGATCGGCCTTATCCGCATTCTCGGGGAAAGCGCCGTCGGTTCGGGCGTGCGCCGTCTGGAAGCCGTCACCGGTCAGGGCGCGCTTGCCTATCTGGCCGAGCAGGACGAGCGGGTGAAGGCTCTGGCTTCGTCGCTGAAGGTTCAGCCGGGCGAGGTGCTGTCGCGCGTCGAAGGCCTGCTTGATGAGCGCAAGAAGCTGGAGCGTGAGCTTGCCGATGCCCGCAAGAAGCTTGCCATGGGCGGCGGTTCCTCGGATGCCGGCGCTAACGATGTGCAGCAGGTCGCGGGCGTCAATTTCCTGGCGAAATCCCTTGCCGGCATCGATGCCAAGGACTTGAAGGGTCTTGCCGATGAGGCCAAGGCCACTCTCGGTTCTGGCGTCGTGCTGCTGATTGCGGTTTCCGAAGACGGCAAGGCAAGCGCTGTCGCCGCCGTGACCGAAGATCTGACGGCCCGCTTCAGTGCCGTCGATATTGTCCGCACCGCTTCCGCCGCACTTGGCGGCAAGGGCGGCGGCGGTCGCCCGGATATGGCGCAGGCCGGCGGCCCGGATGGTACCAAGGCGCAGGAGGCCATCGAAGCGGTGGCCGCGGCACTGGCGGCCTGATCCGGAAAGATTGAGGAAGGGCGGGGTTTCACCCCGCCTTTTTTAGTTCTGCGCTGAGGCTTGCGAGAGATGGCTTGGACCATCGAGCGCTGAAGACGGGGAGGAAGGCATGCGCTTTGTAAATCCCATCCCTTTCGTGCGCGATATAGACCGCTCCACGGCGTTTTATCGTGACCGGCTCGGCCTCCGAATATTGCGTGACTTCGGGAAGTTCGTTCTCTTTGAGGGCGGCTTCGCCATCCATGAAGGGCGGTCGCTTGAGGAGACGGTCTGGCAGACGCCATCAGAGGCGGAAGAGCCATATGGCAGGCGAAACCTGCTGCTGTATTTCGAGCATGCGGATGTCGAGGCGGCTTTTCGAAATATCGCGCCGTATGTCGAGCTTATCCATCCTCTCGAACCGCAGGCTTGGGGGCAGAGAGTATTCCGCTTTTATGATCCGGACGGTCATGCAATCGAGGTCGGAGAACCACTCGTTCAATCCGATGAATAGACCCGCCGCAAAGATCGACCCTATGGGCGATTTCGGACGGGCCACCGTCGTTCTTTGCAATACCGTAGGACGATTATCCCGTCGCCTGTAAATCCCTCGCCGCGTCTTCATCAAGCTGGGCAGCGCGCTTGAAGGCCGGACGTTCGGTGAGATGCGCCATGTAGTCGATGAAGGCCGGGCGTTTTTCGATCGTGCCGAAGTGTAGTCCCCAACCGATATGAGCACCGACATAAACATCGGCTGCGGTGAAGAGATCGCCGGCGATGAAACGGTTTTCACTGACGGCGCGCTCAAGCGTGTTCATCACATCCGCATAGCTGCCACAGCCCGCCATACGCAGTTTTTCCTTCGGCACTTCGAAACCCATCGCCTTCATGCTGGCCGCCATTTCCAGCGGGCCGGCGGCAAAAAACATCCAGCGGTAATAAAGCCCGCGCGCCTTCGGCGTCGGCGCAAGGTTCGCGCCCGGAAAGGCATCGGCGAGATAGGCGCAGATCGCAGCGGCCTCGGTGACGATGGTGTCGCCGTGTTTGATGGCCGGCACCTTGGCCATCGGGTTTATCAACCGGTAGGCGGGCGATTTCATCGAGGTTTCGAAACTCAATATTTCCGTTTTATACGGAACGCCCACTTCTTCGAGCATCCAGCGCGCGATGCGTCCGCGCGACATGGGATTGGTGTAGAAGATCAACTCACTCATAGTCCTGCCTCCCCAAGCAAAATCGCCGCAGCCTCATGGGGAAACCCTGTGGGTCCCTCACTGGCGCGGTGTGTTTTTATAATCCGCAGCATCATTCTCACGCTCCTTGAAGATCGTACTGACGCTGCGGTAAGTTTTGACCGCGCCGGGTAAGTTATCTTAAGTAGATGCTGTTTCAGCTTTGTCTTATTGTTGTGCTGGCCACGGCACGGTCCAGAATCGAAGTCTGCGCCTAGTGCAACGTCTAATCAAGATACTGTGAACAAAAAAAGAAAACCGGGCGTTGCGACCCGGTTTTCCAGTTTTTTCCACCTTTTTTGCCTGATGCAGTCCAGATCAGCCGGGCTTGTGTCTCGCCGTGTTTCTTGTTGCGGCAAAGAGCGCGACCGAAAAGGCGATCGTGGTGAGCAAGGTGCGGATGATATTGGAGAGCGCCCAGCGGTTGCGCAGTTCCTGCCAATCCTGCGGTATCTCGGTGGAAACAGTCTTGAAAAACTCGTTGATGGGGACGTTGACCATTCGGGTCTGGATCACGACGACGGTGTAGATGATGAGAGCTACCACCCACAACAGCCTGTTGCTGCGGTCGATAAGTGCGGCACTTGAAAGCATGGCAAGCGGAAGAAAGAAGGCGATAAAGAACAGGCCGTTTCGAAGGCTGATATTGATGCCATTAAACGCCAGAATGAAAACATCGGCATCCAGCTGCTGGAATGCCATCATCACGGGATTGCTGAAGGCGAAGAAAAAGCCGGCCATGATGCCAAGGCTCAGCGGCGCAGCAATACGGGATGCAAAAATTGCCGGTTCTCTTGCCGAAGCCAGCGCGGAAAAGTGCTTTGTGGTTATCTGGTGCAGAAATGAGCTGGACATGAAAATCTCCATCTAATATCCGTACATATGCGTACGGATATTAATTCCGTACGCATATGTACGGATTTTGTCAAGCGAGCATCCATGCGTAGTGAGAGCAGGGAGTTGCGGCGGCGCGAGATCGTCGAACATGCCTTCACCATGCTGGCGCGGGATGGGTATGCCGTGTTTTCGATGCAGGCGCTGGCAAAGGTCAGCAAATCGTCGAAGGAAACGCTTTACGGCTGGTTTGGCGGCAAGGCCGGGCTTTACGAGGCCATGGTTGCCGAAAATGCTGCGGCACTGGTGTTGCCCTCTGCTGAGGCTTCCGATGGGGTGAATGAGCTATCCCGTTTCGGGGCTGATCTATTGGCAATGCTGCTCGGAGAGCGGGCCGTGTTGCTCAATCGGGTGGCGGCGGCGGAGGCCGGTGATGATGCGGCGCTTGGAGGGTTGCTGGCGGAAAAGGGCCGTGACCACGTCATGCCGAAGCTCGCGGCCTATTTTCAGGCATTGGAAAAACGCGGTGTCATATGCGCTGACATGTCGGAAGGGCCGGCCGAAATCTGGCTGTCGCTTCTGGTCGGAGATTTGCAGATCAGGCGCGCGACGGGCGCAATCGGTCTTCCAGCGCATGAGGAGATGAGGGCGCGCTCGGCCCATGCCGCGGCGCTGACGTTTCAGCTTTATGGGCAAAGAAAAAACCCGGCGCTGAGGCCGGGTTTTAATGTCACTGAGTGAAGAGGCTTAAGCCGCCATCGCCGTCTTGAGGTTTTCGTCGATCTTGTCGAGGAAAGCGGTGGTGGAGAGCCAGGGCTGGTCCGGACCGATGAGCAGGGCCAGATCCTTGGTCATGAAGCCGCTTTCGACGGTGTCGACGCAGACGGTTTCGAGCGTTGTCGCGAACTTCGCGAGTTCGGCATTGTCGTCCAGCTTGGCGCGGTGGGCAAGGCCACGGGTCCAGGCGAAGATCGAGGCGATCGAGTTGGTCGAGGTTTCCTGACCCTTCTGATGCTGGCGATAGTGGCGCGTCACCGTGCCGTGTGCAGCTTCCGCTTCGACGGTGCGACCATCCGGCGACAGGAGTACCGAGGTCATCAGGCCGAGCGAGCCGAAGCCCTGAGCAACCGTATCGGACTGCACGTCGCCATCGTAGTTCTTGCAGGCCCAGACGTAGCCGCCGGACCACTTGAGCGCGGAAGCAACCATGTCGTCGATCAGGCGGTGTTCGTAGGTGATGCCGACTTCGTCGAACTTCGCCTTGAACTCGGTCTGGTAGACTTCTTCGAAGATATCCTTGAAGCGGCCGTCGTAAGCCTTGAGGATGGTGTTCTTGGTGGACAGGTAAACCGGCCACTTGCGCATCAGGCCGTACATCATGGATGCGCGGGCGAATTCGCGGATGGATTCATCGAGGTTGTACATGGCCAGTGCGACACCGGCGCTCGGGGCGTCGAAAACGTCCTTTTCGATGACCGTGCCGTCTTCACCGACGAATTTGATCGTCAGCTTGCCCTTGCCGGGGAACTTGAAATCGGTTGCCTTGTACTGGTCGCCGAAAGCGTGGCGGCCGACGACGATCGGCTTGGTCCAGCCGGGAACGAGGCGCGGAACGTTCTTGCAGATGATCGGCTCGCGGAAGATGACGCCGCCCAGAATGTTGCGGATCGTGCCGTTCGGGCTCTTCCACATCTGCTTCAGGCCGAATTCCTCGACGCGCTGCTCATCCGGGGTGATTGTGGCGCACTTGATGCCGACGCCGTGCTTCTTGATGGCGTGGGCCGCATCGATCGTGACCTGGTCGTTGGTGGCGTCGCGATTTTCAACCGAGAGGTCGTAATATTCGATATCGAGATCGAGGTAAGGCAGGATCAGCTTGTCCTTGATCAACTGCCAGATGATACGGGTCATTTCGTCGCCGTCGAGATCGACGACCGGATTGGCTACCTTGATCTTTGCCATGAATTCCTCACCTTCGAAGCTGTGGCGCCTGTTGACGCCGGTATTCGGAAAAATATCCGGTCGGGCTATAGCATCGCGAGCGCCTGAGGCAAAGCCATGGGGGGCGCTTTTTTGGCGCAGCGCAATAACGCTTTGCGCATTGCCAAACCACAATGCCGGAATACAGTCAGGCGAATCGCTTCGCCCGCGTGTCGGGCCTATCCCGGGATCACATCATGCGGAAATTTCTGCTTCTGACTGCCGCCGTCCTCGTTTCCCACAGCGCCCTTGCGGCCGGGCCTGCCGATCCCGTTCAGAAGGTGATGGATATTACCGTCAAGAACTGGTCCGGTGATGCCGAGAACTGGAAATACATTTTCGATGAGGACATGCTGACCAGCCTGTTCAGCAAGGACTTCGTGACGCAATATCGCGAAGCGTCCAAGAAGCCGGCTTATGAGGCGGAAAGCGGCGAGACCGGCGATCCCTTCGGTTACGATGTGGTGACGAACTCGCAGGACGGCTGCCCTCTGGTCGATGTTTCGGTAACGCCGGGCGCCGTCAAGGATGGCGTGACCGACGTGACGGCGAAATTCAAGCTCTGGGCCTGCATGGACGAGGCGGAGATGAAGGCGACGGTTGACGAGGTGCATTTCGACGTGATCGAGGAAGATGGCAGGCCGGTGATCAGCGATATTCACCGGGTGGGTGACGAGGGCAGGGATTCGCTGCGCGCGGAGATGGCGACGATCATCAAGGGGGAATAAGGGGTCGCGTTTGAGCCGGTTGTGGGTGATGCGAGGCTTTCGCCACACTCGGCGTCATCCTCGGGCTTGACCCGAGGATCCATTGATTTCAACGGGTTGTGGATCCTCGGGTCAAGCCCGAGGATGACGGGGTGGTGGTTTTTCTCTCATCTTCAGCAAAGCTGAGTGGGGGTGTGCGCTCGCCCCGCCTTTGATTTTAGCGCTGATCTGTGCCAGTGAGGCGCGCTTTAGCGCATCGTGGTAAAACCGATGCCGCGCTTCTAAAAAACTGGAACACGACGATGGCAGGCACTAACAGCGAGCTTGAACTTCTGGCGGAAGGCCCGGCGATCATTCTGGTCGAACCGCAGCTCGGCGAAAATATCGGCATGGTGGCGCGGGCGATGGCCAATTTTGGCCTCTCCGAATTGCGTCTGGTCAATCCGCGTGATGGCTGGCCGAGCGAGAAGGCACGCGCTGCCGCCTCCAAGGCCGATCATGTCATCGATGGGACCAAGGTGTTCGAGACGCTGGAAGAGGCGATCAAGGATCTCAATTTCGTTTATGCCACCACCGCGCGGGAGCGTTACGGTTTCAAGCCGGTGCGCGCGCCCGTCACCGCCGCCGCGACGCTGCGGACAAAATTCAAGGCTGGCGAAAAGACCGGCATCCTGTTCGGGCGCGAGCGCTGGGGGCTTTCCAATGAGGAAGTGGCGCTGGCTGACGAGATCGTGACATTTCCGGTCAATCCCGCCTTTGCCTCGCTCAACATCGCGCAGGCCGTGCTGTTGATGTCCTATGAGTGGATGAAGTCAGGCATGGACGATCTGGACGAGACGCTTTTCCAGTCCGTCGAGCAGCGGCCTTCCACCAAGGAGCAGGTGTTCGGCCTGTTCGAACATCTCGAGGAAGTGCTGGATGCACGCGGTTATTTCCATCCGCCCGAAAAAAAGCCCAGAATGGTCGACAATCTGCGCGCCGTGATGTCGAGACGCGGGTTTTCCGAGCAGGAAATCAGCGTTTTCCGTGGTGTGCTCAATACGCTCGACCGTTTTCCCCGCCGTTGGTCGAAACAGACCGGCAGGGTAGAACCGGCACAGGAGATGGGGGAGAATGCTGAAGACGAGTGAAGCGGCGGCCGATGTGCTGAAACCGGTGCTGGTGTTCGATTCCGGCATTGGCGGGCTGACCGTGCTGCGCGAGGCGCGCGTGCTGATGCCCGAACGTGGTTTCATCTATGTGGCCGACGATGCGGGTTTTCCCTATGGCCGCTGGGAGGAGGAGGCGCTGACGGCGCGCATTCTCTCGCTGTTCGAAACGCTGCTGGAAGATTACAGCCCCGAAGTTTGCATCATTGCCTGCAACACCGCTTTCACGCTGGCCGGGGCCGATCTTCGGGCACGGTTTCCGGGCATGACCTTCGTCGGCACCGTTCCCGCCATCAAGCCCGCCGCCGAGCGTACCCGTTCAGGCCTCGTTTCTGTGCTGGCGACGCCCGGCACCGTCAAGCGGGCCTATACGCGCGATCTCATCCAGTCCTTCGCCACGCAATGCCATGTTCGCCTCGTCGGCTCGGAAAATCTGGCGCGTATGGCGGAAAGCTGGATCAGGGGGGAGCCGATATCCGACGACGCCGTGCTTGCCGAAATTGAGCCCTGCTTCATCGACAGCGACGGCAAGCGTACCGATATCGTCGTTCTCGCCTGCACGCATTATCCCTTCATGGCCAATGTGTTTCGCCGGCTCGCTCCATGGCCGGTGGACTGGCTCGATCCCGCTGAAGCGATTGCGAGGCGTGCGCGCCATCTGGTGCCGCTGCCGCAGGATGCGGAACATCCAGATGGTTTCGACTTCGCCGTCTTCACGTCAGGCAAGCCGGATTTCGCCACGCGGCGGCTGATGCAGGGTTTTGGCCTCAGCGTTTCGGCGGTCTGAGTTTCACGGCCTTAGCTGCTGTTGTATTTTTGCATCTGTTCCGCTTGACTTTTGCAATTCGAGATTGCGACCACTTGTCGCGTCCGGCATCTCGTGTAAGATGCCTCTCGTCTGTAATCGCTATAAAAGGAGGCGTGGAATGATTGACAATTTTAATATGCGCCTTAACGGCATGTCTGGCACTTCCGGCATGGTCATCTGCGGTTATATGCCCCGAGGCATCACCCTCCGATAAGGCTTATTGCCTGATTTCCTTGCCGTTTGGCACTTTCACTTCGTTCGACATCTGAAATTGTGCGTTCGCGTGGCTCCGTTGCTGCGCCCGTCGTTCCAGCATGTCGTTTCCATCGATAAAGGACCTGGCCGCTTCGCTGCGCCGGGATGGATTTCCATGCAGAAAAATCAACCATTGGTAGCATATGCGCTGCCGGATGCGGTCGACCGTTTATTCGTCACATTCGGCGTCTGGAAAACCCTAAAGGCGGTTCTTGTCGCGGCTATGGTGCCGCGCGCGCCGCCGACGGATATCGCCGATTTACCCGAACGTCTGCTGGATGATATCGGCCTCCAGCCCTCTGAGCGGAAGGTGCGTCGGGACTGGGCGCCACCTTACTGGGCACCGCGGTTTTGAAGGTGATGGCCTCTCTGACGACGAAATGTTGGAGAGGCCGTATCGTTGTCGTTCTGCACTGTTGTATAGCGATGCGATACAGGATACAGTTTTTCCATGATCGTTAGTTTCCGTCACAAAGGGCTCGAAGCTTTTTACCGTTCCGGGACAACGAAGGGTATTCAGCCGGCTCACGCCGCGAAGCTTGGCCGGATACTAACATTGTTAGAAGTTGCGGCAGTCGCTTCCGATCTCAATCTTCCTGGTTTTAAACTTCACCCGCTAAAAGGCGACATGAAGGGTCACTGGTCCTTATGGGTGAATGGAAACTGGCGAGTGACATTTCGATTTTTGGATAGCGATGTCGAGCTTGTCGATTATCAGGACTATCACTGAAGGGATTTGTTCCAATGATGAAGTTTCCTGTTCACCCCGGTGAGCTTTTGCGGGAGGAGGTTATTACCGCGCTTCGGCTTTCCGTAACAGAAGCTGCTGAAAGGCTCGGCATGTCCCGTGTGGCGCTTTCGCGGGTCCTTAACGGACGGGCAGGGGTCAGCCCCGACCTTGCCGTGCGGTTGGAGCGGGCAGGCGTCAGCACAGCCCGCGCATGGCTTGCCATGCAGTCTAACTACGATCTTGCACAGGCGATGAAACGGGAGCAACCGCCCGTTCGTCCGCTGGATGACAGGGCGGCGTAATCATCGAAGATTAGGCTTGATACCTCTCGGTTTCCGTGGCTTGCTCACCGCATTGAGTGAAGGGAGATTTCATCATGCCGTTGGAGAACTGGCTGGCCTTCGTGGCCGCATCCGCCATCATGCTTGCCATTCCGGGACCGACGATCCTGCTGGTGATTTCTTACGCGCTCGGTCATGGCCGCAAGGCGAGCACCGCGACGGTAACAGGTGTCGCGCTGGGTGATTTTACCGCCATGACCGCCTCCATGCTGGGGCTTGGGGCGCTGCTTGCCACCTCGGCCGCGCTGTTCACCGGCCTGAAATGGATCGGGGCGGCTTACCTCATCTATCTCGGCATCAAGCTGTGGCGTTCACCGGTCAGCGGCGAAGGTGCGGATGGCAAGGGTGTGACGGGCCGTGAAAGGCCGCTTAAAATCTTCCTGCATGCCTATATCGTCACGGCGCTGAACCCAAAGAGCATCGTGTTCTTCGTGGCCTTCCTGCCGCAGTTTCTGGTGCCGACGCTGCCCTTCTGGCCGCAGGTGCTGATTTTCGAAGCGACATTCCTGGTGCTTGCCACCGTGAATGCAGCGCTTTATGGACTGCTGGCAAGTGCCGCCCGCAACACGATCCGCAAACCGAAGGTTCAGCGCATCGTCAACCGCACGGGTGGCGGTCTCCTGATTGGTGCCGGTCTTGTCGCCTTCGCGTGGAAGAGGACTGCTGCATCGTAAAGGCTTCGTGAGAGCCAATACCGGATATACAGCATGGCATTGCCGCATATACTTCTCGCCCTGATCACCGTGTTTTTGTGGGGCTTCAACTTCGTCGCCATCAAGATCGGCGTCACCGACATGCCGCCTTTGTTCCTGACGGGGTTACGTTATCTCTGTGCGGCCGTGCCGTTGGTTTTCTTCCTGCCGAAACCGAATGTGCCGTGGCGGCATATGATCGTATACGGCATGGCGATGGGCTTTTTTCAGTTCGGCCTGCTTTATCCGGCCATCAAGCTCGGCCTGCCCGCCGGGCTTGCCTCGCTGGTCATGCAGTCGCAGGCGTTTTTCACGCTGGCGCTTGCCGTCGTGTTCCTCGGCGAGCGGCCTTTGCCCTCGCAGGTCATGGGCGCGGTCATCGCCTTTGGTGGGCTGGCCGTGATCGGCGCGGAGCGCATGACGATGGCGGCCTTCGTGCCGTTGTTGATGGGCGTCGGCTCGGCGATCGCCTGGGCCGTCGGCAATATCGTCAACCGGCGGATCGGCCAGGTGAATGCGGTTTCCTTCGTCGCATGGACCAGCCTTGTGCCTGTTCTGCCGCTGCTGGCGCTTTCGCTTGTTGTGGAAGGGCCGGGCGCGATTGCCGAGGGGCTTGCCAATGCGACGGCGACGACGGCTCTTGTGGTCATTTATATGGCCTATGGGGCGACGATTGTCGGCGCGGGCATCTGGAGTTATCTGCTTTTGCGGTATCCGGCCGGAACCGTTGCGCCGTTTTCGCTGCTGGTGCCTGTTGTCGGTTTCATCAGCGCCTATCTCGCTTTTGCGGAGCATATCACCCTCTTCGAAGTGCTGGGCGCCGGGTTGGTCATTCTGGGCCTGGTGCTGAACGTATTCGGGCGACGCATCGCCCTGTCGCGGTTGTGGACCCGGCCTGCATAGGCGTAACACGCAATTGCCTGTGCATTATCGGGATGTGACAGACGCAATCGGCGTTTTTTTGGTAAAGAGCATGTTCGGCCGCCGCCAAGGGAATCGGCCGTATCAGATGCAGCACGAGGAATTGAACATTGCAGGTCGGCATCGACATGGGAACTCTATCGGGCGGGCAGCAGGCCAAGCTCGATATTGAGGAATTGCTTGCGACGCGTTTGCTGGTGCAGGGCAATTCCGGTTCCGGCAAGTCGCATCTTCTGCGCCGGCTGCTGGAGCAATCGGCGCAGTGGGTGCAGCAGGTCATCATCGATCCCGAGGGCGATTTTGTTACGCTGTCCGACAAATTCGGCCACGTGGTGGTGGATGGCGAGCGCACGGAGGCAGAGCTTGCCGGCATCGCCAACCGCATTCGTCAGCATCGCGTCTCCTGCGTGCTGACGCTCGAAGGCCTTGATGTCGAACAGCAGATGCGGGCTGCCGCCGCCTTCCTCAACGGCCTGTTCGATGCCGATCGCGAATTCTGGTATCCGGTGCTTGTCGTGGTGGATGAGGCGCAGATGTTTGCGCCCTCCGTCGCCGGTGAAGTGACGGAAGATGCCCGCAAGGCGTCGTTGGGCGCCATGACCAATCTGATGTGCCGTGGCCGTAAGCGCGGTCTTGCCGGTGTCATCGCCACGCAGCGATTGGCCAAGCTTGCCAAGAACGTGGCGGCGGAGGCCTCGAACTTCCTGATGGGCCGCACTTTTCTCGATATCGATATGGCGCGCGCTGCCGATCTGCTCGGCATGGACCGGCGGCAGGCGGAAATGTTCCGCGACCTGCAGCGCGGCAATTTCGTGGCGCTCGGCCCGGCGCTGTCGCGCCGCCCGCTACCCATCGTCATCGGGGCGGTGGAAACCTCGGCGCGCTCATCTTCGCCGAAGCTGATGCCGCTGCCGGATGCACCGCAGGATGTGGAAGACCTGATCTTCACGCCTGACCCGGAAGAGTTCACGCGCGCCGCCGTGCGCCGCACGCCGCCGGCACCGCGTCCGACCACCGATATTCTGGCCGAACTGTCCCGTTCTACCCCCGCTGCCGTTGGCCCTTCACCGGAGCAATCCCCGCGCGCGGGTCAACCGGAACTGACGCCGGAGGAGCGCGAGGAAAAGATCGGGGCAGTGCTCGTGGAAATTCTCGACGATCCGCAATCGGCCTATCGCACGGATGCCGTGCTCTATCAGGATTTTCTGGTGCGCGCCCGCATGCGTCGCATTCCCGGCACGCCGATGACGCTGGCCGATTTCCGCCGACAGGTTGCGATTGCCCGCTCCGGCGTGGATGCGGCGATGGCGGCCAGCGGAGGCTGGGAGAAGGCGCTGGAATTGTCGATGTCGGTTTCAGATGATCTGCAGGGGGTTTTCCTGCTGCTTGTCAAGGCGGCGCTCGGTGAAGAGCCTTGCCCGTCTGATGCCCGCATCGCCCGCGCCTATGGCACCCATTCCGCCCGCCGTGCGCGGCGTCTCCTCGGTTATTTCGAAGAGAAGGAGCTTGTGGTGGTGCATGCCGATTTCTCCGGCAAGCGCATTGTGGCGTTTCCCGATCTCGATGCAAAAACCGCACCCGGCGATGCGGATGCGGCTGAGGACGATGCGAAGGCGGCGGCGGAGTAAGCGTGCGGCAGGCTTCCCTGCCGCTTGCCGTTTAAGCCTTATTCGACGGCCTTCGCTTCTTTCCGCGTCGCGATCAGCGAACCGATGATGCCGGTTGCGAGGATGGCGACGGTGACGCCGAGCGAAACGGCCGGCGGGATCTTGGCGATGCCCAGCATATCCGCGACGAAAATCTTCGAGCCGACGAAGACCAGAACCGCAGCCAGCGCATATTTCAGATAGGCGAAGCGGTGGATCAGGGCGGCAAGCGCGAAATAGAGGGCGCGCAGGCCGAGGATCGCGAAGATGTTCGAGGTGTAGACGATAAACGGATCGGTGGTGATCGCGAAGATCGCCGGGATCGAATCGACCGCGAAGATAAGGTCGGCAATTTCGACCATGATGAGCGCCAGAAACAGCGGCGTCACGAAGGTCTTCAGCTTGCCGGTGGTTTCATCCGTCTCCTTGACGAAGAACTTCTCGCCATGCAGTTTCTCCGTCACCGGCAGGCGATTGCGCAGAAATTTCAGAATGCGGTTGTTGCCGATGTCGTTCTCGTCATGGTCGGAGGAGAACAGCATCTTGAGGCCCGTGAAGACAAGGAAGGCCGCAAAGAGATAAAGCACCCAGTGGAAGTTTTCGACGATGGCCGCACCGCCGGCGATCATGATTCCGCGCAGGACGATGACGCCGAGGATACCCCAGAGCAGCACGCGGTGCTGATATTGGCGGGGAATGGCGAAATAGGAGAAGATCATGGCGATGATGAAGATATTGTCCATCGCCAGGCTTTTTTCGACCACGAAGCCGGTGATGTATTCCATCGCCGACTGTTGGCCGGACTGATACCAGATCCAGCCGCCGAAGGCCAAGCCGATGGCGATGTAAAAGCCGGACATCAGCAGGCTTTCACGAATGCCGATTTCCTTGGAATTCTTGTGCAGCACGCCGAGATCGAGCGCCAGGAGGCCAAGGACAAGAGAAATGAAGACCGCCCACATCCATGTGGGGGTACCGAGAAAATCGTTGAGGAGGAACTCCATCAGTCAACCTTTAGCCGGACGAGGTTGGCTTTGCGGATGGGGAACGTGTGTCAAGAATATACGTGGGCCCCAACCTAAAGAAACTCGACATCACGTGTTGTCCGGTAACACGTCAGAGGGGCCCGAGTTCTGATCACGATGGGTAGGTAGGTGGCCACTCATCCTTTTCAAGGGCAGGCTCGACAAAAAAAGCGGCGGGCGTTGTTTGACAAATTTGTAAAACGTGTTTAGAAGCCGCCCCAACGCCGGGCAGTGATGTCCGGTGTGTTTTGTTGGTTGCCTTGCAGTTTAATAGCTGACGTTTGGCGGTCAATATCACCGACATGTCCCGTGGTTTCTCCATTTGCATGTGAGAAGCCTGTCAGAGGCCCTGAAACGGGCTTCAGAGGAGGGCGTGTTTCCTTAAACCGGTTTGGTAACAGACCGGCATAACCTTTTGAGAAGGAAATACGATGAGCAAGCGCGAATCGGCCAAGTACAAAATCGACCGCCGCATGGGCGAAAACATCTGGGGTCGTCCGAAGTCCCCGGTAAACCGCCGCGAATACGGCCCGGGCCAGCACGGCCAGCGCCGCAAGGGCAAGATGAGCGACTTCGGCACGCAGCTGCGCGCCAAGCAGAAGCTCAAGGGCTACTACGGCGAACTGCGCGAAAAGCAGTTCCGCGCCACTTTCGACGAAGCAAACCGTCGTAAGGGCGATACTTCTGAAAACCTGATCGGCCTGCTCGAGTCGCGTCTGGACGCCATCGTCTACCGCGCCAAGTTCGTTCCGACCGTTTTCGCATCGCGTCAGTTCATCAACCATGGCCACGTCACGGTTAACGGCGTTCGCGTCAACATCGGTTCTTACCGTTGCAAGGCTGGCGACGTTATCGAAGTTCGTCAGAAGTCCAAGCAGCTGGTTACGGTTCTCGAAGCCGTTCAGCTCGCTGAGCGCGACGTTCCTGACTACATCGAAGTCGACCACAACAAGATGGTTGCGACCTACGCCCGCGTTCCGTCGCTTTCCGACGTTCCGTACCCGGTCGTCATGGAACCGCATCTGGTCGTCGAATTCTACTCGCGTTAATCGACGCGTTTCAGTATTGAGAAAGCCGCCCTTCGGGGCGGCTTTTTTGTTTGCTGGGGAAGGCTTTGCATGCAGGATATTCAGGCGATCGTCGATTCCATTTACGACAGCATGCTGCCGCGGCTGGGCGAGGGGAAGGTCGCGGATTACATTCCCGAACTTGCCAAGGTCGATCCCAACCAGTTCGGCATCGCCATCACCACCGTCGATGGAACCACCTATACGGCCGGCAATGCGCTCGTGCCGTTTTCGATCCAGAGTATCTCCAAGGTCTTCATGCTGACGCTGGCGCTCGGCAAGGCCGGTGAGACGGTGTGGAACCGGGTGGGGCGTGAACCTTCAGGCTCTTCCTTCAACTCCATCGTCCAGCTGGAACATGAGCACGGCATCCCGCGCAATCCCTTCGTGAATGCCGGCGCGATCGTGGTGACCGATATCGTTCTTTCCGGCCACCAGCCGCGTGAGGCGATCGGTGAGCTTCTGCGCTTCGTGCGTTATCTCGCTGACGATGATACGATCAGCATTGACGATACGGTGGCGAAATCCGAGCAGGCGACGGGTTTCCGCAATTTTGCGCTTGCCAATTTCATGCGTTCCTTCGGCAATCTGCATCATCCCGTGGAACATACGCTCGGCGTCTATTTCCATCAGTGCGCGCTGTCGATGACCTGCGCGCAGCTATCCCGTGCTGGCCTCTTCCTCGCCAATCGCGGCCGCAATCCGCTGACGGGTCACACCGTGGTCTCCGACCGCCGCGCACGGCGCATCAATGCGCTGATGCTGACCTGCGGCCATTATGACGGATCGGGCGATTTCGCCTATCATGTCGGCCTGCCGGGCAAGAGCGGTGTCGGCGGCGGCATCATGGCGGTGGCGCCGGGCAATGCGTCGATTGCGGTCTGGTCGCCGGGTCTCAACAAGGTTGGTAACTCGGCGCTCGGGTCACAGGCGCTGGAATTGCTGGCGACGAAAACCGGCTGGTCGGTATTCGGGGCTTGATATTGCCGGCGGATGGGGGCATTGCCTGCATTAAGAACGGCAGTCGTGCCGGAGCGAGCGGATGATGAACATTCTCACCAAGATCGATGACTTTGTAGATCAGGCCGGGGCCGACCAGATCGGGGCGGATCAGGACGCGTCCGAGGAAAACGGCAGCTCGCATCCCCTGTTCGACAATGCTCCGCGTTCGGTCTCGTTCAACAAGCTGCGCAAGCGGCTGCTGCGCAATGTGCGGCAGGCGTTTGAAGATTTCGGCATGCTGAACGGCCAGAAGCGCTGGCTTGTCGGTCTTTCCGGCGGCAAGGACAGCTATGGTCTTCTGGCGCTGCTGCTCGATCTCAAATGGCGCGGGCTTTTGCCGGTGGAGCTGGTGGCCTGCAATCTCGATCAGGGCCAGCCGAATTTTCCCAAACACGTCCTGCCGGAGTATCTGGCGAAGATCGGCGTGGCCCATCGCATCGAATACCGAGACACCTATTCAATCGTGAAGGAAAAAGTGCCTTCCGGCGGCACTTACTGTTCGCTCTGTTCGCGGCTGCGGCGCGGCAATCTCTACCGCATCGCGCGGGAGGAGGGCTGCGATGCGCTGCTGCTTGGCCATCACCGCGAGGATATTCTAGAAACCTTCTTCATGAACTTCTTCCATGGCGGCCGGCTGGCCGGCATGCCGGCAAAGCTGATGAATGACGAGGGCGACCTGATGGTCATGCGGCCGCTGGCCTATTGCGCCGAGGACGATATGGCGAAATTCGCCGCCGCGATGGAATTCCCGATCATTCCCTGCGACCTCTGCGGCTCACAGGACGGGCTTCAGCGCAATGCGATGAAGGAGATGCTGGCGGATATCGAACGGCGCATGCCGGGCCGCAAGGATGTGATGTTGCGGGCGCTTGCCCATGTGAACCCGTCGCATCTGCTCGATCCGAAGCTTTTTGATTTCGCGGCGCTTGCTGTCACCGGGGCGTCACCTGAAGAGCGTAGGGAGGCCAGCCCTCCCTGATGAAGAAGTGCCCCGCGCCATGAGCCTTTCCGACAAAGATATCGAATTCCTCGTTTCCACCGTCGCCGCTGCCGGCGCGAATGAAATCATGCCCCGCTTCCGCAATTTGAGCGCAGGCGCGATCTCCGAAAAGACCTCCGCCGTCGATCTCGTCACCGAGGCTGACATTCTGGCGGAAAAGGCGATTACCGCCGCGCTGCTTGCACGGTTTCCGAAGGCCCATATCGTCGGTGAAGAGACCTATGAGGCGGACCCGTCCGTCATCCCCGCTCTTGCCGATGCGCCGCTTGCCTTCGTGATCGATCCCATCGACGGCACGTTCAATTACGCCTCCGGCTTTCCCGCTTTCGGCACGCTGCTTGCGGTCACCGTCAAGGGTGAGACGGTGGCGGGTATCATCCACGATCCTGTCATGGGCGATACCATCGTCGCGCTCAAAGGCGAGGGGGCCTACCTCAATCGCAAGAGCGGCTCGCAGGCCAGGCTCAAGGTCGCGGATCCCGCGCCATTGCCCGAAATGGTCGGCATCTTTTCCTGGGGCCACAGCCATGAGGATCGCCGTCCTGTCATTGCCGCCAATATGGCGAAGATAAAGATGGCGCTTTCGATCAATTGCTCGGCGCATGAATATTGGCTTGCCTCAGCCGGCAAGCTGCATTTCATCGGTCATGAAAAGCTGATGCCCTGGGATCACCTTGCCGGTGTTCTCGTCCATCAGGAGGCGGGTGGTTACACGGCCCGTTTCGACAATACGCCCTACCGGCCAGGACAGACGGCGGGCGGCATCCTGTCGGCCCCCGACAAGGAAAGCTGGAAGATGCTGCGGCGGGAAATCGTCGCCTTATAGCAGGTACATCACAAGGAAGGATATCGCCCATGGCTCTCGAACTCGACATCGCCTCTCTTGCCAACGCGCTTCAGGAGGCGGCAGCAGTGGAAATCCTGCCGCGGTTCCGTAATCTGGGCGAAGGCGACGTCAGAATAAAGACCGAAGCGATCGATCTCGTCACCGAGGCCGACGAGGCTGCCGAGCGGCTGATCCGCGCCCGCGTCGAGGAAATCATGCCGCAGGCGCTGTTCATCGGTGAAGAGGCGGTTGCGGCTGATCCGTCTCTACTCGGCAAGCTTGCCGACGCCGATCTTGCCGTGGTGGTCGATCCGATCGACGGCACCTTTAATTTCGCTTCCGGCCTGCCGCTGTTCGGCGTGATGATGAGCGTCATCTCCAAGGGCGAGACCGTCGCCGGCCTGATCTTCGATCCGATGGGCAATGACTGGGCGATTGCCGAAAAAGGCTCCGGCGCATGGCTTTGCGCCGCCGATGGCTCGCAGACGCAGATGTCGGTCGTGACAGCGCCGCACCTGTCGCAGATGGTTGGCATCGCCAATACCGGTTATTTCGATGTGGAGACACGCCGCAAGATTTTAATGAACCTTGCGGATGTGCGGCTCTTCACCAGCTATCGCTGCGCGGCGCATGAATACCGCCTGTTCTGCGGCGGCCACATGCATTTCCTGATGTATAACAAGCTGATGCCCTGGGACCATCTGGCCGGCACGCTGCTTTCACAGGAAGCAGGCGCTTATGCCGCCCGGCTTGACGGTTCGCCTTACCTGCCGCGCCATGTGGATGGCGGGTTGCTGCTGGCACCGGATCAGGAGACATGGGAGCTGCTGCGCGAGAAGATTTTCACGGTGTGATAGCCGCTCGGCTGTATTCAACAAAAAGGGCGCGGAACAGAATTCCGCGCCCTTTTTGTGTGTCCGTTGCCCGTTAATGCGTCGGCTTGTTGTGGGCCTGAAACAGCACACCCTTTTCACCGATCAGCACGAAGATCAGGCCGATGATCGAGACGACGAAGAAGCCGGCCACCATCGGTAGCGCCGTGCCGTCGAAAGCCTGACCGATGCCGGCACCGATCAGCGAGCCGCCGACGGTTCCCATGAAGCCGATGACGGAGGAGGCCGTGCCGGCGACATGGCCGAGCGGCTCCATGGCCAGCGAGTTGAAGTTCGAGCCGATCCAGCCGAACTGGAACATGGCAAATGCGAAGAACACGATGAAGATGGGGAAGGGCATCGGCTCCGGCCCGAATATCTGCACCAGCAACCACACGAAGGTGATGGCAATGAAGCCGAGCAGCGATCCGTGCGACAGCTTGCGCATGCCGAACCTGCCGACAAGCCTTGCATTGATGAAGGATGAGAAGGCCATGAACAGGGCAACGCCGGCAAAGGCCGCCGCAAACCATGCGCCGAGGCCATAAATGCCCTTATAGACCTGTTCAGCCGAGTTGATGAAGCCGAACAGCGCGCCGAAGATGAAGGTGCTCGAAAGCGTGTAGCAGAGCGCAATACGGTTGGTGAGCACGATCTTGAAGCCGCCAAGCACCGAGCGGGCGGTGAAGGGACGGACATCGTCGGGATGCAATGTTTCCGGCAGGCGGAAATACATCCAGGCCGTCACGACGGCGGCGATGCCGGCCATGAAGGCGAAGATCAGATGCCAGTTGCCGAAGAACAGCACGATCTGGCCGGTGCCGGGCGCGATGACCGGGACGACCATGAACACCATCATGATCAGCGACATGACTTCCGCCATCTGCCGGCCGCCATAGATGTCGCGCACGATGGAAATGGTAATGACGCGCGTTGCCGCCGAACCGATGCCCTGAATGAAGCGCAGGACCAAAAGCCCGGCAAATGACGGCACGAAGACCACGGCAATGGCTGAAACGATGTAGATCGCCAGCCCGACAAGCATCGGCGTGCGGCGTCCGAAACGGTCCGAAATCGGGCCATAAAGAAGCTGGGCGATGCCGAAGCCCAGAAGATAGGTGGAAATCACGTATTGGCGGCTGTTTTCATTGACGACGCCCAGGGATGCGCCGATTTCCTGAAGACCGGGCAGCATGATGTCGATGGCGAGCGCATTCAGCGCCATCAGCATCGCGGCCAGCGCGATAAATTCCGTGCGCCCCATCGAAATGGTGCGGGAGGTGGATTGTGAAAGTTCTGTCACAGGATTGCCCCAAAAAGAACGGCAAAGGCGTTGCATGAAGCAACGCCTGGCATAAATTTCTGACAATCAGGGTGGGCCGGATGAACCGGCCGAAATCAGGCCGCGCCGCGGACGCTGATACCCTGTTCTTGGAAGTGGGTTTGCAACTCGCCGGACTGGAACATCTCTTTTACAATGTCACAGCCGCCGAGGAATTCGCCCTTGACGTAGAGCTGCGGGATGGTCGGCCAGTTGGAATAGTCCTTGATACCCTGACGGATGTCGGCATCGGCAAGCACGTTGATGCCTTTGTAGTCGACGCCGAGATAATCGAGAATCTGTACCACCTGACCGGAAAAACCGCACTGCGGAAATTGCGGGGTGCCCTTCATGAAAAGAACGATGTCGTTGCTCTTCACTTCACTGTCGATCATGTCGTTAATGCCGCTCATAGGCTTATTCCTTTCACATGCGGTTCAAGGCCGCTGCTTTCTGTTCGTTCCTAAATAACATGTCGCCGCGCGATTTCCACCCGTCGGACGGAAAAAATGCGTCGATGTTGCAGTGCATGACACGCCAAAAAAGTGGTTTGCGGTGCCTCAGCGATATCTCTGCCGGCTGCGGGCGGCGGCGGTGCGTCTTTTGCTCACCTGTTTCTTGGCCGGCTTGCTTTTGGTCGCGCCACCGAGCGCGGCTTCCAGAACGGAGCCGACGATGCCGCCGGCGAGGGAACCGGTGCTTTTTGTCCGTCGCATTCGGCGGGTTTTGCGGATGCCGGTCTTGGTGAGGATTTCAGACAGCGCGCCCTTGACGACGCCGTTGAGCAATTGATCGACGATGCCAGACAATTTTTCCCCGCCAATAAATAAATCATATTTCCGTCGTGATTTTTACTATACGTGCATCGCCCACTGTATCAAGCGATCCTTTCGGGTGTCTCCAGCCCTGAAGGTTTAAGCATGCCGACCGTCAAGTCTCGACTTGTTCTCTATTTTCCCGGTTTCGATCCGCTCGATGCGGCGGCCCATCATCTGCGTTACCAGCGGGCGGCGGCACTGGCCGGCAAGACATGGGATGTCGGCTATGCGGTGGGGGCGCTTGAGACTACGTCGGCGGGTGAAGCATTTACGGTAGAGGCGTCGGCTGGTGACTGGCGGACGCGCTCCACGATCTTCGTCTACGATCATAATGCGGTGATATCGCGCCTGCGGCATGCGCCCGTCTGGCGGCAGATCGGGCTGGGCTTTGCGGCTGCGGCCGGTATTGTCGCGGAAGGCGGGGCAGGGCGGTATCTTCGCCACGCCTGGCGGTTCGGCCTATTCTTCATCTTCCCGTTCCTGCTGATGCTGGTGGGCGGTGCGCTTGCTGCGGGTATTGCCCTGTCGCCATGGCTGTTCAGTTTGCCGCTCTGGTTGCTTGCGATCAGTCTTCCCGCCGCCACCTTGTTTTTCGTGAAGGCGTTTCTGCCTTTCGCGGAGCGGTTTCACACCTTGCATCTTTACGCCGACTGGCGGTTTGCGCTGGCCGTTGGCCGTGATGAGCCGATTGCCCGCGACTGGATCGAGGAAAAGGCGGCGTTGGTTCTCAAGGCGCTGGAACAACCTTCGGAGGAGGTTCTGGTCGTGTCGCACAGCATGGGGGCCAGTCTGGCGCTCGCTGTGATCGGTCGCGTGCTGGAACTGAAGCCAGAAGCGCTCAATGGCCGCAACCTGTCTTTCGCGACGCTGGGTGGTGCTGCCCTGCAATGCGCGCTGCTGTCGAGTGCGGACAGGCTTCGTGAGAGCGTGGGTAAGATCGCTCGTCACCCAAAAGTGACATGGTTCGATATCCAGTGCCTGACCGATCCTATCCATCTCTACCGGTGCAACACCGTGGCCCTGACCGGCCACAAAGACGCGCCGCAGCCGAAGATCGTGCCGATCCGTTTCAAGCATTCGCTTTCGCCGGAGCGTTATAAAAAGAACAAGCGCAACTTCCTGCGCATGCACCGGCAATATGTTCTTGGGCCGGATCGCAGATCCGGTTACGATTTTACCCTGCTGACGGCAGGGCCTTTGCCGGCCGCGACCTTCGCCGATCTGGATTCACAGAGCCCGCCTGCCTTGTAAGCGGCGTTTGCCATTCCACCTGATGTGAAAAGGCCCGCGTGAGAGTGTCACGCGGGCCTTTGATTTAGTCCGGAGCCTTTATGCGTCGGCGGGACAGTGAGACTGTCTCGCCGGAACCGCTTTCCCGGCCGCAATCATTCGGGAGCCGAGGTTTGCAGGGCAAGGGCATGCAGAACGCCGCCCATATTGCCCTTCAGCGCGTCATAGACCATCTGGTGCTGCTGCACGCGGGTCTTGCCCTTGAATGCCTCCGCAACAACTTCCGCCGCGTAATGATCGCCATCACCGGCCAGATCGCGGATCGTGACCTTTGCCCCGGGAATTCCCGCCTTAATCATGTCTTCAATGTCGCCGGGTTTCATGGGCATGGTGTTTCTCCTTAATTCATTCTGCGGCGAGCAAAGTTTCGCCGTCCATGAATTGAGGGAACCACGATTCATGGGCCAAGTGCAATTCTTTAATCTCGACGGCGCGCGCCGTGCCCAGCTTTACGCTTGCACCGCCGGTGACGCCGATTGCCGTGCAGGAAACGCCGGCTGCCTTGGCAGCCGCCTGCACCTTGTCGAGATCGGTCTTCTTCACCGTCAGGACATAACGGCCCTGATCTTCACCATAGAAAGTGAGGACCGGATTATGGCCTTCGACCGCATCGATTGTCGCGCCGATGCCGGAGGAAATCGCCATTTCGGCAACCGCAAGGGCGAGGCCGCCCGAAGAGCAATCGTGCACGGCGGTGGCAAGGCCGTCGGTGATCAGGTTGCGAACGAAATCGCCATTCTGCTTTTCAGCAGCCAGATCGACATGCGGCGCCGGGCCATCAGTGCGGCCATGGATATCACGCATGTAAACCGACTGGGCGATGTGGGTGCCGAGACCGGCAGGCGCACCGATAAGCAGCACCACTTCATCAGCGGCGGCAAAACGGATGCGTGCCATGCGGCCCCAATCCTTCAGGAGGCCAACGCCGCCGATGGTGGGGGTGGGCAGGATCGCCTGGCCATTGGTCTCGTTATAGAGCGAGACGTTGCCGGAAACGATCGGGAACTCCAAGACGCGGCAGGCCTCGCCGATGCCCTTGATGGCATGGACCAGCTGGCTCATGATCTCGGGCTTTTCCGGATTGCCGAAGTTCAGGTTGTCGGTGGCCGCCAGCGGCAGAGCACCTGTCGCGGTGATGTTGCGCCAGCATTCGGCAACCGCCTGCTTGCCGCCTTCGAAAGCATCGGCCTCGACATAACGCGGCGTTACGTCGGAGGAGAAAGCGAGCGCCTTCTTGTCGTGGCCTTCGACGCGCACCACACCGGCATCGCCGCCCGGCAGCTGCAGGGAATTGCCCTGAATCAGCGTGTCGTATTGTTCGTAAACCCAGCGGCGCGAGGAATTGTTAGCCGAACCGATGAGCGACACCAGCGCATCGGCTATATCGGCTGCGGGAATGTCGGTTTCCGCCAGAGGTGCCGGCACCTTGGCGGGCGTCCATGGGCGGTCATATTCGGGAGCCTCGTCGCCGAGTTCCTTGATCGGCAGGTTGGCGACTTCCTCGCCATTGTGAATGACGCGGAAGCGCAGGTCGTCGGTGGTCTTGCCGACAATGGCGAAATCCAGACCCCATTTGACGAAGATCGCCTTGGCGACTTCTTCCTTGGAGGGTTCGAGAACCATGAGCATACGCTCCTGGCTTTCCGAGAGCATCATTTCATAAGCCGTCATGCGCTCTTCGCGCACCGGCACGGTGTTCAAGTCGAGTTCGATGCCGAGATCGCCCTTGGCGCCCATTTCGACGGCGGAGCAGGTGAGGCCGGCGGCACCCATGTCCTGAATGGCGATGACCGCGCCGGTCTTCATCAGTTCAAGGCAGGCTTCCAGCAGGCACTTTTCGGTGAAGGGGTCTCCGACCTGAACCGTCGGGCGCTTTTCTTCGATGGATTCGTCAAATTCAGCCGAAGCCATGGTCGCGCCGCCAACGCCGTCACGGCCGGTCTTTGCGCCGAGATAAACGACCGGCAGGCCGACGCCCTTGGCTTCCGACAGGAAGATCGCATTGGACTTGGCAAGGCCGGCTGCGAAGGCGTTGACGAGGATATTGCCGTTGTAACGCGGGTCGAATTCCACTTCGCCGCCGACAGTCGGCACGCCGAAGGAATTGCCGTAACCGCCGACACCGGCGACGACACCGGCCACGAGGTGGCGGGTCTTCGGATGATCGGGTGCGCCGAAACGCAGCGCGTTCATGGCGGCGATGGGGCGGGCGCCCATGGTGAAGACGTCACGCAGGATGCCGCCGACGCCGGTTGCCGCACCCTGATAGGGCTCGATATAGGACGGGTGGTTGTGGCTCTCCATCTTGAAGACGACGCAGTCGCCATCATCGATATCGACAACGCCGGCGTTCTCGCCGGGGCCTTGAATGACGCGGGGGCCGGTGGTCGGCAGGGTCTTCAGCCACTTCTTGGAGGACTTGTAGGAGCAATGCTCGTTCCACATGGCCGAGAAGATGCCAAGCTCGGTAAAGCTGGGCTCCCGTCCGATCAGGTCGAGGATACGCTGATATTCGTCGGGCTTCAGCCCGTGGGATGCAACGAGTTCCGGGGTGATCTTGATGGAGTTTGAGATAGACATAGGTCTCACGCGGTTCGAGCCGAGGAAAGTTTCCGGTTCTTTAGCGCAAGAGGCTGGATCGTGCGACAGGAAAATGCGCCGCTTTGCCCGCTAATTGGCGGTTTGTGCCGATATTAGCGACCTGCAGGTGGTGCCCGCAGGGCCGTGGCATGGATCAGGCCACGCTTTCATAGCCGGCTGAACCATTATCGAGCAGGTGACGAAGAATGCTGAAGCCGTGTGTCAGTTCCTCACGGCTGGAAGGGCCGGAAAAGCTGATGCGGACGCGGTGGAAAACCTTTTCCGTTCGCCCGGCCTTGAATTCGTCCTCGTCGTCGATCAGCACGCCTTCCTTCATCGCGGCATTGCGGAAGGTGCCGGAAAGCCAGGGTTCGGGAAGCCGCAGCCACAGGAAGGCGATATCGGGCAGCGAGTTGAATTCCAGCCCGGCAAAGACGCGTCTGACGATCGCTTCGCGCTGGTTGATCTCGGCGATACAATCCTTGCGGATGTCATCGGCGTCGCCGCTATTGACGAGACGTGCATTCAATTCGGCGAGTATGAAGGGCAATCCGCCTGTTATCATCGAATGTGAAATCCGGATACGCGAGGAATATTGCGCCGGGCAGGCGACCCAGCCGCCGCGGACACCGGCGGCGACGGATTTCGACAGGCCGCCGACCACGAAGGTGATATCGGGCGCGAATTCGGCGATCAGCGGGATCGCCTCGCGGGTCATCGCCCCATAGAGATTGTCTTCCACGATCCATACGCCGTATCGGCGGGCGATCTCGGCAATGGCGCGGCGGCGTTCTTCCGGCAGGGTGGCGCAGGTGGGGTTCTGGCCTGCTGACATCAGGAAGATCATTTTCGGGTGCTGCTGGGCGCAGACGCGTTCGAAATCGTCAGGGACGATGCCGTTTTCGTCTACTTCCACCAGCGTCACCCGCCGGCCTGCAAGCCCGGCACTGCGGCTGATATGGGAATAGGTCAACGGTTCGAAGACTATGCGGTCCCCCGGCGCCGTCATCGCCGTCACCACGCTCATCACCGCCGCATGGGCGCCGAGCGTCGAGACAATGTTTTCCGGCTTTGGCGACCAGCCGTTCTGGGAAAGCCAGCGGACACCCGCCATACACCAGTTATCGGGGAACGAACGGGCGTAATTGGTGATGTCGTTGGTGTGCTCTCTGGTGACGGCCTCGATGTGCCTGGCGATCAGCGCGCTCTGGCCGACATCCGGTGCCGCGGTCGTGTTCAGGCGGAATTCGGCGCTGGCGTCTATGGCGTGGCGCGTGCTGCCAAAGGCTGCTGCCACCGGCTCCAGGCGCGACGAGGGGGCAGGGGTCTTGCGCTCGTTGACATAGGTGCCGCGGCCGACCTCGCCGCTGACGAGACCACGTTCATGAATCAGCGCATAGGCGCGGCTGATTGTCCCGATTGTCACGCCGAGATCATAGGCGAGATTGCGCTGCGGCGGCAATTTTGCGCCGGCCTGCAACACGCCGTCGGAAATCGCGCACTCGATGCTGTCGGCAAGGCGGAGATAAATCGGGCCGTTGCCCGCTGCGATGTCAGGAAGCCAATTTGTCATGGTGACAATTTATGCATTGTATCTGTCGGTAAGTCAATTGTATTTATTGGCTGCATTCAACGGTGACAATCACACGGAGACAATAGGTGCAATATGCGCAAGATGGATCAATACCTTTCGACAGCGGATACGCTTTATCCTGATGGCTACGAACGGGAACGCGTGTTCCGCGATGCCGGCGACATGGTCGCACCGGCGCCCTTTCCGGCCAAGATCGCCCGCACGCTTATTGGTCGCCTGATTATGGGCATGTCGCACTGGCAGCAGAAACGACGGGGGCGGCTCGCCTTGCGGGAACTGCCCGACGATCTTCTGGAGGATATCGGCGTTACGCGGGACGAGGCCTTGAAGGAGGCCGCGAAATCGCAGCTTTTCTCCTGGCCGTCGCGGTCTTTGTAATTTTTGTCGAAGAGCGGTGCCTTCTTTCCCCGGTGCCATCAAGCCATTCGGCAGCCCGCCACGCCACTCCCAACCGGCGTCGGCGGGTTTTTTTATGCGTTTACACGGGGATGCAGGCGAACGGCCAAAACAATTCTCCGTCACCCTCGGACGTGTCCCGAAGATCTGCAACATATCGATTTTGTTGACGTGCTTAGGCCCTCGGGACAAGCCCGAGGATGACGTTCTTGGCGTAGATATATGCCTAAATCAGCAGCCCTTGCCGCCGTTCGCCCAGCGCTTGACATCGGTTGCGATGCGGCCGGAGATGGCCTCGTTCATCGCGGGTCCGAAAGCGTCGAGCTTTGCCGGATTGCCTTCTGCCTGAACGACCAGCATGGGGCGCGATTCCGGGCTGTTGCGCGGTACGAGCAGGATGCGCGGACGGCCGGAGAAAGAGTTGAGTTCCGGGGCCAGACGATAGGCCTTGAACGCCGCATCGCCCGATTTGAACCAGCAGGCATTTGCGCCAAGAGCAATCCGTTCCATCGTCGGCAGGGCCGCACGGGATACGGAGGCGGCCGGCTGCGGTTTCGGCTGGCAGGCGGCGAGCGCTACTGCTGCGAGCAGCAATCCGGTGGCTTTGTAGGCATTGTGGCGAAGAAGACGAGGCATCAGGTCATCCAGAAGAGAAGCCGAAACTTAGCCGAAAGCCGGCATTAAAAAAGGCGGGCTCAAAGCCCGCCCGGTCTGTCAGGCTGCGATGACGCCGAGTGCGGAGGCGAAGAGGCCGCGGCCATCATTGCCGCCATGGGCGGCTTCGATGAGGTTTTCCGGATGCGGCATCATGCCAAGCACATTGCCCCTGGCGTTGATGACGCCGGCAATATCGTTCATCGAGCCGTTTGGATTGGTGCCTTGCGCATAACGGAACACGACCTGGCCGTTGTCTTCGACGGACTTCAACTCATCCGTATCGAGGAAGTAATTGCCGTCGTGATGGGCGACGGGGCAGCGCAGGATCTGGCCCTGGTCATAGGCGCGGGTGAATTCGGTGTCGTTGTTGATGACTTCGAGCTTCACTTCACGGCAGACAAATTTCAGCGAGGCGTTGCGCATCAAAGCACCCGGCAGCATGCCCGCCTCGACCAGAATCTGGAAACCGTTGCAGACGCCGAGAACCTTGACGCCCTGTTCGGCCTTTTCGCGAATGGCCTGCATGACCGGCATGCGCGCCGCAATCGCGCCGCAACGCAGATAGTCACCATAGGAAAAGCCGCCCGGAATGACGATCAGGTCGACATCAGGAATATCCGTTTCCGTCTGCCAGATGGTGACGGGCGCGCTTCCGGAGATTTTCGTCAGCGCGGCGATCATGTCGCGGTCGCGGTTGAGGCCGGGAAGTTGGACGACAGCGGATTTCATGGACGGCGGCTCCTTGGGCTTCAGAGAATGGTGATGGCGTAGTTTTCGATGACCGTATTGGCCAGCAGCTTTTCGCACATTGCCTTCAGGTCGGTTTCGGCCTTGGCCTTGTCGGCGCCTTCCAGTTCCAGATCGAAGACCTTGCCCTGACGGACATGGCCGACGCCGCCGAAACCGAGGCTGCCGAGCGCGCCTTCAATTGCCTTGCCCTGCGGATCGAGAACGCCGTTCTTCAGCGTAACAGTCACCCGTGCCTTGATCACCTGATCTTCTCCTGATTTTACCTTGCGGTGTCGATATTACTTCACGAGGCCGATATTACTTCACGAGGACAGGGCCGGTGCCGCGGATCGGTTCGTTTTCATTGATGATGCCGAGACGGCGCGCCACTTCGGAATAGGCTTCCACAAGCCCGCCCAGATCGCGGCGGAACAGGTCCTTGTCCATCTTTTTCTGGGTCTCGATGTCCCAGAGGCGGCAGCTGTCGGGCGAAATCTCGTCAGCGAGAATGATGCGCATCATGTCGCCTTCGAACAGGCGGCCGCATTCGATCTTGAAATCGACGAGCTGGATACCGACGCCCAGGAACAGGCCGGACAGGAAGTCGTTGACGCGGATGGCAAGCGCCATGATGTCGTCAAGCTCGGCGGGGTTGGCCCAGCCGAAAGCCGTGATGTGCTCTTCGGAGACCATCGGGTCTTCCAGCTCGTCGGACTTGTAATAAAACTCGATGATGGAGCGCGGCAGGACCACGCCTTCTTCGATGCCGAGGCGCTTGGACAGCGAGCCGGCGGCGACATTGCGCACGACGATCTCGAGCGGGATCATTTCCACTTCCTTGATCAACTGCTCGCGCATGTTGAGGCGGCGGATGAAGTGAGTGGGAATGCCGATCTTGTTCAGATGTGTGAAGACGTATTCGCAGATACGGTTATTCAACACACCCTTGCCGTCGATGACTTCGTGCTTTTTCTTGTTGAAGGCGGTCGCATCGTCCTTGAAGAACTGGATAAGCGTGCCTGGCTCCGGACCTTCGTAAAGGATCTTGGCCTTGCCTTCGTAAATACGGCGGCGACGGTTCATGATAGCAGGTCTCTTGGTTGACGCCGATTCTGGCGGCGTTAAGTTTGGTCTTTGAAGCGGTCCCTTAAAGGAAAAGACTGCATTCTACAATGAGGCGCGCCGATCTTCCCTTCAATTCTTGTGTCGGGCCATGAAGCAATGACACCCGGCATGGAACGGCCAAGGCATGACATGGCGCGCCTTTGCCCGGATCGTCAGGTCTCGGGCGTCTTCAGGCGGCTCAGGAACTGGGCAAACACCATGCCGCCTTCGGGCCATGGGCCATGGCCGGACTCGGCGTTGATGTGGCCGGACATGCCGGCATCCACCAGCATCGAGCCCCAGGCGGCAGCAATGTCGTCGGCATGTTCGTAAGTGCCGAAGGGATCGTTGCGGCTGGCGATGGTGATGGTCGGAAACGGCAGCGGATCGCGCGGATAAGGCCCGAAGGTCATCAGGTGTTTCGGCCGGATAT
This sequence comes from Agrobacterium burrii, assembly GCF_017313405.1. Classification (NCBI taxonomy): domain Bacteria; kingdom Pseudomonadati; phylum Pseudomonadota; class Alphaproteobacteria; order Hyphomicrobiales; family Rhizobiaceae; genus Agrobacterium; species Agrobacterium burrii. The sequence continues at coordinate 357,452 of NZ_JAFLNA010000004.1, forward strand.
CCGGATTGGCGACATCGGGCGGGGCGACAAAAACTGCGCCTGCGACCTTATGGGCGATCTCAGGCAGAGCATGGATCACGGTCGGCACGCCGAGCGAATGGGCAACCAGCACGACGGGCTTGGTAGCGGCGTTCACCTCTTCCACCAGCCGCGCCACCCAGTCTTCCTTTACGGGCTTGGTCCACTCGGCCTGCTCGACCCGGCGCGCGGTGGATAGCTTGCGCTCCCAGCGGGTCTGCCAGTGGTCGGGGCCGGAATTGGTGTAACCGGGTACGATGAGGATATCTACTTCTGAAACTTTCATGCGCCCATATCTGTGCTTTGATGCCGTCGCGATCAAGACCGCGACGGCATTAACTTTGGAGACCCCAAAATTATGCCTTGCCGAAGACGCGGGTGAAGATCGTGTCGACGTGCTTGGTGTGGTAACCGAGGTCGAACTTTTCACGGATCACGTCTTCAGGCAGCGCTGCGCGCACTTCCTCGTCGCCCAGCAGTTCTTCCAGGAAATCTGCACCCTGTTCCCATACCCGCATGGCGTTGCGCTGTACCAGACGGTAAGCGTCCTCACGGGAAACGCCGGCCTGTGTCAGCGCCAGGAGAACGCGCTGCGAATGCACGAGGCCGCGGAACTTGTTCATGTTCTTCAGCATGTTGTCCGGGTAGATCACCAGCTTTTCGATGACGCCGGCAAGGCGGTTCAGCGCGAAATCGAGCGTGACGGTCGTATCGGGGCCGATGGCGCGCTCCACGGAGGAGTGGCTGATGTCGCGCTCGTGCCAGAGGGCAACGTTTTCCATGGCCGGGACGACGGACATGCGCACCAGACGGGCAAGGCCGGTCAGGTTTTCGGTCAGCACCGGGTTGCGCTTGTGCGGCATCGCCGACGAACCCTTCTGGCCCGGAGAGAAGAACTCTTCGGCTTCCAGAACCTCGGTGCGCTGCATGTGGCGGATTTCGATGGCGACGTTTTCAATCGATGAGGCGATGACGCCAAGCACGGCGAAGAACATCGCGTGACGGTCACGCGGGATGACCTGCGTGGAGACCGGCTCAGGCGTCAGGCCAAGCTTTTCGCAGACATGTTCCTCAACGCGCGGGTCGATGTTGGCGAAGGTGCCGACGGCGCCGGAGATTGCGCCGGTGGCGATCTCGGCGCGGGCATTGACGAGGCGCTCGCGGTTGCGGTGCATCTCGGCGTAGAAGCGGGCGAAGGTCAGGCCCATCGTAGTCGGCTCGGCATGGATGCCGTGGCTGCGGCCGATGCGCACCGTGTCCTTGTGCTCAAAGGCGCGGGTCTTCAGGGCGATAAGCACGCGGTCCATATCGGCGAGCAGCAGATCGGCGGCGCGGACCAACTGGATGTTGAACGTGGTGTCGAGCACGTCGGACGAGGTCATGCCCTGATGCACGAAGCGGCTATCGGGACCGACGAATTCGGCGAGATGGGTCAGGAAGGCGATGACGTCGTGCTTGGTGACGGCCTCGATCTCATCGATGCGGGCGACGTCGAAAGTGGCGCTGCCGCCCTTTTCCCAGATCGTCTGGGCTGCCGACTTGGGGATCACGCCGAGGTCGGCCAGTGCGTCACAGGCGTGTGCCTCGATCTCGAACCAGATGCGGAACTTTGTTTCCGGCGACCAGATGGCGACCATTTCCGGCCGGGAGTAACGAGGGATCATGGCAATGACTTTCTTCGTAGAGAGGCTTGGCTTCGTAGAGAGGCTTGGCTTTGCGGGAGTTTTGCTGCCCGTTTAGCAAAGTGTTCCGGTAATCTCAATCTAAAGCTACATGGCTCGATGCGCCCGTCGGCAAAGGATTGCGCCCGCCAGCGCCAGCGGAACGACGGCAAGCGGAAAATAGAGGCCGAGGCCGAGAATGCAAAATTGGTAGATCGCGCCGAGCGAGGTGAATATCTGCTGGAAAAACCAGATGCGCGAAAAGGCTGGCGCGTGCCACTGCGCATAAAAGATGCGGTACTGGAAAGCGAAAAATGCCGCTGCGACTGCCAGGGTGAAGAATGCGATGGCGAAGCAGCTTGCCGCAAAGCGCAGGGGCAGGCTGGCAGAGGCGGGCAGGGAGCGCAGCGCCACCATGGCCAGCGGCCAGCCGAGAAGGCCGCCGCAGAAGAACAGCACAGTGATTTCGGCGGCATGGTCGGTTTCCAGCCGGTTTCTGAGATAGAGACCGAGAGCGGCGGTGGCCGCCGAACAGACGGCCCAGACAAGCGGGGCGAGGAGCGGGAACAGCGATGCCGATATTGTATTGCGGAAATCCTGCCTGTCGCTGTCCATCAAGCCCTCATCCAAACGCCCCGTAGTCCTGCTTCCGGCGTGTTCACTGCGTGGGTCAGGACCTTCCGGCCTCTGCCGCCGTGCGCAACAACGACACCGTCTTGCGGTAGTCTTCGACGCCATCACCCTTGAAGACCGCTGAGCCGGCCACCAGCGCATTGGCGCCGGCGGCAATGATCGCGCCGGCTGTCTGCGCCGTGACGCCGCCATCCACTTCAAGTTCGATCGGCCGGTCGCCGATCATCGCCTTTGCGGCGCGGATCTTGTCGAGCATGGCGGGAATGAATTTCTGGCCGCCGAAACCGGGATTGACGCTCATGATCAGGATGAGATCGACATCATCAAGCACGTTTTCGATGGCGGAAAGCGGCGTGGCGGGATTGAGCGTCACGCCGGTCTTCCTGCCGAGTGTACGGATGGTCTGCAACGAGCGATGCAGATGCGGCCCAGCCTCCGCATGCACGGTGATGCTGTCGCAACCGGCCTTGGCGAAGGCTTCGAGATAAGGATCAACGGGGGCGATCATCAGGTGGCAATCGAAAAAGGCATTGCTGTGCGGGCGAAGCGCCTTGATAACATCTGGCCCGAACGAGATATTGGGGACGAAATGACCGTCCATGACGTCGAGATGGATCCAGTCGGCACCCGCTTCCGTGACATCGGCGACCTCCTGTCCGAGCTTGGCGAAATTGGCAGCCAGGATCGACGGGGCTATCCGGATGGGCAGGGACATGGGGCAAACTCCTCTCGACGCGTTGCGTAAGCTGCCTTTAGCATCAAGTATCCGGGTTTGAAACGGCCTGCCGCGCGGTTGCCGGCGGTTTTCAGTATAGCGTCTTCAAATTTCCCGTAGCAACGGCTCTACCTATTGTTTTTCGGCTTTGTCCGCCGGTTCGAAGCGCTGGCCGTTCCAGCGCTGCAGGCGGTAGGGATTGTCCGAAAGCTCGTGCGAGGGATTGAAACCCAGATCGCCGATCACGGTTTTGAAGGCAGTGCCGGTCGCCAAAATTTCCGGCGCGGGTTTTGACTGCGCCTGCGCCGCTTCCGCGAGCGCTGCTGTCAGTTCTGCGGCCGCATAGGCGGGCAGAACATAGCCTTCCGGCTCGATGCCGGCGGCGCGCAATTCACCGCTGACGGCCTGTGCTGATGGCAATGTGTCATAGGCCGGGCGGGTGATGGCGAGCACATTTGCCGTGAGTGCTACGGGGGCGTTCGCCGCATTCATGGCGTCACCGCTCATGATGGTGAGGGGAATGTTCTCGGAACTGGCATCCCGGGCGACAACGGCAACGTCGTTGCGTTCCGCGCCGATGAAGACATGGGTGATGCCGGTTCGCGCCAGCCGGCGCACCAGTGCTACCTGCTGTTCCTGGTTGGGGCGCATCGTGTCGGTGAAGGTGGGTTTCAGCCCGTTTTCCTCCAGCTTCGAGCGAATCCTGTCGACGAGTTCGCGGCTGTAGATCGTACCGTCATCCACAAGTGCGATGGAGTGTCCTTTCCAGTCGCGCAGGATGATTTCCGCTGCCCTTTCCGATTCGGCCCTTTCCGAAGGGGCGAGGCGGAAAAGCGGCCAGCCGTATTTCAAAGCATCTTCCATCAGGATAGGTGCGCGGCTGGAGAGCGTGATGGCCGGGATGGCGGCCGCCTTCAGCGGCGGCAGAACGTCCTTGAGCGTTTCCGTGCACAGGAAACCGATTGCTGCGCTGACCTTGGCGGCCACAAGGCCATCGGCAACGGCGCCGCCGCTGCCATCTTCGCAGCTTTCATGGATTTCGACGACATCAAGCCCAAGTTTTGCGGCAGCGGCCTTCGCACCCTGCCGTACCTGCTGCCCCAGAAGCTCATATGGCCCGTTCTGCGGAGCAACAATGCCGATCGACGCCGCGCTTGCTGAGCCCGCAAAGGCAAAACCGGCGATGATCGTTAGCAGGCGAAGTGAAAGCATGACGTGCGCGAAATCCTGTTGTCCCGCTTGATGTTTATCGGCAACAAACGGTTTTCCAAAGGAAAAATCGCCGCAACCCCAGCATAATCGCATATCGTGCTGCGCGAGGCGACAGTTTGGATCGCCAGTTGTCCGATTCAGGGAAGCAGGGTCTCAAGACACGTTGCGGTTGTTTCTATCCAATATAATTGCGCGCCACTGTCTTCATGGCGGATTGATTTTTGCGGATCGGCAAGTCGCTCTTGCAACGCGCAAAGGAAGAAGTATCTCCATTGCTTGTTGAGAGGATTTTTACTTTATAAATCTGTAACATGCGGTGCGTATAAGCACAGTTTAGCAATGTCATGTTTGCCGTTTTGCCCTTTAAAGTGCAGATGCGAAATGTGCACATTTTATTTTCATATATTTAAATTATTGATATTTAACGTAAAAATTCACGTTTTTCATCTTCCGTTGATTTTTCTTCGTGTCTTTTTTCGCATTTGCGAGAAGATTTGCTTGACGGAAAGTAAATGTTTAGCTTAGATATACGTGTTTCAGGGGACGACTGAAATTGGCTGTAACAAGCCTCGGAAAGTGTTCCGATTATAAGCACTGCCAGACTATATTACATTCTATATTATATTATTTTCATTACGTATAAACCGCTTCGGGAAACTGGGGCGGTTTTTTACATGAAGCTAATTTAAGCAATTTAAAATTGAATTTGAAAAGCTTCACGCAAAGCTGTTCTCTTATTATTATATTTTCCGAAAAGAAATCGCTCTGCCGGATTGCCTTCATTGTAGGCAGGCGAGACTGCCGCCATTTTCGACCCTCCCGTTCCGGATTGACAGACCAGCGTCACCTGCGGCGGCGGCGCGCGTGCGGTCCCTTATTCGGCTCTGTTTCAGGATTTCAGGGCGGCCAGCGCGTCTTTCGCGAAGGCGGAAATGGGTGCAGGAAGATTGTCGGGATAAAACCAGCCGATATCGGAAAGCTTGTCCGGTTCGGTCAATGCCGGCTCGCCGTGCGTATCGTGGGCGACGAAAATCAGCGACACCCAATGGTGCCGCTCTTCGGTATCGATATATTCGCTGTGACAGAGAAATTCGACCTTGCCGATTGTCAGCCCGGTTTCTTCTTCGGCCTCTCGCCTTGCTGCAGCGAGGGAGGATTCGAGGTGATCCACCTTGCCGCCCGGAATACTCCAGTATCCGGCTTCCGGCGCTTTCAGGCGCCGGCAGAGAAGCAGCTGGCCATCGCGCAATATCGCAAGGCCAACGCCGACACCCGGAAAATCGAGCCCTGGTTTGATTGTCGGCGTCATATTGGTACTGGCCTCAGCCCTTGGCGTTGGCCACGATCAGCATGAAGGCGGGAATGTCGTCGCCGAAGCCGACCGGGGTCGGGCCATCATCATGGTCGCGATAGTGGCGGCGGCGCTCGCGGTTGTCGTCATTGGCGTGCAGCGGATTACGGGTATTGCGGTCGGAATTGCGCGGCGTCTTTTCCGGTCTGCGTTCTGCTTTCACCTTGTCGTCTCCGTGAGCCACGATCTCGGTAACCGCAGCGGATTGTGCATCCTGATTGATGTTTTCGACCGGCGACGTGGCCGTGTCGCGACGGTTTCTGTCGCGGCCCCTGCCGCCACGTTCCTTGCTGCCTCTGCTGCTGCGGCCGGAATTGCTCTCAAAGCTTTCCATGGGCGCGGGGAGAGTGGAAAGGTCACCGCTCAGCCACTCGATCTTTTCGCCGATCAGCTTTTCGATCGCGTCGAGATATTTCGCGTCGCTTCTGGTGACGATGGTGAAGGCCTTGCCCGAACGGCCCGCACGGCCAGTACGGCCAATACGGTGGACATAGTCTTCGGCATGAATGGGAACGTCGAAGTTGAAGACGTGGCTGACATCGGGGATATCAAGTCCGCGCGCTGCAACGTCAGAGGCGACGAGCAGCGTCAGATTGCCGTCCCGGAAGTTCTGCAGCATCGTGGTGCGCGAACGCTGGTCCATATCGCCATGCAACGCGCCGACGGAAAAGCCGTGACGGTCGAGCGAACGGAACAGTTCTGCGACATCCTTCTTGCGATTGCAGAAAATGATGGCGTTCTTGAGTTCGGCCTCTTCGGCGCGGACGAGATCGCGCAGGACCGCGCGCTTCTCATAGTCCTTGTTATGCGCAGCCACGATTTGCTGGGTCACGGTTTTTGCTGTGGAGGAGGGCTTGGCGACCTCGATACGCTCGGGGTTCTGAAGGAAGCGGTCGGCGAGCTTCTGGATTTCCGGCGGCATGGTGGCCGAAAAGAACAGCGTTTGCCGGGTAAAGGGAATCATCTTCACGATGCGTTCGATATCGGGAATGAAGCCCATGTCCAGCATGCGGTCGGCTTCGTCGATGACGAGGATTTCCACGCCGGTCATCAACAGCTTGCCGCGCTCGCAATGGTCAAGAAGGCGGCCGGGGGTGCAGATGAGAACATCGGCGCCACGCTCGAGCTTGCGATCCTGATCTTCAAACGAAACGCCGCCGATAAGCAGGGCGACGTTCAGCTTGTGATTCTTGCCGTATTTCTCGAAGTTCTCCGCCACCTGCGCTGCAAGCTCGCGGGTCGGCTCGAGGATCAGTGTGCGCGGCATTCTGGCGCGTGCGCGACCCTTTTCGAGCAGGGTGAGCATCGGCAGCACGAAGGACGCGGTTTTGCCCGTGCCGGTCTGTGCGATACCGCAGATATCACGCTTTTCGAGAGCGGGCGGAATGGCGCCAGCCTGAATGGGTGTCGGCGTCGTGTAGCCGGCATCTGCAATAGCGGAAAGAACTTTTTGGCTCAGGCCAAGATCAGAGAATGTTGTCAAAGGAAGAACTTTTTCCGTTCTGGTTCGGTAAGAACACCTGCGTGCCGCTGCGACACTTGCAAAGACTTGGCGCGGGGATATGCCCAAATTGCCGGAAAGTCAAGGAAACAACGGGAAATGCGCGCGAAACGTCGCGGTTCTGACGAGGCTTTTTGGCCTGTGGCGCGGTTTCGGCCGATTTATCGTAAAAAGCGCAAAAAAAGCGTTAAAATAGGCCCATCATTTTAGGTAGGTTTTCAGCTCCGCCCCGGCGACCAGAAACCGCATCGGATCGACGGGCGTATCGTTGCGGCGCACCTCGTAATGCACATGCGGACCGGTCGAACGACCGGTGCTGCCGGCGCGGCCGATTATATCGCCGGCCTCGACTTTTTCACCGGCCTTAACGAGGATCGCGGAGAGATGGCCGAATCGCGTCGAGACGCCCTGACCGTGATCGATCTCGACCATATTGCCGTAACCGCCGGAATTTTCCGCCACCGTCACCTTGCCCGCGCCGGTGGCTTTGACGTCCGCGCCGGTTTCGGCGCGAAAGTCGATGCCGGTATGCAAAGCGGGCCGCCCCAGAAACGGATCCATCCGGTTACCGAACCGGCTGGTTATCGTTCTGCCGGGAGCGGGGTTGCCGAAGGGCAGGGCGGTTGCGGTTTCCTTGACGATGTCCAGCCGGTTCAGCGCATTGTCGAGATTGGTCAGCGACAGGTTGAACGGGTCGGTTTCACTGCGTTCGGGCGCCGCATAGGGACCGCCGATATCGTCCGTGCCGCTTTCGTCGATTTTCAATCCGGCCTGCCGGATGATGTCCTGCATCGCGCTTGCCTTGTCTTCGGCATCGTTGGTCAGCCTGGCGATGCGCGATATCTGCTGGCGCTCGATATCCTTCAGCGAAATTGTCACTTTGGAAAATACCCGATCGGCCCGGTCCGACGGTGTTTCGCCCGATTGAGGCACGTAGGCGGCGCGTCTATCGGTTGCGGCGGGCTCTTCCCGCTGCGGCTTGCGCGGCGCCATCAGCGTTTCAATTGCTGAAAGTCCGCCCGTCAGGTCGGCGCGTTTTTCCGGCGCCATGGCGTTTGAAAGGGAAGAGGGCGCGGCGGGTGTGGCGGCGATGCCGGAATTTTCGGCGCGCTCCAGCAACTCGCTCATGCGCCCGTGTCTGGAGGTCAGCGCCGCCTGCTGTTCCAGCAGCTTTTCCACTTTCTTTTCAACAACCTGCTGGTCAAGCAATTGCCGGGAGGTGACGCGGTCGACCTGCGCCCTGAGCGCTGCGATACGGTCTTCATAATCATTCTGCATGCGGGTCTGGCGCGCCATGGTCGCACCTATCAGGTCGTCACGCAGGATAAGGTAGCCGGTAGCGCCGAGATAGCCGAGCGAAAACAGGCCAATGGTGCAGCCGGCAAGAGCGGCCATCCACGGCCGAATGGTCATATGCCGAACCTTCTCGCCGCTCGCCAGAATAAGGACGTGTTGCGACCGCTTTTTGCCGAATACCCGGTTTTCCGCTGTATCAGTCAAAATCTCTCTCCGGACTGGCCGATTTCTCACAGGAAATCATAATTCGTTAAGGTTAACGAAGTTTTGCCGGAAGCAATTTTCAGCGCTTGTGTTGCGTTGCCGAGAGCGGTTTTGGCTGTGGCTGACGGCGGTCAGCGAGCGGCAAAAGGACGGCGTCAGACCGGCCTCGCCACACCGCACCGCGAGATGATTTTGAAAGGGGGCGTCACACGACAGCTCCGCCTTCAGAGTTTGCGTGCAGCCTCAAGCACGGCCTGTGCGTGGCCCGCAACCTTCACCTTGTTCCAGATTTCCGTGATTCTGCCGTCCGGCGCGACGAGGACAGTGGTGCGTTCGACACCCATGTATTTCTTGCCATACATGCTTTTTTCCTTCCACACGCCGTAAGCTTCGAGCGCCTTTCTCTCCTCGTCGGAGGCCAGCATGACGGACAGCGCGTGTTTTGCGGCAAATTTGTCGTGGCTTTTGACGCTATCAGGGGAAATGCCGATGACGACGGCATTGGCGGCCTCGAATTCGCCGCCCAGCGCGCTGAAGTCGATCGCTTCTGCGGTGCAGCCCGAAGTATCGTCCTTCGGGTAGAAATAGAGAATGACGGCCTTGCCTTGAAGTTTGGACAATGTCACCGTTCCTTCACCGTTGCGGGGCAAAGTAAAATCCGGAGCAGGGCTGCCAATCGTCAAGTCTGTCATAATCTACCTTTCTTTCGCCGGGATGTTGAGTGAAAGTCGCCACATTCGATATATAGCGAAACCGCGCGTCGTCCAGATCACGATTGAGATTTCAGGCCGAATTCACCTGTAATCTGAATCGTCATCTGGGTTAAGGAACTTAGAGCGGCGTTCCAGACGAAAACCGCTTACACTTTTCGCCATCCCGCTGCGGTGTTGCGGCGAAACAAAAGCTATTCAGGGGCAAGCACGGGCGTATGGCTGAAGTCAGGGGTGAAAAGGTCAAGTTCGGCAGGCGCGATATCATTGCCCTGCACGATCTCCCTTCGGCACAGGCCGAAGATCCCATCATCGTGCATTGCCCGGCACCGCGTTCCATGGCGCGCGCCTTTATCAAGATTTTCGCGGCTCTCTTTGTGCTGGCCTTCCTCTCCATTGGCGGCATCATTGTTTCCGTCGAGACGGGATCGATCGACAAGACGCTTTCCAGCCAGGCGCAACAGGCGCTGGAGAGGGCGCTTGGGCCGCACTACAGCGCCCGGATCGGCTCTTCGGCCATAAGATTCTCTACTGGCTTGCGGCTGGCGCTGGTGGCTGAGGATGTGGATATCGTCGAGAAGGAATCCGGCCAGCATCTGAGCCGGGCGCGGGCGATCGGCATGGCGCTCGATCCGCTTGCGCTGCTGATCGGCCGCATCTCGGTGCAAAGCCTTGAAGCCGACGGTATGGAACTCGATACGGCGCTTTTGCCCAAGGGCAACGGTTTTGATCTTTCCAATATCAAGCTCGACGCCGTACCGCAGCAATTGCAGGGGGCGTTCCAGCAACTCGACAAACTCGCCCAGGCTTTCCTCAGCAGCGGGACCGAAGAAATCGATATTTCCAGCGTTTCGCTGCATCTGCCGCCCGGTGAGCTTGGAAAGCCGCGCACCATCGAGATACGCGAGCTGTCGCTGACACCCGACCAGCAAGGCGGTTATTCGCTTGATGGCGAGACGCTGTTTAACGGTGAAATCGCCAGCGTCTCGCTCAAGACATCGGGATCGGGCGGTATGATCGATGGCTTCCAGGCCCGGATCGACGGTTTTGATATCAGCCCGTTCCTTGAAAAATTCGATCCGGAAGGCAATCTGCACGAGGGGCTGAACGTCAAGACCGGTGTCAGCATCGTCGCCCGCCGCGGCGTCGAAGGGCATGAGCCGAGGCTCGACGTCTCGGTCGGCATGGGCAATGGAACGCTTTTGATCGGTGGCGAGGCGCAGCCATTTACGGCGAGCACCGTCAATGCGCGCTATGATTTTCAAAAAAGCACCCTTGTGATCGAAAATTCGCGGGTGGAGCTGGGTCGAACCATCATTCCGGTCACAGGCGAAATCAGGGATACGGAAGAGGGTTTCGGTCTTTCGCTGCGGATAGACAACGGGATTGCCTCATCCGAGGCCTCTGGCGAGGAGCCGGTTTCCTTCAACGTGAAGGCGGATGGAAAGTATACGGCGGCTACAAAGCAGCTTGAGGTGCCCTCTCTTTACGTCAGCGGTCCGCTGGGAGACATGGCGGGATCGCTGAAACTCCGCTTCGGAGTAGGGTCGCCGGAAATCAGCTTTGTGGGACAAATCCCGAAAATGGAGGCTACGGCCGTCAAGCAACTCTGGCCGTTCTGGATGGCGCACAAGCCGCGTGAATGGGTGGTATCCAACCTTTATGGCGGCACGGTCACCAATGGCTCGATTGCGGTCTTCATTCCGCAGGGGCGGATGTGCGGCCCCGGTTGTCCGCTGGTGCTCGGCGAAAGCGAAATGCAGATCCGCTTTGATATCGACGATACGCGGCTCAACACCACCGGCGATATTCCGCCGCTGCGTGATGTCGATGCGCATTTCAATATGGTCGGCGGCGGCATGACCGTCGACATCGAGCGGGCGACATCCTATTTCCCGTCCAACCGGTCGCTTGCGCTGGAGAATAGCCGGTTCCTCATCTCCAACGTTTATGACAAGCCACTGCTTGGAAATGTCGAGTTGAATGTTGCCGGTGCGGCCGACGCCGTTGCCGAGCTTGCGACGCTGAAGCCGATCAACGCGTTGAAGGATACGCAGTTCAAACCGGAAGATTTCACCGGTGACGTGAAGGCCAGTGCGAAGCTGACCGTCGGTTTGCTGTCCAGCCAGAACCCGCCTCCGCCGGTGTGGACGGCCGATCTGGACCTGAAGAACCTGTCGCTGACGAAGCCCTTTGCCGGCCACAAGGTGACGGCACTTGACGGTTTCATGGCGTTGAACGACCGGCAGCTCAAGCTTCAGGGCAAGGGCCGTGTGGACGACGTGCCGATGGATATCGAGATGACGGAGCCGGTGCGCAAGAACGGCGATGTCCCCCCGACGCTTTCACTAAAAGCGACCTTGAACGAAACGCAAGTCGCCAAGCTTGCGCCGGAACTGTCTTCGGTTCTTGGTGGTACGACGGTGCTGGAAGTCGATGGCGCGGATTCGAAACGTCAGGATATCCGGCTCGATCTGACCAAAGCGTCGATCATTCTGCCGGGGCTTGGCTGGAGCAAGGGCATCGGCATTCCGGCAAAAGCCGCCTTCACCACCGAGACGGTGGATGGCCGCACGACGATCAGTGATTTCTCCCTCGACGGGGATGGTTTCGGCGCAGCCGGCGATATCGCCTTCAGCAAGAACGGGCTGATTTCAGCCGATCTCAGCCGTGTGCAGCTGTCGCCCTCCGATAATTACGCCGTTTCCGTCGCTGCGTCCAAAAACGGCTATATCATCAACGCCTCGGGAAAATCGGCGGATGTCCGGCCGTTCCTTTCGAAACTGCGCAGTTCTTCCGGCAGCGGTGACGGCACATCGCGCTCGCAGCCCTCGCTTGCCATCAAGACGCAATTCGACAAGGTCTATGGTTTCAACGATGAAATCCTTGGCAATGTCAGTTCCGATATCAGCGTCCGGGACGGCAAGGTGCGTTCGATCGATTTTCGCGGCGTGACCGGCAACGGCCAGGCGGTGGTGGCGCAGACCACCAATCGCGGCGCGACGGGAACCGTGACGCTGACCAGCAGCGATGCCGGTTCGCTTGCCCGTTTCGCCAATATCTACAGCCGCATCCGCGGCGGCCTTCTCAATCTGGCGCTGACGACCGCCAATGGCAGCGACTGGAGCGGCTCGCTGGACCTGCGCAACTTCGCCGTGGTCAACGAGGCGAAGTTGCAGGACATCGTCACCACACCGGCGGGTGACGACGGCAGGAGCCTCAACAATGCAGTTCGCCGCAACATCGATGTCAGCTCGGAAAAGTTCCAGCGCGGTTTTGCCCGGCTCGTTTACGTCAATGGTTCGGTAGCAGTGGAAAACGGCGTGGTGCGCGGCGAGCAGATCGGCGCGACCTTCCAGGGGCTCTTGAAGGACCAGAACGGCCGCATGGACATGACCGGCACCTTCATGCCTGCTTATGGCCTGAACCGTCTGTTCGGCGAGTTGCCGTTCATCGGTATCATTCTCGGCAACGGCCGCGACCGGGGCCTGCTCGGCATCACCTTCAAGCTTTCCGGCCAGACTGACCAGCCGAAGCTGACGATCAACCCGTTGTCGCTGATCGCGCCGGGTGTTTTCCGGCAAATCTTCGAGTTCCAATAAAAAGGGCCGCTTTCGCGGCCCTCGATAACAGGTTTGGTGCGAGCTTTTACGCCGGGCGAACCAGAACATGCTTCTTTTTGCCGACCGAAAGCTTGATGACGCCGTCGCCGGTCACTTCACCGGTGCCGATCATCTGGCGCTCATCCGAAACGCCCTGGTCGTTGATCTTCACCGCGCCGCCCTGAACGTGGCGGCGGGCTTCGCCGTTCGAGCCGGCAAGGCCGGCGCGGACGATGAGCGACAGGACGCCGACGCCGGCTTCGAGTTCGGAGGCCGGAACCTCGATGGAGGGCAGGTTTTCAGCCAGCGCGCCTTCCTCGAAAGTCTTGCGCGCGGTTTCAGCAGCCTCTTCGGCTGCGGCGCGACCGTGCAGGATCGCCGTTACTTCCGTTGCGAGGATTTTCTTCGCTTCGTTGATTTCCGAGCCGCCAAGCGCTGCAATGCGGGCGATCTCATCCATCGGCAGCGTGGTGAAGAGCTTGGCGAAGCGAACCACGTCCGCATCTTCTGTGTTGCGCCAGTATTGCCAAAAATCATAGACCGGCAGCAGATCCTTGTTCAGCCACACGGCACCTGATGCCGACTTGCCCATCTTCGCACCCGAAGAGGTGGTCAGAAGCGGCGAGGTCAGCGCATAGAGCTGCGGTGTCCCCATGCGGTGACCGAGGTCGATGCCGTTGATGATGTTGCCCCACTGGTCCGAACCGCCCATCTGCAGACGGCAGCCGGTGCGCTGGTTCAGCTCCACGTAATCGTAGGCCTGCAGGATCATGTAGTTGAATTCGAGGAAGGACAGCGACTGTTCGCGGTCGAGACGCATCTTCACGCTATCGAAGGACAGCATGCGGTTGACCGAGAAATGGCGGCCGACATCGCGCAGGAATTCGAGGTAGTTCAGCCCGCGCAGCCAGTCGGCATTGTTGATCATCAGCGCCGGGTTTTCCGCGCGGTCATAATCGAGGTAGTTGGCGAAGACGTGCTTGAGCGAGGTGATATTGTCCTCGATCATGTCGATCGTCATCAGCTTGCGTGCCTCTTCCTTGAAAGAGGGATCGCCGACCATGCCGGTGCCGCCGCCCATCAGCGAGATCGGCTGGTGACCGGTCTTCTGCATCCAGTGCAGCATCATGATCTGGGTGAGGTGGCCGACATGCAAACTCGAAGCCGTCGGGTCATAGCCGATATAGGCGGTCACGGTTTCCTTGGCGAACAGTTCGTCGAGACCCGACTCGTCGGAGATCTGGTGAATGAAGCCGCGCTCGTCGAGCGTGCGGAGGAAATCGGACTTGAACCTGGACATGACCTTTTTCTTTCTGGTTTGATCTTTGCTGTCATTGAAAGCCAATGAACGCCGGGGGCTTTACCATTGTTTTTTGAAATGTGCACCCGTTTCGGCCATGAATATGAGGATTCACGTCATCATGATTCGATATTGCAAGGGAGCGGCGCGTGGGCGAGGTCAAAACGGCAATCGGGCTGATGAGCGGCACATCGATGGACGGTATCGATATCGCCCTGTTGCGCACGGACGGCGAAAGCGTGGTCCGGCATGGGCCGAGCGGTTATTTTCCCTATGATTCCGGTCTGCGCGCCATCTGGCAAAAGGCGCTGGTCACGGCCAAATCCATTCGCGAGAGACGCGAGCGCCCCGGCGATCTTGGTGACGCCGAACTCAAGCTGACGCTTGCCCATGCGGCGGCGGTCAAATCCTTTCTCAATCGTCACCGGCTTCAGCCTGGCGATATCGACGTCATCGGTTTTCACGGCCAGACGGTGCTGCATCGGCCAGACGAGGCGCTGACGGTGCAGATCGGCGACGGCGCGCTGCTGGCGGAAGAAGTTGCCATCGATGTGGTCTATGACATGCGCGCCAATGACATGGCGCATGGCGGGCAGGGCGCGCCGCTCATTCCAGCCTATCACGTGGCGCTTTCCGCCAATCTGCCGGATGGGTTTGAAACGCCCGCCGTTTTCGTCAATATCGGCGGTATCTCCAACCTCACCTATATCGGCGAGGGAGGCCGGCTTGCCGCCTTTGACAGCGGCCCCGGCAATATGCTGATCGACCAGTGGATCGAGGCGCATACGGGACAGGCTTTCGACAAGGGAGGCCGGACGGCGGCGGGCGGCAGCGTCGTTTCCTCGCTGGTGAAGCGCTACATGGAAAGCCCGTTCTTCTCGGCCAATATCCGCCGCTCGCTCGACCGCAGCGATTTTGTGCCGCCGCAGAAGGGTGAGGTGTCGCTTGCTGATGGCGCGCGCACGCTGGCGCATCTGACGGGAGCGGCGATCCTCAAATCGGCGGGCTATCTGCCGGAGGGGGCGAGGACTTATGTGGTTTGCGGGGGCGGGCGGCTCAACCCGGTGATTATGGAAGAGTTTGCGAACCTTGCTGCGAAACAGGGCGCTAAGGTTATCGCGGCGGAAGAGGCGGGTTTTGACGGCGGGGCGATGGAGGCGGAGGCCTGGGCCTATCTGGCGGTGCGTTCGCTAAGGGGACTGCCGCTGACCTATCCCGGCACGACGGGGGTGACTGAGCCGGTGACGGGTGGGGTTTTGGTGCGATCCCCATGAAGATCATATTATAAGACGGTGGGTGGGCTTACCCCCCTCTGTCCTGCCGGACATCTCCCCCACAAGGAGGGAGATCGAATCGTGGCGACCTTCCGGCCATCTTTAACCTAGCAGTGTAGTCGAGGAGCAGGCCCCTTGCCGATCTCCCCACCTGTGGGGGAGATGCCCGGCAGGGCAGAGGGGGGTAAGCCCCACCCGCCATCGATAACCGTGACCTGCCTAAACTATACGCCCCCAAATCACCGAATACGCTTCGCCGCCGGTTCCGGCACCAGCTCACCATTCAGGCGACGGTCGAGATAATCCTCGCATTCGCCCATCAGCTCATCCACCTTGCCGTTGAAGAAGTGGTTGGCGCCGGGAAGCGTGCGGTGGGTGATGAGGATACCCTTCTGGGTCTTCAGCTTTTCGACCAGACCGTTGACGTCCTTTTCAGGTGCAACCTTGTCGGCATCGCCATTGATGATGAGGCCGGAGGATGGGCAGGGGGCGAGGAAGGAGAAGTCGTAGGTGTTGGGCTGCGGCGCAATCGACATGAAGCCTTCGATTTCCGGGCGGCGCATCAGAAGCTGCATGCCGATCCAGGAGCCGAAGGAATAACCGGCGACCCAACAGCTTTTCGAATCGGGATGCAGGCTCTGCACCCAGTCGAGGGCGGAAGCGGCATCGGAAAGCTCGCCGGCGCCGTGGTCGAACTCGCCCTGGCTGCGGCCGATGGAGCGGAAATTGAACCGGAGCGTCGTGAAACCACGCTTCTGGAAAAGATAGAACAGCTGATAGACGATCTGATTGTTCATCGTCCCGCCGAACTGCGGGTGCGGATGAAGAATGATCGCTATCGGCGCGCTCTTTTCCTTGGAGGGTTGATAACGGCCTTCGAGGCGACCCGCAGGGCCGTTAAAGATGACTTCGGGCATAGGTACTCCGGTCGTGTTTTTTCATTCTCCAACCGCATTCTTCCAATGAGAAGACTTGACGAACTGTGTCATCTTTTCTAGAACGCAGTTTAGAATAATTCGAAACTTTGCGTGTGCTTAAGCACTCGGGTCGTGTCATAAGGCAAGCGCAACTGTAATTTCAAGAAAAATGCGTTTTTGCGCATTGAAGATTGGATAAAGCCTCACCGCCATGACGGTTTTGACGCGTACATATATGGACTTTAACGCCACGGCGCCGCTGTTGCCCGCCGTGCGGGATGTTCTTGTCTGCGCGCTCGATGTGGCTGGCAACCCGTCCTCCGTTCACCGGGAAGGGCGCGCGGCCCGCACGGCCGTGGACGCCGCCCGCCGCGAGGTCGCGGCATTGGCCGGGGCTGAGGCATCCCACGTCACCTTTACCAGCGGTGCGACGGAAGCGGCCAATCTGGTGCTGACGCCTGAATTCAGGATGGGGCGCGCTCCTGTCCGCTATGGCCGGCTTTATGTCTCCGCCATCGAGCATCCCGCTTTTCGCGAAGGTGGCCGTTTCACCAAGGCTGACGTTACGGAAATTCCCGTTACGTCAGCGGGCGTGATCGATCTTGCGGCACTTCAAGCGCTGTTGTCTTCCCACGACACGTCCACCGGCTTGCCGATGGTCGCCTGCATGCTGGTGAATAATGAGACGGGCATTCTTCAACCCGTGGCGGAAGCGGCGCGGCTGGTGCATGCGGCTGGCGGATTGATAGTTGTTGACGCCGTACAGGCCGCTGGACGGGTTCCGCTCGATATCAATGCTCTCGATGCCGATTTTCTCGTCATCTCATCCCACAAGCTCGGTGGTCCCAAGGGCGGCGGCGCCCTCATTTCGCGCGGCGAGGTGATGATGCCGAAGCCGCTGATCCATGGCGGTGGGCAGGAAAAGGGACATCGCTCGGGTACGGAAAATACCCTGTCCGTCATCGGTTTTGGTGCCGCTGCCGCTGTTGCGGCCCGGAATGTGGAGATTGAAGCGGCGCGTCTTGGCGCTCTGCGGGCACGGCTGGAAGACGGCATGCGGATGAGTGCGCCTGACGTGATCATTCACGGCGAGGATGTTGCCCGCGTCGGCAATACCACATTTTTCACCCTGCCGGGCCTGAAGGCGGAGACGGGGCAGATCGCCTTCGATATTGAAGGTATCGCGCTGTCTGCCGGTTCGGCCTGCTCATCCGGCAAGGTGGGGGAAAGCCATGTGCTGAGCGCGATGGGGCGCGATCCGAAGCTCGGCGCGCTCCGGATTTCGCTTGGCCATGCGACTGACGAGGCGGACATAGAACGGACGCTTGCGGCGTTCACGAAAATTGCCGGGCGGCGCAAGCTTTCCGGTCAGGCCGCGTAAAATGCGGCAAAGAATTGCGGAATCGCAAATTTCCGCTTGCCGGGATGTGTGAAAAGCGCCATCCCGCACCTACATGGGTATAAGCTCCGCCCCGGCTGACGGCTCGGAACGATTTGCCCGAAGATCAATAAGGCGGCTTTCCGCCTTGATACGTTGACAAGCCACCGGACCTTGGCTCCGGCGAGATTGGAGAACGACATGGCAGCGGTTCAGGAAACGATCGATCAGGTACGCCAGATCGATGTGGACCAGTATAAATACGGCTTCGAGACAAACATCGAAGTCGACAAGGCCCCCAAGGGCCTTTCGGAAGAGGTGATCCGCTTCATCTCGGCCAAGAAGCAGGAGCCGGAATGGATGCTGGAATGGCGTCTTGAGGCTTACCAGCGCTGGCTGACGATGGAAGAGCCAACCTGGGCGCGGGTCAATTACCCCAAGATCGACTTCAACGATCTCTATTATTACGCGGCACCGAAAAGCACGCCCGGCCCGAAGTCGCTGGACGAGGTCGATCCGGAGCTGCTGAAGGTTTACGAGAAGCTCGGCATTCCGCTGAAGGAACAGGAAATCCTCGCCGGCGTCGAACAGCGCAAGGTTGCGGTGGATGCCGTGTTCGATAGCGTGTCCGTCGTCACCACCTTCAAGGCGGAACTGGCGAAAGCCGGCGTGATCTTCATGTCGATTTCCGAAGCGATCCGCGAATATCCTGACCTGGTGAAGAAATATATCGGTTCTGTTGTTCCGCCGACGGATAATTTTTACGCGACGCTGAATACGGCTGTCTTCACCGACGGTTCCTTCGTGTTCGTGCCGAAGGGTGTTCGCTGCCCGATGGAGCTTTCCACCTATTTCCGCATCAATGAGAAGAACACCGGCCAGTTCGAGCGCACGCTGATCATCGCCGAAGAGGGGGCTTACGTCTCCTATCTGGAAGGCTGCACCGCACCGCAGCGCGACGAGAACCAGCTTCACGCCGCCGTGGTAGAACTCGTGGCGCTTGATGATGCCGAAATCAAATATTCGACCGTCCAGAACTGGTATCCGGGCGACAAGGACGGCAAGGGCGGCATCTACAACTTCGTGACCAAGCGCGGCGATTGCCGTGGCGACCGCTCGAAGATTTCGTGGACGCAGGTGGAAACCGGCTCGGCGATTACCTGGAAATACCCGTCCTGCATTCTGCGCGGTGATGACAG
Source organism: Agrobacterium burrii (assembly GCF_017313405.1). NCBI lineage: Bacteria > Pseudomonadati > Pseudomonadota > Alphaproteobacteria > Hyphomicrobiales > Rhizobiaceae > Agrobacterium > Agrobacterium burrii. The sequence goes on from NZ_JAFLNA010000004.1 coordinate 376,423, forward strand.
CCGTGGCGAGTTCTATTCGATCGCGGTTTCCAACGGCCACCAGCAGATCGACAGTGGCACCAAGATGATCCATCTCGGCAAGAACACGTCGAGCCGCATCATTGCCAAGGGCATTGCTGCCGGTTTTTCGGAAAACGTTTATCGCGGCCAGGTCTCGGCCCACCGCAAGGCGACCAACACGCGTAACTTCACGCAGTGCGACAGTCTGCTGATCGGCGACAAGTGCGGCGCGCATACCGTGCCTTATATCGAGGCGAAGAATTCTTCGGCGCATTTCGAGCACGAGGCGACGACGTCGAAGATTTCCGAAGACCAGCTGTTCTACTGCCTGCAGCGCGGCATCCCGGAGGAAGCGGCGATCGCGCTGATCGTCAACGGCTTCGTGAAGGAAGTCATTCAGGAACTGCCGATGGAATTTGCCGTGGAAGCGCAGAAGCTGATCGGCATTTCGCTGGAAGGAAGCGTGGGTTAAGTTTTCCTCGTCATCCTCGGGCTTGTCCCGAGGATCTGCTGCGGTGGATGTTAGGATGAGTGGCTTCGTCTACATGATGTCTGATAAACCGCGCGGGGTAATCTACACCGGTGTTACCAGCGATTTATCTGGACGAGTATGGGAGCATCGAAACGCTGAACGGAAGGGTTACACCGAAAAATACCGGGCGAAAAATCTGGTCTGGTTTGAAACCCACCCGAACATCGTTTTGGCAATCCAGCGGGAGAAATCATTAAAGCGCTATTTTCGAGAGTGGAAAATAAAGTTGATCGAAGAGCTGAACCCAACGTGGCTCGATCTTTTTGAACGCATCGACGACATCGAAAATGCTTATACGCCGCATCCGAATACGCTGGCGTCGGATGACTACAATTGACGTGATTAGATCCTCGGGACAAGCCCGAGGATGACGAATGTGAAAGTTGAGACAGGCCCATAGGGTCTACGAGGCGGTCCTTGAAACCGCACCATGAACAGGAACAAAACCATGCTTGAAATCATCGACCTGCACGCAAAGATCGCCGATACCGAAACCGAGATCATCAAGGGTCTCAACCTGAAGGTTGCCGCCGGTGAGGTTGCCGCCATCATGGGGCCGAACGGTTCCGGCAAGTCGACGCTGTCCTACATCCTGTCGGGCCGCGAAGATTATGAAGTCACCTCCGGTGACATTCTTTACAACGGCGAAAGCATTCTGGAACTGGATGCCGCCGAGCGTGCGGCCAAGGGCATCTTCCTTGCCTTTCAGTATCCGGTCGAAATTCCCGGTGTTGCCACCATGCAGTTCCTGAAGGTTGCGATGAACGAGCAGCGCAAGGCGCGCGGCGAGTCCGAGCTGACGACGCCCGACTTCATCCGCCGCGTCAAGGAAGCTGCCGGCGATCTGAAGATCGACATGGACATGCTGAAGCGTCCGCTCAACGTCGGCTTTTCCGGCGGTGAGAAGAAGCGCGCTGAAATCCTGCAGATGGCGCTTTTGGAGCCGAAGCTTTGCGTTCTCGATGAAACCGATAGCGGTCTCGACATCGACGCGCTGAAGATCGTGGCTGACGGCGTCAACGCGCTGAAGTCGCCGGATCGTGCCGTCGTGGTCATCACCCACTATCAGCGCCTGCTGGATTACATCGTACCGGACAGCGTCCACGTCCTCTACAAGGGCAAGATCATCCGTTCGGGCGACAAGGCTCTGGCGCTTGAACTGGAAAACAATGGCTACGCCGACATCATCGGTGAAGCGGCCTGATTGAAGGCCAGGAGGTGATGTCCATGAACATTCAAGCTACCAACCGGCTGACGCCAGCGGAAACCGCGCTGGTCGACGCCTATACCGCCAAGTTCAGCGAATTGCCCGGTGACGGCGCCGTTGTCGCTGCCCGCGACGTGCTGTTCGACGATCTGAAGACCGGTGGTCTTCCGACACGCCGCATCGAGGCGTGGCACTATACCGACCTGAAAAGCCTGCTGCGTGCCGTTCCGGAAGACCGGCCCGCGCCTGTTATCGAGAAGCAGGCGCCGACGGTTGCCGGCTCTCTGGTTGCCTATATGCAGCATGGCACGGCCGATATCGGCAAGATCGAAGACGTCAGCATTTCGCGCTTTGCCGACAGGCTGCTCGACGGTTCCGCCGCCGCAGGCCTTGCGGAAGCCAGCAAGGACGACGTGATTGGCCGCATCAACGGCAGCTTCGTGCGTGATGGTCTGGTGCTCGACATTCCGGCCGATGCCGATATCGAAAAGCCGATCGAATTGCAGGCCGTCCATGGCGCAGGTCAGATTCACAGCCGCTTCCCGGTCCGCTTCGGCAAGGGTTCCAAGGCAACCGTCATTGAGCGTCACCTTTCGGTGACTTCGGATGCCGCTTTCGTTTCCTCCGTTACCGACATCGTCATCGAAGATGGCGTGGAAGCGACGTGGATCATCCTGCAAAGCCAAGGTGCTGCCGATATCCATCTCGGCCAGTTGCGCATGAAAATCGGCGCGGATGCCAAGGTTCGCATTTTCATCATCAATGCCGGCGGCAAGCTGGTGCGGCAGGAGCTACGCATCGACGTGGAAGGCGAGGGCACTGACCTCATCGTTCGCGGCGTCAACCTGCTGGGCGGCGAAACGCATACGGACGTGACGATGGTTCTTGGCCACAACGTGCCGAACACGACCTCGACGGAAGTGTTCCGCAACGTGGTGTTCGATCGCGCCAAGGGCATTTTCCAGGGCATGATCCGGGTTGCGCCCGATGCCCAGAAGACTGATGCGAAGATGGCCTGCAACACGCTGCTGATGTCCGATGACGGCGAGTTTTCGGCAAAGCCTGAGCTTGAAATCTTCGCTGACGACGTTCAGTGCGGTCACGGCGCGACGGTTGCCGATATCGACGACAACCATCTTTATTACCTGATGGCGCGCGGCGTGCCGCGGGCCAAGGCGCGGGCGATGCTCGTCAACGCCTTCGTCGCCGAGATCGTCGAGGAACTGGAAGAAGAAAATCTGGTAGAGGCGCTGGAGGCCATCATCTCCGGCTGGCTGGAACATCATGCCTGAGAGCGAACGCGCCGCATTGGCGGCCCCTTATGACGTCGAAACCGTGCGCAAGGATTTTCCGATCCTGTCGCGCGAGGTCTATGGCAAGCCGCTGGTCTATCTCGACAACGGCGCGTCCGCTCAAAAACCGCAGGTGGTGATCGATGCCGTTTCGCATGCTTATGCGAACGAATATGCCAATGTGCATCGCGGCCTGCATTTCCTCTCCAATGCCGCAACCGACGCCTATGAGGCGGCGCGCGAAAAGGTGCGCCGTTTCCTCAACGCCGGTTCGGTGGACGAGATCGTCTTCACCAAATCCTCCACCGAGGCGATCAATACGGTTGCTTATGGTTACGGCATGCCCAAGATCGGCGAGGGCGACGAGATCGTCATCTCGATCATGGAGCACCACTCCAACATCGTGCCATGGCATTTCATCCGCGAGCGGCAGGGCGCCAAGCTGGTCTGGGTGCCTGTTGATGATGACGGCGCGTTTCACATCGAGGCTTTCGAAAAGAGCCTGACGGAGCGCACCAAACTCGTCGCCATCACCCATATGTCGAATGCGCTCGGCACCATCGTTCCGGTCAAGGAAATCTGCCGCATCGCCCATGAGCGCGGCATTCCGGTGCTGGTCGACGGTAGCCAGGGTGCGGTTCACATGCCGGTGGATGTGCGCGATATCGATTGCGACTGGTATGTCATGACCGGCCACAAGCTTTACGGTCCCTCGGGCATCGGCGTGCTTTACGGCAAGGCGGACCGGTTGCGTGAGATGCGGCCGTTCCAGGGCGGCGGCGAGATGATCCTCGACGTCTCCGAAGACAATGTGACCTATAACGAACCGCCGCACCGTTTCGAAGCGGGTACGCCGCCCATCGTCCAGGCCATCGGTCTCGGTTACGCGCTTGATTATATGGACAATCTCGGCCGTGCCGCGATTGCGGCACATGAGGCCGATCTTGCGGCCTATGCCACGGAGCGGCTGCGCGAGATCAATTCGCTACGCATCATCGGCAATGCGCCTGACAAGGGCGGCATTTTCTCGTTCGAGCTTGCGGGCATCCATGCCCATGACGTCTCGATGGTGATCGACCGGCGCGGCGTTGCCGTGCGTGCCGGCACCCATTGCGCCATGCCGCTCTTGAAACGGTTCGGTGTCACCTCCACATGCAGGGCATCGTTCGGCCTTTACAATACCCGCGCCGAAGTAGATCGTCTTGTTGAGGCGCTGGACTATGCGCGCAAATTTTTCGCCTGATATCGGCATAGATGAGATCAGGATTGAGGATCAGACCATGACTGCGGAAGCCACTGCAAAGACACAAGATGCGACTGAAGAAGCGGCAAAGCCGTCTTCCATTCCGCCCGAGGAACTGGCGCGTCTCAGCGACGACGTGATCTCGGCGCTGAAAACCGTCTACGACCCGGAAATCCCGGCCGATATTTTCGAACTCGGTCTGATCTACAAGATCGACATCGAAGACGACCGGATGGTCAAGATCGTCATGACGCTGACAGCGCCCGGCTGCCCGGTTGCCGGCGAAATGCCGGGCTGGGTGGAAAACGCGGTTGGTGCTGTTGAAGGCGTTTCCGGCGTTGACGTGTCGATGACATTCGATCCGCCGTGGACGCCGGAACGCATGTCGGAAGAAGCGCAGGTCGCCGTCGGCTGGTATTGACGCGATTTTGACAGGTGTCATCTCTTGATGACACTGTCAGGCGCACTTAAATTGAATTCCATAAGCATCGAGCCTTGAACTCGATTGTCGAAGGAGAATTAGGCCCATGGGCTTTGCGATCATGACCATGACCGGGGCTGCCGCCTCGCGCGTTAAAGCAATCGTCGATAATTCCGGTCCGGATGCCAAGGGTGTTCGCATCGGCATCAAGAAGGGCGGCTGCGCGGGCATGGAATATACCATCGACCTCGTGACCGAAGCGGATGGCAAGGACGATCTGGTTGAATTCGATGGCGCGAAGGTCTGGGTTCAACCTTCCGCCGTGCTCTATCTGCTCGGCACGCAGATGGATTTCGAAGTGACCAAGATGCGCTCCGGCTTCACCTTCAACAATCCGAACCAGACGTCGGCCTGCGGCTGTGGCGAGTCGGTTGAGTTGAAGCCCGCCGATCTGGCGGCGCTGGCGAAGCAGCGTGAGGCTGAGGCCAGCGTTTAATTTGATGCGGCTTCCACCACACCCTCGACGTCATCCTCGGGCTTGACCCGAGGTTCCATCCCCGTCAAATTTTATGAGACGTTCTTAGATCCTCGGGTCAAGCCCGAGGACGACGGAGGAGAGGTTTTGCTCCACTCCCGCATGAATCGACTACCGCCTGAAATCCCATCCATCACTCGTGCCTGAGCGCCTCGATAGGGCTTAAACTCGCCGCGCGGCGTGCCGGGAAATAACCGAAAATCACTCCAATCGCCGCCGAAAAGGCAAAAGCGAGGAAGATAATCGACGGGCTGGTGACGAAGGGGACGTTGAGGAAGCTGACGACGCTGTAAGCCAGCCCGAGGCCGGTCAGGATGCCGACGAGGCCGCCGAAGGCCGACAGCATGACGGCTTCCACCAGAAACTGCGTCAGCACCTGTTTTTCCAGCGCGCCGATGGCGAGACGAATGCCGATCTCGCGGGTGCGCTCCGTCACCGAAACCAGCATGATGTTCATGATGCCGATGCCGCCGACGAGAAGGCTGACGGCCGCGACCGCGCCTAAGAGACCGGTCAGCAGCGTCGTTGTGCCGGTCATGGCCGAGGCGATCTGCGTCATGTCGTTGACGGTGAAATCATCCTCGCGGCCGATGTTGATGCGGCGGCGCTCGCGCAGCAGGTTCTGCAGGTCGCTCTGCACCTTGGCGGTTGAAACGCCATCCTGTGCCGAAACCATGATCGAGGAAATGGTGGTGGTGCCGCCGATGCGCCGCTGATGAATTTTCAGCGGCATGATGATCGTGTCGTCCTGATCGTCACCGAGACCGGATTGGCCCTTTCGAGCCAGAACGCCAATAACGGGACAGGAGATATTGCTGACGCGGACCGTCTGTCCCACCGGGTTTTCCGCGCCGAACAGTTCCTGCCGCACCGTTTCGCCGATGATGCAGCCGATCTGGCCGCCGCGATCTTCGGCTGGCTGGAAGTCGCGGCCGAGCGCGATGGTCCAGTCCTGCGCGATCAGATAGTCGTTGGTGGTGCCGATGACGCTGGTCTGGTGGTTCTTGCCGCCGAAAATGACTGTCGCGGCCGAGCTGCGGTTTTGCGGCGCGACGGCGCGGATGCCTGATATCTGGTTGCGGATGGCCTCGACATCGCGGTCATCGAAACGTTTCGCCTCTGTGCTGGCGCGGCCGGGGCCGAACTGGCCGGGGCGCACGAACAGCATGTTGGTGCCGAGCCGCGACAATTCCGATTTCACCTGCTCCGTGGTGCCATTGCCGATGGTGACCATGGCGATGACGGCTGCCACACCAATGACGACGCCGAGCACGGTGAGGAAGGAGCGCAAAAGGTTACGGCTGATGGCGCGCAGCGCCAGACGCGACGTTTCAAAGAACATCGGAGCTCTCCTTTTTGTCCACAGCGCTATCGGAGGCGAGATGCCCGTCGACGAAGCGCAGCAGTCGCCCCGCATGGGCGGCGATATCCTCTTCATGCGTGACCATGACGACCGTGATGCCCCTGTCGCGATTGAGCGCCGTTATCAGTTCCATGATCTCGTTGCTGGTTTTCGTATCAAGATTGCCGGTCGGCTCGTCGGCCAGAAGCAGGGCAGGGCGGGTGACAATGGCCCGCGCAATGGCCACACGCTGCTGCTGGCCGCCGGAAAGCTCCTGGGTGGTGTGATCCTCGCGGCCCTTCAAACCCACCTGTGCCAGTGCCTCCATGGCACGAGCGCGCCGTTCAGACGCCTTCATGCCGCGATAGACCAGTGGCAGCTCGACATTTTCCACCGCTGAGGTACGCGACAGAAGGTTGAAGCCCTGAAACACGAAGCCCAGCATGTGGCGGCGCAACAGCGTCAGGTGCTCATTGTCGAACCCGCTGGTCGGCACGCCCTGAAACAGATATTCGCCAGCTGTTGGCACATCCAGACAGCCGATAATGTTCATCGAGGTAGATTTGCCCGAGCCTGACGGCCCCATGATGGCGACGAATTCCTTCTCGTGGATCGACAGGCTGACGCCATCGAGCGCGCGAATGGTTGCTTCGCCGCGGCCATATTGCTTGACGACGTTGCGGAATTCAATGAGCGGCGGCTGTTGCATCAGGTTTTCCTCCGTCAGCCGGCGTTGCGGGCCGTTGCGTCGGTAATCACCAGATCATCGGCTTTCAGTTCGCCTGATTTTACCACGGTATGCTGGCCGTCGGTGGAGCCGGTTTCGATGGCGACCGAGACCGGATTGTTGTTGCGCAGCACCCAGACCGTTCTTTTGCCCGTCGCGGCCTGACCCGCATCGCGGTTCTGCGACCGGCCCATGCGGGGCGGGCGGAACAGGCTCATCAACCCGCCGCCACGGGAGGCGGATTCGCGCGGCGGCGTATAACGAAGCGCCGAATTCGGCACCAGCAGCGTGTCCTTGATGTCCTCGACGATGATATTGGCGGTTGCCGTCATGCCGGGGCGAAGCAGCAGCTCCTCATTATCGACAGTCAATATGCCCTTGTAGGTCACGACATTAGATACGGTTTCAGAGGCGAAACGCACGGTTTCGATCTCGGCCGGGAAGCTGCGGTCGGGATAGGCATCGACATTGAATGTCGCTTTCTGCCCGGTCTCGACCTTGCCGACATCAGCCTCATCCACCGAGACCTGCAATTCCATGTGGCGCAGATCGCCGGCGATGGTGAAGAGAACAGGGGCGTTGAGCGAGGAGGCGACGGTGGCGCCCGGATCGACGCTGCGGGTGAGGATGACGCCATCGATGGGCGAGACGATCTTGGCCTTGCCGAGATTGACCTCGGCGAGCCTGAGGTCTGCCTCGGCTGAAAGCACGGTCGCCTCGTTGACCTGCAACGTGGCGGCGGCGGCATCGTGGCTGAACTGTGCGGCGTCCAAATCCTGCTGGCTGGAGACCCGGTTCTGCACGAGGGACCGCAGGCGCTCCATGGATGTCTTTGCAGAGCCGAGATCGGCGCGCGCCTTCAGCACGTTGGCCTTGGCGGAGGCGAGCTTGGCGCGGGCGCTTTGCACGTCGGCCTCCAGCTTGTTGGTATCGAGTTCCGCCAGAATATCGCCTGATTTGACGGGGGTGTTGTAGGTGACGTTGACCTTGCGCACGGTGCCGGACAATTCGCTCGATATATCGACCTGATCCGTCGGCTGAACCGAGCCGGTGGAGGTGACGATGACGGAAAGATCACCCTGTTTTGCCGGTTCGGTGACATAATTATAGGCGACGCCTGCGGCACGCGACTGGTAATAATAACCGAGGCCGCCGCCGATCAGCACGATGGCAGCCACGACATAAAGATACCGACGCGATTTCTTCTTCCTGCCGGATCTGTTCGTGCCCAGAATCTCCCGCAGATCGGGCTGGCTGTTTTCCGTGTCACGGCCTTGGCTGTTGGCGTCATTCATTCTCGTCACCTGCAAAATTCAAAACACCACAGGGGATTGTCGCCACCCCGTGTTTTCCGCTCGGTCCATTGCTATTTGTATTCCTCTGATTGTGGGAAGTGACATAGCTTGCCCCAAGGGTGAAGTGAAAACTTGGTAATATTTATGATAGTTCTGGTCTGTTAGAGATAATTCCGGAAAGGCCGATGCCACCTGTACGGCAGAGGCTTCAGCAGCGACATTCAGGACGATGATAGAATGAACGACAATGTGGTGAAGTTCCGCAAACCGGTTCCGCCGAAAAAACCGCGTGAACCGCTGGGGCCGAAAGCGAAGAAGGCGCTGACGATTGCGGTTGTTATCGCGTTTTTTGTGGCGGCTTGGGGGTATTTCACGCTGATGGGGCAGGGGTAGGGCGTAAGGGCCGGCGTTGCGCTCTTGCTTGGGTAAGGCGCAAGTATGCAAATCGGCTAAAGCGGGTGTCTCTGGAGACGATTTAGACTTAGGGGCTGGCGTCGCTGATTTTAATGGCGGCTATTAGCCCGAAGCGGTCAAGTCATTAGCTGTTCAGGCTTCATCATGATAAGTGACTACGCATCGCCAAACTCACTTTTTCAGAGAGATATTCTTAATGAAGTGCCTGCGAATCTACGCCTCACCAGATGGCGAGTCTCATTTCGATGAAATCGAATTGCCAACAACGAAGGGATCAGTTCATCCCGACGCCGTTCCATTTGATGTGACCGCCAGTTATCCCGCCTCTCGCGTCCGGATTACCCACATCCCGGCAGGGATGAGAGAAGTTGGCTGGCATGGAGTGCCCGAGCCAGTCCTTACGGTTAGGCTTGACGGTTCCGTTGAGTACGAGACCAGCGACGGGGAGGTCCGCCATGTGTCAGCGGGTAGTTTTGTGCTAGTCGCAGACACACATGGCAGAGGCCATCTTTCGCGACATTCTCCAGAAGCCCAGACCGTCATTTGGATTTCATTGCCAAACGGTCTTGAACTTCCTTCGCAGTAATTACTGTTTCTGGCGCAACACCACCCGTACGATAATTTGCTGTCGCGGCTGTAAAAGCCCCTTGCCAACGGGTTCATACCCAATACCTTTATCAACTCGGTTAAGGGAGGTGGGTTACATGAGCGACTTTCGCAACAGTCTGTTTTTTCCGATCACGCTCTTGATTTGCGGGGTGGCCGCGTTTTTTCTCTTCCTTTACGTGACTGGCCACGATCCGGATGAGCGACCCCTGACCTTGGTCGAGTGGATTATAGGTGGAATGCTGATCGGACCGGGCTTTGGTTATCTCCTGCGATGGAGAAAGATTAGGAATAGCCGAGGTGCAAGCCCGGACTGATATCGTGTCTGCGATAGGATCCAAACCCGTGATCTATGGATAATGTGAGAAGCGGTGGCGACCCCTGCAGGATTCGAACCTGCGACATTCGACTTAGAAGGTCGACGCTCTATCCAGCTGAGCTAAGGGGCCGTTGTGCCGGGCTATGTTGCTCCGGCTGAAAATCGTTCAGCGTGTCTTCTTCAGTGCGTCCAGGGCTGGGTGCGGCTGAAACGGAAATTGTCGGTGTAGGAAACCACCTTGCGGGTTGCTTCCTTCGGCAGGATGACGCGGTATTCGATGCCCTTGCGCTGCGCGTAGGCTTCGGCCTGCTCCTGCGTTTCGAATGTCAGCTTGACCTGCTGCTTCATGTCGGAACTGGAGGTATAGCCCATGATCGGGTCGATCTTGCGCGGAACTTCGGCGTCGAATTCCAGAACCCAGACATTGGTCTTCGCCGTGCCGGATTGCATGGCGGTTTTTGCAGGGCGGTAAATCTTCGCAGACATGTCGAAACTGCTCCGGTTGGGCGGCGGGGCGTAACACCCCGGATTATTCTTCACGTACCTGAATAGAATAACCAAATCGTGTCAGGAACGCTGAATTTGGAATGGACTGACTTACCCTGAGAGTCAAGATGATTATCCCCTCGCTTTCGCCTGGTGATCTTCCCGCATCAGCACCGCGCTCCGCCGATCAAGACAATGGCTGAACAAAGATGAATTTCCCTGTTGCGGACTTCATATGAACCGTGTATTCCCCAGCCATCGCCTCGGCGGAGTGTAGCGCAGTCTGGTAGCGCATCTGGTTTGGGACCAGAGGGTCGGGAGTTCGAATCTCTCCACTCCGACCATTTTCAAAATCCCCTTTTATCAGTGCTTTGCATTGCTTTCTTCAAGCGATGTATTCAGTTGCGTTTTCGGCTTGTCGATCCTGTATCCGAGCCCCCTTCGGCGTCGGCCGGTTACCTCTCAATTTCCCCATAAACCCGCAAGCCCGATGTGTGCGGGCGTGCGCCGCGCCGTCTCTATCAACTGTTCGGCGCTCCTCTCTGAGTGGCTGCATTCGGTTAAAAGCAACTTATTTGAATA
>NZ_JAFLNA010000005.1:0-382187 GCF_017313405.1 Agrobacterium burrii
CGCGGGGTGGAGCAGCCCGGTAGCTCGTCAGGCTCATAACCTGAAGGCCGCAGGTTCAAATCCTGCCCCCGCAACCAAATCTTCCAAGTCCTATGAAAGAAACCCCTTCGTGGGGCATTTTGCGTTTGCGCGCGCATTGTGACTCAACCCCGTAGAGGCAGGGTGAGCATAATGTCCAATTCCCAATCGTGTTTCTGCGTGAATTCCGGCTTTCGACATTGCGATGAAGCTGGATTTGGCCATGATGCGCAAACCGCTCAGTTCAGAAGAAGGCCGCCGTGACCGCCGACCCTTTGCAGATACTCAAGACCATCTATGGCTATGATACATTCCGTGGACGGCAGGGCGAGATCATCCAGCATGTCATGGCGGGAAACAATGCTTTTGTCCTCATGCCGACGGGCGGCGGGAAGTCGCTTTGTTATCAGATTCCAGCGCTTGCCCGTGCGGGAATGGGACTGATCGTATCGCCGCTCATAGCGCTGATGGTCGATCAGGTGGCTGCCCTGCGTCAGGCCGGTGTGCGGGCCGAGGCGCTCAATTCCGATCTCTCTCCGGAACAGCGCCGCGCCCTCTGGCAGGATATGCGGGCCGGCAATGTCGATATTCTCTATGCTGCGCCGGAGACCCTTCTCAAGCCGGATGTTCTAGATGCGCTTCAATCCATTGACCTGTCGCTGATTGCGGTCGACGAGGCACATTGCCTGTCGCAATGGGGGCACGATTTCCGTCCGCCTTACCGCCAGCTCGACACACTGATCGAGCGTTTTCCCGATACACCGCGCATGGCGCTGACGGCGACTGCGGACGAGCCTACCCGTGCCGAGATAATCGGCCATCTGGGTATTGATGAAAAAGATGCTTTCATCGCCGGGTTCGACCGTCCCAACATCCGCTACGCGATCATGGAAAAGGACAATCCGCGCTCCCAGCTCAAACGTTTTCTCAACGGCCGGGAAAATGAAAGCGGCATCGTTTATTGCCTGTCGAAACGCAAGGTGGATGAAACGGCTGCGTGGCTGCGGGAAGAGGGGCGGGATGCGCTGCCCTATCATGCCGGCATGGATAAGGCTGCGCGCGAGAACAACCAGACCCGCTTCCAGCACGGTGAGGCAGTCATCATTGTCGCGACCGTCGCTTTCGGCATGGGCATCGACAAGCCGGATGTGCGTTTCGTGGTCCATATCGATCTGCCCGGCAGCATCGAGGCCTATTATCAGGAGACCGGCCGTGCCGGTCGTGATGGCCTGCCGTCCGACGTACTTATGCTCTACGGCTATGAAGACATCGCCCTGCGCAACCGCTTCATTGAAGAATCGGATGCCGCGGACCAGCGCAAATATATGGAGCGCCAGAAGCTTGATTCACTGCTCGGCCTTGCGGAAACAGCCGGTTGCCGTCGGCAGGTGCTGCTCTCCTATTTCGGTGACCGGTGCGAGCCCTGTGGTAATTGTGATACCTGTGCGGAGCCGCCTGATCTGTTTGACGGCGCGATAGCCGCGCAAAAGCTGCTCTCCTGCATTTACCGCACCGGGGAACGTTTCGGTCAAGCCTATGTCATCCGCGTCTTGCTGGGCGTTGAAGATGAGCGGATCTCGCGTTTCGGGCACGATCAGATCACTACCTACGGGATCGGCAAAGAGCATGACAATCGCACCTGGCGCGCCATCTTGCGGCAGCTGGTTGCGCTGCGTCTGATCGAGGTGGATCTGTCCGGGCATGGCGGATTGTCGATTTCCGAAGAGGGAAGACGGTTCCTGCGCGAAAAGCAGTCTCTGATGTTGAGAATTCCATCCGCGCCGCGTTCGGCCCGGCAGCAGACGCCGCGCAAGGCCGCTTCCACAGCTTTGCCGGAGGCCGATCGTGGTCTCTTTGAGGCACTGCGTGTAAAGCGCATGGAAATTGCCCGCGCGCAGAACGTTCCGCCCTATGTGATTTTCCACGACAAGACCCTCATCGAACTGGCAGCTGCAAAACCGGCCTCGGCGAGGGAGATGGCACAGATCCCCGGCGTTGGGGACACCAAGCTGGAGCGCTACGGCCCCGCCTTTCTGGAGGCGATCATGCAGCACGCCGCTGGCGAGTGACTGACAGATAAATTCCGCGAAGAGTTACTTCAGGATAGTAAGGTGAAGGGTAAAGGCTCAGCCTGTCGTGTCCTTGAACAGAACGTTCTGATCGATGAGATAGCGGGAAAACAGGGGCAGGCTTGCCCCGCCGATCGCCCGGGCCTGGCTGCCGACCGCGCCCTCGATGATCTCCGGCAGCGTGACGCCCTGAAGATCGTGGTGTTTGAGGGCAAGCCGGGTGGCGACGACGATCCTCGTTCTGACCCATTCGGGAAAACCGCCATCGATGATGACGCTTGAAAAATCGATGATGGAGGCGGCGGCGATGACGGCCTGCGCCAAGGCGGCGGCCGTCTTGTTGATCCAGCTTTCCAGCGGTTCGCCGAAATCGATCCATTCGTCGGGTGAGAACCACAGGGGACGTGGATCTATACCTTTTTCGCGGAGCATATTTTCCAGAACGAAGATCGATGCGATTTTCAAAAGCTGAACCGTATTGCCATCCTGCCCCTGTACCGGCAGGGGGCCAATCGCACCGGCAGTACCCGTTTTTCCGGAAAACAGCGCTGAATTCAAAACGACGCCGCCGCCGATGAAGGAGCCGATAAAGATATAGAGAAAATCGGCGTAGTTCTGGCCGGCGCCAAAAACCAGTTCTGCACCGCAGGCACTGGTCGCATCATTCTGCAAAAAGACCGGGTAGCTGACGCTTTCGGCAATTTTGGAGCGGATATCAACATCCCGCCACCGTTCCATTTCGGCCTGCGGGGCGCCCACTTCCTGGGCCCAGTTCCACAACTCGAATGGGGCGGCAATGCCAACTCCGGTGATTTTTTGCCGTTCCCCGGGGGACAATTTCGATTCAATCTCGGTTATGCCGTCGATCACGAACGGCAATATCCATTCCGGCATGGGGTAGGGGTAAGTCTTGCGAAGCTTCAGTCTTATCCGGCCAACAAAATCCATCAGCACAAGATCGACACTACGCCGGCCGATTTTCACGCCGAAAGAGAAGACGGCGTCGGGATTGAGGCGCATCGGCGTCGATGGTTGCCCGACTTTTCCGCGCAACCTTTCACCACGAATGAGAAGTCCGTCTTTTTCCAACGAACGCATGATGACCGAGACTGTCTGCGCCGACAGGCCGCAAAGTCTGGATATTTCGGCTTTCGACAATCCGCCATGGCGGCGAACGAGTGAGAGTACCAGCCGCTCATTATAAGCGCGGACCCCGATCTGGTTGGCGCCGCCGCTCATATCCATAATGGTGGACGGCGCAGGCGGCGCCGTCTCGACAGATTGTCTCATAATGTCATCCTCCCGCCCGCTATATCCCTCACGACCGATACCTGCAGGCTTTATGGCAATCTTGCTATCGCAACGTAAACAACGGCGGCGATATTCCTCCCTGCCGCGTATTAGAATGCCATACCGAATTAATAATTCAATCGGATTTATTTATTGACAGACGTTTCCTTTGGTGGTTCCATCTGGCCAACGATCATTGTTCTCGGAGGAGACTAGATCGTCGGGTAACCGTCACGGTGCTCAAATATCCATTGGGAGGATCTCATGAAGACCACTGTTTCCGCTCTTCTGGGCGCGCTTGCGCTTGGCGTTTCTTTCGCTTCCGTCGCATCCGCGGCAGACACATCGGTTTGCCTCATTACCAAAACCGACACCAATCCCTTCTTCGTCAAGATGAAGGAAGGCGCGACTGCCAAAGCGAAAGAACTTGGCGTGACGCTGAAATCCTATGCCGGCAAGATCGACGGTGATTCCGAAAGCCAGGTTGCCGCGATCGAGACCTGCATCGCCGATGGCGCCAAGGGTATCCTGATTACCGCATCGGACACCAAGGGCATCGTTCCGGCCGTGCAGAAGGCACGTGATGCTGGCCTTCTGGTGATCGCTCTCGATACTCCTCTGGAGCCCGTCGATGCCGCCGATTCCACCTTCGCCACCGACAATCTTCTGGCTGGTGAGCTGATCGGCAAATGGGCCGCGGGCACCCTCGGCGACAAGGCCAAGGACGCGAAAATCGCGTTCCTCAACCTCACCCCCTCCCAGCCGACGGTGGATGTGCTGCGCAACCAGGGCTTCATGAAGGGCTTTGGCATCGACGTGAAGGACATCAACAAGATCGGTGATGAAACCGATCCGCGCATTGTTGGCCATGATGTCACTAATGGCAACGAAGAAGGTGGCCGCTCGGCCATGGAAAACCTGCTGCAGAAGGATCCGACCATCAACGTCGTTCACACCATCAATGAGCCTGCGGCTGCCGGCGCTTACGAGGCGCTGAAAGCGGTTGGCCGTGAGAAGGACGTTCTGATCGTTTCCGTCGATGGCGGTTGCCCGGGCGTCAAGAACGTCGCGGAAGGTGTGATCGGTGCAACCTCGCAGCAATATCCGCTGCTGATGGCGGCGCTCGGCGTCGAAGCCGTCAAGAAGTTTGCCGATACCGGCGAAAAGCCGAAGCCGACCGAAGGCAAGAGCTTCGTCGACACCGGCGTGACGCTGGTAACCGACAAGCCGGTCAAGGGTCTCGACTCGATCGACACGAAGGAAGGTCTCAACAAGTGCTGGGGCTAAGGCTTTAGCGTTGAAACTCGCGGGGGCATTTTTGCCCCCGCCATTGGACCGGAATAATTTCAGGGACGATCCGGGGGATCGGACAAAGGAACAAACGAGCGCGCCGCGCGTCCCGCAGACACGAGATTGGCCCGCTTCACAACACTTTGAATCTGCGCATCATTCTCTTTGGAGATAGACCCGTTTTCAGGGCGGATGCGATAGAGCGATCGGGAGGAAAATCCATGAGCGAGCAGCCGGTGCGGGCTCAGCCGCATAATGAATTCGAAAAAGTGCTGTCGGATAGTTCGACACAGGTCGCTGCTTTCGATACGCACGACAAAAGTATTCTGGAAAAATTCCAGTACTTTCTGCATTCCAGCCCGGCGGCCGTGCCGCTGATCGTGCTGGTTCTGTCATTGACTGTCTTCGGCATTACCCTTGGCGGCAAGTTTTTCTCGGCCTTTACGCTGACCCTTATCCTGCAGCAGGTCGCGATCGTCGGTATCGTCGGTGCAGCGCAGTCACTGGTCATTCTGACGGCAGGTATCGATCTTTCGGTCGGCGCGATCATGGTTCTGTCCTCAGTGATCATGGGACAATTTACTTTCCGCTATGGTCTGCCGGCGGAACTTTCCATTCTCTGTGGTCTCGCCGTCGGCGCATTTTGTGGCTTTATCAACGGCATACTTGTGTCGCGCATGCGTTTGCCGCCCTTCATCGTCACGCTCGGTATGTGGCAGATCGTGCTGGCGACGAATTTCCTCTATTCCGCAAACGAAACGATCCGCGCGCAGGATATCGCCCAGCAGGCACCTATCCTGCAATTCTTCGGCTATAATCTCCGTATCGGCAGCGCCGTTTTCACCTATGGCGTCATCGCCATGGTTCTGCTCGTTGCTCTGCTCTGGTATGTGCTCAACCGCACCGCCTGGGGCCGCCATCTTTATGCGGTGGGCGATGACCCGGATGCCGCCGAACTGGCCGGCGTTAACGTCAAGCGCATGCTGACGACCGTCTACACGCTGTCCGGCCTCATCTGTGCCTTCGCGGGCTGGGCGCTGATCGGCCGCATCGGTTCGGTTTCGCCGACCGCCGGTCAATTTGCCAATATCGAATCCATCACGGCTGTGGTCATTGGCGGCCTATCGCTATTCGGCGGACGCGGCTCCATCATGGGCATGATCTTTGGCGCCTTGATCGTCGGTGTCTTTTCGCTCGGCCTCAGGCTCATCGGAACCGACCCACAATGGACCTATCTGTTGATCGGCGTCCTCATCATCATGGCTGTCGCAATCGACCAGTGGATCAGAAAGGTAGCAGGCTGATGACAAAAGAACCCATTCTCACAGCACGCAATCTCGTCAAACGCTATGGTCGTGTGACCGCGCTCGACCGTGCCGATTTCGACCTCTATCCGGGTGAAATTCTGGCCGTGATCGGTGACAATGGCGCCGGCAAATCCTCTCTCATCAAGGCTATCTCCGGTGCGGTAACGCCCGATGAGGGAGAGATAAAGCTTGAAGGCCAGACCGTGCAGTTCCGCTCACCGATCGAGGCGCGCAAGGCAGGTATCGAAACCGTCTATCAGAACCTTGCGCTGTCGCCGGCGCTTTCCATAGCCGACAATATGTTTCTCGGCCGGGAACTTCGCAAACCCGGCATTCAGGGCAGCCTGTTCCGGGCGCTGGACCGTCCGGCCATGGAGAAGTTCGCCCGCGATAAACTGTCGGAACTCGGCCTGATGACCATCCAGAACATCAATCAGGCCGTGGAAACCCTCTCCGGTGGCCAGCGCCAGGGTGTGGCGGTGGCACGTGCTGCGGCCTTCGGCTCCAAGGTCGTCATCCTCGACGAACCAACGGCCGCACTTGGTGTCAAGGAGAGCCGCCGCGTTCTTGAACTCATTCTCGATGTGCGCTCGCGAGGGATGCCGATCGTGCTTATCTCACACAACATGCCGCATGTGTTCGAGGTTGCGGACCGCATCCACATTCACCGGCTGGGCAAGCGCCTGTGCGTCATCAATCCGAAGGACTATTCCATGTCCGACGCCGTCGCTTTCATGACCGGTGCAAAGGAAGCGCCGAAGGAAACGCTTGCCGCATGACGCTGAAGCTTGAGACGATCGCCGAAGACGTTCTTCGGCGGGCAGACGGTAAATTCCGTTTTATCATTGCCATTGCCGGTCCCCCTGGGGCCGGCAAATCCACGCTGGCGGATGCGCTTTGTGATGCTTTGCTGGCGCGGGGCGAAACGGCCGCCGTGCTGCCCATGGATGGCTTCCATATGGACAACGGCATCCTTGAAGAGCGAGGGCTGCTGTCGCGCAAGGGCGCGCCCGAAACCTTCGATGTGCGTGGCTTCCTCGATATCGTCTCCGCCGTCCGCAAGGGCGGGCAGGAGGTGCTTGTTCCGGTTTTTGACCGCTCCCGGGAAATCGCCATTGCGTCCGCCCGCGCTATCGTACCTGAGACACGCTTCATCCTGGCTGAAGGCAATTATCTGCTACTGAACGAGGCGCCGTGGACGAGGCTTTCCGAGAGCTTCGACCTCACCATTTTCGTCGGGCCGTCTGTCGCAGTCCTTGAAGAGAGGCTGCGGAAGAGATGGCAGGGTTACGGTCTCGATGCGGCTGCGATCCACGCCAAACTGTTTGAAAACGATCTTCCGAACGGCAAAAGGGTGATCGAGAACACCCGCCCCGCTGATATTCACATCGATATCTGGGAATAGATTAACGCTTTTCCGTCCTTCAGCGGCAAGGCGCATTTGCCGTTAAGCCTTTGTTGACCATGTGTTGAATCTTTTTGATCCACAGGGTGGGGCTTTTGTGTGTCTATTCATTGACGCAAAAATTTCCTCATATACTATATGTGGTGTTCAAGGTTCTTCCGATTCGCAAGGATTGGGAGCTAAGACGGGAATTCGGTGCGCAACGCCATCATGGTGGAGCAATGCCGAAACTGCCCCCGCAACTGTAAGCGGTGAGCATCGTTCCGATTTGAGCCACTGGAGTCAAAAACTCCGGGAAGGCCGGGATAGATGTTGTGACCCGCAAGTCAGGAGACCTGCCTTGAGCGCAAACGTCCACGGGCGGGGTGTCCGGAAGGAAGGTATGGCGCAAATGAATTGCGTTCGCCCTTTTCTGCCCCCTCCAGAACAAGCTTCGGGGTGAAGTCATGCCAGTGCATTTTTTTGAATTCCTGCGCTCGTCGGCGTAGAGAGTGATTTTTTGCGGCTGAGTTACAGGCCGTTCGCCTCACCTGAATGACAGACCCGTCGCCAGCCGATTGCGACTGCAATCGGCAATGTTGAGCCGTGCGTGAAAGCGGCTTCGAAAGAGGAAATTATGACCGTCACCGTTTACAGCAAGCCCGCCTGCGTCCAATGCACCGCCACCTATCGTGCGCTGGACCGCATCGGCGTCCCCTATGAAATCGTCGATATTTCCGAAGATGCGGATGCGCTCGATCATGTCCGGGGTCTCGGTTACATGCAGGTTCCCGTGGTCGTCGCCGGCGAACGCCATTGGGCGGGTTTCCGGCCGGATATGATCGGCGCGATCAGCTAAGGCGGCAGCGTGATGGGGCTGATCGTTTATTATTCCAGCCGCTCTGAAAACACGCATCGTTTCCTTCTGAAACTGGGGCGGCGATTGTTTCGCCTGCCGCTCGGCGCCGAGGAGGACGTGCCTCATGTGTCTGAGCCATATGTGCTGGTCACCCCCACCTATGGGGGCGGCGGCACCAAAGGGGCCGTGCCGAAGCCGGTCATCCGGTTTTTGAACGAGCCCTCCAACCGAAATCTCATTCGCGGCGTCATCGCGGCGGGAAATACGAATTTTGGCGCAGCCTTCGCATCCGCCGGAGATATCGTCGCGCGCAAATGCGCCGTGCCGTTTCTCTACCGTTTCGAGCTTCTCGGCACGGAGGAAGATGTCGCCAACGTCAAACATGGATTGGAACGATTTTGGACACGCTGACCTCGAGCGCCGCGCTCAACAAGGACGCCAAACAGCCGGCAGCCATAACCCAGAAACCGCTGGATGCGGGCCTGGACTACCACGCGCTGAACGCGATGCTGAACCTCTATGACGAGAACGGAAAGATCCAGCTCGACAAGGATCGCCTTGCGGCCAAACAATACTTCCTCCAGCACGTCAACCAGAATACCGTCTTCTTTCATAACCTACGGGAAAAGATCGATTATCTGGTGACGGAGGGATATTACGAACAGGAGGTGCTGGATCAGTATTCCTTCAATTTCGTCCGCGATCTATACGACGAGGCCTATACCCGGAAATTCCGCTTTCCGACTTTTCTCGGGGCGTTCAAATATTACACCTCCTATACGCTCAAGACCTTCGACGGAAAGCGTTATCTAGAGCGCTACGAGGACCGCGTCTGCATGGTGGCGCTGGCTCTGGCGCGCGGCGACGAACAGCTTGCCCGCGATCTGATGGACGAGATCATTTCCGGCCGCTTCCAGCCGGCGACCCCCACTTTCCTGAACGCCGGCAAAAAAAGCCGTGGCGAACTGGTTTCGTGTTTTCTGCTGCGCGTGGAAGACAATATGGAAAGCATCGGCCGCTCCATCAATTCGGCCCTGCAGCTTTCCAAGCGCGGTGGCGGCGTGGCGCTGTCCCTGACCAATATTCGCGAGTTCGGAGCGCCGATCAAGCAGATCGAAAACCAGTCTTCCGGCGTCATTCCCGTCATGAAGCTATTGGAAGACAGCTTTTCCTATGCCAACCAGCTTGGTGCGCGTCAGGGTGCGGGCGCGGTCTATCTGCATGCCCACCACCCGGATATCATGCGTTTCCTCGATACCAAGCGCGAAAACGCCGACGAAAAAATCCGTATCAAGACCCTGTCGCTCGGCGTGGTAATCCCTGACATCACCTTCGAACTCGCCCGCAACAACGAGGATATGTACCTGTTCTCGCCCTATGATGTGGAGCGGGTTTACGGCGTGCCGTTGACCGAGATTTCGGTCAGCGAAAAATATCATGAGATGGTCGCGGATAGTCGCATCCGCAAGAAGAAGATCAAGGCGCGCGAATTCTTCCAGGTGATCGCCGAAATCCAGTTCGAGAGCGGTTATCCCTACATCATGTTCGAAGATACGGTGAACCGCGCCAATCCGATCGCCGGCCGCATCAGCATGAGCAATCTCTGCTCGGAAATCCTGCAGGTCAGCGAGGCGAGCGAGTTCAATGCCGATCTTTCCTACAGCCATATGGGCAAGGATATTTCCTGCAATCTTGGCTCGCTCAACATAGCCTCGGCGATGGATTCGGCCGATTTCGGCAAGACGATCGAGACCTCCATCCGGGCGCTGACGGCAGTATCGGACATGAGCCACATTTCCTCCGTCCCCTCGGTGGAAAAGGGCAATGACGCCAGCCACGCCATCGGGCTGGGCCAGATGAACCTGCACGGTTATCTGGCACGCGAACGCATCTTTTATGGTTCCGAAGAGGGCGTCGATTTCACCAATATCTATTTCTACACCGTGACCTATCACGCCATCCGCGCCAGCAATCGTATTGCTGCGGAAAGGGGCGAAAGCTTCAAGGGCTTTGAAAATTCAAAATATGCCTCCGGCGACTATTTCGACAAATATACCGACCGGGAATGGCTGCCTGCGACGGAAAAGGTCCGAGAGCTGTTCGAAAAAGCCGGCATTGCCATTCCGACGCAGGAGGACTGGACGGCGTTGAAGCAGGATGTGATGGCATCCGGTCTTTATAACCAAAACCTTCAGGCCGTACCGCCTACTGGCTCGATCTCCTATATCAACCACTCCACCTCTTCCATTCATCCGATCGTCTCGAAGATTGAAATCCGTAAAGAGGGCAAGATTGGCCGCGTTTATTACCCGGCTTCCTACCTCTCGAACGACAATCTCGAATATTATCAGGACGCCTACGAGATCGGTCCTGACAAGATCATCGATACCTATGCGGCAGCCACCCAGCATGTCGATCAGGGCCTGTCGCTGACGCTGTTCTTCCGCGATACGGCGACGACACGCGATATCAACCGGGCGCAGATCTACGCCTGGAAGAAGGGCATCAAGACCATCTATTACATCCGTTTGCGCCAGATGGCGCTGGAAGGCACGCAGGTTCAGGGCTGCGTCTCCTGCACGCTCTGAATTGAGGGACTAAACAATGAACATTTTCGTAAAACCCGCGTCCCGCATTCGCGCGGTCAACTGGAACCGCATTGAGGATGACAAGGATCTTGAAGTCTGGAACCGCCTGACCTCGAATTTCTGGCTTCCGGAAAAAGTGCCGCTTTCCAACGACATTCCCTCATGGGGAACGTTGAAACCGGAAGAGCAGAAGCTGACGATCCGTGTCTTCACCGGGCTGACCTTGCTCGACACCATCCAGAACGGTGTCGGCGCCGTGCGGCTGATGGCGGATTCGGCAACACCGCATGAGGAGGCGGTGCTTTCCAACATCTCCTTCATGGAGGCCGTGCACGCTCGCTCTTACTCTTCGATTTTCTCGACGCTTTGCTCCACGCCTGACGTCGATGATGCCTATCGTTGGTCGGAGGAAAACGAGTTCCTGCAACGCAAATCCGCGCTCATCATGCGGGAATATGACAGCGGTGATCCGCTGAAAAAGAAGATCGCCAGCGTGTTTCTGGAAAGCTTCCTGTTCTATTCCGGCTTCTACCTGCCGATGTTCTGGTCAAGCCGCGCCAAGCTCACCAACACGGCGGATCTGATCCGTCTGATCATCCGCGACGAGGCCGTGCACGGCTATTATATCGGCTACAAGTTCCAGCGGGCGCTGGATCGTCTGGGCGAGGCACAAAGACAGGAGATCAAGGACTTCGCCTTCGATTTCTTGCTCGAGCTTTACGACAACGAAGCGAAATATACCGAAGACCTCTATGACGGCGTCGGTCTGACCGAGGACGTCAAGCAGTTCCTGCATTACAATGCCAACAAGGCCTTGATGAATCTGGGTTACGAAGCGCTGTTTCCGGCCGAGGCCTGCCGGGTCAACCCGGCGATCCTCTCGGCACTCTCACCCAATGCCGATGAAAACCACGACTTCTTCTCCGGTTCCGGCTCGTCCTATGTCATCGGCAAGGCTGTTGCCACCGAAGACGAAGACTGGGATTTCTGAAACCAGAGGCCGGGAAGAACCCGCAGAAGCTACTGCGGGTTCACCACCTGGCTTGCAAGGCGGAAGGGGCTGGACACGGTTGCGCCGATCGCATCGAAAACGAAGGCACCCGCACTGTTGATATCGCCCCCGCGCCTGCTGGATTCCAGCTGCGGCACCATTGACGCCAGCGCGGCATAGCGGTCGTGATTGAGCGGGTCCGACGCCTCCAGATTGGAAATGTCGATGAACTGTACGCCCTCCTTCAGGGCGGCTTCCTGTACCTGTGGGTCGGTCACATCCAGCGCGCCGATGCGGGTAACATCCGCGCCCAAAATGGAGGATGCCTTCAGGGCGCGGTCGTCCTTGGAGACGAGAACGGTGAGCGGCGGGTTGAGCCGGCCGACCACCTCGATCTGTTTGCGAAACACATCGGCGTCGATGTCAGGTGCTGCCAGCACCACCTGCAGCTTGGCGAGCACGTCGTTCCTGCCCTGCAAGCGCAACTGTCGCAGCGCCTCCATGACCAGCCAGCCACCCATGCTGTGGCCAAACACAACAACGCTTTTTCGCGGGGTCTGCCGGGTAAGGTCGATCAGCACACCCGCCAGCGCATCACGCGAGAAGGTCGCCGATTCCTTGTCGGCCACGTAACCGGTGACGTTGGCCTGCGATGGCCAGGAGAACACCAGCGGCACGCCATCCATCTTGGCATCGGCAGCCATTTGCGCGGCGCGGAACAGGGCTTCCTGATAGCTGTAATTATAACCATGCACAAAAAGCGCGATCTGCTTGCCGGACCGGGCGACGTCGCCAAGATCGGCATTGAAGCTCGGCTTCGTCAGCATATCGGCGCGGGTAACGACAAAATCCTTGTTCGGATCCGGCTTGCCGCTGGCCCACTCGATTTTTCCACTTTTATGAGTAGGAGGAATAGAAATGTCGAAGCTTGCATAATTCGGCTCCATTGCCCGCTCCGTGCCAAACCCCTTTTTCGCGTCGGTGTTTTTCTCCCGCGTGCTCACCACATAGGCCGTCACGATTTTCGTGCCGTGAGCCTTGGTGTTTACGGCCTGCAGCACGTCCGCCCCCGGCCTGCCCGCACAGGATGAAAGAAGACCGAGAGTGAGAAGCAGCGAAAAGATCAGGCGCATGAATGGGCTACCGATGATAAGGAACGGCTCATAAATAACCGGCCGTCCGAAAAGTTGCTACTGGAGAATGAATTGCCTTGCTGTGACGGTCTTCGACGCGGATGGACATTCCCCTGCTTGCCATCCGGCCATGTTCGTTTTAGGCCGTACAGATGACGAACAAGGTGTCGCTTTTACGGCTGAAACTCACGGACTTCCGCAACTATACGGCGGCGTCGCTCACACTTGATGATCGCCATGTTGTGCTGACCGGCGATAATGGCTCAGGCAAGACCAATCTGCTGGAGGCCGTCTCGTTTCTTTCACCCGGCAGGGGCCTTCGCCGGGCCACCTTGTCCGATGTTACCCGCGTCGGCGCGGACGCCGGGTTCTCGATCTTCGCCGATGTCGAAGGCATGGATGGCGAAGTGGCCATCGGCACCGGGATTGAAGGTGATGGCGACGTGGTGTCGCGTCGCTTGCGGCTGAACGGCACATCGGTAAAATCCGTCGACGAACTGACCGATCATCTGCGCGTGCTGTGGCTGACGCCCGCCATGGACGGCCTCTTCACCGGCTCGTCATCGGACCGCCGGCGTTTTCTCGACCGGCTGGTGCTGTCGCTCGATCCCGCCCATGGCAGGCGGGCAAGCGATTTCGAAAAGGCCATGCGCGGCCGCAATCGCCTGCTGTCGGAAGGCCGTTTTGATCCGGTCTGGCTGGACGGCATCGAAAAACAGATGGCCGAACTCGGCATTTCCATGGCGGTTGCCCGTTATGAAATGCTTGGCCTGTTGAAGACCCTGATTGAGGGCCGGGCCGGCAACGCAGCTTTCCCCTCTGCGGCGCTTTCGCTCTCCGGCTTCATGGATGACGGGCTTCATCGGCCGGCCGTCGATCTGGAAGACGAATATGGTCTAATGCTGCGGGAGGGCCGGTATCGGGACGCGGCGGCAGGCCGCACGTTGGACGGCCCGCATCGCGTCGATCTCTTCGTGCGCCATGCGGAAAAGAATATGGAAGCCGAACGCTGTTCAACGGGGGAGCAGAAGGCGCTTCTTGTCGGGCTGGTGCTTGCCCATGCGCAGCTGACCGCGAATATGACCGGACATGCGCCCATTCTGCTCCTGGACGAAATCGCCGCCCATCTGGACGAGGGCAGGCGGGCCGCTTTGTTCGATCTCATCCACGCGCTCGGCGGCCAGAGTTTCATGACCGGAACGGATGCGGCCATGTTCTCCGCCCTTGGTGAGCGGGCGCAGTTCTTCAATGTTTCCCACGGGAGCGTCACAGTATGACGGCTAAGAGATGGAGGACGACATGGACCCGCTGAGCCCGGAAGAAATCGAACGCTACAAACGCCACATCCTGTTGCCCGAAATCGGCGGTGCCGGTCAGCAGCGGCTGAAGGCAGCGCGCGTGCTGGTCATTGGAGCAGGTGGGCTCGGAGCGCCCGTCCTTCATTATCTTGCCGCCGCGGGTGTCGGCACGCTCGGCATGATCGACGACGATGTGGTCTCCCTGTCCAACCTCCAGCGGCAGGTGATCCACGATACCGGCACGATCGGTGAGCTGAAAACGCAAAGCGCCCGCAAGGCCATCGCCCGGCTGAATCCGCAAGTCCGCACGCTGGCTTATGAGGATCGCTTTTCGCAGGTCTGGGCGCATGACCACCTGTCATCCTTCGATCTCCTGATCGACGGCTCGGACAATTTTGATACGCGTTATGCCGCCGCCGATGCGGCGGAAGCTGCGAAAAGGCCGCTGGTGACGGGCGCGGTCGGTCGTTTCGACGGGTCGGTTACGGTGCTGAAGCCCTATGAGACCAATGCGGAAGGCACTCTGTTGCCGGGTTACCGCGATCTGTTTCCGGAACCGCCGCCGCCGGGCCTCATTCCCAATTGCGCGGAAACGGGCATCGTCGGCGCGCTGACCGGGGTTATCGGCACCCTCATGGCCATGGAGGCGATCAAGGTGATCACCGGTGCCGGTGAGCCGCTGATCGGTCGCCTGCTGCTCTATGACGCGCTGTCGGCCCGTTTTGAAACCGTGCGTTACAAGCGCCGGCCGGCCGGAAAGAAACCATGATCGAGATCGCAAGGGTTGGGGAAGAATTCGATCGCTGGCAGGAATTGCTGGCGCTCATCATGGCGTCCTTTGCCTATATGGATGGCGTCATCGACCCGCCATCCTCGGCCGATCGTCTGACACTGGAGAATCTTGCCGAAAAAGCGAGGGCGGAGATTGCTTTCGTGGCGCTTGATGGTGATGAGCTGCTGGGCTGCCTGTTTTGCCGGTCGGAGCCGCCGGCCTGTCTTTATGTCGGCAAGCTTTGCGTTTCCCCGAAAGCGCAGGGAAAGGGCATCGGCAGGATGCTGCTTGAAAGAGCTGAAGCATTGGCCGGCGAATTGGCACTGCCGACGCTACGCTTGGAAACACGCATCGAACTTGGTGCCAATCATGCCAAATTCGCCGCCTGGGGTTTCGTCAGGACCGCTGAAAATGCCCATGCCGGTTATGATCGAATAACTTCGATTGAAATGACTAAATTTCTTGGCTGAGGCTGCCTAATTCTACCCTGCGCTAATCCGGTCCGGGACAGCCGAAAAAGCCCGTGGATAGAGGCATGACGCCCCTATCGTAAAAGGCCGGACTGAAGCATCTGCGAGAGAAAGACAGAAGAGACGCGGTCAGCGCCCGTCTGTGGCTGGACTTCGGCTGACCCCACCCGCCAGATGCCTTTATCCGGCCCACTGAAGAGCTGCATTTCCGTCGTGACCTTGTAGGTGAGTGGAGCCGCCTTCGTGGCCCCGACCATCTGCTTCATGAGTTTCGCGGAAGGCATGCGGGTTTTATCGCCAATATCGTCCGCATTTGCGTTGGCCTTCAGCCGCTGGAACGCAGGCCCGACATCCGGCAGGGAGCAGTTCATCTTTATCCGCGCTATAAAGAGGCCCGAGGGCGATTGGGAACCGATACGCGCAGGCTCGGCCTCACAACGCACCCGCTCCGTGCTCGCCACCCAGAGCCGTGCGAACTGGTCGGACTGCTCGTTTGTGGTTCCCTTGGGAGCGTGCATGCCCTTGTATTTGCGCTGCCACGCGACCGGATTGGTAACCAGATCCATGTCGATGTAGCGCGGGCCATTGCCCGAAGCTCCCCATTCCTTGTTCAGGCGAACCATGCTGGCGCGATCAAAGTTCAGCCAGGCGCGATAATAGAATTCCGCGGTTTCTTCGGGTGAGGGCGAAGCCGCCTGGGCCGGGCCGCTGACCAGAACGAGCATGACGGATATGAGCAGCAAAAACTTCGCCTGAATTCTCATGGAATTCTCCCTCACACGTGAAAATCGGACAACGCTTGCCTTGGCCAGCTCAACTCCGCCCCGGCAGCACCCGGTTCGGCGGGCGGTGTCCGTCGAAGAGCGTGCGGATGTTGATAATGACCTTGTCGCCCATCTCGATGCGGCCTTCGATGGTCGCGGAGCCCATATGCGGAAGCAACACGACCCTGCCTTCCTTGGCTAGCTTGATGAGCTTGGGGTTCACCGCAGGCTCGTTCTCATAGACATCGAGGCCGGCGCCGGCGATCTTTCCCTCGCGCAGGCACTGGATCATCGCCGCTTCGTCGATGATATCGCCGCGCGCGGTATTAACGATGTAGCTGGTCGGCTGCATCAACGCCAGGCGCCGCGCCGAGATCAGGTGATAGGTCGCAGGCGTGGAAGGGCAATTGACGGAAACGATATCCACCCGCGCCAGCATCTGGTCGAGGCTGTCCCAATAGGTTGCCTCAAGCTCCGCCTCCGTCGCCGGGCTGACGCGTTTGCGGTTGTGATAATGAATGGAAAGCCCAAAGGCCTTGGCGCGCCGCGCAACCGCGGTTCCGATGCGACCCATGCCGACAATGCCGATGCGTTTGCCGGAAATGCGCCGCCCGAGCATCCAGGTCGGCGACCAGCCCAGCCATTCGTCCGAGCCATTGGCAAGCACGCGCGTGCCTTCGATCATGCGGCGCGGCACGGCCAGCACCAGCGCCATGGTGATGTCGGCGCTGTCCTCGGTCAGCACATTCGGGGTATTGGTAACGGTAATGCCTTTTCTGGCGGCGGCATCGACATCCACATGGTCTATGCCGTTGGAAAAGCTGGCGATCAGCTTCAGCTGCGGCCCGGCCTTCTCGATCATGGCGGCAGTGATGCGGTCGGTCACGGTCGGCACCAGCACATCGACCCGCTGCATGGCGGCGACAAGCTCTTCCTCGTTGCGCTGCGTATCGTCGATATTCAGTTCGGCATCGAAGAGTTCGCGCATTCTGGTTTCGACGACGTCAGGCAATTTGCGGGTGATATAAACTGTCGGTCTCTTCTTGTGGGTCATCGTTTGCCGCTGCCTTGTTCAGAAGTCATTAACCAGAAAGAGCGATAATTTCTCTCAATCAGGGCGTTTCTACCAGACCCGCCGGCGAAGACAAACAAAACTCGCCGAGGCTCGAGGCATGTGGAAACGAGCCTCCTCGAATATCATCCGGTTTGCAGAAGGCGGGAAACGGAAATGGGCATGCGCAGTGTGGTTTTTATCGTTTGCATTGCATTGTCTTTGGGCCTCCTTGGTGCGGCAACCGAAGCCATGGCGCAGGGTGCCGCCAAGGGCGCAAGCGGCTTGCCCTTGCCGCGTTTTGTCAGCCTGAAATCCAGGCGCGTCAATATGCGCATCGGCCCCAGCACGGATTATGCCGTGTCGTGGATGTATATGAAATCGGGAATGCCGGTCGAAATCATCCAGGAATATGAAAACTGGCGGCGCATCCGTGACGCCGATGGCACGGAAGGCTGGGTCAACCAGGCGCTGCTGTCGGGCGAGCGCACGGCCGTTGCTGCGCCGTGGATGCGCGGCAAGGGCAAGGACGTTTACGTCAATATGCGCCGCGATGCGCAGTCGGGCGCTTCGGTCATTGCCCGGCTGGAGCCGGGCGTCGTCTTCAGGATCGGCGAATGCAATGGCGACTGGTGCCGTGCCGAGGCCGGTCAGGCCTCGGGCTGGGTATCGCAGGGCGAAATCTGGGGGGCCTACCCTGGTGAGGCGTTTAAATAAGGCCGTGTTTCGCGCCCAAAGCCTTGAGCGATGACATCGGGCGCGGCCCGACCTGCTGAATGACGGCGGCCGCCGCAAGGCAGCCGAGCTTTCCACAATCTTCGAGCGATCGGTCCTGCGTATAACCGAACAGGAAACCGGCGGCGAAAAGATCGCCTGCACCTGTCGTATCGACCACATCATGCACCGGATAGGCCTCTACCTTCACACGCTCAGTGCCGCGCAGGATAACAGCACCTTCTTCGCTCATCGTCACCGCCGCGATCTTGCAATCGGCGGCGATTTTCGTCAGCGCCAGCTCGAAATCGTCGGTTTCGTAAAGCGAAAGCGCTTCCTGCTTATTGGCGAAAACGATGTCCACCGTGCCGGAGCGCATCAGGTCGAGAAATTCTTCGCGGTAACGGCCGACACAGAAACTGTCGGACAGCGTCATGGAAACTTCGCGGCCGTTTTCATGCGCAATGCGGGCGCATTCGCGAATGGCGTCCTTGGCGCGCGGCGGATCCCACAGGTAACCTTCGAAATAAGTGACCTTGGTCTGCGCCACGACGTCGTCTTCGACGTCTTCAGGGCCAAGATCGACGCAAGCGCCAAGATAGGTGTTCATCGAACGCTCGCCGTCTTCGGTGACGAAGATCATCGAACGGGCGGTCGGCGGAAACGTGCCTTCCGGCTTCGTTTCGAAATAGACGCCCTGTGCGCGGATATCGTGCTGGAAGATTTCTCCGAGCTGGTCTTCGGCGACCTTGCCGAAATAGGCGGCCTTGCCGCCGAAATTCGCAACGCCCGCCGCCGTGTTGCCGGCACTTCCGCCGGAGGCTTCGAGAGCCGGCCCCATCAGCGAATAAAGCAGCTCGGCCCGTTCCGCATCGATGAGGTTCATCGCACCTTTGGTAATGGCATTGTCGTTGAGAAAGCGATCATCGCAGCGAGAGATGATGTCGACGATGGCATTGCCGACAGTCAGTACGTCGAATTTCGTCATAGGCCCTATCCGGTTCGCACGAGGTGTGTGCGTATTTTTTAAACGGTCTTAAACATTTCTGGCGGCAAGAAAAGCCCAAAGGGAAAATATGCGGTTCTCCCCCCAAGAAGACGAAACACGTCATTTGCCTGTAATGTGGTTAAGCTATTGCTCCTTTCAGAGCAAAAGGTGTGTGAATGCGTACCGGAATGGAAGACATGATGGTCTTCTGGCTCAACCGTTATCTCCGCCACGGATGTACTGGCGGCGTATAACGGACATAAAAGGCGGGGGAAACCCCGCTTTTTCTTTTGGTGTGACACCGCGGAATGCGGTTTGCACGCAGCGGCGAGCCCTCTCGGTGAAGGCGCTCAATCGGTCTGTTTCCTGCGTTGCAGGCAATCCGCAATTCGGCGAAAACAAGGAAGCGCCGCGTTTTCGCGATTCCATTTCGGTGGAAAACGCTCTAAAGCGGGGTATATCCCGCAAAGCCGCGAAAGCTTTCCCTCCATGTCTGCCGTTGCCGCTAACGTCGCTCCAATTTTCATTCTCATCCTGATCGGCTGGCTCACTGTCAAGGCCGGTCTGTTCCGGGCCGATGCCGGTGAGATTCTCAGCGATTTCGTGTTCAAGATCGCCGTGCCGACTTTGATCTTTCGCACGCTCGCGGAAGCGAATTTTCACGGTGCATCGCCCTTCCGACTCTGGATCACCTATTTCGCCGGCGTGGCCGTGACCTGGACAATCGGACATATCGTCACCCGTTACGCCTTCAAGCAGGATGTGCGTATCGCTGTGATTGCCGGGATTTCCTCGGCCTTTGCCAACAATATCTTCATCGGTCTGCCGCTCGTCGGTCGGTCCGTGGGGGATGAGGGGCTGGTGGCTCTCTCCATCCTGCTGGCCATCCACCTGCCGGTCATGATGATCGCCGGCACGATCTTGATGGAGAACGCCACGCACAAGGCGGTCGGCGGCGAAAAGCGAAGCATGGCTGCGGTCTTCAAACAGGTAGGTCGTAATCTCGTCACCAATCCGCTGGTGATCGGCCTGGCGATCGGGCTTTCGACCAATGTTTCAGGTGTGACGCTGACGCCCATCCTCAAAACCGTGGTCGATCAGATTGCTTCGATGGCAGGGCCAGCGGCACTGATCTCGCTTGGCATGGCGCTGACGAAATATACCATTCGCGGCAATCTGGGCATTGCCGTCACCATGACGGTGTTCAAACTGCTGCTTCTGCCCGCCTGCGTGTGGGCCATGGGCCATGCTCTCGGCCTCAGCCACGAATGGACGGCGGCACTTGTGCTCACCTCGTCGGTGCCGACGGGGGTGAATGCGTGGTTGATCGCCAACCGCTTCGGCATCGGCCACAGCGTTGCGGCCTCCACTATCAGCATTTCCACGGCGACCGGCGTTCTTTCCGTGTCGCTGTGGGCATGGCTGCTGAGCTGATGACTCTGCCGAATTGATTATTTCTGGGCGCTGAGGATCTTGAAGCGGGCGTTACGGCACACCTCGGCGCTGGTGCGGAATTCCGCTGCCAGCACCGGCTCATAGGGCATGCCGCGATTGGCGACCATCAGCAGCTTTCCGCCACTGCGTAGCGCGCCTGCAGCCGTCTTGATGAAGGCCTGACCGAGCGCAGGCTCCGCCGCCTGTCCCGCCGCGTGGAAAGGCGGGTTCATGATGATGAGGTCGTATTTTTCCTTCGGCGGCTCGTTTGCCAGATCCTGCCAGAAGAAACGGGCCGTCAGTCGCGGCGTGTTTTCGAGAAGATTGGTCTTTGCAAATTCCAGCGCGTTCCAGTCGGCTTCGAAAAGGTCGATACGGGCTGTGCGCGGCGATTTTTCCGCCAGCATGACCGAGAGATAACCCCAGCCCGCGCCGAAATCGGCAGCATTGCCGTCAAAATCGGTCGGCAGGCGCGATGCCAGAAGCTCCGAACCGTCATCGACGCGGTCATGTGAGAACATACCGGGCAGGGCGGTGAAACGCCCTTCAACCGTTACGGGCTTTTGGGCAAGTTTGGAGACTGCAAGCGCCACATCGTCGGGGCGTCGGAACCAGAGTGCAACGCCGTGGTATTTAGGTGTGGAGTCGGCCTCGATGCCAAGCTTCGCAAGCGTCTTGCGCAGCGTCACGATACCGTCTTCCTTCGATCCCGCTGCGACGATCAGGCCGCCGGCTTTCACGCGCGACAGCGCTTCGGCAACACGGTTTTCGTTCTCGCCACGATGTTTGCCGCACAGCAACAGCGCCGCATCGTAATCTTCGCCTGAAATGTCCGGGGTGACCTGCGCGCCTTGCGCCTGCAGAGCCCGGTAAAGCGGCCGAAGGTGTTGGACGGCAATAATCTCCGCGTCAAAACCATCCAGCTTCGGGCCGGCCTCCGCTCCCAGAAACAGAACGCGTTCGCCCTCTTTCGGCATGTCGAGCATTTCTGCGGCAAAGGGGTGGAACAGGGTTTTAACAGCGTCGCGGCTCATGGGAGCGTCCTTAAGATGAAATAGAAAAAAGGCGCGGGCAAAACCCGCGCCTCGATAGGGTCTGGCGACGCTGCCTTATTCGGCAGCGGCTTCGCCGTCTTCCTTCTTCTTGTCGGCAGCGACTTCCTGACCGGTTGCCTGATCGACAACCTTCATGGACAGGCGAACCTTGCCACGCTCGTCGAAGCCCATCAGCTTTACCCAGACCTTGTCGCCTTCCTTGACGACGTCGGAGGTCTTGGCAACGCGATCAGATGCAAGCTGCGAGATGTGAACGAGGCCGTCACGCGCGCCGAAGAAGTTGACGAATGCGCCGAAGTCGGCGGTCTTGACGACCGTGCCTTCGTAGATTGCGCCGACTTCCGGTTCAGCAACGATCGAGTGGATCCACTTGCGGGCCGCTTCGATTTCCTTGCCGGAAGCAGAGGCGATCTTGACGGTGCCGTCATCCTCGATGTTGATCTTCGCGCCGGTCTTTTCGACGATTTCGCGAATGACCTTGCCGCCGGAGCCGATGACTTCACGGATCTTGTCGACCGGAATGTTCATGACTTCGATGCGCGGTGCGAATTCGCCAAGCTGACCACGGCTCTCGGTGATGGCGTTGGCCATTTCGCCGAGAATGTGCTTGCGGCCACCCTGTGCCTGCTCCAGAGCGATCTTCATGATCTCTTCGGTGATACCGGCGATCTTGATGTCCATCTGCAGCGAGGTGATGCCGTCAGCCGTACCCGCAACCTTGAAGTCCATGTCGCCGAGGTGGTCTTCGTCACCGAGGATGTCGGAGAGAACCGCAAAGCGCTCGCCTTCGAGGATGAGACCCATGGCGATACCGGCAACCGGCTTAGCCAGCGGAACGCCAGCGTCCATCAGTGCGAGCGAGGTGCCGCAAACCGTTGCCATCGACGAAGAGCCGTTGGACTCGGTGATTTCGGAAACGACGCGCAGCGTGTAGGGGAACTGTTCCGCCGTCGGCAGCATCGGGCGAATAGCGCGCCATGCGAGCTTGCCGTGGCCGATTTCGCGGCGGCCCGGGGAGCCCATGCGGCCTGTTTCACCGACCGAGTAGGGCGGGAAGTTGTAATGCAGCAGGAAGCGTTCCTTGTACATGCCGGTCAGGCTGTCGACATACTGTTCGTCTTCGCCGGTGCCGAGGGTGGCAACAACGATCGCCTGCGTTTCACCGCGGGTGAACAGTGCCGAACCATGCGTGCGCGGCAGAATGCCGACTTCAGAGACGATCGGACGAACGGTCGACAGATCGCGGCCGTCGATACGGCTCTTGGTGTCGAGAACGTTCCAGCGAACGATCTTGGCCTGGAGATGCTTGAAGACGGCGCCGATTTCTTCCGGGCTGTACTTGGCTTCGCCTTCTTCCGGCAGGAAGTGGGCCTTGACCTTTGCCTTCACGGCGTCGACGGCGGCGTAACGGGCAGCCTTTTCGGTGATCTTGTAGGCAGTGCGCAGTTCGGTTTCAGCGAGGCCAAGCATTTCGTTTTCGAGCGCGGAGAAATCTTCCGGTTCGAATTCGCGCGGTTCCTTGGCGGCAACTTCGGCGAGCTTGATGATCGCGTCGATAACCGGCTGGAAGCCGCGATGGCCGAACATGACGGCGCCGAGCATGATGTCTTCGTTGAGTTCCTTGGCTTCCGATTCAACCATCAGGACGGCGTCCTGCGTGCCGGCAACAACCAGATCCAGAACCGACTCGTCCATCTCATCAAGATGCGGGTTCAGAACGTATTCGCCGTTGATGTAACCAACGCGCGCGCCGCCGACCGGGCCCATGAAGGGAATGCCGGACAGTGTGAGGGCTGCGGATGCGGCAACCATCGACAGAACGTCCGGGTCATTTTCCAGATCGTGCTGAATGACGGTGACGACAACCTGCGTGTCGTTCTTGTAGCCTTCAGGAAACAGCGGGCGGATCGGACGGTCGATCAGGCGGGAAACCAGTGTTTCCTTTTCGGAAGGACGACCTTCGCGCTTGAAATAACCGCCGGGGATCTTGCCGGCTGCGTAGGTCTTTTCCTGATAGTTGACCGTCAGCGGGAAGAAGTCCTGTCCCGGCTTCGGAGACTTTGCGGAAACCACGGTCGCGAGAACCATCGTCTCGCCGTAGGTTGCGATGACGGCGCCGTCAGCCTGACGGGCAACCTTGCCGGTCTCGAGCTTCAGCGGGCGGCCTGCCCATTCGATTTCCACGGAGTGTTTATTGAACATATCTTGTCCTTGTTTGTACTTGCCCGCCTTATGGGGGCAAAGAACGACGCGATCACGGGCAAGACAGCGGGAGGCTTTCGAGGTGCAAGCATCCGGCAATCCTGCCCCATGACAGGTCTGCGGTTGAAAAGGCGACACCGGCCCATCCGGTTCTACCTTATCGCCCGGTGGGCCGCATTTGCAGCAACCGTCCGGAAATTCGTGGGCTTCAAAAGGCCCGATATAAAAACCGGCGGGTATCGTTGTGAAACCCGCCGGATAAAATTTTAGCGGCGGATGCCGAGAGCACCGATCAGCTTGGTGTAACGGCCTTCGTCCTTCTTCTTCAGATAGTCGAGAAGCGAACGGCGGGTCGAAACCAGCGTCAGAAGACCACGACGGGAGTGGTTGTCCTTCTTGTGATCCTTGAAGTGACCGGTCAGGTTGTTGATCCGCTCGGTCAGGATTGCGACCTGAACTTCCGGAGAACCAGTGTCACCTTCCTTGGTGGCATATTCCGTGATGAGGGCGGCTTTGCGCTCTACAGTAATCGACATCGTGCGATCCTTTCTTGTTTTAAGGAAAAACGGGGACGCCTAGAGCCGGGATGTCGTCCAGCTCTGGCCATTCAGTAGCATAGGCAAAGCCCAAGCTGGCGCTGCCTATAAACTATTCCGGGTACAATTGAAAGAGGCGATTGACTGCGCCGTTTCAGCCAAAAACCCGCTTCGGCCGAAACTCTCCTTCGCCGATCTCGCCAATGGCGACGAGCTTGCCCTGCACGGTGGCATAGGCTTCCGGATGATTGGCCGGCGCATCGCGCCCGCGCAGCAGGATCGGATTGCCCATCTTCAGCCGATGTGCCTGATCGTCGTTGATGATCAAATGAGGAAGTGACGAAAGCGCCTCCGCCGTGTCGATCAGATAGACATCCAGCGCCTCGAGCCGCTCGACGCGGTCTTCGATGGCCTCTAGCGCCGTCAACGTCTCAAGCGGCACCATCATGTCTTCGCCGAAGGGGGCGACCATGGTGCGGCGCAACTGCGAAATATGGCCGAAACAGCCGAGGTCTTGACCCATGTCGCGCGCCAGTGCCCGCACATAGGTTCCCTTGCCGCATTCCACTTCGAAATGCGCGGTATCGGCGTCGGGGCAAGCGAGCAGCGTCAGGCGATGAATCTCCACCTCGCGTGCCGGGATTTCCACCGTCTCGCCTTCGCGCGCCAGATCATAGGCGCGCTCGCCGGCGATCTTGATGGCGGAAAATTGCGGCGGTATCTGCTCGATCACACCGGTGTAGTTGGGCAGAATATCGCGGATTGCCTGTTCGTCCGGACGCTGGTCGGAAGAGTTGATCACTTCGCCTTCCAGATCGTCGGTCGCGCGTTGTTCGCCCCAGGTCACGGTAAATTCGTAGATTTTTCGGCCGTCTATGACGTAAGGCACGGTCTTGGTGGCGTCACCGAGCGCAATCGGTAGCATGCCTGATGCCAGCGGATCGAGCGTGCCGGCGTGGCCCGCCTTCTGGGCATTGAACAGCCACTTGATCTTGGAAACGGCTTCGGTGGAACCGAAATCGAGCGGCTTGTCGAGAATGAGCCAGCCCGAGATCGGGCGGCCCTTGGGTTTGCGGTGCTGCTGTTTGCGTGGTTTGGACATGCTTCAGTTCTGTTCGTCGTCTTTTTCGTTTGAAGGTCCAAGATCGCGCTGCACCTCCGGTGACCGCAGGAGTGCGTCGATCTTCTGGTAATTGTCGAAACTGGTATCGTCGCGAAAGCGCAGTTCCGGCATGTATTTCATTTGCCGCAGTTGCGGGCCGAGGCGGCCGCGCATGAATTTCGCGTGGCGGTTCAGCGCGCTGATGATGTCGGTGTGATCGGCAACGCCAAGCGGCGTCACATAGGCGGTCGCGATCTTGAGATCGGGCGACATGCGCACTTCCGAGATGGAGATAACGGCGCTTTCGATCAGATCGTCGCGGACTTCGCCGCGCTGGAGAATTTGCGTCAGTGCGGCGCGCACCTGTTCGCCAACGCGCAGCATGCGTTGCGAAGGGGCCGATGATGTTGCTTTTGCCATGGGTAATGCCTCAAACAAAGCGAGCGCCGGTTAAGCCGGCGCCCGACAGTAAAGTCCTGTTTTGCGACGAGACGCTTAGAGCGTTCTCGTGATGTGCTCGACGCGGAAGCACTCGATGGTGTCGCCGGCGCGGATGTCTTCGTAGTTTTCGAATGCCATACCGCACTCCTGACCAACAGGCACTTCGTTGACTTCGTCCTTGAAGCGCTTGAGGGTCTTGAGCTTGCCTTCGTGGATGACGACGTTGTCGCGTACCAGACGCACACCTGCACCACGTTCCACCTTGCCTTCGACGACGCGGCAACCTGCGACCTTGCCGACCTTGGTGATGTTGAACACCTCGAGGATTTCGGCATTGCCGAGGAAGGTCTCGCGACGTTCCGGCGAAAGAAGACCCGACATGGCCGCCTTAACGTCATCCACCAGATCGTAGATGATGTTGTAGTAGCGGATTTCGATACCGGCGCGCTCAGCCGCCTGACGGGCCTGCACATTGGCACGCACGTTGAAGCCGATGATCGCGGCGTTGGATGCTTCGGCAAGCGAAATATCCGATTCCGTGATACCGCCGGCGCCCGAATGGACGATGCGGGCACGAACTTCGTCGGTGCCGAGCTTGTCGAGTGCGCCGGCAATGGCTTCGATCGAGCCCTGCACGTCGCCCTTGATCAGCAGCGGGAATTCCTTCATCCCCGAAGACTGTAGCTGGCTCATCATCTGTTCCAGCGAACCGCGCTGGCCCGTCTGGCGGGCGACAGCCTTGTCGCGTGTCAGACGCTGGCGATACTCGGAAATCTCGCGGGCGCGGCTTTCGTTTTCGACGACCGCAAAACGGTCACCGGCCGAAGGCGTGCCGGAAAGGCCGAGGACCTCGACCGGCATGGCCGGACCGGCTTCCTTGACGTGTTCGCCCTTGTCGTTGACGAGCGCGCGCACGCGGCCCCACTGATCACCGGCAACGATGATCTGACCGGGCTTCAGCGTACCCTTCTGAACCAGAACGGTGGCAACCGAGCCACGGCCACGGTCGAGTTCGGCTTCGATGACCGTGCCTTCTGCGGTACGGCTCGGATCCGCCTTCAGATCGAGGATTTCGGCCTGGAGCAGGATCGCTTCGAGCAGCTTGTCGAGGTTGAGCTTGTTCTTGGCCGAAACCTCGACATCAAGAACTTCACCCCCCATCGATTCCACGAAAACTTCGTGCTGCAGCAGCTGCTGGCGAACCTTTTCAGGGTTTGCCTCGTGCTTGTCGATCTTGTTGATTGCAACGACGATCGGAACACCGGCCGCCTTGGCGTGATTGATGGACTCGATCGTCTGCGGCATCACGCTATCGTCTGCGGCAACAACCAGCACGGCAATATCGGTCGCCTGTGCGCCACGGGCACGCATGGCCGTAAAGGCGGCGTGGCCGGGGGTGTCGATGAAGGTGATCTTGTGACCGTTCTTCTCGACCTGATAGGCGCCGATATGCTGGGTGATGCCACCGGCTTCACCGGAAACGACATTTGCCTGACGGATGGCGTCGAGCAGCGAGGTCTTGCCGTGGTCGACGTGACCCATGATCGTGACGACCGGCGGACGGGAAACCATTTCGCCTGCGTCATCCGCCTGGTTGAAGATGCCTTCTTCCACGTCGGATTCGGAAACGCGCTTGACGGTGTGGCCGAATTCGACGGCGATCAGTTCCGCCAGATCGGCGTCGATCACGTCGCCCGGCTTCATCATCTGGCCTTCCTTCATCAGGAACTTGATAACGTCGACGGCGCGTTCGGACATGCGCTGCGACAGTTCCTGAATGGTGATGGTTTCCGGCAGGATGACTTCGCGCATAACCTTTTCGCGGGTTTCCTGCATCTGGCTGCGACGGAATTTCTCCTGGCGGCGGCGCATGGATGCCATGGAGCGGCCGCGCTGGGTGCCGTCTTCTTCCAGATTGGATGTGACGGTGAGCTTGCCGCGACGACGCTCTTCTTCTGTCTTGAGGCGGGCAGCGGGCTTGGCCGGAACCGGAGCCGTGACCTTGCCGCGAGCCGGAAGGCTGCTACTGCGACGCACGGCACCACGATCTTCCTCTTCGTCACCACCGGTACGACGTCCGCGCGGAGCAGCGGCGTCAGGCGTGGCGGGAGCGGAACGGGGAGCAGCCGTGGCAGACTGAGGACGGGCGTCGGTGCGTGGCGCCGGCGTAAAGGCCGCAGCCGGCCTTTCGCCGGTCGGTTCGGATTTCGCCGCAACGGCAGGCTGGCTTGCCGCTACCTTGGCAGCCGCAGCCTCTTCGGCAGCGCGGTTTGCGGCCTCGACCTTTTCGGCCACGATGCGCTGTTCTTCCTCGACCTTGCGGCGGGCTTCGTCTTCGGCGCGCTGCTTGGCTTCCACCACGTCACGAGCCTGCGCTTCCATCAGCGCACGGCGACGGGCTTCCATCTCGCCGGCGGAAAGATCGTGCAGAACGTTGCCGCGCGGACGGTCAGGCTGGCGCTGCTGGGGTGCGGACGAGCCGGGACGCTGCTGCGACTGGGAAGAACCCGGACGCTGCTGCTGGCCGCCTGGCTGATGAATGCGCGGCTGGGGAGCCTGCGGACGCGCTGCCACGGGGGCAGGGGCAGGTGCCGCGGGCTTCGGCGCTGGTGCTGCTGCCACGACGGGCTGAACCGGCTTCTCGTCTTCGGGACGTAGGGGGCGGCGCTTGCGTGTTTCCACGACAACCGCATTTGTGCGACCTCGACCCATATCCTGCCGCACGGTGCCCTGATTCATCCCGCCCGGCTTGAGGGTGAGAGTCTTCTTGGCCGGCGCGTTAAGTGTCTTGTCGTCGTTGTTGTCGGTCATTCGTTCCCGTTCCTTCGGACGAGAACCGGATGACGTCCATCAGGTCTCGTCGTTCAATTGCTGCATCGGAACGCGGCGACCGTTCATGTCGGTTAACCGCGTCATTGTTCTGTCCGGGCAGCGTCGCGTTCCGCCTGAGATCGACCGCCAAGGCGGTACTGCTCAAGCATCGTTGCGCGCTTCACTACACCCTCACCCGCCTGCCCCGCAAGCGCGCAAGCATGGATAAAAGCATTCTGGCCCATCAACTCGTCCATTTCGGCGCTACTGAAGAGCCGGAAGGACGGAATTTCATTGCCGGCATCGCTGCCGAACGCCCAGGCCCTGCGGGCCTGGTCCAGTTTTCGAACGCCGTCTGCCGCGGCATCGGTTGCGTGGAACACGGCAATCGCGTTCCCGGACCGGACGGCGGCATCGACCTTCGTTGCGCCGCTGATGAACTGGCCCGCCTTGCGCGCCATGTTCATCATTCCGGCAAGCTGCTGCGCCATCAGCCGGTCGAGGAGAGCAAGAAGCTCCGGTCCGGCCTTGACGTCGCGTTTGAGTGCCCGTGCGAAGATCTTCTTCGCAATGGCTTTCTCGATCAGGGCGCGCTCGGGGGTCACCCAGCAGCCGCGCCCCGGCAATTGGCGTTTCAGATCCGGCACGACGCTGCCGTCCGGGCCTGCGACGAAGCGGATCAGCTCATCCGGTGATCCGCTTTGCCGTGTCACAATGCACATACGTCCATTGACGTTGCCTTCGAGCCGCCCGTCCTCATCGGTTTCGGGCAACTCGTCCGGCTCATGCGCCTGCGATGTCATTCCTGTTCGGCGGTATCCGCCTCCTCGGTAGCTTCAACATCGGCTTCCGCTGCGGAAGCGAGGTCTTCAGCCGTGATCCAGCCAGCCAGAAGACGGGCCTGTACCACCATGTTCTCAGCCTCGACGCGCGAAACGTCGAGCTTGGAGAAGATGCCTTCGAACTTCTTCGTCTCGCCGTCCTTGCGTTCGCTCCAGCCGACCAGATCGTCCGCCGCACAACCGGCAAAGTCTTCGATCGTCTTGATGCCGTCTTCACCCAACGCAACCATCATCTGCGAGGTCAGGCCGTCGATCTGGCGCAGCTCGTCGGCAACGCCGAGTTCCTTGCGCTTGGCGTCCATTTCGGCTTCCAGACGTTCCAGATATTCGCGGGCGCGGGTCTGGATTTCATCGGCGGTGTCTTCGTCGAAACCGTCGATCGAGGAAATTTCGCCAAGATCGACATAGGCAAGTTCTTCAACCTGCGCGAAGCCTTCGGAGGCCAGAACCTGGCCAACCATCTCGTCGACGTCGAGAGCATCCATGAAGAGTGCCGTGCGCTCGTTGAATTCCTTCTGGCGGCGCTCGGATTCTTCCTGCTCGGTCATGATGTCGATATCCCAGCCGGTCAGCTGCGATGCCAGACGCACGTTCTGGCCGCGACGGCCGATGGCGAGCGACAGCTGCTCGTCGGGAACCACCACTTCGATACGCTCGGATTCTTCATCCAGAACGACCTTGGCCACTTCAGCGGGCTGCAGGGCGTTGACGATGAAGGAAGCCGGATCCTGGCTCCACGGAATGATATCGATCTTCTCGCCCTGAAGTTCGCCGACGACGGCCTGAACGCGCGAACCGCGCATACCGACGCAGGCGCCGACCGGATCGATCGACGAGTCGTTCGAAATGACGGCGATCTTGGCGCGCGAACCGGGGTCACGGGCAACCGACTTGATCTGGATGATGCCGTCGTAAATTTCCGGAACTTCCATGGTGAAGAGCTTCACCATGAACTGCGGATGGGTACGCGACAGGAAAATCTGCGGGCCGCGCTGCTCGCGACGAACGTCGTAAACATAAGCGCGCACGCGATCACCGTAACGCATGTTTTCGCGCGGGATCATCTCGTCACGACGGATGATGCCTTCGCCACGGCCGAGATCGACGATGACATTGCCGTATTCGACGCGCTTGACGGTGCCGTTGACGATTTCGCCGATACGGTCCTTAAACTCATCATACTGGCGGTCACGCTCGGCTTCGCGCACCTTCTGGACGATCACCTGCTTGGCGGACTGCGCGGCGATACGGCCGAAATCCATCGGCGGCAGCGGATCAGCGATGAAGTCGCCGAGCTTGGCGTCCGGATTGCGGTCGCGGGCCAGCTCAAGCGGGATCTGGGTCGAATAGTCTTCGGCTGCTTCCACCACTTCCAGAAGACGCTGCAGGCGGATTTCGCCGGTCTTGGAGTTGATGTCGGCGCGAATGTTGGTTTCCGAACCATAGCGCGAGCGGGCGGCTTTCTGGATAGCGTCGGCCATTGCGGCAAGCACGATTTCGCGGTCGATGACCTTTTCGCGCGCCACAGCATCGGCGATCTGCAGAAGCTCAAGCCGGTTAGCACTCACTGCCATTTTTATGTCTCCGTAAGTCGCATAATTGCGGGGATGGCCCGTTTTCGGGCCTTTTTACGTTTGAATTAGTCTTCGTCTGCTTCGTTTTCGTCGTTCTGATTTGCGGCGGCGGCCTTTGCCGCCTTGTCTGCCCGCAACGCATCACGAATAAGATCGTCCGTCAGAATGAGCTTCGCATCGGAAAGCGCACTGAACGGAACGGTGACTGTCGGTTCTTCGCCATAGGCGATCTGATCGCGTTCCAGCTTGAAGCTGTCCGCATCGACCTCGACGATCTTGCCGCGAAACCGCTTGCGGTTCT
Organism: Agrobacterium burrii; assembly: GCF_017313405.1. Lineage (NCBI taxonomy): Bacteria > Pseudomonadati > Pseudomonadota > Alphaproteobacteria > Hyphomicrobiales > Rhizobiaceae > Agrobacterium > Agrobacterium burrii. Next base: position 31,285 of record NZ_JAFLNA010000005.1, read on the forward strand.
CGACCAGAATGGAGGTTTCGACCTTCACCAGATGGCCCTGCCAGCGGGTGAAATCCGTTTTGCGAACCATCGGCCGGTCGATGCCGGGCGAGGAAACTTCGAGATGATACGCTTTTTCGACCGGATCTTCCACATCAAGAACCGGTGAAATCGCCATCGAGATGGCTTCGCAGTCCTGAACGTTCATCGTTCCGTCTTCGCGCTCGGCCATCACCTGCAGCGTCATGCCGTTCTGGTTGGAGAGCCGCACGCGCACCAGAAGATATCCCATGCCCGTCAAAACAGGCTCGATGATCTCGGCAATGCGCTGGTCGATGCCCGTTTCGGTTATCAGTCGCGGTTCGTGTGCGGTGTCTGCCATCTGGCCTTCCGGTCTTTGATTTTCACCGGGCTCCTGGCCCGTGGTTTCCTGTTCGCCTAACGAAAAAGAGCGGAGCCTTGCGGCCCCACTCTTCATCAAGCGATCAAGAATTTCAGGGGTCATATAGACCCATCGAGGCAGGATTGCAAGGTTTTCGCGGGCGCTCCTGCTTCAATGGCGATGGCAGCCACATTTTCACCTTCCCCGTGTCGGAAAGGCTGGCATGATTTCCGGCACTGTCTATAGTTGCCGTTTGATAGATCGCAGTTGCATCAAGTGGACTGATCGTGCCTGACCGTAAATCGCCGCTCGCGCCTTTAAGGCATTTGACTTACAGACGAATCTGGATCGCCAGCCTTGCCTCGAATTTCGGCGGGCTGATCCAGGCGGTGGGTGCGGCATGGATGATGACCTCGCTGTCGAGTTCGGAAAACATGATAGCGCTGGTGCAGGCTTCCACCTCGCTGCCGATCATGCTGTTCTCGCTGATTTCAGGCGCGCTGGCCGATAGTTTCGACCGTCGCCGCATCATGATTTCGGCGCAGCTGTTGATGCTGACGGCCTCCGTGCTGCTGACGGTTTTTGCCTGGTGCGGCTGGCTTACCCCCTGGCTGTTGCTGTTCTTCACTTTCATGATCGGCTGCGGCACCGCGCTTAACAATCCCTCCTGGCAGGCTTCCGTCGGCGAAATGGTGCCGCGCGAGGATTTGCCCGCCGCCGTGACGCTGAACAGCGTCGGCTTCAACATCACCCGCAGCGTCGGCCCCGCCATCGGCGGCATCATCGTCGCCGCCGCAGGGGCTGCCGCCGCGTTTTTCGTCAACGCGCTGAGCTATTTCACCCTGCTTTACGCCCTGTTTCGCTGGCAGCCGCCCAAACACGCCTCGACCTTGCCGCGCGAGCAGCTTCTTGCCGCCATATCGGCCGGAATGCGCTATGTGGCCATGTCGCCCAATATCGGCAAGGTGCTGGTGCGCGGCTTTCTCTTCGGCCTTTCCGCCAGTGCCATCCTGGCCTTGATGCCGGTCGTTGCCCGCGATCTGGTCGAGGGCGGTCCGCTGACCTATGGCGTCATGCTGGGTGCATTCGGCGTTGGCGCCATTGGTGGTGCGTTGATCAGCGCCCGGCTGCGGGAAGTCATGTCCAGCGAATGGATCGTGCGTGTCGCCTTTTTAGGTTTCGCCTTCAGTTCCGGCATAACGGCAATCAGCACGAGTGCGATCATCACCTCGCTTGTTTTGACGGTCGCCGGCGCCTGCTGGGTTCTGGCGCTTTCCCTGTTCAACACCATCGTCCAGCTTTCCACGCCGCGCTGGGTGGTGGGCCGGGCGCTGTCGCTTTACCAGACACTGACCTTCGGCGGCATCGCGGTCGGCAGCTGGCTGTGGGGCGAACTGGCCGAAGACTATGGCATTTCCTATTCGCTTCTCTGTTCCTGCGTGCTGATGCTGCTCGGCGTCGTCGTTGGCCTCAAGCTCGCCATGCCTGCTTTCGCCTCGCTCAATCTCGATCCGCTCAACCGCTTCGTCGAACCGCCGCTGAGGCTGGACATCAAGCCACGCAGCGGCCCGATCGCCATTCTCATCGACTATGAAATTCATGACGAGGATCTCGGTGAATTCCTGCCGCTGATGGCCGAACGCCGCCGCATCCGCATCCGGGATGGCGCGCGCAACTGGAACCTGATGCGCGATCTTGAAAATCCTGACATCTGGACCGAAAGCTACCATGTGCCGACTTGGGTGGAATATGTCCGCCATAACCACCGCCGCACCCAGGCGGATGCGGAGGCCTGGGACCGGTTGCTCGAGCTTCATCGTGGCAAGACACGGCCGCGTGTGCACCGGATGATCGAGCGGCAGACAATTCCACCGACCGACGATATCTTCCACAAGCCGCATACCGACCAGCATTGAGAGGCTGGGGGGAGGAGAGTGGTGGCAACATTTGCCAAGCGCTGCCCGTCATCCTCGGGCCTGTCCCGAGGATCCAATCACGTATCGTAAAATCAATAGGTTGCAGATGCTCGGCACAGGTCCGACCATGACGGAAGAGAGTTTAGCGCTTCGCCGTCAACCTGCTATTTCAGCTTCGCCTTCAGTGTGGCGTCAGGAAAGCACGTCGGGGCCAGCCCGTTTTTCGCCTGCCAGTCGCCGAGCGAACGGCGTGTCTTGAAGCCGGCCAACCCATCCGCCTTGCCGACATCATAGCCCTTGGCGACGAGCGCCTTCTGCATGGCCAGAACATCCGATCGCAGCATCGATCCGACACTGCCCCATTCTGCCTTGAACGGCCCCGCCCCATGGGCGATGCGATCGGCGAGATTACCGATGAACAGGGCGTATAGGTCGGAATTGTTATATTCCTTGATGACGTAGAAATTCGGCGTCACCACGAATTCCGGCCCATGCCGTCCGGCCGGCACCAGCATCATGCCATCGGCAGTAAGGTCATTGGCCGGAAAGGCTTTTCCGGAAATGCGGGTAATGCCCATCTTCGCCCAGTCGGCCACCGGCCTCGCAAGGTCCGGGCCTTCCTGCGCGCAGGAGACATTGGCCGGGATCGAGGCTTCGAAACCCCAGTCGCGGTTGCGCTGCCAGCCGCGCTGAGAAAGATAGTTCGCTATGGATGCCAGCGCGTCCGGTACGGAATTCCAGATATCCCGCCGACCGTCGCCATCGAAATCCACCGCATATTTGAGGTAGCTCGACGGCATGAATTGCGGTTGGCCGAGCGCGCCGGCCCAGGAGCCCATCATGCGCGAGGCTGCAATATCGCCGCTCTCGATGATCTTTAGCGCATCAATCAGCTCGGTGCGGAACATCTCCTTGCGAGTTGACATATAGGCCTTCGTGGCCAGCACATCGACTACGGAATGCGGCAGTTTCGCACGGCCGAAACCGGATTCGCGGCCCCAGATCGCCACGATGATATCGCCGGGCACGCCATATTTCGCTTCGATGCGGCGAAGGGTGGCGGCATGTGTTGCTGCAAGCGACCGACCGGTGCCGGCAAGCCCCTGCAATCGCTTCTCGGAGAAATAGGCGCCCGGTGAAGAGAATTCCGCCTGGCTCTGGCTTTGTTCCTTCGGCGGTTTCTGGCCGGGGATGATGAGATCAGGCAGCTTCCAGTTGATGGAGAGACCGCCGAGAGCCGCTTCGAGCGTCTTTTGCGAAATGCCCGCCTTGCGCGCTTCCGGCCAGATTTCCTTTTTCAGCCACGTATTGAATTCGGCGTCGTATCGGGCAGCAGTCGCCCCTGTCGGCACGGATTGCGCCAAGGCCGCCGTCGCTGAAAATACGGAAAGAATGGCGGCCAGCGCCGTGGGTGCAAATCGGTTTCGCATTCGGTCTCCTCTTTGGGTCGTGCGGAGTGAAGGAAGGCGTCAGATCGTCGTGCGGGCTCGAAGCGCTGCCGTCAATGTGCCTTCGTCCAGATAGTCCAACTCGCCGCCCACCGGCACGCCATGCGCAAGCCGGGTGATCTTGACGCCGAGATCGGAGAGGCGGTCGGTGATATAGTGGGCGGTTGCCTGCCCCTCCACCGTCGCATTGACGGCGATGATAAGCTCACGAATACCACCGGCACTGACGCGGTCGATCAATCCCTTGATATTCAAATCTTCCGGCCCGACGCCATCCAGCGGCGACAGCGTGCCGCCCAGCACATGATAGGCGGTGTTCATGGCGCTCGCCCGCTCCAGCGCCCAAAGATCAGACACGTCTTCCACCACGATGATGATAGACTGATCACGCCTGTCGTCGGCGCAGACGGTGCAGGGGTCGATGGTATCGACATTGCCGCAGCAGGAGCAGATCTTCACCTTGTCATAGGCCTCGCCCATGGCATGGCCCAGCGGCCCGAGAAGCTGCTCCTTCTTCTTGATGAGATGCAGCGCCGCCCGCCGGGCCGAGCGGGGGCCAAGCCCCGGCACTTTTGCCAGAAGCTGGATCAGTTTTTCGATTTCGGGACCGGTGACTCGTTTTGCCATGAGCGCTTTCTACTGCATAAATCGGGAAACGGGAATCATGAAGCGCGAAGGGCAGTCCATGAAAATACGGGCGGTATGCCGCGGCGAAGCGAAGACCCTGCCGGGAAAGACGACGAAAACGGGCATTTTCAAATATGCCGTGCAAGGCCCGGTCATGGTGGATGGTGAAGGCATCGTCAGCGATGCCGTCTGCAATCGCAAACATCACGGTGGGCCGGATCAGGCAATTTACGTCATGGGTTCAGTCGATCTCGACTTCTGGTCCCACACGCTTGACTTTACGGTCGAGGACGGATTTTTCGGGGAAAATCTGGTGCTGGACGGCGTAGACAGCGCAAAATTGCATGTGGGCGACAGGTTTTTGGCAAAGGAAGTGGTGCTGGAAGTGACCGCCGCCCGCATTCCCTGCGCCACCCTGTCAGCCCGGCTCGGCGACCCCGGCTTCGCACCACGCTTTCGCCAGGCCGGTCAGCCGGGTTTCTATTGCAGGGTGCTGAAAGGCGGAATGCTTGCCGCCGGTGAGGAAATCGCCCTCGAACCTTATGAGGGAACGAAACTGCCCATACCGGTTATTTTGCAGCGCTTCCGCCCCATGCAGTTGACGCAGGAGGAACGCGCTGCCTATCTCGACACACCGCTTGCAAGCCGCTTCCGCGCCATGCTGGAGGTATGAGCGCCAATATCAGAACGGCAGCTTCATGCCGGGCGGGATCGGCAGGCCGGCTGTGATTTCTTTGGTCTTTTCGGCAGTGATGGCCTCGGCACGTTCCTTGGCGTCATTATGGGCGGCAACGATCAGATCTTCGAGAATTTCGACGTCGTCTTCCCTAAACAGCGACGGGTCGATCTTCAGGCCCAGCAGGCTGCCCTTGCCGTTCAACTTCACGGTCACGAGCCCGCCGCCGGATTTGCCTTCGACTTCAAGCGCGGCGATATCCGCCTGCATCTTTTCCATCTTGGCCTGCATTTCCTTGACCTTGCCCATCATACCCATGATGTCACGCATGTGCCAAACTCCTGTTTTTGTTATATATTAAAATTCAATGTCGTCGCCGGGAAGGATGTCGCCGTCGCTCGATTCGGCGACCGATGGCGGGGCGATCTCGTCCGCCTCATCCTGTTCGACAGCTCTGATGCGCACGTCGGTGATTTTTGCGCCGGGGAATTGCTGGAGAATGGCGACGACATCCGGGTCCTGTCTTGCATCAACAAGGCGGGCGTCGCGGGCATTGCCCTCGGCCTCCACCAGCGTCGGCTGGCCCTCTTCCTTGCTGAGGCTGACGATCCAGTGGATACCGGTCCACTCCTTCAACCTCACGCCAAGCTCGCCGGGCAGCGAGCCGGGAGCGCCCTCACCGAGGCGCATATCGAGCCGGCCCGGTTCCAGCCGAACCAGCCGCACGAAGTTGCGCACCTTCGCCCGCATGACGGGGTCGCGGTTTTTCTGGCAAAGGTCGGCAATATCCTGCAGGGAGTTGACCGGAACCTTTGGCTCGGGCCGCTCTTCGGTCTTCGGCGTGACGACCTGCATGTCGCGCGGGCGGCTGTCGGGAACGGCGCGCAGTATGGCAGACGTTTGCGGCGTCGCCGGGCGCTGGGCCGGAAGATCGACAGGTCTTGTGGCAGCCACGGTCTGCGCTGACGAATAGGCTCGTGCGCCGCCGCCATTGCCGCCGCCCGAAGGCGCGCCGTTGGCATAGCCACCATCGCCGGCAGAAAGTTCGAGCAGACGCCGTGCTGCATCCTCCGGTGCCGGAAGATTGGCGGCATGCGAAAGACGGATCAGCACCATTTCGGCAGCACCTGCCGGACGCGAGGCATTTTCCGTTTCCGGAATGCCCTTCAGCAACATCTGCCAGATGCGCGACAGGGCCGTCACGGCGATGGTTTCGGCAAATTCCGCACCACGCACACGTTCGACCTCGGAAAGCGACGGGTCTTCCGCCGCGTCAGGCACATATTTCATGCGGGTGACGAGGTGGGTGAAATCGGCGAGGTCGTTCAGCACCACGACGGGGTTCGCGCCCGCCTCATATTGCCCGTTGAATTCTGAGAGAGCGGCTGCAACATCGCCTTTGACGACGTGCTGGAACAGATCGACGATGCGCGCGCGGTCGGCAAGGCCGAGCATGCCGCGCACCGCCTCTGCCTCCACGCGGCCGCTGCCATGGGCAATCGCCTGATCGAGCAGGGAAAGGCCGTCACGGGCCGAACCCTCGGCCGCACGGGCGATCATCGAAAGCGCCTGTGTCTCGGCTTCGAAACCTTCCTTGCCGGCAATGGCGGTGAACAGGCCGACGAGATCGGCGGCGCTGATGCGGCGCAGGTCGAAGCGCTGGCACCGCGACAGAACGGTAATCGGCACCTTGCGGATTTCGGTGGTTGCGAAGATGAATTTCACATGCTCCGGCGGCTCTTCCAACGTCTTCAAAAGACCGTTGAAGGCCTGCGTCGAAAGCATGTGCACTTCGTCGATGATATAGACCTTGTAGCGCGCCGAGACCGGACGATAACGCACCTGCTCGATAATCTCGCGAATGTCGTCGATACCGGTGTGGGAGGCGGCGTCCATCTCGATGACATCGACATGTCGGCCTTCCATGATCGCCTGGCAATGCTCGCCGGGAATGCGCAGGTCGATGGTCGGCTTGTCGATCAGGTCGGTCTTGTAATTCAGCGCCCGGGCGAGAATGCGCGCCGTCGTCGTCTTGCCCACGCCGCGAACGCCAGTCAGCATATAGGCCTGCGCGATGCGTCCGGTCTCGAACGCGTTGGTCAGCGTGCGAACCATCGGCTCCTGGCCGACCATCAGATCGGAAAAATCCTTCGGGCGATATTTGCGTGCCAGTACCCGGTAGCCGGTCCCGCTCTGGGATTCGCTTGTTGTGGTGGGTACGGTATCGCTCATCGCCTCGCCAGTTTGTTTTGCCAGTTTGTTTCGGGGCTGAACTGGCCCGGCGAAAGCTGAGCGGCATTTTGAAAAAGGTGGGAGGCTGGCACGGCGACCCGTGCCTGGCTCGTTAGGGCTGCTTCCTTCCGGACCTGACCCGGTTGGCGAGTGGCTCGTCCACCACCAACCTCCCGGGGCCACATATCGGCAATATCGACAGCAAATGCAAGCCAAGCCTTCAAAAAACTGCTATCACGATGAAAACAAACAGGGAGGACACCTTGGAGACATTCCGGCTGGACGACAGGCTGGCGCGCGATAGTGTGCTCGTAACGCGTTTGGGACTATGTGAATTGCGTTTGCAGAACGATAACCGCTGGCCCTGGCTGGTGCTGGTGCCGCAGCGAGACGATGTCAGCGAATTGTTTGATCTGACCCCGCTCGATCAGGCTATGCTGACATTTGAGACCAATCTCGTCGCCGCCGCGCTAAAGGATGTCACGGGGGCCACCAAGATCAATGTCGGTGCGCTGGGCAACATCGTCCGGCAACTTCACGTCCATATTATCGCCCGCAATGAAGGTGACACCTGCTGGCCCGGCCCCATCTGGGGTCACGGAACGGCGGTGCCCTATGCGGTGGGCGAAAAGGAAACTTTCATGAAAAAAATCTCCGGCGCGCTCTGATGATGTCAATGACAATTTTTGAAACCAACGCTCCCCATCCCGAAGCAAGCCTGCTGACAGCCTTTTCTAAAAATGCCCTCGACCGTTTCGCCGAAAAGCGGACGGAAGAGTGCGTTGCCGATGCGCTGAAAATCGACGGCACCCATATTTTTGCCTTCTCGGGTAACCGGCTTGTGCTGAAGCACGATGATCAGGTCATCGATCCCCTGTTCTCCGCCTATGAGTTGGCCGAATTGCAGCCGGATTTCGACAATGCCGTGTTGCTTGGATACCGTGAAACCGGCGAACCGAGAATCGCCGTGCCAGTTGCCGTCGCCGAAGACCAGCTGGCAAGCCACTACAAGCTCGCCGACGCCCGCACGCTTTACCGCGACCATCTGCTCGATGAGGAGTTACTCAGCGAGGTTGCCCAGGCTGTCAGCCTGACGCACTGGAATGCCGACAACCGGTTTTGCGGAAAATGCGGCGGGAGCATGGAGCTGCGGATCGGCGGTTACAAGCGGATCTGCGCTGCCTGCAATCACACTATTTTTCCGCGAACCGATCCTGTCGTCATCATGATGACAATCGATATCGAGCGTGATCTTTGCCTGCTTGGTCGCGGCGCCCATTTTGCGCCGGACATGTATTCCTGCCTTGCCGGCTTCGTTGAGCCGGGTGAAACCATCGAACAGGCCGTCCGCCGCGAAACGCATGAGGAATCCGGTGTCGACATCGGCCGCGTGCGTTATCATGCCTCTCAGCCGTGGCCGATGCCGCATACGCTGATGATCGGCTGTTATGCCGAAGCGCTCTCTTTCGATATCGCCCGTGACGAGATCGAACTGGAGGATTGCCGGTGGTTTACGCGCACTGAGGTGGCCACGATGCTGGAGACAGCGACGGGTGACGGCTTTTCCGCCCCTCCGGGCGGCGCCATCGCGCACCGGCTGATGCGCGACTGGGTGGAATGGACGAAATGAAACGCGTTGCGACAGGCTCAGCTCTGGTTGAGCTTGCCGCGCATTGCATGGCCCTTGTAGATGCCGAGAATGCGGACTTTTTCTGAGAAGAAGCGCAACTCGTCCAGCGCATGCCGTACCGGCTCGTCATCCGGATGGCCTTCGATATCGGCGTAAAACTGCGTCGCCACGAATTTTCCACCCAGCTGGTAGCTTTCCAGCTTCGTCATGTTGATGCCGTTGGTGGCAAAGCCGCCCATGGCCTTGAAGAGGGCGGCCGGAATGTTGCGGACGTTGAAAACAAAGGTCGTGACGATGATTTCGTCGGTAGAATTGTCGTCAGACTGACGTTTGGCCCAGTTTTCATCACGCGACAGCACGACGAAACGGGTGACGTTGTTCTCCGAATCCTCGACATTTTCGGCGAGAATATCGAGACCATAGAGATTGGCCGCAAGGCGCGGTGCCAAGGCCGCCATGCTGCGGTCGCCCTTTTCCGAAACCTGCTTGGCCGCACCCGCGGTATCGCCGGCGATAACCGGTTTCCACCCGTTGGAGCGGATGATCTTGCGGCACTGGCCAAGCGCATGAATGTGGCTATGGACGGTGCGGATCTCGTCTTTTTTCACACCCGGCATCACCATCAGCTGGAAGCGGATCGGCATGAAATATTCACCGATGATATGCAGGCGCGATTCCGGCAGCAGATGGTGAATATCGGCGACGCGGCCGGCCAGCGTGTTCTCGATCGGGATCATGCCGAGATCGGCTTCGCCATTTTCAATGGCGTTGAATGCATCCTCAAAAGTGGGGCATGGCAGAGGCTCCATATCCGGGAACATGTCGCGGCAGGCCATGTCGGAATTCGCGCCGAATTCGCCCTGAAAGGCAATGCGATTTGTGCTCAAGGTCATGAAATTTTCCGTTAAAAGGTTCTGCTTGCAATAATGGTGCGGGCTTTTTCGAGATCATGCGGTGTGTCGACGCCGAGCGGCACGGAGCGAACGATTTCCGCATCGATGCGCATGCCGGCTTCCAGCGCGCGCAACTGTTCCAGCCGTTCGCGTTTCTCCAGCGGCGAGGGCGGAAGGCTCACGAATGTCTCAAGTGCGGCGCGGCGATAGGTGTAAAGCCCGATATGGTGATAAAGCGGGCCGTCGCCAGAAGGTGCGGTCGCACGCGTAAAATAAAGGGCGCGCAGCCGAGTTTCGGAGAGCGGGCTGCCCACGACTTTCACGACATTCGGATTGGTTTTTTCGTCTTCGTCAGTGATTTCCACCGTTAGAGTGGCGATGTCGACGGCGGGGTTCTCCAGCGGGCGCAGAGAGGCGCGGATCGTCTCCGCCTCGATGGTCGGAAGATCGCCCTGCACATTGATGACGTATTCGGCGTTGCCGTAAGGATCGGCCTTTTGCAGCGCTTCGAAAATGCGGTCCGAGCCGGACTGGTGGTCGTCCCGCGTCATCATCACGTCGAAACCGGCGGTTTGAACAGCCGAAAAAACCTGTTCGTCATCCACCGCAACGACGATTCGTTCCGCACCTGCTTCTCGTGCACGCAACGCCACCTGAACGATCATCGGCTTGCCGCCAATATCCGCAAGCGGCTTGCCCGGCAGGCGTGTGGATGCCATCCGTGCCGGTATGAGGACGACAGCTTTCTCGAAATCCCGATTCTTCATCCGACACCCTTCAAATCCCCTCCGAAAAGTGTCAAAACGTCACGGAGTGGGGACCATTATTCAAGTTGCGCAGGCTGTGCAAAAGCCATAGCTTTCGAGTAATTTCAAGATGCCCGGTTATATGGAGCGGATGCGAGGGAGCGCATATAGATGAATTCTTATGTAAATATGGGCGTTGGGGCGTTGCTGGGTACGGTTTTTGTCCTGATGTCGGTGTCAATTGCGTCTGAGGGCATTTTTCATGCGCCCACGCCCGAGAAGGAAGGTTATGCTATTGCTGCTGCAGAAAGCGGCGGAGAAGCAGCCGGCGGAGAAGCCGCTGCCGCAGCGACACCAATCGCGCAATTGCTTGCGAGCGCCGACGCTGCCAAGGGCGAAACGGTCTTCAAGAAGTGTACGAGCTGTCATACCGGAGAGAGTGGTGGTGCAAACAAGGTCGGCCCCAATCTCTTCGATATCGTCAACCGGCCGATCGCCAGCCATGCAGGTTTCAGCTATTCCGCGGGCATGAAGGATTTCTCCAAGGGCGGTTCCGTGAACTGGGATTACGATCATCTCAGCTTCTTCCTCGAATCTCCCAAGAAACACGTTCCCGGAACGGCCATGGGCTTTGCGGGTGTGAAGAAAGAAACAGAAAGAGCTGATCTGATCGCTTATCTGCGCACGCTGTCGGCGAACCCGGCGCCGCTGCCGGATCCGGCAGCTGCTCCCGCGCCGACGAACTGAAGAAAAAATCTGATTCATGAAAAAGCCCGGCAGTGATGCCGGGCTTTTTTCATTCTAAGGCATGTCCGCTCTTAAAAGATCAGAAGCCCTTGCCGCCGCGCAATTCGGAAATCACGGTTCCGACCATGATCCTGATATCCAGCCAGACCGAGAAATTGTCGACGTAATAAAGATCGGAGACAATCCGCGCCCGCGCCTTGTCACTACGATCCGTCGGGCCGCGCAGCCCTCGCATCTGTGCAAGGCCGGTTATACCCGGCCGCATCTGGTGCCGCATATGATAATGAGGAACCAGCTCTTCATAAGGGCGGCCGGCCGCCAGCATGCCGATGGCATGGCAGCGCGGGCCGACAAGCGACATGTCGCCCTTCAGTACATTGATAAGCTGTGGCAATTCATCGATGTTCGTGCGGCGCAGAACTGCGCCGATACGGGTTATGCGCGGGTCGTTCTTCACTGTTTGCGCCACGCCGGTGGCGTCGCCCAGTTCGGTCTGCATGGAGCGAAATTTATAGACGCGGATTTTACGCCCGTTCATGCCCCAGCGGACCTGCGAGAACAGGACTGGCCCCTTGCTATCGAATTTGACCAGCGCCGCAACCGTCAGCAATACGGGAGCGAGCGCGACAAGGGCGATGGACGCCCCTGCAATGTCGATTGTTCTTTTGAGCGCGAACTGGCCGCGCTGCAGCGTTGATGGGCTTTTTTCCGAAATGAAAGTTTGCATTTCCGCCGGTTCGAAACTGGCGGTCGCAGGATAGGGAGCACCGTAAAAAACGGCATGCGATGAGCCTTTAGTACCCAGCATAATATGGAACCCTGAAAAGTTATTTTGAAACAAGAAAATTAATTTATATGATCGATTAATAATTCATTTACCGTAAAAGTCATCTGAAATTTAGCTATCACTGCGCAAATAGCAATCTACGGTTAACGCAGGTGCACGCATATGTTGCGGCACCAAGGCCACGTCGGCTGCCGGCTGTGGGTCGCAGATGATTAAGCTGCTGGAAAACGGAGGGCGTCGTGGAGAAGATAGCAGGATCGACGCGCTTTACCGTTCGCCACCTAACTGGTCGGACGGCTACCAAAAAGGCGATTAATTACCCATCAGAATATCAAGCAGGGTCGTCTGTTTTGGCCTGGAATTCGGAGACGCCTCACCACCGATATCGGCAGGCGGAACGGGCCCATTGCCGGCCGCATAGCCGGGTTCGATGTCGCGGGACGGGATATTTGCGGGCGGCATAGCGACACCCGGCTGAGCAGGGTTCGGTGAAACCGGCGCTTCGGGATAGGCTCGGGTGTTCGTTGCGCCGCCGCCGAGCGCATTGGATATGATGTCGCCGATGGAGGAAGGTGCGTTTTCGGGCGCCGGTTGCTGCATTTCCCCAAGCGGCGGCACGGCACCCGCGCCAAGGCCGAAGAGCGGCGAAGGCGAAAGCCCGGAATGGGCGGCGGTCATGAAATCTTTCCAGGCCCTTGCCGGAAGCCCGCCGCCGGTCACCTTTTTCATCGAGGTGCCGTCATCATTGCCGAACCAGACGCCTGTGGTGAGATTGCTTGTATAGCCGACAAAAAGTGCGTCGCGGAAGGATTGGGTGGTGCCGGATTTTCCCGCCGCCTGCCAGCCCTGCAGGCGTGCGGCCTTGCCTGTGCCTTCGGTGATGACGCGCGACAGCATGCCGTTCATCGTCGCGGCGATTTCCTCACTCAGCACACGTGGCGGATTGTCGTATTTGTTTTCGTAAAGCACCTTCCCGTCCGCGTCTGTAATACGCTTGACGATATGCGGCGTCGCCTTGTAGCCGCCATTCATGAAGGGTGCATAGGAAGCGGTCAGCTCCATCAGCGAAACTTCCGAGGTGCCGAGCGCGATGGAGGCGTTGTTCTGCAACTCCGATTCGATGCCCATGCGATGCGCCACCTGCGTCACCCGCTCGGGGCCAACTTCCATCACCAGTTGCGCGGCGATCGTATTCAAGGAGTTGGCAAGCGCAGTGGCAAGCGTGACTTCGCCGCGATATTTCTTCTCGTAGTTTTCCGGTGTCCAGTTTCCGATGCGGACCGGCCCGTCATTGCGGATGGTGTAGGGGGTAAGCCCCGATTCAAGCGCGGCCACGTATACGAAGGGCTTGAATGCCGAGCCGGGTTGACGTTTCGCCTTGGCGGCGCGGTTGAACTGGCTTTCGGCATAATCCGCCCCGCCCACCACGGCCCGGATCGCGCCCGTGCCATCGATGGAAACCAGCGCCGCCTGCGAAGCGCCCTGCTTCTTGCCGTCTCCCTGTAACACATGGGTAAGCGCCTTTTCGGCGTCACGCTCGAGATTGGGGTCGATGGTCGTATCGACAACGATATCCTGCTTGACGTCGCCAATCAGGCCGCGCACTTCCTCCAGAACCATATCGGCAGCGTAATGTTCGGCGCCGGACCAGAAACGTTTGGCTTTGGTCGGCGGCTGCGACATGGCCGTCTTGATTTCATCGTCGGTGATGAAGCCGACATCGCGCATCGATTGCAGCACCACCTGCGCCCGCTCTTCCGCCGCCTGCGGATCTCGTGCCGGTGAAAGGCGCGAGGGCGCTTTAAGAAGCCCGGCAAGCATCGCCGCTTCGCCCAGATTGACGTCGCGCGCGGATTTGTTGAAGTAACGCCGGGAAGCCGCCTCGACGCCATAGGCGTTGGACCCGAAATAGACGCGATTGAGATACATCGCGAGAATCTGGTCCTTGGTGAATTCATGTTCCAGCCAGAAGGACAAAAGCACTTCCTGAACCTTGCGCTCCAGCGTCCGGTCGGGAGAGAGGAACAGGTTTTTCGCCAGCTGCTGCGTCAGCGTCGAGCCGCCCTGCACGGTTCGCCCCGTCAGCACATTCGTCACGATCGCACGGCCGAGACCGAGCGGATCGATGCCGAAATGCGAATAAAACCGCCGGTCCTCGATCGCCATGACGGCCTGCGGAATATAAGGCGACATGTCTTCCAGCGCGAGCGCCTCGCCGCCTGTCGTGCCGCGATTGGCAAGCACGCTGCCATTGACCGAAACGATCTTCACATTCGGCGGGCGTTCGGGAATGGACCAGCTGCTGGCGCTGGGCATGCGTGCGCCATAATAGAGGACAAGGCCGGCAACGCCGATACCGCCCCAGATGCCGAGTACGACGCACCAGTAAACCAACGAACGGACAATGCCCGTCGCGCCGCGGCCGGAGGAATTGCGGATGCGCTTTTCTTTTTTCTGCGATTTGGCGCGCCCAGCGGTGGCCTTGGGCTTTCTGGTAGGCTGTTTTGCGGTCCCACTGATGCGCTCGCTCGCATCGAGGCGCAGATCATCACCGGACTCGTGGAAATCCCCGAAGGAAGGTTCTACCCGATCGCGTGATTTGCCCTTGCCTGCCATCCAGCCGAAATTGCTCCTTAATTCACGACGCCGCGCACCCATATGACCTTCAGGCTTCTATGCCGGCGCGATCCTTAATCCAGGATGAAGAGTTTAAATGCGGCAATTTAAGGCGGGGTTAAGTTCAGACGGGATCAAATCGCCGTCATTGGCAGACGTCGACCCATTTCGCTCCCGTCAATTCAGCCATGGCATCGGGCGAAATCCGCACCGCCGCATTGGTGGCGCCGGCCGCCGGCACCACTTCATCATAATTTTTCAGCGATATGTCGCAAAACACCGGAAGAGGTGAGGGCAGCCCGAAAGGGCACACGCCGCCGACGGGATGGCTGGTCACCGCAACGACCTCTTCCGGCCCCAGCATGCGCGGCTTGGTGCCGAAATGATCGCGGAATTTCCGGTTGTCGAGCCGCTTCGTACCCGCGGCGACGACGAGAAGAATGGTGTCGCCAGCCTTCAGGCATATAGTTTTGGCGATCTGGTCGGGGGCGACGCCATGTGCTTCGGCGGCCAGCGCGACGGTTGCCGAACTGGCTTCCGTTTCGATAACGGTCACTTCCGGCAATTTTTCGGTGAAGAAGGCTCTCACGGATTCGATAGTCATGCGTATTTATTAGGCGGTAACCGAGCGAGCTTCAAGACACCAGGAGATAGCTATGCATTTTATGCAATGCTGCGCTGCGATGAAGTGTCTGTTTTTTGAGCTGATATCCTGTATGTTCAAACCATCGAAGCGACGCACTCCTCCTCCCAGCGTCGCCCGATTGGACTGACAATACTCCTCCTCCCAATTGTCAGTCAGTTTCAAGAACCCGGCGCACCTCCTCCCGCGCCGGGTTTTTGCTGTTTCTGGCCCTGTTTTCAGCGGCTTCGGTTTGCTCGTGCTTCACAAAGATCACGCTGTTTTCAAAGAAACTTGACTTTTAGCCCTTGCCAACCTAGGTGTTCGCCCATCGATATTTGTTTGACGACCAGAGCTTCGGCGCCTTTTCGGGTGCACACGACGATCTTTCCTTCAAATTCGACCCAAGACCGCACTGCTTGCAGTGCAAATACAATTTGCCAACGGAAGGAAATCGTTATGGCGACTGGTACAGTAAAGTGGTTCAACGCAACCAAGGGCTACGGCTTCATTCAGCCTGACGACGGTTCGCAGGACGTATTCGTGCACATCTCCGCTGTTGAGCGCGCTGGTCTGACCGCCCTCAACGACGGTCAGAAGCTCTCCTACGAGCTGATGCAGGATCGCCGCTCGGGCAAGATGTCCGCAAGCGAGCTCGTCGTTTCCTGATAAGCGATCTGGCCCCCAACGGGCCACTGACATGAATGGAAAGGCCGGATTTTTCCGGCCTTTTTCTTTTGAAAGATGGTCCTGAACGGGCCGGCCTTGAAAAGAACGGATCGCATACCAATATAAGGTTCAACAGTGTTTCGGATGAAAACTGTCAGGCAGGCATTTTAATAGTGCCGTTGTTGTCGTGTTAACCAAAGATTAACCGAAACAGCTGATCCTGATCGTGAAAGCAGCGTCGACATGATCGACGCGCTCTGAAGCATCAGACCGTTGAACGCTTTGACCACGGATGTACTGGCATTGACGAAAACGGATGGAAAGGTCGGGCTTGCCCCGGCCTTTTTGTTTTTGAGCACCAAACAAAAAGGGAGGAGGAGCCGGGTAGCCGACGCCTCCTCTTTTTTTGATTATTTCGCCGCCAGCGCGTCGAGAATGCGGACCCAGGAGCGGATGCCCTTGTGGAAGGACTGCAGGTCGTATTTTTCATTAGGCGAATGAATGCGGTCGTCGGTAAGGCCGAAGCCGACAAGCAGCGAATCCATGCCCAGCATCTTCTGGAAATCACCGACGATCGGGATCGAGCCGCCCATGCCGATGACGACCGCGGGTTTTGGCCACTCGTCCGAAAGCGCGTTTTTGGCCTTGGTCAGTACGGGTGAATCATAGGAAAGCTGGATGGCCGGCGATGCGCCATGCTCATGAAACTCCACCGAGCAATCCGCCGGGATTTTCGAGCGCACATAAGCCCGGAAGTTCTCACGAATGGCCGCTGGGTTTTGTTCGCCAACCAGACGGAAAGACACCTTGGCGGAAGCTTTTGCGGCGATTACGGTTTTGAAGCCGTCGCCAGTATAGCCGCCGATGATGCCGTTGACTTCCGCCGTCGGCCGCGCCCAGGTCTGCTCCAGCACGGTGCGGCCCTTTTCGCCTGAGGGAACCGAAAGGCCGACCTCACCGAGGAAGGCTTCCGCCGTGCGCCCCAGCGTCTCCCAGGAGGCCTTGATGTTGGCAGGAGTTTCCTCCACGCCGTCATAAAAGCCGGAAAGTGTGACGCGGCCGGTCTCGTCATGCAGGCCGGCCAAAATATCCGTCAGAATGTGGATCGGATTTGCGGCCGCACCCCCGAAAAGACCCGAATGCAGATCGCGGTCGGCTGCGGTGATGACGATTTCTTCACCGACGAGGCCGCGCAGCGCAGCTGCGATGGCGGGCGTATCGCGGTCCCACATGCCGGTATCGCAGACCAGCGCATAATCGGCCTTCAGCTCATCCGCATTGGCTTCGAGGAACGGCTTCAGCGAGGGTGAGCCGGATTCCTCTTCGCCCTCAAAGAGAATGGTGACGCGCACCGGCAGGCCACCATTGACGGCCTTGTAAGCCCGGCACGCTTCCACGAAGGTCATCAGCTGGCCCTTATCGTCAGCCGTTCCGCGTCCGGTAATCACCTGACGACCGGCACCGATATCTTTCACGGTCGGCTCAAACGGGTCGTTTTCCCAGAGATTGAGCGGATCAACGGGCTGCACATCGTAATGGCCGTAAAAAAGCACATGTGGTGCGTCTTTGGTGGCTGCATCGTGATGCGCCACCACCATCGGATGACCGGCCGTATCGCGAACGGAAGCCTCAAATCCCAGTGAGGAGAGCGTTCTGACCAGCCATTCCGCCGCCTTGCGGCACTCCGCCTTATAGGCCGGATCCGTGGAAATCGACGGAATGCGCACCAGTTCGAACAGCCGCTCGAGGCTGGATGTAAGATTGTCGTCGGCGGTGGAAAGAATGGGGGAAACGTCTGTCATCGCTGATCCTGTCATGTCTGTCGTGACCCGGCGATGGACGAGGCATCCGGGCATCGCGCATCGCGTGGGAACAAGGGGCTGACGTGTCGTGAATCGCCAAACGTACAGCCGCCGGAACGATAGAGCAGTTCAGGAAAACTGCGAAGCGGTTTTCCATCCGAAATTACGCATCAACAAAACCCGAAGCCCTCAGCAATGACAGGTCGCGGAGCAAATAAGCAGCGGTTTCAAGGTGCAAATGCTATTTCGCTTTTTTCGCGCTTTCGATCGCCCGGCGCATATATTCCAGCAGGAGCTGTATTTCGAAACGGCGGAAATCCTTAAGCAGCGTGTCTTCGGTGGCCTCAGATGCTGCAATGGCGTTTGCCTCCAGATCCCTGCCGCGCTGGGTCAGTTCAATGATCTGGGCGCGGCGGTCGCTGGGATGAGACTTGCGGATGATCAGCCCGTCACGCTCCATACGTGCGAGGGTATTGGCAAGCGTTGCCTGTTCGACGTCGATTCTATCAAGCAATTGCCGCTGCGTCAGGCCTTCCTCATGCCATAGCTCGATGAGGACGGGGAATTGCCCGGGGGAGAAGCCCAGGGCAGCAGCTCTTTTTTGCAGCGCCATGGTGAATTCCCGCGCCATTTTCGTGGCGAGATAAATTGCCGAATCGTCCCGGGAAAATCCCATTTTTCCGTCCGTAGAGCATTTCTGCCGGCATATTCCGGCAATTCGATAGCGCGATATATATCGTATGATATGTTTATGTCAGCCCGGCACCCGGCACAAAATAAAACCGCCATGGCCGGGAGGGATCGGCCATGGCGGTCATATTGGAGGACAAAGGCCCGGAGAGGGGGAAAGGCCTTTGTCCGGTCTGATGCGGCGGGGGACGAGCCAGCAATCAGACTACGGCGTGATCAGGCGCCGTCCCTTATGAAATGTGTCTGCAAATGCGGCTTTTCAAGGGAAGGGCTGATTACAAATCGGTAACGTTCAGGTGAATTTTCCGGCCTATTCGCGCCGCCTCGTTTCCAGTGCTTTGCGGTGTGTTGTGCGAAGTTTCGGTGGACGCCAAAACGGCCCCGCGCTATCCATATCGCCATGAAAAAAGGCGATCATCTCTTCCTCGTTGACGGTTCCGGTTTCATTTTCCGGGCCTTCCATGCCATTCCGCCGCTGAACCGCAAGTCGGACGGGCTGCCGGTCAACGCCGTCTCCGGCTTCTGCAACATGTTGTGGAAGCTGTTGAAGGATGCGCGCAACACCGATGTCGGCGTCACGCCCACGCATTTCGCCGTGATTTTCGACTATTCGTCGAAAACATTTCGCAACGAGCTTTATGATCTCTACAAGGCCAACCGTTCTGCACCGCCGGAAGATCTGGTTCCGCAGTTTGGCCTGATCCGCGAGGCGACACGCGCCTTCAACCTTCCCTGCATCGAGACGGAAGGTTTCGAGGCGGATGACATCATCGCCACTTACGCCCGGCAGGCGGAGGCGATCGGCGCTGACGTCACCATCATCTCTTCCGACAAGGATCTGATGCAGCTCGTCACGGCCAATGTGCATATGTACGACGCCATGAAGGACAAGCAGATCGGCGTTCCTGATGTCATCGAAAAATGGGGCGTCGGCCCGGAAAAGATGATCGACCTGCAGGCGATGACCGGCGATTCCACCGATAATGTTCCCGGCATTCCCGGCATCGGGCCGAAGACGGCGGCGCAATTGCTGGAGGAATATGGCGATCTCGATACGCTGCTGGAACGGGCGGGCGAAATCAAGCAACAGAAGCGTCGGGAAAACATCATCGCCAATGCGGAGCTTGCCCGCCTTTCCAGACAGCTCGTGGCGCTCAGAACCGATGTGCCGCTGGAGCAATCTCTCGAGGCGCTGGTGCTCGAACCGCAGAACGGCCCGAAGCTCATCGCTTTTCTGAAGGCGATGGAATTCACGACGCTGACCCGCCGCGTTGCCGAAGCGACCGACAGCGACGCCTCTGCCATCGACCCCGCCAATGTGCCGGTGCAATGGGGCGCCGATGCCCATGGTCCTGATCTCGATGCGCCCGCTGCCGCCGTTAGGGCGGGTGACGTAGCCGCTGGCGCAACTGCCGCCTCGACCTCGCCCGCTGCTCCGGCGAGAAAGCTGACCGGGGAAGGCAGCGCGCCTGCCGACCTCACCGCCGCGCGCCAGGCGCTTTTTTCAGCCGCCAAAATCGATACGACCGCTTATACGACGATCAGAGACCTTGCAGAACTGGACCGCTGGGTTGCTGCGGCCCGTGAGACCGGCGTCGTCGCATTCGACACCGAAACGACCTCGCTCGATCCGATGCAGGCGGAACTCGTCGGGTTTTCGCTGGCCATTGCCGATAATGGCAAGGACGCCTCGGGCACCGATATCCGCGCTGCCTATGTTCCCTTGACGCACAAGACCGGTTCCGGCGGCGATCTTTTCAGCGATGGTATTAAGCTTGCCGAAGGGCAGGTGCCGTTTGCCGAGGCGCTGGCGCGTTTGAAAAACCTCCTTGAGGACCCGGCGGTTCTGAAAATCGCCCAGAACCTCAAATATGACTATCTGCTGATGAAACGCCATGGCGTCGTCATGCAGAGCTTCGACGATACGATGCTGATTTCTTATGTCCTCGAGGCCGGCAAGGCCACGCATGGCATGGATTCGCTGTCTGAACGCTGGCTGGGCCACACACCTATTGCTTACAAGGACGTGGCAGGTTCGGGCAAGTCGAGCATCACCTTTGATTTCGTCGACATCGACAAGGCGACGGCGTATGCAGCGGAAGACGCGGATGTCACCCTGCGCCTCTGGATGGTGCTGAAGCCGCAGCTTGCCGCAGCTCGCCTCACCAGCGTCTACGAGCGGTTGGAGCGCCCATTGGTGCCGGTCCTCGCGCATATGGAGGAGCGAGGCATCACGGTGGACCGACAGATCCTGTCGCGTCTTTCCGGTGAACTGGCGCAGAAAGCGGGGGCCTTCGAAGAGGAAGTCTACCAGCTGGCGGGCGAACGCTTTAATATCGGATCACCAAAGCAGCTTGGTGATATTCTGTTTGGCCGGATGGGCTTGCCCGGTGGCTCGAAAACCAAGACCGGCCAATGGTCGACATCGGCGCAGGTCCTGGAAGATCTGGCGGCGGAAGGTGCCGAACTACCGCGCAAGATCGTTGACTGGCGGCAGCTGACCAAGCTGAAATCGACCTATACGGATGCGCTGCCGGGATATATCCATCCTGAAACGAAACGCGTGCACACCTCCTACGCGCTCGCTTCGACCACGACGGGGCGTCTGTCATCCTCGGAGCCTAATCTTCAGAACATCCCGGTGCGCACGGCCGAAGGCCGCAAAATCCGCACGGCCTTCATCTCCACGCCCGGCCACAAGCTACTGTCCGCTGACTACAGCCAGATCGAACTGCGCGTGCTGGCCCATGTCGCCGATATTCCGCAGCTGCGCAACGCCTTCGAAAACGGCATCGACATCCATGCGATGACCGCATCGGAAATGTTCGGCGTGCCGGTGGAGGGCATGCCCTCGGAAGTGCGCCGCCGCGCCAAGGCCATCAACTTCGGTATCATCTATGGTATTTCCGCTTTCGGTCTCGCCAACCAGCTGAGCATCGCCCGTTCGGAAGCCGGTGAATATATCAAGAAATATTTCGAGCGTTTCCCCGGCATTCGCGATTACATGGAAGCGACCAAAGCTTTCGCCCGCGAAAACGGCTATGTCGAAACGATTTTCGGCCGCCGCGCGCATTATCCGGAAATCCGCTCCTCCAATCCTTCGGTGAAAGCCTTCAACGAACGTGCGGCCATCAATGCCCCGATCCAGGGTTCTGCCGCCGATATCATTCGCCGTGCGATGGTCCGTATCGAGCCGGTACTGGAAGAGCAAAAGCTCTCCGCCCGCATGCTCTTGCAGGTGCATGACGAACTCATCTTCGAAGTCGAAGAAGCGGAAATCGAAAAGACCCTGCCTGTCGTCGTCTCGGTGATGGAGAATGCCGCGATGCCTGCAATTTCCATGAAGGTGCCGTTGCAGGTGGATGCGCGTGCTGCGGAGAATTGGGACGAGGCGCATTGACCGGCCATCTGATCGGTCAATGTCATTGATTTGTTGCGCGCGCGGACTAGGGGAAACCTCTCACAAGGAGTTCCCCGATGCACGCCTCGCTCGTCTCAAAAGATCTGGAATATTTCTCCGCCAACAGCCACGATAAGCCACCGCGCCATCTCGGCAGCCGTTATAATTTGGATGGCGAATTTCTGCCCGAGCCGGGCAATACGGTGGTTTGCCATCTGCTCGAAGCATCGCAGAGCGAAAGCGCTATCATCAAGACGCGCCAGCGTTTCCTGGATATGCCCGAGGCATCGCAGCTTGCCTTCACGCCGGTTTCCAGCCTGCATATGACGGTATTTCAGGGCATCATCGAGTTCCGGCGCGCGCTGCCCTATTGGCCGGAGAACATGCCGCTCGATACGCCGATCGACACGATGACGGAGCATTATCGCGACCGTCTTTTGGCCTTTCCCGCCCTTCCGGTTTTCAACATGCAGGTGACTGGCCTCAAGCCAACAGGGCTGGTGATGCAGGGTGTTACAGCCGAAGACGACCGGATCGTTGCATTGTGGCGGGATGCATTTGCCCAAGCCTTCGGTTACCGGCATCCCAACCATGAAAGTTATGAGTTCCACATTACGCTGTCTTACGTCACACGCTGGTTCGATCCGGAATGCCTGCAGCGCTGGCAGGCGATGCTTGATGAAGAACTGGAAGAACTGCGGGCGGCAGCGCCGGTCATTGAGATGCGGCCACCAGCTTTCTGTGAATTCAAGGATATGAACCACTTCAAGGAGCTTATTGTTTTCGATAAGAGGTGAGGCACGATTTGCTACGCCTGACGGCGGCCCTTCGCACCAATTCCGCTGAATCGGAAAAAATGCGTGTCAGGGCTGGTCAAAGCCCGTTTGGGCATGTATAAGCGCGCCAAATTTCCGATATCGAGACACCCGACATTCGGCCTTTGGTTCTGGCCGGTTACGTTGTTTCGCCGCTAAAGTGGAGTAACAAAAATGGCTGTACCTAAAAGAAAAACAAGCCCGTCCAAGCGCGGCATGCGTCGCTCGGCTGATGGTCTCAAGTCTGCAACCTACGTTGAAGACAAGAACTCCGGCGAACTGCGCCGTCCGCACCATATCGATCTGAAGACCGGTATGTATCGCGGCCGTCAGGTTCTGACGCCGAAGGAAAGCGCATAAGCTTTTCTGAAATCTTATTTGCAAAAAACCGGCCCTCGTGGCCGGTTTTTTGTTTTCTGAAGGTGGCGTCAGTCAAAGGCGGGTCACTTGGAAAATAAGATAACACCTCTTACACTCTCTGTGGGAGTTAGCGGGCGCCTGATGTGGGAGAGGAGCTTCGGTGAAATATCGCTGGATTTTGCTGATATTTCTCAGCCTCGGCCTCGGTTATGGCGCCGTGACAAGGGGCGGCGGCATCATCGCGGAAAGCTATTTCGGCGAAGTCTCCGATCAGGGCCGCACCACTCTGCGGCTGGCCGTCTCGGCCCTCGGCGGGCTTTTGAGCCGTTATGAGCCGCTGCCGGCTTTGATTGCTGACCACGACGACATTGAAGAGCTGGTTGCGCATCCGAAGGATGAGACGCTGCGCCAGCGTGCCAATGTCTACCTCAAATCCATCAACACCCTGCTGGAATCCTCCGATATCTACATCATCACGCTGGATGGCGAGACTATCGCGGCCAGCAACTATGATGGACCCACGAGCTTCGTCGGCGAGAATTTCAGCTATCGTCCCTATTTTCAGGATGCGGCCAAAGGCTTCAAGTCACGCTTCTTCGCGCTCGGCACCACCTCTCACAAACGCGGCTATTATTTTTCTGCGCCGATCCTCTTCAATCAGGAGATCAAGGGCGTCATCGTCTTCAAGGTCGATATTGAAGGCATAGAGGCCTCCTTCGGTGATGGTGAAAACCGTATTCTGGTCTCCGATCCGGAAGGCATCATCTTCATGACCGGAACGCCGCAATGGCTTTATTCCGGCCTGATGCCGCTGACCCCTGAAAGGTTGGCGCGCACGGAGACATCGCGCCGTTACGCAAACGCCGGCTTGAAGGAACTGCCGCTGAAAAACGGCAATTTCGGCTCCCATCAACTGATGACGATCACCCAGAATGACGGTGAGAGGGAATATATGGTCCTGTCGCAGCCGATGGCGGATGCCGGCTGGACTGTCAGCGTGCTGATGGATACGGGTTCAGTCAGAACACAGGTCAAGACGGCGATGATCGCGATCATCCTTTGTCTGTGCCTCGCTGCTGCCCTCATTGCCGCCATGCTACAGAGACGGCGGCGTCTGCGTGAGCGACTGACCCATCAGGCGGAGGCGCAGGCGGAGCTGGAGCGCCGGGTAGAGGAGCGCACGGCTGATCTGGCGCGGGTCAACCAGGAGATCAAGCACGAGATCGCCGAACGCCGCCAGACCGAGAAACAATTGCGCAAGATGCAGAATGATCTGGTGCAGGCGGGCAAGCTTGCCGCACTCGGTCAGATGTCGGCCGCGCTGTCGCATGAGTTCAATCAGCCGCTTGCTGCTGCCAAGAACTATGCGGAAAACGCCTCGCTTCTGGTGGAGCGCGGGCGTCTGGACGACGTGACGGAAAATCTCAGACGCATTTCGGGCCTCATCGATCGCATGGCGTCCATCAGCAAACACCTGAGAAATTTCGCCCGCAAGCCCAACGAAAAAATGGCGGCGGTCGGTCTGGAGGCCGTGCTTCGCGATACGCTGGAAATCGTCGGTGCGCGGCTGAATGCCGCCAATGCGGTGCTGGAGGTCGATCTCGGCCCGGTGCCGCTTGCGGTGAAGGCAGGCTCAGTGCGGCTGCAGCAGGTACTCGTCAACATCATTTCCAATGCCGCCGATGCCGTGGAAGGGCGAGAGGATCGCCGCATTGCCCTCAAGGCTGTGCAGCATGACCAGACGGTGTCGATTTTCATTCGCGACCGTGGCCCCGGCGTGCCGCCGGCGATTTCTGAACGCATCTTCGATCCCTTCTTCACCACCAAGGGGGTAGGGCGCGGCCTCGGCCTTGGCCTTTCCATCTCCTACAACATCATCAAGGATTTCGGCGGCCAGTTGCGTGTCCGAAACCATGAAGAGGGCGGGGCGGAATTCGAGATCGAATTGCCGGCAGCCGCCTGGTGTATGGAGGCGGCTGCGGAATGACCATGTCGCGGGTTCTGTTGATCGATGACGAGGAGGAGTTGCGCTTTTCCACCGCACAGGCGCTGGAGCTTTCCGGTTTCGCCGTCACCATGCTGGCGAGCGCCGAACATGCGCTCGAACTCATCGGTTACAGCTTCGACGGCGTCGTGGTCAGCGATATCCGCATGCCCGGCATGGATGGCATGACGCTGCTGCAGAAGGTGCGGGAGCTTGATGCGGAAATACCTGTGATCCTCATGACGGGCCATGGCGATGTGCAACTGGCTGTCAACGCCATGCGCAACGGCGCCTATGATTTCATCGAAAAGCCATTCACGCCGCAATACCTCGCCGGGATCATCAAAAGGGCCAATGATCGACGCGCGCTGGTACTGGAAAACCGCCGCCTGAAGGCGGTCGCGGGCAAACATGACGATCTCGAAACGCGTTTGCCCGGCCGAACCCAGGTCATGGTCGATCTGCGGTATCGTATCCGCGCCATCGGCGCGACGGATGCCGATACGCTGATCGTCGGCGATACCGGTGCGGGCAAGGAGGTGGTGGCGCGGGCGCTGCATGATATCAGCGCCAGAGCCACCCGGCCCTTCGTCGCGATCAATTGCGCCGCCCTTCCGCAGACGCTGATCGAAAGCGAACTCTTTGGCCATGAGGCCGGTGCTTTTCCGGGTGCGCTGCGCCCGCGCTACGGCAAGTTCGAGCATGCCCGCGGCGGCACGATCCTGTTGGATGAGATCGGCTCCATGCCGTTCGAATTGCAGGGCCGGTTTCTGCGTGTTTTGCAGGAGCGGGTGATTACCCGCCTCGGCTCCAATGAAACCGTTGAACTCGACGTCCGTTTCATCGCCACCAGCAAGGTCGATCTGGAACAGGAAGTTGCCGCAGGCCGGTTCCGCGCCGATCTTCTTTATCGCTTGAACGTCGCGACAATCCTCGTGCCCTCCCTGTCGCAGCGCAGCGCCGATATACCGCTGCTGTTCCTGCATCTGGTGCGGGAGGCTGCCGCCCGTTACGGGCGGGAGGACATGGACGTGCCGCAAGAACTGCTCTCAGTCGTTTCCCTTCGCGAGTGGCCCGGCAACGTGCGTGAACTGCGCAATGCGGCGGACCGCTTCGTCCTTGGCCTGGAAAGCGATGCTTCCGAAGCCTCGCCGCCGTTTCAGGATGATGGCAGGGAAGGGCTTGCCACGAGGGTCGCAGCCTATGAAAAAAGCCTGATTGCGCGCGCGATAGCCGTCCATGGCGGCAATCTGAAATCCGTCTATGAGAGCCTCGGCATTTCCCGCAAAACGCTCTACGAAAAAATGCAGAAATACGAGCTGCACCGGCATATGACAGAGGTGTGATGGGTGGATTTCCACCCACGGATCAACCCCTATGGGTAGAAATCCACCCATTACCGTTTGTGACGGCCATAAAAGCGCATCTCTCGGCAAGACCGCCGTTGCTGAACGACAATCCCGGATCGCAAATAGCTCACCCCGGCCGCCATAGAGGAGTATGCGCGGCTGAAGTGGCGAAAATTTTCATCCGGGAGGAATCGATGAAAATACTGAAGACAGTCACCGGCCTTGCTGCCGCCGCTGCCGTTTCCCTTTTTGCGCTGTCCGCATCCGCTCAGAATTATCCCGAGCGTAACATCACCATGGTCGTGCCTTTTGCTGCCGGTGGCCCGACGGATACGGTTGCGCGCCTTGTTGCTGAATCCATGTCGAAGGATCTTGGCCAGCAGATCATCGTCGAAAATGTCGGCGGCGCAGGCGGCACGCTCGGCGCTGGCCGCGTGGCGGCGGCGGACCCGGACGGTTACACCGTTCTCCTGCACCATATCGGCATGGCAACCAGCGCCACGCTCTATCGCAAGCTCGCTTATGATACGACAAACGCATTCGAATATGTCGGTCTGGTCACCGAAGTGCCGATGACCATCCTGTCGCGCAAGACCCTCGAGACGAAAGATCTCAAGGGCCTGATCGACTATGCCAAGGCGAACAAGGACAAGGTGACCGTTGCCAATGCCGGCATCGGTGCCGCCTCGCACCTCTGCGGCATGCTGTTCATGAGCGCCATCGAAACACCGCTCGTCACCGTCCCTTACAAGGGCACCGGCCCGGCCATGACCGACCTGCTCGGCGGCCAGGTTGATATCATGTGCGACCAGACCACCAACACCACCAAGCAGATCCAGGGCGGCACCGTGAAGGCCTATGCCGTGACCTCGACCAAGCGGCTCGACGTGCTGCCTAACGTGCCGACGGTCGCCGAAGAAGGTCTGCCGAAACTCGAAGTTGGCATCTGGCACGGCATCTATACGCCGAAGGGCACGCCTGCCGAAATCAACGAAAAGCTCTCCAAGTCGCTACAGGTCGCGCTGAAGGACAAGAACGTCGCGGCTCGTTTTGCCGAACTCGGCACGACGCCTTCTTCTGAAAGCGATGCGACGCCGGCGGCACTCAAGGCCAAGCTCGAAAGCGAAATCGCCCGCTGGAAGCCGGTGATCGAAACCGCCGGCCAATATGCCGACTGATGATCAGGACGTGACCGGCGGCACCTTGCCGCCGGTTTCCTGCTATCATTTTGACGCGCGGAACGGTGTGTTACCGGCCGCAGTGGAGGGGCATCTTTCATGAAGTCGTTTTTCATTGACCCTGCCGAAGCAGCCTGCGGGGCGATATTCATCGGTTTTGGCGCTTTTTTCGCGCTGCAGTCTTTCGGGCTGGATTTAGGAACCACATTTCGCATGGGGCCGGGGTATTTTCCGCTTGTGCTGGCCATCGTGCTGATCCTGCTGGGCAGCGTCATATTCTTTCGCGCCACCCGCGTGCAGGGTGATGCCATCGGCGCCATCGCCTGGCGGGGAATTTTTTTCATCCTGCCCGCGCCGATCTTTTTCGGCTTCACGGTGCGGGGCCTGGGTTTTGTCCCGGCGTTGTTTTTCAGCGCGCTTATCGCAGCCTTCGCCTCGCACAAGATGAGCCCGCTGATGGCCGTCGTTATTTCCGCCGCTATCACGGTCTTTTCCGTCGCTGTGTTCAATTACGGTCTCGGCCTGCCTTTCCAGCGCTTCGGCCCCTGGCTTAACTTTTGAGGTGCCGTGATGGATTTGCTCAATAATCTCGCACTCGGTTTTGCCACGGCATCGTCGCTGGAAAACCTGTTTTTCTGCCTGATCGGCGTGTTGCTCGGCACCCTCATCGGCGTGCTGCCGGGTATCGGCGCGACAGCGACGATCGCCATGCTGCTGCCGATCACCTTCCAGCTTGAGCCCGTCTCGTCGCTGATCATGCTCGCCGGCATTTATTACGGCGCGCAATATGGCGGTTCCACCACAGCCATCCTCATCAACATGCCGGGGGAGTCCTCCTCCGCCGTCACCGCCATCGATGGTTACCAGATGGCGCGCAAGGGCAAGGCTGGTGCTGCACTTGCAATCGCCGCCATCGGCTCGTTTTTCGCGGGTACGGTTTCCACCTTCCTGGTGGCGATCTTCGCACCGCCTTTGACGGCGATCGCGCTGGAATTCGGTGCCGCTGAATATTTCTCGCTGATGGTCGTCGGCCTTGTCTCGTCCATAGCGCTTGCCCATGGCTCCATCGTCAAGGCGCTGGCTATGGTCGTGCTCGGCCTGTTGCTCGGTCTGGTCGGCACGGATATCTACAGCGGCACGCCGCGCTTCACCCTCGGCATCCGCGAATATGCCGACGGGCTCAATTTCGTGGCGGTTGCTGTGGGCGTCTTCGGTATCGCGGAAATCCTGCGCAATCTCGAGAACGAACGCACCCGGTCGGTGCTGATCGCCAAGGTCAGCAGCCTGATGCCGTCGAAGGAAGATTTCAAGGCCATGATCGGCCCGGTGCTGCGCGGCACGGCCATCGGTTCGGCTCTCGGCATCCTGCCGGGTGGCGGAGCGATCCTTGCGGCTTTTGCCTCCTACACGGTGGAAAAACGCGTCTCCAAGAACCCGGAAGAATTCGGGCATGGCGCGGTGGCCGGTGTTGCCGGTCCGGAATCGGCCAATAACGCCGGCGCGCAGACCTCCTTCATCCCGCTGCTGACGCTCGGCATTCCGGCCAACCCGGTCATGGCGCTGATGATCGGCGCGATGATCATTCAGGGCATCGTGCCGGGTCCAAACGTCGCGACCGAACAGCCGGCGCTGTTCTGGGGCATCATCGCCTCCATGTGGATCGGCAACCTGATGCTCGTCATCCTTAACCTGCCGCTGATCGGGCTGTGGGTGAAGCTGCTGACGGTGCCCTATTATGTGCTGTTCCCCATCATCATGGCCTTCTGCGCCATCGGGGTCTACAGCGTCAATTCCAACGTCTTTGATCTTTACGCCGTCGCCTTCTTCGGTTTCATCGGTTACGTGCTGGTGAAACTGCGCTGCGAGCCGGCCCCGCTGCTTCTGGGCTTTGTGCTTGGGCCTCTGCTGGAAGAAAACCTGCGCCGCGCCATGATCCTGTCGCGCGGCGATCCGACCACCTTCGTCACCCGCCCGATCAGCGCCACCCTGCTTTTCATCGCCCTGGCCGTGCTGATCATCGTCTTCCTGCCCAGCGTGAAGAAGAAGCGTGAAGAGGTTTTCGTGGAAGAAGACTGAGCAATATCAAAACGTCATAAGCCGGCGATGGAAACATCGCCGGTTTTTTTGTGTTTGGATCGATGGGAGCGAATTCGCTTCACGAAAGCGACATATGGTTGACTCACGCGCTTTTAAGCCCAAGGAAGGGCGGGAAAGAGAGGTCGATATGACGTCGGAAACCGAAAAACGGATCATTGCGCTCGAGGAAACGATCGCGCATCAGGCAAAGACCATCGAGGAACTGTCCGACCAGCTGACGGAACAGTGGAAGGTGGTGGAGCAGACCCGCGCCAAGCTCGACCGGTTGACGGAAAGGTTCCTGAGCCTTGAGGAGCAATCGCTGGACGCGCCTGCCATCACCCGGCCACCGCACTACTGACAGGGAGCACTCGGATGAAAAACGACATAGCCGCACTTGCCGCCGAAATCACCAATTTCTGGAAAAAGGCCGGCCCGGACAAATGGTTCGACAAGGACGCCGCCTTCGACAATCACTTTCATGACCGTTTTCGCGACGCCCATTTCGCTGCCGCAAGGCGCGAGCTGGACGGCTGGCTCGCGGGTGCGGAAAGCAGCCTTGCGCTGATGCTTCTGCTGGATCAGTTCCCGCGCAATTGCTTTCGCGGCACCGCCCATATGTATGCCACCGATCCGCTGGCACGCCTGTTCGCCGATGAGGCCATCCGCCGTGGCCACGATCAGGCGGTGAGTGAGGATTTGCGCGTTTTCTTCTACCTGCCTTTTTCCCATGCGGAGGATATCGCGGCCCAGCGGCGTGCCTGCGACCTCAATCAGCCGCTTGGCGGGCTTTATCTCCATCATGCCGAAGAACATCGCGATATCGTCGAGCAATTCGGCCGCTTTCCGCATCGCAATGACATATTGCTGCGGGAGACGACGCCGGAAGAACGGCAATATCTGGAGGAAGGCGGCTTTTCAGGCTGAGCCCGAAATGAAAACGCCGCCAGTCCCAAAGGATGGCGGCGTTATTAATGGACGTAATCGGTGGCAATCAGCCGTCGAAGAATTCCTTCATCCGGGCAAAGAAGCCGGTCGATTCCGGATTGTTCTCCTTGGAGGAGAGCTGTTCGAATTCCTGCAACAGCTCGCGCTGACGCTTGCTGAGCTTCTGCGGCGTCTCGATCTGGATCTGGATATAGAGATCACCGGTCTGCGCCGAACGCAGCACCGGCATGCCCTTGCCCTTCAGACGGAACTGCTTGCCCGGCTGGGTGCCTTCCGGAACCGTGACGCGCGACTTCGTACCGTCGAGCGTCGTGACATCGAAGGTGCCGCCAAGCGCTGCCGTCGTCATCGAAATCGGCACGGTGCAATAAAGGTCGGCACCGTCGCGCTGGAAGAACTCATGCGGCCGCACGGACAGGAAGATATAAAGATCGCCCGCCGGGCCGCCACGCATGCCGGCTTCGCCTTCGCCCTGCAGGCGAATGCGGGTGCCGTCCTCAATGCCCGAGGGAATGTTGACCGAAAGCGAACGCTCTTCCGTCACGCGGCCCTGACCGTGGCACTTGCCGCACGGATCGGAGATCGTCTGTCCGCGTCCGTGGCAGGTGGGGCAGGTGCGCTCCACCGAAAAGAAGCCCTGTGCCGCGCGCACACGGCCGGAACCCTGGCAGGTGCCGCAGGTCTTGGGCTGCGTGCCGGGTTTGGCACCAGAGCCGGAACAGACGTCGCAGGTGATCGAGGTCGGAACCCTGATCTGCGCCGTCTTGCCGGCGAAGGCTTCCTCCAGCGTGATTTCCATATTGTAGCGAAGGTCGGCCCCGCGCTCGCGCCCGCCCGAAGAGCGGCGCGCCCGTCCACCGCCCATCATCTCGCCGAAGATGTCTTCGAAGATATCGGAGAAGCCGCCATTGGCGAAACCGCCGCCACCGCCACCGCCGCCCATGCCGCCATTTTCAAACGCGGCGTGGCCGAAACGGTCATAGGCCGCGCGCTTCTGCGGATCCTTCAGCGTTTCATAGGCTTCGTTGATTTCCTTGAACTTCCCTTCGGAATCGGCATCATCAGGGTTTTTGTCCGGATGGTATTTCATCGCGAGTTTGCGGAAGGCGCTTTTCAGCTCTTTTTCGTCCGCGGTCTTGCTGACGCCAAGTGTTTCGTAAAAGTCTGCTTTCGCCATTAAGATAACAAGCCTCGCAAATGGATTTCCGGCTGCACGTCGGCAGCCGGATGTCTTGCATATATAGACAGGAGACTAGAAGTCACGCGATTAGGCGGACTTCTTGTCGTCCTTGATTTCCTCATAGTCGGCGTCGACGACATCGTCCTTGCCGTCTTCGCCAGCATCGCCGGCTTCGGCCTGCTGCGCTTCGTAGATCGCCTGCCCGAGCTTCATGGACACTTCCATGAGGGTCTGGGTCTTCGCCTGAATGTCATCGGCGTCAGGCTCGGAAGCCTCAACCGATGTCTTCAGGCTGGCAATGGCGTCTTCGATGGCCTTGCGGTCGGTCTCGGAAACCTTGTCGCCATATTCCTTCACCGATTTCTCGGTGGAGTGGATAAGGCTCTCGGCCTGGTTCTTGGCTTCTACACCGGCGCGACGCTTCTTGTCTGCTTCGGCATTGGCCTCGGCGTCCTTCACCATCTTCTCGATGTCGGCGTCGGACAGACCACCGGAGGCCTGGATACGGATCTGCTGCTCCTTGCCGGTGCCCTTGTCCTTGGCGGAAACCTGCACGATACCGTTGGCGTCGATATCGAAGGTGACTTCGATCTGCGGAACACCACGCGGCGACGGCGGCAGGCCGACGAGGTCGAACTGGCCGAGCAGCTTGTTATCCTGCGCCATTTCACGCTCGCCCTGCGAAACGCGGATGGTCACGGCCGACTGGCTGTCTTCGGCGGTCGAGAAGGTCTGGCTCTTCTTCGTCGGGATCGTCGTGTTGCGATCGATCAGACGGGTGAAGACACCACCCAGCGTCTCAATGCCGAGCGACAGCGGGGTAACGTCGAGCAGCAGAACGTCCTTGACATCGCCCTGCAGAACGCCCGCCTGGATGGCGGCGCCCATGGCAACCACTTCATCAGGGTTCACGCCCTTGTGCGGCTCCTTGCCGAACAGCTGCTTGACGACTTCCTGTACCTTCGGCATGCGGCTCATGCCACCAACCAGAACGACTTCGTCGATCTCGGCAGCGGTAACGCCGGCATCCTTGAGCGCAGCCTTGCACGGTGCAACGGTGCGCTGCACCAGATCGTCAACCAGACTTTCGAACTTGGCGCGGGTCAGCTTCAGCGTCAGATGCTTCGGACCGGTGGCGTCAGCCGTGATGAACGGCAGGTTGATTTCGGTCTGCTGCGAAGACGAAAGTTCGATCTTCGCCTTTTCGGCAGCTTCCTTGAGGCGCTGCAGAGCCAGCTTGTCGCCCTTCAGGTCAATGCCCTGATCCTTCTTGAACTCGCCGGCCAGATATTCGACCAGACGCATGTCGAAGTCTTCACCGCCGAGGAAAGTGTCGCCGTTCGTCGATTTCACTTCGAAGACGCCGTCGCCGATTTCCAGAACGGAAATATCGAAGGTGCCGCCGCCAAGGTCGTAGACGGCAATCGTCTTGCCGTCCTTCTTGTCGAGACCGTAGGCAAGGGCGGCAGCAGTCGGCTCGTTGATGATACGCAGAACATCAAGACCAGCGATGCGGCCCGCATCCTTGGTTGCCTGGCGCTGGGCGTCGTTGAAGTAGGCCGGAACGGTGATGACGGCCTTCTCCACCTTCTCGCCGAGATAGGATTCAGCCGTTTCCTTCATCTTCTGAAGGATCATCGCGGAAATTTGCGATGGGGAATAATTCTTGTCCTGTGCCTTCACCCATGCGTCGCCATTGTCGCCATTGACGATTTCGAAGGGGACGAGGTGCTTGTCCTTTTCAACGGTCGGGTCTTCGTAACGACGACCGATGAGGCGCTTGACCGCAAACAGGGTGTTGGTCGGGTTGGTGACCGCCTGCCGCTTGGCCGGCTGGCCGACAAGGCGTTCGCCATCGTCGGAAAATGCCACCATGGACGGCGTGGTGCGTGCGCCTTCCGCGTTTTCAATGACTTTGATGTCCTTGCCGTCCATCACTGCGACGCAGGAATTGGTCGTGCCAAGGTCGATACCGATTACTTTTGCCATGCTCTTCTCTCCTTGAAGCGAGCTGCCGGAACCCCGTGAGGCATTCTTGTGGCAACTCCTTGACTTGGATTTGCAACATTCGCTGCAGTTCTGCGGCGTATATAAGGAGCGATTTTTCCTGCTGCAAGGCGCAAGAGAGGGGGAAGCGCAGCAAAAAGCGCAGGAAACCTCAGTATGTGCAGAAGCATAGGCGTCAACGCTTGCGGAAGCGGGAAAACGCGACTTTGACGTTACGCGTGGCCGGATATCCTGAAGATAGAGCCGGCAATGGCTTGGAGCAACGCCGGCGGCTAAAGATGAGGTGAAATGGCGGACAGGGTGGGATTCGAACCCACGGTACGCTTTCACGCACACACGCGTTCCAGGCGTGCGCCTTAAACCACTCGGCCACCTGTCCTTTTTTCAAATCTGCATGTTTTGAAGAATGCAAATCACTGGAACGGCGCGATATATACCGATGAATTCGCAGGGATCAACACGAATCTGACAGTTTTTTGAAATGTCGGCAATTTCCTGCATTTAGATGCGGTTGCAAACGGGTTTTACCACCTTTATCGATGCGCTATATGTTTCAAAACATGTTCGTTGAAGAGGCGGACCATAACCGAGGTGTCCCGATGAAAGCTTTTTTGCGGTTTTTGAGCTTTCTTCTCCTTCTCGCGGCGGTTTTTCTGGGTGTGCTTGATTCGATCCGCTCGGTTTCCACATCCTCGGTCAATATTACCGGCATCCTGTCCGTCTGGAATTATTTTCTTCCTGCCTCGCGCACCATGGTGGAAGCCGCCGTGGGTCACTATATTCACCCTGAAGCGTGGCGCTTCATTGAAAATGCGCTGTCGGCGCTGCCCGCATTTGCTTTTTTCCTCGTCCTGTCGCTGCTTTGCTGGATGGCCGGTTACAGGAAGCACAAGGTGATGAGGCGCTTGCCGGTCTGATTTGTCAGCCTGAACGACGTTGGCGCCCGCAGATGTGAACCATGAGAAGCGGCGATATTGGCCGCACGGAGGTCCCGATGTTCCTGTTCGATACGCTTTCAAAAAAGACGACGATGCCGACCGAAGAGACGGCTTTGCCGGGTCGTGAAGAGGCGCTTGTCGTGCCGGAGAACCATTTCGTCAATGGTCGGCCGTTGAAGGGGCCTTATCCCGACGGTTTGGAAATCATCTACCTCGGCATGGGGTGTTTCTGGGGCGCGGAACGCCTGTTCTGGCAGACGCCGGGCGTGTGGGTAACGGCGGTGGGTTATGCCGGCGGCTTTACAGAAAATCCGACCTATCAGGAGACGACGACCGGCCAGACAGGCCATGCTGAAGTCGTCAAGGTCGTCTATGATCCGGCTGTGATCTCTTTGTCGGGCCTGCTCAGGATATTCTTCGAGGAGCATGATCCGACCCAGGGCATGCGGCAGGGCAACGATGTGGGTACGACCTATCGTTCGACCATTTATGCAACGACGGAAGGCCAGCTGCAGCAGGCGCAAAAGGCGCGCGACGCTTTTCAGCAGGCTCTGGAGGCGGCAGGCCATGGCCGGGCCATTACCACCGAAATCGGGCCGCTTGAAACATTTTATTATGCTGAGGACTATCATCAGCAATATCTTGCCAAGAACCCGGGTGGTTACTGCGGCCTGCGCGGAACCGGCGTAAGTTGCAATATCGACTAGATTTTTTGCAGATTGACCCGGTGGAAAGGCCAAAAAAGCGCCAGATAAAAGTTTTTCCACCGGGTCAAAAAAACCGGATGAATTTTTCATTGAGCCATGCAAGGATATGAGGCAAGCACAGCCGGTATAACGGCTGGCGGTTCCGCAGACATTCCCGGTAAACGGGTTTGCGGGAGGACCCTTATAATATCAATTGCAACAACAGGGCTGCACAATGAAAAAATCCCTTCTGACGCTTTTTGCGCTTGCCGCAATGTCGGCTTCCGCGCTCGCTGCGGATGTCAAGCCGGCGCTGGTCTATGGCACGGGCGGCAAGTTCGACAAGTCGTTCAATGAAGCCGCTGCGGCCGGCGCTGAAAAGTTCAAGGCGGAAACGGGCATCGAGTACCGTGACTTTGAGCCGACCAGCGACACGCAGGGTGAACAGGCCATCCGCAACTTCGCCAGCAAGGGCTTCAATCCCGTCATCGCCGTGTCCTTCGCCTGGACCTCGGCCATGGAAAAGGTTGCAGCCGAATTCCCCGACACCAAATTCGTGATTGTCGATTCCGTTGTCGAGCTGCCGAATGTCCGCTCCGTCGTCTACAAGGAGCATGAAGGTTCCTACCTCGTCGGTCTTCTGGCGGGTATGGCTTCAAAGACCGGCAAGGTCGGCTTCATCGGCGGCATGGATATTCCGCTGATCCGTAAATTCGCCTGTGGTTATGCACAGGGCGCCAAGGCGGCCAACGATAAGATCGAAGTCTTCCAGAACATGACCGGCACCACGGGTGCTGCCTGGAACGATCCGGTGCGCGGCGGCGAACTCACCAAAAACCAGATCGACCAGGGTGCGGACGTGATCTACGCGGCAGCCGGTGCGACCGGTATCGGTGTGCTGCAGACCGCCGCCGACAACAAGAAGTTCTCGATCGGCGTCGATTCCAACCAGAACCACCTGCATCCGGGTTCCGTTCTGACATCCATGGTCAAGCGTGTCGATCTGGCCGTCTATAATGCCTATAAGGATACCAAGGACGATAAGTTCACCCCCGGTATCGTGGCGCTCGGCGTCAAGGAAGACGGCGTGGCCTATGCTTTGGACGACAACAACAAGGCGCTGATCACGCCTGAGATGATTGCCGCCGTGGACAAGGCGAAGGCCGACATTATCTCCGGCGCAGTCAAGGTCCACGACTACATGGCGGACAATTCCTGCCCGAAATGATATGATATGCAACTGGGGCGCATGATGAATTTTCATCTTGCGCCCTTTTCATATCCAGCCTTCGGAGAGGTTTCGGTTTGAATATGGACCCAGCAATTGAACTCGTGGGCATCGACAAGAAATTCGGTGCCGTTCACGCCAACAAGAATATCAATCTGACCGTTGCCAAGGGCACGATCCACGGCATCATCGGGGAAAATGGCGCCGGAAAATCGACCTTGATGTCGATCCTCTATGGTTTTTACCAGGCAGATGCCGGCGAAATCCGCGTGAACGGCGCACCCGTTACGATCCGTGACAGTCAGGCCGCGATCAGTGCCGGTATCGGCATGGTCCATCAGCATTTCATGCTGGTGGAAAATTTCACCGTGCTTGAGAATGTGATGCTGGGTGCGGAGGGCGGCGCATTGCTGGCCAAAGGCCGGGCCGGTGCTCGCAAGGAGCTGAAGCGTCTGGAGGATGATTACGGGCTGGAAGTCGATCCGGATGCGGTGATCGAGGAATTGCCCGTTGGTTTGCAGCAGCGCGTCGAAATCCTCAAAGCCATGTATCGTGGCGCTGAAATCCTGATCCTCGACGAGCCGACCGGCGTTCTGACGCCGGCTGAGGCCGATCACCTTTTCAAGATCCTCGGTGTTCTGCGTGAGCAGGGTAAGACCATCATCCTCATCACCCACAAGCTGCGCGAAATCATGGCGATCACGGACTCCGTCTCCGTCATGCGCCGCGGCGAAATGGTGGCAACCCGCAAGACCTCCGAAACCAGCGTCGAGGAACTGGCCGAACTGATGGTCGGCCGCCGTGTGCTGCTGCGGGTGGAAAAGGGCGAGACGACGCCGGGCGAGGTTCTTCTCTCCATCCGCAATCTCACCGTCAAGGACAGCCGTGGTGTCACCATGGTCGACGATGTCTCGCTGGACGTCCGCGCCGGTGAAATCGTCGGTATCGCCGGGGTCGCCGGCAATGGTCAATCGGAACTGCTGGAAGCCATCGCCGGCATACGCAAGCCCTCTTCGGGCGAGATATGGGTGGATGGCCAGAAGGTGGATCGTCCCGATCCGGCGATCCTGCGCAAACTTGGTCTGGCTCATATCCCGGAAGACCGCCATCATATGGGGCTGGTGCTGAAATTCGAGGAATATGAAAACTCCATCCTCGGTTATCACCATGACGAGCGTTACGGCAGGGGGCCTTTCCTGAACCCTGAGGCCATCCGCAAGGATGCCGTCGAAAAGATCGAGAAATATGACATCCGCCCGCCGAACCCGCATTTGAAGACCGCCAATTTTTCCGGCGGTAATCAACAGAAGATAGTCGTCGCCCGTGAAATCGAGCGCGATCCGAAGATGCTGATCATCGGCCAGCCGACGCGCGGCGTGGATATCGGCGCCATCGAATTCATCCATCGGCGCATCATCGAAATGCGTGATGCCGGCAAAGCGATTTTGCTGGTTTCAGTCGAACTCGATGAAATCCGTTCCCTTTCGGACCGGATCATGGTGATGTTCGCCGGCCGGGTCGTTGGAGAAAAAACGGCGGAAGCCGAAGAACAGACGCTGGGCCTGATGATGGCCGGCATCGCCGCATGAGGCATGAATGAGCACCGCTTCCGCACCCCTACCAAACTGGATCAGCTACGGCCTGTTGCCGCTGCTTAATGTCATAACCGCCTTTCTGATTTCCGGGCTCGTCGTCTGGTCCATCGGCGAAAACCCGTTGGTAGCACTTCGTCTGCTGATCGAAGGCGCGCTCGGCCGCGGCGATGCCATCGGCTTCACGCTGTTTTATACGACGAGCTTCATTTTCACCGGCCTCTCCGTCGCCGTGGCTTTCCATGCCGGTCTGTTCAACATCGGCTCCGAAGGTCAGGCCTATATTGGCGGGCTGGGTGCCGCGCTGGTGGCGCTGGCGCTTGATCGGTATGTACCGTGGTATGTGACGATGCCCTTCGCCGTCATCGGCGCTGCGGTTTTCGGCGCGGCCTGGGCCTTTATTCCGGCTTGGCTTCAGGCCAAACGCGGCAGTCACGTCGTCATCACCACCATCATGTTCAACTTCATCGCTGCGGCCTTGATGGTTTACCTGCTGGTGAATGTGCTGATCGTGCCGGGCAAGATGGCGCCGGAAACGCGCACCTTCCTGCCCGGTGGCCAACTGCCGAAGCTGGACTGGCTGATGGCGTGGTTCGGCCTCAAGCTCGGGCCGGCGCCGTTCAACGTCTCCTTCCTTATCGCGCTGGTCATGTGTTTTCTCGTCTGGGTGCTGATCTGGCGCACCAAGCTTGGTTATGAGATGCGCACGCTCGGCGTCAGCCCGTCCGCCGCCATTTATGCCGGCATTCCCTATGCGCGCACCGTCATCATTGCCATGCTCATTTCCGGTGGTCTGGCGGGCATGATGGCGCTGAACCCGGTCATGGGCGCTTCAGCGCGACTGCAGGTGGAATTCGTCGGCGGTGCGGGCTTCGTCGGCATCGCCGTATCGCTGATGGGGCGAAGCCATCCTCTCGGCATCATCTTCTCGGCATTACTGTTCGGCATCCTCTATCAGGGCGGTGCGGATCTTTCCTTCGAAATGCCGAACATTACCCGCGAGATGATCGTGGTCATCCAGGGTCTGGTGATCCTGTTCGCCGGTGCGCTGGAATATATGTATCGGCCGACGATCGTCCACATCTACCAGCGTTTGGCAAAGGGGTGAGCTGATATGGATTTTTTCGATATGCTGGTCAGCATTCTCGGCTCGACCGTCCGTCTCACCATCCCGCTTCTGTTCACCGCACTTGCCGGGCTGTTTTCCGAACGCGCCGGCGTGTTCGATATCGGTCTTGAAGGCAAGATGCTGGCGGCGGCCTTCGCGTCCGCCTGTGTTGCCTATCTTACCGCAAACCCGTGGGCCGGTCTTCTGGCCGGCATTGGCGTCTCCATCGCGTTCTCGCTGATCCACGGCTTTGCCGTCATCACCAATCGCGGCAACCAGATCGTGTCTGGCGTCGCGCTCAATTTCATTGCCGCCGGTCTGACGGTGGTGCTGGGCCAGGCGTGGTTCGGGCAGGGCGGCCGCACGCCGCAATTGCCGGGCGAGGGCCGTTTCACACCGATCATTCTGCCCGGCGCGGATGCGATGCGCGAAGTGCCGTTCATCGGCCCGCTTTATGCCAATGTCATTTCCGGGAACAATATCCTCACCTATCTTGCCTTTCTGGCGGTGCCGCTCTCTTGGTGGGTGCTTTACCGCACTCGCTTCGGCCTGCGACTGCGCGCCGTCGGTGAAAATCCGGGTGCTGTCGATACGGCTGGCATTTCGGTGACGTGGATGCGTTACCGCGCCGTCATTGTTGCCGGTTTCCTCTGTGGTTTCTCGGGCGCCTATCTGGCTGTCGCGCAGTCGGCAGCCTTCATCGCCAACATGTCCGCCGGCAAGGGTTATATCGCGCTTGCCGCCTTGATTTTCGCGAAATGGAAGCCGGTGCCGGTCATGTTCGCCTGCCTGCTGTTCGGTTTCCTCGATGCCTTCGCCAATTTCATGCAGGGCAAATCCGTGCCGGGTATTGGGGAAGTACCGGTGCAGATTTTCCAGGCCATGCCCTATATCCTGACCTGCATCCTGCTTGCCGGTTTCATCGGCGTCGCCAAGCCTCCCAAGGCCGGTGGCGTTGCCTATGCGAAGGAGCGTTAAACTCATGTCTTCTGACCCCAAGTCCCACGAATTGTTCGAGGCTGCGGTGGAGGCCATGGCCTTCGCTTATGCGCCCTATTCGAAATTTCCGGTCGGCGCGGCGATCCGCGCCGAAGATGGAAAAATCTACAAGGGTGCCAATATCGAGAATATCTCCTTCCCACAGGGCTGGTGCGCGGAACCATCAGCCATCAGCGCCATGATCATGGGCGGGGCGAAAAAGATCAGCGAAGTCGCCGTCATCGCCGAAAAGCTGCCGCTCTGCTCGCCCTGTGGCGGCTGCCGCCAGAAGATCGCCGAATTCGCCACGCCGGAGACGAAGATCTATCTTTGCGACGAAACCGGCGTCCAGAAGGTCATGACCATGGAAGAGCTGTTGCCCTCTGTCTTCAAGACCGAGCTGCCCTGATGACGGATGGTTTGATCGATATTCTGGTGGAGCGCCTGAACGGCCTGATGCCGCGCGTCGCCATCGTTCTCGGCTCCGGCCTTGGGTCGCTTGTGGAAGAGGTGAGCGACCCCGTCCGCGTGCCCTATGCCGATCTTCCCGGGTTTCCCGCCGGTGGCGTTTCCGGCCATGCTGGAGAACTGGTCGCCGGTTATCTCGGTGGCGAGCCGGTCATGATGCTGTCCGGTCGGGTGCATTTCTACGAAAAGGGCGATGCGGCGGCGATGCGTCCGGTCATCGAGGCACTCGCCGGTCTCGGCGTGCAGTCGCTCATCCTCACCAATTCGGCAGGGTCGGTGAGGCAGGATATGCCGCCCGGCTCCGTCATGCAGATCACTGACCATATCAATTATTCCGGCATGAACCCGCTGATTGGCGAGGAAAGCGACCGCCGCTTCGTCGGCATGACCACGGCCTACGATCCGGACCTGATGCTGGCCATGCGCAATGCCGCGATCCGGGCGACGGTGCCTTTGTTCGGCGGTGTCTATATGTGGTTTTCCGGCCCGAGCTTCGAAACGCCGGCGGAAATTCGCATGGCGCGGCTTCTCGGTGCGGATGCCGTCGGCATGTCCACCGTGCCGGAAGTCATCCTCGCCCGCTTTTTCGGGATGCGCGTTGCCGCCGCATCGGTTATTACCAATTACGGTGCCGGCATGACTGGCGCGGAACTGAGCCATGAAGAAACCAAGGACATGGCTCCCGTGGGCGGCAAGCGACTTGCCGCTATTCTGAAGGAAATGATCGCAGGAGGAGCGTGACCATGGAACTCCAGCGTCCGCGCGAAGCGGCTGCCCTCACTCTGTCTTTGCTGGACTTGACCAATCTTAGGGAAGACTGCACGCCGCAGCAGATTGCCGCTTTGTGCCAGCGGGCGCATACGGACTATGGCAACACGGCCGCGATCTGCATCTGGCCGCGTTTCGTGGCGCAGGCGCGTGCGGCTTTCGGAAAAGAGCATGTGATCCGCATCGCTACCGTCGTCAATTTTCCCTCGGGCGATCTTGATGTGGGGACTGTAGTGGCGGAAACCGAAGCCGCGATCCGCGACGGTGCGGACGAAATCGATCTGGTCATTCCCTATCGCAAATTCATAGCAGGCGATGAAGCGGCAGTTTCCGAGATGGTGGCCGCCGTGCGCAAGGTCTGTGTCGCACCCGTGCTGCTCAAGGTCATTTTGGAAACCGGTGAGCTGAAGGACAAGGCCCTTATCCGCCGCGCATCCGAACTCGCCATTGCCGAAGGGGCTGATTTCATCAAGACCTCGACGGGCAAGGTCGCTATCAATGCCACGCTGGAGGCTGCCGACATCATGTTGCAGGCGATCCGCGATAGCCGGCAGAAAGTCGGTTTCAAACCTGCCGGCGGCATCGGCACGGTGGAGGATGCGACGCTTTACCTGCGGCTGGCGGAAACCATCATGGCACCCAACTGGGCCATGCCATCAACCTTCCGTTTCGGCGCTTCGGGCGTTCTTGACGATGTGCTCAACGTGCTGGCCGGCGGCGAACCGGCCAAGGCCGCCAGCGGGTATTGAGCTTGATCCCGCAGGAGATCATTCGCCGCAAACGTGATGGCCTGTCTCTGGCGCCTCATGAGATTGCTGCCTTCATCGAAGCGCTGTCGAAAGATGGCATATCGGAAGGGCAGGCGGCCGCCTTTGCCATGGCGGTGTTTTTCCGCGGCATGAACCGCGACGAAATGGTAGCGCTGACGCTCGCCATGCGCGATAGCGGCGATGTCCTCTCATGGAGCGATATTGGCAGGCCGGTGGCGGACAAGCACTCGACCGGTGGTGTTGGTGATAACGTCTCCCTGATGCTCGCGCCGATCGTCGCCGCCTGCGGTCTCGCCGTGCCGATGATTTCCGGCAGGGGTCTCGGCCACACCGGCGGCACGCTAGACAAGCTGGAAGCCATCCCCGGTTACAATGTCATGCCTGACGAGGCTTTGTTCCGCCGGACGGTGAAGGCGGTCGGTTGCGCCATCATCGGCCAGACAGGTGATCTCGCACCCGCCGATAAGCGCCTTTATGCCATTCGCGACGTGACCGCGACCGTCGATTCCATCCCGCTGATCACTGCCTCCATCCTTTCGAAGAAACTTGCGGCGGGGCTTGAGACGCTGGTTCTCGACGTGAAGGTCGGCAACGGTGCTTTCATGCAGAGCGTGGAGGATGCCCGCAATCTGGCCCGTGCGCTGGTCGATGTGGCGAATGGTGCAGGTCTTCCGACGACGGCCCTGATAACCGACATGAACCAGCCGCTTGGTGATGCCGCCGGCAATGCCGTCGAAATCGTCAATTGCCTTGATTTTCTGGCCGGTCGCAAGACCGGAACCCGTCTTGAAAAGGTCGTCCTGTCCTTCGCCGCAGAAATGCTGGTACAGGCTCAAAAGGCTGCCACGCTCGAGGAAGGCGAGGCGCTGGCTGCGGTCGCTCTTTCCTCCGGTCGGGCTATGGAAATCTTTGCGCGGATGGTTTCAGCACTGGGCGGGCCTTCGGATTTCGTTGAGGATCCAACCCGTTATCTGCCGTCCGCGCCGGTCGTTCTCACGGTTCCGGCTGCGCGAAGCGGCTGGCTTGCATCCTGCAATACGCGTGATCTTGGCATGGTTGTCGTCGAGCTTGGTGGGGGAAGGAGAAAGCCGTCGGATATGATCGATCCGGCAGTCGGTATTTCGAACATCCTGCCACTTGGCGTTAAGGTGGAAAAGGGCGAGCCGATTGCCATTGTCCATGCGGCTTCAAAGGAAGAGGCGGAACGTGCCGTCAAAAGCATAGCTGCCTATTTTGAGATCGCTGACAGCGCACCGGAAACCAGCGCGCCGATCCTCGAGCGGATCACCTGACAAGCCGCAATTCGCCGCCCGATACCTTGAAGGACGACAATTGTTTCAGAAAGCTCATGCCGATCAGCATGTTGCTCAACGCATTGTCTTTCAGAACCATGGCATCGACATTTTGAACGCGGATCGGGCCGATTTCCACGCGGTCCAGCTTCACATGCGCCGCCATGGTCTGGCCGTTCGCCGTTGAGATCGCATATTTGAAATCGAGACTGTTGACGCCGAAACCGAGACGCCTCGCGATTGTCTCGTTGATGGCGACCATGGAAGCGCCGGTATCGACAAGCCCGTCGAAAGACTTGCCGTTGATGCGGAAGGCAGCGTTGAAATGGCCGCGGGAATCTGCCTTCAAATTAACGCCGCCCAGCGAAATCGGCTCCGGCTTGGCGGGTTCGGGTGTGGCTTCCGATTTTTCCACGCTGGTTTCGGGGCGCGGCTGAAACTTTTCCACCAGCGCCGGAATCTGCGTGGCGCTGACCGAAAGACCGATAAGCAGAAAAATCGTGCGCACCAGCAAGTCGTTGCTCCTCAAAGCCCAAGGTTATCCTCGGACAGAATAGGCGCAAAACATGCTGAAATCTTAAAAGAAAAAGCCATTCGCCGCGTATCGGGCGGCGAATGGCTCAAACGGTTAAGCGAAGATGAACGGCGTTATTTGGTGCCGTACATGCGGTCGCCGGCGTCACCGAGGCCGGGGACGATATAACCCTTCTCGTTCAGATGTCTGTCGATTGCGGCGGTATAGATCGGCACATCGGGATGCGCTTCACGGAAATTCTTGATGCCTTCCGGCGCTGCCAGCAGACACAGGAAGCGGATGTTCTTTGCGCCGCGTTCC
The DNA here is from genome assembly GCF_017313405.1 of Agrobacterium burrii. Classification (NCBI taxonomy): domain Bacteria; kingdom Pseudomonadati; phylum Pseudomonadota; class Alphaproteobacteria; order Hyphomicrobiales; family Rhizobiaceae; genus Agrobacterium; species Agrobacterium burrii. The sequence goes on from NZ_JAFLNA010000005.1 coordinate 75,707, forward strand.
TTCAGCTTTTCGACAGCGGCAATCGAGGAATTGCCGGTCGCCAGCATCGGGTCCACAACGATGACCAGACGGGCGTCGAGACTTTCGGGAGCCTTGAAGTAATATTCGACGGCCTCCAGCGTATCGTGGTCACGATACACACCGACATGGGCAACGCGCGCCGAGGGCACCAGTTCGAGCATGCCTTCCAGAAGGCCGTTGCCAGCGCGCAGGATAGAGGCGAAAACCAGCTTCTTGCCTTCCAGAACCGGAGCCTGAATGGTTTCGAGCGGCGTGTCGATGGTTTCCATCGTCATTTCAAGGTCGCGCGTCACTTCATAGCAGAGCAGCGTCGAAATTTCCCTGAGCAGGCGACGGAAGCCGGCCGTGGACGTTTCCTTCTTGCGCATGATGGTAAGTTTGTGCCGCACCAGCGGATGTTCGATGACTGTGACGCCGTCCATGAAACTGGCCTTCCTTTTTGATCTTGTGCCCCTGTCATTCACCGAAAGTGGGCTTTTCGCAAGCCTTCTTCGCGGTTTTACCCCGCCAACCGCCGCATCAGGCGCGATCCAGTCTCGCAAGCAACCGCTCGCGGGTCGTCTCGTCCACGAAGGCGCTTTCCAGCGCGGTTCGGGTCATGCGGTTGATCTCGGCATCGCTGCAACCGAACGTGTCTGCGGCCAGCTCGTATTCCCGCACAAGCGAGGTGAAGAAGAACGGCGGGTCGTCGGAATTGATGCAGACGCGCACCCCGGCGTCACGCAACGCCTTCAGCGGATGGCTGGCGAAATCCGGATAAACACTGAGCGCGATATTCGACCCGGGGCAGACTTCCAGAACCGTGCCCGTTTCGACAAGCCGGGCCACCAGAGCAGCATCTTCAATGGCGCGCACGCCATGGCCGATGCGGGCCGGTTTGACGAGATCGAGCGCGTCGGTAACGCTTTCCGGCCCGCAGACCTCGCCCGCATGGATGGTGAGCCCGAGGCCCGCATCGCGGGCGATATCGAAGGCACGGGCGTAGTCAGCAACCCGGCCCATGCGCTCTTCGCCCGCCATATTGAAGCCGGTCACCAGCGGATGCCGGGCGCGCGCGGCATATTCCGCCGCCGCGATCACCCGTTCCGGGCCGAAATGCCGTTCGCCGGTAACGAGGATGCGGGTTTCGATGCCGGTCTTTTCCTTCGCGATCCGGATGCCTTCGACGATGCCGGCGAGATAGGCGTCTGCACCCAGCCCGATACGGTCGCCGTGGTCGGGCGAGATGATCAGCTCGCTATAGATCGTGTTGGCTTGCGCCAGTTCGGTCAGATAGGTCTCGGTGAGGATGGCATAGTCCTCATCCGTCTTGAACACCTGCGCTACCGCATCGTAGCACTGGATGAACTCGGCGAAATCCGACCAGACATATTGGCCGTCGCGCAGGAAGCTGCTGGTATCTATGCCGTATTTTTCTGCCTGTTTCGCGACGAGGGCAGGCGGTGCCGCACCTTCGATGTGGCAGTGAATTTCCGCTTTCAGCAAATGCGATGTCAAATGAAGCTCCTGCCGTGTGAACCGGCCTCGATACCAAGATGATGGGCGATGCTTTCGCCGATATCGGCATAGCTTGAACGAATGCCGACATCACGAGAGCGAATGCCCGGCCCGAAAACCATGATCGGCACCCGCTCGCGTGTATGGTCCGTGCCCCGCCAGGTGGGGTCGCAACCATGGTCGGCGGTGAGAATGGCGATGTCTCCCGGCTTCATCTTGCGATGAATTTCCGGAATACGCGCATCGAAAGCCTCAAGCGCGGTCGCATAACCGGCAACGTCACGACGGTGGCCATAAAGCATGTCGAAATCGACAAAATTGGTAAAGACGAGGTCGCCATTTTCCGCCTCGTCTATGGCCTGCAATGTCGCATCCATCAGGGCGGCGTTGCCATTGGCCTTGATGATGCGCGAGACGCCCTGATGCGCATAGATATCGCCGATCTTGCCGATCGCGTGCACTTTGCGCTCCGCCTCCACCAGCCGGTCGAGCAGCGTCGGTTCGGGCGGTGGCACGGAGAAGTCGCGGCGGTTGCCGGTGCGTTCGAAGGAGGCGACTGTCTCGCCGATGAACGGGCGGGCGATGACGCGGCCGATATTCAGCGGATCGAGCAGTTTCCGCACGGTCTCACAGAGCGCGATGAGGCGTTGTAACCCGAAATGGGTTTCATGCGCGGCGATCTGAAACACGGAATCGGAAGAGGTGTAGCAGATTGGTTTGCCGCTCCTGATATGTTCTTCGCCGAACTGCGCGATAATGTCGGTGCCGGAAGCATGGCAATTGCCGAGAATGCCGGGAATATCGGCTTGCTTGCAGATGGCCTCAACCAGTTCCGGGGAAAAGGCGTCGCCCTCCGTGGGGAAATACCCCCAGTCAAAGGTCACAGGCGTACCCGCGATCTCCCAATGACCTGATGGTGTGTCCTTACCTTTTGAAACTTCGCTGGCTGAGCCATGCAGGCCGAAAATACGTTCCGGGGGTTCCATGCCGACGGGAATGTCGCCACTTGCCTGGCGCGCGATCTCCAGAAGGCCAAGCGAGCACATGTTCGGCAGCTTCAGCGGCCCGGATCGAAGCCCCGCCCTGTCGGCAGCACCTGCGGCACAGAACTCGGCGATGTGACCGAGTGTGTTCGCGCCGAGATCGCCATAGTGCTCTGCGTCGGGCGCACCGCCGACACCGAAGGAATCCAGAACGAGAAGAAATGCTCTTGCCATAACTCACCGAAACAAAATGCGCCGACGGGCAATGTCAGGCCGAACTATCGTTATAGATCAGCAAAACGTGAAGAAGGAAGCGCTTTTATGAACCATCCGGTAAAACCTGTGGTTCAATCAGCATCCCGTTTCGATTTCGGTGCGTTGAGGTTGCGCAGCACGTACCAGCCGGCCGCGACCACCATGGCGGCGAGAATATACCAGGTGACGGCATAGGAGAGGTGGCTGTTGGGGAAGGTGAGCATGGTTTTACCACCAACCGGCAGGCCGCCGGGATTGGGCGTGGCATCCGCATCGACGTAAAACGACGCCACGTCAGAGAGGCCGGATGCCTGCGTGATCTGGGGAATATTGCGGGAATACCACCGGCCATTTGCAGGATCGTTGGTTCGAAGGAAAAGCCCGCCGGTTTCCGGCGCGCGCATCAGCCCGACGATCTCGACGTTTCCCGCCGCTTCACCTTCCGGCCGCAAGGACGGATCGCGCCTGTCGGAGGGTACGAAGCCGCGATTGACGATGATGCTTGAGCCGTCGTCCCGCCGTAGCGGGGTCATGACCCAGTAGCCGGGACCGAGATCCGTGACCGTGTAGACCTGAACTTCCTCGTCGTTGAGAAACGTGCCGGACAGTTTCACACGGCGATATTCATAATCGGCGGGATCGGTGAGGGCCGGCCATTCGCCGGCGGCAGGCGCATCGACAGGCTCGGCATGGGCGCGGGCCTCGACACGCTCAATCAGGTCGAGTTTCCAGAAAAGGCGCTGGACCTGCCATGTTCCAAGCGCCAGCAGGCAGCCCGTCAGGACAATGGTCAAAAACAGAACGACGATTGCCGCAGGGCGGATACGCCGGTTTTGGGGTATGATTTCGCTCATGTCATGGTCCTTGCGAAGCGCCTCTGGCAGCGAGATCGTCTGCTCCGGCGGGATGGCACCCGCATGCGCTTCCTCCAGCAAATAACCCCATAAATCGCGCCGGGATTCATGGGGTTATGTGTTGGCGCGGAACGGCCCGCCGGAGGTCCGGCAGGCCGTTGATTTATGGCTGCTCAGGGCAGGTTTTTCACATCTTCGATGTGCAGCGGCATCATGTTCTTGTTCATGTTGTACATGACCCAGAGCGAACCGGAGAGCGTGATCAGCAACACCACAACGGTGAAGATCAGCGCCATGAAGGTCCAGCCGCCTTCTGACTTGGTGTCCATGTGCAGGAAGTAGATCATGTGCACGAAGATCTGGATGACGCCGAGACCCATGATCGCGATGACCAGCAGCGTCTTGTTTTCAAGAACGTCGCCCATGACCAGCCAGAACGGGATCGCTGTCAGAATGACCGACAGGACAAAGCCGATCATGTAGCTTTTGAACGTGCCGTGGCTTGCGCCATCATGGTGATGGTCGTCGTCGCCATGCGCGTCGTGATGTGCGTGTGCTTCGGAACTCATCAAAGAACTCCCATGAGGTAAACGAAGGAGAAGACGCCGATCCAGATGACGTCAAGGAAGTGCCAGAACATCGACAGGCACATCAGGCGGCGCTTGTTTGCCGGGATGAGGCCGTGTTTGCCGACCTGAACCATCAGCGTGACGAGCCAGATGACGCCGAAGGTGACGTGCAGACCGTGCGTGCCGACCAGCGCGAAGAACGCGGACAGGAAGGCCGAACGCTGCGGGCCGGCGCCTTCCGCGATCAGGTGATGGAACTCGTAAATTTCGACCGCGAGGAAGGCGAGGCCGAAGAGGCCGGTAACGCCGAGCCATATCAGCGTCGTCTTCACCTTCTTCTTTTCCATTTCCAGCATGGCAAAGCCATAGGTGATGGAGGAGAAGAGCAGGAAGCCGGTATTGATGGCGACCAGCTTCAGGTCGAACAGGTCCGCACCCGAAGGGCCGGCCGCATAGTTGCGGCCGACAACGGCATAGGTGGCAAACAGCGTCGCGAAGATGAGGCAGTCGCTCATCAGATAAAGCCAGAAACCCAGCGACGTGCCGTTTTCCGGGTGGTGGTCTTCCTTCAGGTAGAAGACCGGTGGTTCAGCGCCGGCGGCGCTTTGTGCAGGTGCATGAGCCATATTCGTTACGCCTGTTCCGCAAGCAGCTTTGTACGCTCAGCCTCGACGGTCGAAACGTCGGAAGCCGGAATGTAGTATTCGCGGTTGTAGTTGAAGGTGTGGGCAATCGAGACTGCGATGATGGCGAGCATCGAAAGAGCCGCAAGCCACCAGATATGCCACACCAGAGCGAAGCCGAGGACGACGCTGATGGCGCTGATGATGACGCCCGTGCCGGTATTCTTCGGCATATGGATAGGGATGTAACCTTCCAGAGGACGGCTGTAACCGCGCTTCTTCATGTCCGCCCAGGCATCCACGTCATGAATGACCGGCGTGAAGGCGAAATTGTAGGCGGGCGGCGGCGATGATGTCGACCATTCCAGCGTGCGGCCATTATAGGGATCGCCGGTCACGTCGCGCAGCTGGTCGCGCTTCAGGTAGCTGACGATGAGCTGAATGACGAAGGAGGCGATGCCGAGCGCGATCAGGAAGGCGCCGAAGGCGGCAATCAGGAACCAGATCTGCAGCGAATTGTCCTCGAACTGGCTGATACGGCGGGTGATGCCCATCAGGCCGAGAATATAGAGCGGCATGAAGGCGAAGTAGAAGCCGATGAACCAGAACCAGAAGGACAGCTTGCCCCAGAACGGATCGAGACGGTAACCGAAGGCCTTCGGGAACCAGTAGACGATACCCGCGAGTACACCGAACACCACGCCACCGATGATGGTGTTGTGGAAGTGGGCGATCAGGAACAGCGAGTTGTGCAGCACGAAATCCGCAGGCGGAACGGCAAGAAGAACGCCGGTCATGCCGCCGATGACGAAGGTGATCATGAAACCGATCGTCCACAGCATCGGAACGTCAAAATTGATACGGCCCTTATACATGGTGAAGAGCCAGTTGAAGATTTTCGCGCCCGTCGGGATCGAGATAATCATCGTGGTGATGCCGAAGAAAGCGTTGACGCTCGCGCCGGAACCCATGGTGAAGAAGTGGTGCAGCCACACGATATAGGCGAGGATGGTGATGACGCCCGTCGCATAAACCATCGAGGCATAACCGAAAAGGCGCTTGCGGGAGAACGTCGCAACGATTTCCGAGAAGACGCCGAATGCCGGCAGCACCAGAATGTAAACTTCGGGATGGCCCCAGATCCAGATGAGGTTGACATACATCATCGGGTTGCCGCCGAGATCGTTGGTGAAGAAATTGGTGCCAACGTAACGGTCGAGGGTGAGAAGCGCGAGCGTGCCGGTCAGGATCGGGAAGGACGCCACGATCAGGATGTTCGAACACAGCGATGTCCAGACGAAGATCGGCAGGCGCATCATGGTCATGCCGGGCGCGCGCATCTTGATGATCGTCACGATCAGGTTGATGCCTGAGAGTGTCGTTCCCACACCGGCGATCTGCAGACCCCAGATGTAATAATCCACCCCGACACCCGGACTGCCATCGATACCGGAAAGCGGCGGATAGGCGAGCCAGCCGGTCTGCGCATATTCACCCACGAACAGCGAGATCATGGTGATGACGGCGCCGGCCGTGGTCATCCAGAAGGAGAAGTTGTTGAGGAAGGGGAACGAAACGTCGCGGGCGCCGATTTGCAGCGGCACAACGAAGTTCATCAGACCCGTGATCATCGGCATGGCCATGAAGAAAATCATGATGACGCCGTGGGCCGTGAAGATCTGGTCGTAGTGGTGCGGCGGAAGATACCCTTCCGATCCGCCCGACGCGATCGCCTGCTGGACACGCATCATGACGGCGTCGGCGAAACCGCGCAGCAACATGATGAGCGCCAGAATGATGTACATGATACCGATCTTCTTATGATCGATGCTCGTGAACCATTCGTTCCAGAGATAACCCCACAGCCGGAAATAGGTGAGGGCGCCGACGACGGCGATGCCGCCCAGAGCCACAGCCGCGAAGGTGGCGACAAGAATGGGCTCGTGAAGCGGGATGGACTCCCATGTCAGCTTCCCGAACAGGAACGACGTTTGATCGGAATTGACGATCATTTTCAGCCTCTTGCGATTCTAAGACGTAAGGTCGGCGCAGCCAGGCCGCGCCGAAGAATGCCGGGACGTATCCGTCAGCCAGCGACTTGTTTCGTTTCAGGCAGCGCCGCAGGTTCGAAAATCTGACCCTTGATGGCAGCCGGAGTGGATTGCGGGCCGCTGGCCATGCCATAAGGCGCAAGCGGCGTGCAGATGACGGAATTCAGCGCCTTGGCGATGTCGATGCCTTCCTTGCCGCCGCCGCCGTTGGCGTCGATATGCATCATGTCGCGCATGCAAAGCTTGTTGGGCTCGACACAGCGGTTGAGGATGGCGCTGTAAAGCTGCGGATCGACCGAGGCGAAATATTGCACCGGCTCACGCTCTGAAGGCTTGGCGAATTCCAGATACTCCTGACGGCCGAAGCCCTTGCCGCCTTCCTTCGCCTTGGCAACCCACTGGTCGAAGCCCTGTTGGCTGAGGCCATGGAACTTGAAGCGCATGTGCGAGAAGCCGGGGCCGGAGAAGTTGGCCGAGAAGCCGTCATAAACGCCTTCCTTGTTGATGACGGCGTGCAGCTTGGTCTGCATGCCGCCCATGGCGTAGATCTGGCCGGCGAGTGCGGGAACGAAGAAGGAGTTCATCGCGGTCGTGCCGGTGATCTTGAAATTGATCGGCACATCGACCGGGGCTGCGAATTCATTGACGCTGCCGATGCCGAGTTCGGGATAGAAGAACAGCCACTTCCAGTCCATGGCCACCACTTCCACCGTGATCGGCTTGATATCGGCGGAAACCTGACGGTTCTCGTCGATGCGCTCCAGCGGACGATAGGGGTCGAGACGGTGGGTGGCAATCCAGGTCACGGTGCCGAGCATCAGGATGATGGCGACCGGGGCCGACCAGATCACCATTTCAAGGCGCGTGGAGTGGTGCCACTCGGGATCGTAATCCTCGGCTTTCGCCGATTCACGGTACTTCCATGCGAAGAACAGCGTCAGGACGATCACCGGGACGATGATCAGCAGCATCAGCACCGTGGACGTGATGATGAGGTCGCGCTGCTGGATGGCGACGTCACCTGAAGGGTTCATCACCACGAGGTTACAGCCGCTGAGCAGCAGCAGTACCGGGATTGCCAGAAGGGCAGACGGGAATTTTTTGATCATGCGCACGTTCTCTGAACTCGTACAGTTTGGATTATGCTGCGATTAATTGCCGAACATCATTTTTTGAATGAGGTATATTGTCGCGGTGCAGCGAAATTTTCGCGATGCACCATGTGCGGGGCAGAGCTGCGTTCGTAGGCGGAGCGGGTGCATTATCGCATAGCGCGCTTGCGGGGCAAGCCTTTCTTATCAAACTTCAATTGACGTTACGGAGGGTGCGTGTGACAATCCGTCGCATCGTAACGCAACGGAAGAGGAGCCTGAGCGTTACAGGGAATGGTTCGTCCATGACGCAGGAGGAATATTATGAGTTATACCAATGCTGCCCCATCTTTTGGGCAGGCGCCAGAAGCGAACAGAAATGGAACAGATCCGGTCAAGGTCGATCCGGATCGCATCACCATTGCGGTCATTCTTGCAAGAATGACGGAGTTTTTCGACTTTTTCATCTATGCCATCGCCTCCGCGCTCGTTTTTCCGCATGTCTTCTTTTCCTTCGTGGATCCGCTGACGGCGACGCTTTATTCCTTTGCGGTGTTTTCTCTGGCCTTTATCGCAAGACCGATCGGCTCGTTGATCTTCCTCCAGATCGACCGCAAGTTCGGCCGCGTCGTCAAGCTGATGGCGGCTCTGTTCACGCTCTGTGGCTCCACGATGGCGATCAGCTTCCTGCCGTCCTATGCGGAAGCCGGCATGCTCGCTCCCGTCCTTCTGGCGGTTTTCCGCATCGGTCAGGGTCTCGGCCTTGGTGGTGCATGGGATGGTCTCGTTTCGCTGCTCGCCATGAACGCCCCGCAGAAGCAGCGCGGCTGGTACGCGATGATGCCGCAGATTGGCGCGGCCATGGGCTTCGGTCTCGCCAGTGCCTTCTTCATCGTTTTCGTCACGCAGCTTTCCAATGCGGAATTCCTCGCTTGGGGCTGGCGTTTCCCCTTCTTCGTGGCGCTGGCGCTCAATGTTCTCGCGCTTTTTGCCCGCCTGCGCATGATCGTCACGCCGGAATTCCAGGCCATGCTGGAACAGCATGAGCTGGAACCGCGCCCGATGTTCAAGATGCTGCGCTCGCAGTTTCCGGTGGTGGTCACGGGTGCCTTCGTGCCGCTTGCAAGCTTTGCGCTCTTCCACCTCGTCACGGTATTCCCGCTGAGCTGGGTCTCCCTCAACACCAATCAGCGCGTTTCGGACTTCCTGTTTGTGCAATTCGTCAGCGCCATCATCGCTGGCGGCATGATTGTCGTGTCTGGCATTCTGGCCGACAGGATCGGCCGGCGGAAGCTTCTGGCCATTGCGGCCGTCCTTATCGGTCTTTTCAGCCTCGTGGCGCCCGTTCTTCTCGGCTCGGGCGATATCGGCCGCTATTTCTTTGTTCTGATCGGCTTCGCGTTGCTTGGCCTCTCCTTCGGTCAGGCGGGCGGCGCACTCGCATCCCGCTTCAGCCGCGAATACCGTTATACCGGCGCGTCGCTCACCTCGGATATTTCCTGGCTGATCGGCGCGGGCTTCGCGCCGCTCGTGGCGCTTGGATTTTCGTCCAAATTCGGACTGATCGCGGTCGGAATTTACCTGATGTCGGGCGCGCTCTGTACGCTGGTCGCCCTGTGGTTCAGCCGGACGCTGGAGATGCCTTCGGAGTGATCTCCGCAATTTAACAATCCCTGCAGCCATCGCGCCGCGGAATCCTGTCGGATTTCGCGGCGTTTTTGTTTTTTTATTGCGCGCGACCGATTTTAATCTTGACTCGGTCCATCATGAAATATTATGTAAGTAATACTGACGTAATTCAGTGTGCCTCATTGCCGGAAATGCCAGCCACCAGGGAACGCGATGCGAACGACGACGATCATTATTTGCGAAAAAGCGGCCACTGCCGCCACGCCGTTTGACGGCCGCAAAACGACCGTTCGCGCCATTAAACGCCGATAGCCAAAAAAAGAGGAGCAGCCAGGTCGCCTGCGGCTCCGCCCGCAGAGTGCCGGCTGACGCGCCGGGTTTCGGGAAAAGAGGGTGATGACGCGCAAAATGCGCAACGAGAGGAGAGTGCCTTGAGTGTGACGGAGCAAAAATTCGGCCTTTACGATGCAGCTTTTGAAAAAAGCAGCTGTGGCGTCGGTTTCATCACCCACAAGGACGGCGTGCAGACGCATGATGTGCTCAAACGTGGTCATGAAGCGCTCTGTGCCGTGCCGCATCGCGGCGGCATGTCGGCGGAAGGTGTGGGTGATGGTGCAGGCGTGTCGCTGGACCTGTCGCTCTCCTTTTTCCGCGAACTGACTGATAACGATGCCCTGCAGGCCGGCCGCTTCGGCGTCGGCAATTTTTTTCTGCCGCAGAACCCGGCTTTCCACGGTGAGGCGGTCAGCATCATCGGCAGCGCTTTCAAGGAGCAGGGCTTTTCGGTCCTGCTGGTCCGCGACGTACCGGTGAATGACGCGGCCATCCGCCCTGCTGCCATTCCCTATCAATTGCCGATCCGCCAATGGGTGTTTTCAGCCCCGGTGGAATGCGCAACCCTTGCCGAGTTCGACTGGCGCATCCACAAGGCGCTGCTCGCCATCGAAGCGCTGGCCTATACCGTGCCGGAGCTTGCGGGTTTTTACCCGCTGTCGCTCAGCGCGCGCACGCAGGTTCTGAAAGGCCGTCTGAACGCCCAGGAGGTCATGCCCTATTTCTGCGACCTGACCGACCCGCGTCATGAAGTGCATACAATGTATTTCCACACGCGGTTCTCTACCAATACCGATCCGCACCCTTCCATGGCGCAGCCCTTCCGCCTGATGGCGCATAATGGCGAACTCAACACCGACAAGAAGAACCGATTGTCTGAAGCGGCCGTGGCGCTGGCGAAGAATGCCAGCATCGTCAGGCCCAAGGGCCAGTCGGATAGCTGCCGTCTGGACCAGACATTGCAGGCGCGTGTGATGGAGGATGGTCTTGACCTCGTGACCGCCGTGGTCTCGATGATGCCGCCGGCCTGGGAAAATGACGACACGCTGTCGCCGGAGGTCAAGGCGATGCTGGAATATTTCTCGCTCTATGAGGAAAAGAACGACGGCCCGGCCGCGCTGATCTTCGGCGACGGCAGCATCATCGGCGCGCGTCTCGATCGCCTCGGCCTGCGCCCGCTGCGCACCGTCGAGACGGAAGAGTATCTCTGTGTCATGTCTGAGGCCGGGCAGATCGCCTTTCCGGCTGAAAGCGTCATCCGCCGTGGTCGTATCGAGGCCGGCGGCATGCTTTATTACGACCACGCCGAACGTCGCGCCTTTTCCACCGTCGAGGCGCTGGAGCTTCTGGCGTCGCGGCGGGACTATTCGTCGCTGCTATCTGAAGCGCGCGTGATGCTTGGCGATCTGCCGGAGGTGCCCGCCGACAAACAGGGCTCACCGCTTCGCTACAATGGCGATCTGGAACGACATCAGCGTTATGTCGCCTATTCGCACAATCAGGAAAGCTTCAAGTTCCTGATGGATCCGATGCTGGCCTCCGGTGCGGAAAAAATCTCGGCCATGGGTTACGGCAATGCCATCAATGCGCTTTCCGATCAGGAAGGCGGGGTCGCCAAATATTTCTCGCAACGTTTCGCACAGGTCACCAATCCGCCGCTCGACAGCATTCGTGAGGCCGATGGTATGACGCTACGCGTTGCTCTCGGTGCAAAGCCGAACAGCGGTGCGGCCAAGGCCCGCCAGATCGTCGTACGGTCCCCGATCCTCACCCACCTCGATATGCTGCGCCTTCGCGAACAGCCCGAGACGCCGGTTCGCCGGTTCGAGATGCTCTACACGCCGGTCTTTGATGCACCGGACGCCAATGAAGCGGCCTTGCGGCAGGCGATAGACGGCCTCTGCGACGAGGTTTCGGCTTTCGGGGCGGAAGAAGGCGGCATTGCCGTCATCACCGACCGCCACGTTTCGGCAAGCCGCGCCGCTCTGCCGATGATCATGGTCGTTTCCGCCATCAACCAGCGGCTGATCGAGGAAGGTCTGCGACTGCGCGTGTCCCTGATCGTCGAAAGCGGGCAGTTTTCCTCCTCGCATCACATCGCGGCAGGCCTCGGTTTTGGTGCTTCGGCTGTCTATCCGCTCGGCGTGCAATTCCGTGCAGAGGAGAAATTCGGCGCCGATGCCGACAAGGCGTTTAAGCGTTTCGCCAAGGCGGCTGAAAAGTCGCTGATGAAGACCATGGGCAAGGTGGGCCTGTGCACCGCGGAAAGTTATATCGGCGGCGAGTTCTTCGAGCCGAACTTCCTCGATACCAGCGATTCGGTGCTGAACCGTTATTTCCCGAATGTGAAAACGCCGGTCGGCGGCGTCAACTTCGCCGTCATCGCACAGGCGGTGGCCGACTGGCATCGCAAGGCGCTGTTGGTGAAGGGTGAAAACGACATTCCGCTGCTCGGTCTCTTCAAGGAGCGCGCCGAAGGTGCCGGCCATTCCTATGGCACGACGGCCGTTCGCGGCTTCGTTGATATGACCGAGGAAAAGATCGCTTTTGACAAGGGAACCGAAAACGAGGAGGCGCTGCGCCTCCTGCCGCTCAACCGGCTGGAGGATGCCTTCGGGCTCAACGATGCTGCCTATTATCACAACAGCTTCGACCGGCTGACCGCGGAGGCGATCGATAAATTCGAGGTCACGCCCGGTTACCGCGCCTTCGCCCGCATGATGGTGGAAGAACGGGCGCGCCGCCCCGCCGCCCTGCGCGATGTTCTGGAACTGCCGGCCGATGTGACCTTTGCCGGTTCGGCCGAAGAATTCCGCCGGGAAATGGGCCGTTTTTCCAGGCACGGCAATAACAGCTTCATGGTGCGCGGATTGCGCTGCGAAGAGGCGGGCGACGGCTCGTTCCGGCTGCAGCTGACCGGCCCGCACGGTCATGAACTTGCCCGCCTCGCCGCACTCTGCCAGTCGCTGCTCGACCGCTTCGGTGGTGATATCCCGGGCCATTGGCTGGAAGGCGGCGCGCTGCTGGTTCAGGCGCAGGGTGAGGCATTCGCCTATCTGTCGCTGATGCGCACCGCACCGGACAGCATTCCGCTTGATGCCGTTCAAAAGGCAAGCGAGATCACCAAGACGCTGGCATCGGGCGCAATGAGCCATGGCGCGCTGGTCGCTGCCGCCCATGAGGCGGTTGCGCACGGCACCAACATGGTCGGCGGCATGTCCAATTCGGGCGAGGGCGGCGAGCATATTTCCCGTTACGGCACCATCCGTGCCTCGCGCATCAAGCAATTCGCCTCCGGCCGTTTCGGTGTCTGGGCCGGGTATCTTGCCGATCCGATGCTGGAAGAAATCGAGATCAAGATCGGCCAGGGCGCAAAGCCGGGCGAGGGCGGGCAATTGCCGTCTCCCAAGGTGACGGTGGAAATTGCGGCGGCACGCGGCGGCACGCCGGGCGTCGAGTTGGTCTCACCGCCACCTCATCACGATACCTATTCGATCGAGGATCTGGCCCAGCTTATCCATGATGCCAAGGCGGCGCGGGTGCGCGTCATCGTCAAGCTCGTCTCCTCGGAAGGCATCGGCACGATTGCGGTTGGTGTCGCCAAGGCGGGTGCGGATGTCATCAACGTCGCCGGCAATACCGGCGGCACCGGTGCCGCAGCCGTCACCAGCCTAAAATATACCGGCCGCGCAGCGGAAATCGGCATTGCCGAGGTGCATCAGGCGCTCTGCGCCACCGGCCTTCGCGCCAAGGTGCTGCTGCGTTGCTCCGGCGCACACCAGACGGCAAGCGACGTGGTGAAATCAGCCCTTCTCGGCGGCGACAGCTTCGAATTCGGCACCACGGCGCTGATGATGCTGAAATGCGTCATGGCGAAGAATTGCAACATCAAATGCCCGGCCGGTCTCACCACCAATCAGGAAGCCTTCAACGGCGATCCGCGCGCTCTGGCGCAATACCTCATGAACATCGCCCATGAAACGCGCGAGATATTGGCCGGGCTTGGGGTCGCCTCGCTGCGGGAAGCGCGGGGCCGTTCCGATCTTCTTCACCTCCTCGATCATCCGGCGAGCGTCGGCCAGCTTGACCTGCGTGCAATGCTTACCGTGGTCGAAGAGGTGAAGATCGACAGCCCGGTCTATATGGAAAAGGACTTCGCGCTGGACGATGCCTTCATCGATCTCGTGCGTTCGGCTCTGGTCGATAGCCGCCGCGAGAACATCGAGCTTGGCGGCAATCGTTTCCTCAACAATTGCAACAAGAGCGTCGGCGGTCAGCTTGCCGTCGATATCGAACGCATGTTGAACCACGAGCTTTCCGACGAGCAGCTGGATGCGCTTCCGGCTGTGAAGCGCGATGCGCGTGGTCGCCGGTTCCTGGAGGCGGGTTCGGTGCGCATCGATACATCAGGCTCCGCCGGACAGTCCTTCGGCGCTTTCTGCAATGACGGCATGGTTATGGTCCATACCGGCACCTGCAATGATGGCGTCGGCAAAAGCGCCTGCGGCGGCACCATCGTCGTGCGCTCGCCCGGCGGCGGCTCGCAAGAGGCTGGCGGCAATGTATTGGTCGGCAATTTCGCGCTGTTCGGCGCAACCGGCGGCCGCACCTTTGTAGAAGGGCAGGCGGGTGACCGTTTTGCCGTGCGTAACTCCGGTGCAACCGCCGTGGTCGAAGGTGTGGGCGATTTCGCCTGCGAATACATGACCAACGGCGCGGTTCTCAACCTCGGCAGTTTCGGCAAGGGGTTCGGCAACGGCATGAGCGGCGGCTTCGTTTATCAGTACGATCCCTATGGCGATCTGCCGAAGAAGGTCAGCCACGATTCCATCCTGCTCGGCTCGATCACCGGTGAAGATGAACAGGCAGCGATCCACAATCTGGCCGTTCACCAGCTTCTGACCTGGCATGTCGCGGAAACCGGCTCGGCCAAGGCCGCATGGCTTCTGGAAAACTGGGAGAGCGAAAAGCATAATTTCGTCTACGGCATGCCGCGCGCTTTGCTGCTTTATCAGGACAGCGACGAAATTCTGAAGGCCAAGCCCCGCAAGGAACTGCTGGAGGAATTGGCCTATGCGCTTGCCGCCCATCAACTGCGCAAGTTCAAGCTCGCCTATCGCGACCGCAAGGCCGTGTTGAACGGAACGGTGCCGGGTCACAGTGAGACCGACACGCAAGACATGTATGCGCTCATCAACAATTACACAGTGTTGAGCATGGCGCAGACCATCGCCCTGCAACGGCTGCCGATGGCATCCGGCCCCTCTGATTCGGCAGTAGAAAAAGCCGTGCGCAATCTCATCCTCACGGAAGATTATGCGCTGATGCAGCGGCTGCTGAAATATGCCCGCGAGGCGCTTTCCGACCACAGTGATGAACAGCTTGCGGTGGTGATCGCCGCCAAGCGGCTCGATGATTACAAGCAGGCGCTGGCGCGCCGGAATATCTGGTCGGTGGACAGCCCCGGCACCTATGGCTGGATCATTCAGCAGAACCGCAAAAACATTGAGAAGATCGGCCGCCTGCCGGGCTTTGAGGAGCTTTTCGCCGCTCGCGCCATTCCAGACCTTGCCACCGCATCCAGCCAGAACAGGGCAGCATGATGAAGATACCTTACATTCCACAGGATGCGCCCTTTAATGGCGACCAGCGCGTCTGGCTCGCCGGCTTTTTGGCCGGGCTCCACTCCCGCACGGCCATGGGTCTGGAGACATCGGTGGCCGCTGCTACCCCCAAAGCGGCGGCCAGCGTGCTGAACATCCTTGTCGGCACTCAAACCGGCAATGCCGAGGCCTTGGCGATGGATATCGCCGCCGCCGCTCGTGTGCAGGCAATGCAGCCCGTTGTAACGGCGCTGGACGACGTTTCCATGGATAGTCTCAGCTCCATGAAGCGCGTCATCGTCGTCACATCGACCTATGGTGAAGGCGAGATGCCGGATAATGCCCAGCTGTTCTGGGAGGCGCTTGCCACTGACGCCGCGCCGCGTCTCGACGAGATGAATTTCGCTGTTCTTGCGCTCGGCGATACCGGTTATGACGGCTTCTGCCAGGCGGGCAAGCTCATCGATACGCGTTTCGAGCAACTCGGCGGCAGGCGCATGAAGACGCGTATCGATTGCGATATCGATTTTGAGGATGCTGCCGCCGCCTGGATCGGCGAGACGCTGCCGCTTGCCCTCGCCATCGGTGGGGACAATGCAGCCATTGCCACGCCTGTAGTCGCCGAGCCGCCCGCGCGGGCAAAACAGGGCTGGGGTCGCAAGAATCCCTATTTGTCACGGGTGAGCGTCAATCGCCTTCTTTCCAGCCCGGCCTCGTCCAAGGAGATTCGCCACTACGAATTCGATCTTGGGGCAAGCGGCCTCGACTATGAGGCCGGTGACGCCCTTGGTGTCGTCCCTCTAAACGACCCAAAACTGGTCGGCGCTCTGCTCGAATGCTTTGGAGCGAGTGCGGATGGCGAGGTCGCCGGGCTCGACCGGCCGATCGGCGATGCACTTCTGAACATGTTCGAGATATCGACGCCTTCGCGTGAGTTGGTGGCCGAAATCGGCAAGCGTGCGGGACATGACGAGTTGAGCCATATCCTTGCCAATGGAGACAGGGAGCAGCTTGCCGCCTTTCTCTGGAGCAAGGACATTCTCGACCTGCTCAATCTCGGCGGAAAACCCGTATTCGACATCGCCGAATTCGTGACCTTCCTGAAGCCGCTGCAGCATCGCGCTTACTCCATCTCATCCAGCCCGCTGGTCGCGGAAAACAGCGTTCATCTGACGATCGCCAGCGTGCGTTATCGTGCCGAGGGCCGCGAGCGTGGTGGCGTATGCTCCACCTATCTGGCGGACCGGGTGGAGGCGGGTCGGAATGCCGGTATTTTCGTTTCACCCAACAAGGCGTTTCGTGTACCGCAGGACAATGATGCACCTGCTATCATGGTGGGACCGGGCACCGGCATCGCACCTTTCCGGGCATTCTTGCAGGAACGGCAGGCAAGGGGTGCTGCCGGCAAGAACTGGCTGTTTTTCGGCGATCAGCACCGGCAGTCGGATTTCATCTACGAAAGCGAGCTTGGTGAAATGAGCCGTGATGGCGTGCTGACGCGCCTCGATCTCGCTTTTTCGCGGGATCAGGCAGAGAAAATCTATGTCCAGACCCGCATGCGGCAGAATGGCAAGGCGCTTTATCAATGGCTTGAAGAGGGCGGCTATTTCTACGTCTGCGGTGATGCGACCCGCATGGCGAAGGATGTCGATGACGTCCTGCATCAGATTGTCGCCGACGAAGCCGGCATTTCTGCCGAAGCGGCAGCCGATTATGTGAACCGCCTGAAGCGCGAAAAGCGTTATCTGCGTGACGTTTATTAGAAACGGATTATGCGGGTGGTCACCCTTGCTGCGCCTTATGGCTCAGCAATTGGTACAGGTGACCTCCGCATCGCGCTGCTTGAAGAAATAATCACGGCCGATGGTGATCGATCTTACGCCTGACGAAGCGATGTCGGGCATGAACATCAGCAATTCATGCGGAATTGAAAGTTCGACGTGAATGAGAAAGCTGTTTTCGATGAGCAGGCGGTTAGGAACCGTCACTGCCGATCCCACCGCATATGGTCTCTGGTCTTTCTCATCCCAGGACCAGGCAATTTTTGCCTGTTTCTGCTTGTCGATCGTTATGCCGCTGATCTTCAGCTTCAAACCGGTGGTGCTGTAGGGCGCGAAGACAGCCGCCGCAACATTCTGCATGTTTTTGAGGTAGGCCTTGTCGACGGAGCCCGTTTTGGAGATCAGGTCGTTGATCGTCGCCGAAGCGCTGCTTGCCCGCTTATAGGTATTGTAGCCTATGGTGAGTTCGAAGGATGTCACATAAAGGGCGAGCAATATCGGGAAGAGAATTGCGAATTCCACGGCGCCCACACCACGGCGATCTTTTACGAAGCGTGTGACGAGCGCGGTAAAATGAAGTCTGCCGTTCGCCACGGCGGCTATCAGCCCTGCCATCATGAGCCCCCGCTTGTAGTATATTTCTCGTTCACGAAAGCGTCGGTCGCGACAATAAGGAAATGCGAGGGCATGGACCCGTCAGCTGGACGTATTTTTGTGAGATACGGGCGGATGATATCGGCGATGACACGCCAGCGATAATAAACGCGCAGCATATTAATCGTTTCCGGCCCGCCCGGCTTGAAGCCGAATTGCGCCGTATCGAGATCGTAATATTCACCATAAGCTTTCAGGGGTACCGTGGTCGGAATATCCTTGAAGGCGGTGAAGGAGCGAAGGTCGATATAAAGTTTCTGTTCGGTTTTGATCTCATCCAGCGAGCAGGTGATCATGACCGAAACTTCGTCGCAGAAGCTCTTGCGAAAATCCTCTTTCGAAATCGAACTGCTGATTTGTCCGGTGCGCAGACGCCGCGCCATGGTTTCCGTAGCATTCACGACGACCTGTTCCGCCATCAGGGCGATGAAGGTCTCGATAATCGCGAAAACGACGAGGAAATAGGGAATGGCGAGGATCGCGAATTCAATAGCTGCGGTCCCTTCGCGCGAGACCCCGAATTTTTTCAGCAATGGCGTCAGTCTGGCCAGTCGCATATGTGTCGATCTCTAGAATATGCGGCAAGCGCAACCGTTGAATTTGTTGCGGACCATAACCAGCCGGTGTTTAAATTCAGTTACCCGGACAGTTTCTACTTTAGCAATTCACGAAAATGACACAGGCTTCAAATGCAAAAAGCCCGGCATATTGCCGGGCTTTGTCGAAGGGAAGAAGCGGGTTATTATTCCGCGTCAGCTTTTGACAGAACCTCGAGTGTAGGTGTCGAGGTGATATTGAAGCCGCAATCCACATAGTGGCACTCGCCGGTTACACCGCGCGACAGGTTGGATAGCAGGTAAAGCGCCGATCCGCCGATATCCTCGATATCCGCCGTCCGTCTCAGAGGCGCGTTCTTCTGGTTCCACGCATAAATCGCACGTGCATCAGAAATACCGGCACCGGCCAGCGTGCGGACCGGACCGGCCGAGATGGCGTTGACGCGAATATCGCGCGGGCCGTAGTCGGCAGCGAGATAACGCACGGACGCTTCGAGTGCCGCCTTGGCGACGCCCATGACGTTGTAGTTCGGGATGACGCGTTGCGAACCATTATAGGTCAGCGTCAGCATCGAGCCACCATTCGTCATCAGTTCGGCGGCGCGCTTGGCAATTTCCGTAAATGAGAAGCAGGAAATGACCATGGTGCGGCTGAAATTGTCGCGGGTCGTGTTTGCGTAAAGACCCTTCAGCTCGTTCTTGTCGGAAAAGCCGATGGCGTGCACGACGAAATCCAGCGAGCCCCATTTTTCGCGGATCGCCGCAAACAGCGCGTCGACCGAGGCGATATCCTCGACATCGCAAGGCACGATGAAGTCAGACCCCAGTTCTGCGGCGAGCGGCTTTACGCGCTTGCCGAGCGCTTCGCCCTGATAGGTGAAGGCCAGTTCTGCGCCCTGCGCCGCGAGTGCCTTGGAAATACCCCAGGCGATAGAGTGATTGTTTGCGACGCCCATGATGAGGCCGCGTTTACCCTGCATGATGCCGTTCATTGGCAATTATCCGTTGTGACGCTGGAAGACCAGCGTGGCGTTGGTGCCGCCGAAGCCGAAGGAATTGGAAAGGATGGTGTCGATCTTGGCGTTGTCGATGCGGCTGCGCACGATCGGAACGCCCGCAAATTCCGGGTCGAGCTCGGAAATATGCGCGCTTTCGCCAATGAAACGTTCCTGCATCATCAAGAGGCCATAGATCGATTCCTGCACGCCGGCAGCGCCCAGCGAGTGGCCCGTGAGGGACTTGGTCGACTGGATATGCGGGATTTTGTCGCCGAAGACTTCGCGGATGGCGCCGATTTCCTTGCTGTCGCCAACCGGCGTCGAGGTGCCGTGGGTATTGATGTAGTCGATATCGCCCTTAACGGTGGCAAGCGCCTGCCGCATGCAGCGGATCGCACCTTCGCCTGATGGAGCCACCATGTCGTAACCGTCGGAGGTTGCACCGTAACCGACGATCTCGGCGTAAATCTTGGCACCGCGTGCCTTTGCATGCTCCAGCTCTTCGAGAACCAGCACGCCCGCACCGCCGGCGATGACGAAACCGTCGCGGTTGACGTCATAGGCCCGCGAAGCGAGAGAAGGTGTTTCGTTATATTTGGACGACATTGCGCCCATGGCGTCGAAGAGGTTGGACATCGACCAGTCGAGGTCTTCGTGGCCGCCTGCAAACATCACATCCTGTTTGCCCCACTGGATCATCTCGGCGGCGTTACCGATGCAATGCGCCGAGGTGGAGCAGGCCGACGAGATCGAGTAATTGACGCCGTGAATCTTGAACCAGGTCGCGAGCGTTGCAGACGCGGTGGACGACATTGCCTTCGGCACGGCGAAGGGGCCGATGCGCTTCGGGCTGTTGTTCTTCAGCGTGATATCGGCAGCTTCAACGATGGTGCGGGTGGACGGACCGCCCGAACCCATGATGATGCCGGTGCGCTCATTGCCGCTGATGTCGCTCTCTTCGAGACCGGAATCGGCGATCGCCTGCTTCATGGCGACATGGTTCCACGCACCGCCCTGCGACAGGAAGCGCATGGCGCGGCGGTCGACCAGCTCGGTCGGGTCGAGAGACGGCTTGCCCCATACCTGGCACTTGAAACCGTGTTCAGCAAAATCCGGCGAAAATGAAATGCCGGATTTGGCATCGCGCAACGATGCGGTGACTTCGGCGGCATCACCGCCGATGGAAGAAACAATACCGAGGCCGGTGACAACAACTCGTCTCATGAAAGGGACCTTTTCTTAAGATTTCGGCTGGACGACCGAAGCCGCCCAGCCTTGCCAAGACTTATTCCGTCTGTTTCAGGCGGTCTTTTCTTTCGACAGTCCTACACGAAGGTCTGTCGCCTGATAAATGGTTTCTCCGTCGGCTTTCAGCCATCCATCGGCGGTGCCGAGGACGAGACGTCCGCGCATCACGCGTTTGAAATCGATGCCGTATTGGAGGAGCTTGGTCTCGGGGCGAACCATGCCCTTGAATTTCACTTCGCCGGTGGAAAGCGCCATGCCGCGGCCTTCCTCACCCAGCCAGCCGAGGAAGAAGCCGGTCAGCTGCCACATGCCGTCAAGGCCCAGGCACCCCGGCATGATCGGGTTGCCCTGGAAATGGCAGGGGAAATACCAGTCGTCGGGGCTGACATCGTATTCCGCACGGATGAAACCCTTGTCGAACGCGCCGCCGGTCTCGGAAATTTCGGTGATGCGGTGAACCATGAGCATGGGGGGCAATGGGAGCTGGGCATTTCCCGGGCCGAACAATTCGCCGCGACCGCAGGACAGGATCTCCTCGTAATTGTAACTTGATTGCCTCGTTGCCATACCGCTTTCACTTCCCCAGTTACTGGTGTTGATTGACTTCACTAGAGCAAGTTAGGTTCAAAATGAAGCGCTGCAAGGGCAAAGGCCGTTTCGCCCCCATTCTTTGTCTTCAGAACCTTCTTTGCAGAAGTCATTACCTCAATGTGCCGTCCGCATACAGGAACCATCGGGAAGGAACCAGAGGAAATTTGCAAGAATGGCCGGTTTGCAGCCATTTGCGACACTCGGCGACGCTGAAACTATTGAAAGCATTCGCTGCAAAAGATATATGCTAGTGCAATTGGTGAATTTCACCCCTGTGCTTGGAATGGGATTGCATGGCATTTGACGCCACATTGGATATCGGAACAAGGCTGCGGCGCTCGGGGCTGCGGCCCACGCGCCAGCGTGTGGCTCTGGGCGATCTTCTCTTCGCAAAGGGTGATCGTCACCTGACGGTTGAGGAACTGCATGACGAGGCGGTCACCGCTGGCGTGCCTGTTTCTCTGGCCACGGTTTACAATACCCTGCATCAGTTCACCGAAGCCGGTCTGATCCGCGTTCTGGCCGTAGAAGGTGCCCGCACCTATTTCGACACCAACGTGTCGGACCACCACCATTTCTTCGTTGAGGGCGAGAACGAGGTTCTCGACATTCCCGTCAATAATCTCCACATCGGCAATCTGCCGGAAGCGCCCGAAGGCATGGAAATCGCCCATGTGGACGTGGTCATCCGCCTTCGTCGCAAGCGCGGCTGAAGCTTCTGGCTGATACTGGAAATGAAAATGGCGCCCATGGGCGCCAGTTCTGTTTCAGAGGTTTTTGGTAGCTTATTTCATTATATCTTCCGGTCGTCTGCCGGGCTTGCCCTTGTAGGGCGGGAAAGTCCATCCGAAGATCAGCGCCCCGGACCGGACGCCGAAAGCCGTCAATACACCGGCGGCTGACGCGGCATAAAGCGGTGCGCCGAGGAAATAGACGACAATGAAGGTGGAAGACCCCAGAAGCGCGCAGGTGATGTAGATTTCCGGTCGTAGAAGCACGGAAGGTTCCCCGGCGAGAATATCGCGCAGCACGCCGCCGAATGTGGCCGTCAGAACACCGGTGACGATGGCAACGGTTGCGGAGCCGCTGGCGGCCAGACCCTTGGCCGCCCCCATCACGCAATAGGCTGAAAGGCCGAGGGCATCGAGCCAAAGCAGCACCCGGTAACGGGATTCGAAAAGATGAGCTGTAAAGAACAGCAGGACCGCGACGGACACGCAGACCAGAATATAGGTTGGGTTCACCACCCAGAATACCGGCGCCCTGCCCAGCACGAGGTCACGCACCGTGCCGCCGCCGATCCCGGTCGCGGCTGCGAAAAACAGGAAGCCGATCAGGTCGAGCTGCTTGCGGGAGGCGGCCAGAGCGCCGGTTGCGGCAAAGATGGCGACGCCGGCATAATCGAGAAAACCCAGAAGTGTCATGAAAAGGTTCCCCCCGGAACAACGGGCTGCGAACACGTCAGTGTCGCGCAAGCACTAAACTCTAGGCTGGCCGCCCGGATGATCGCAACATCCATAACCGAAACGGATGCAAAGGAAAATGCCGTGCGAATCGCTATCGTTGTCGCTCTTCAGACACTGGTGCTCCTGATGTTTCCGGTGGCGCTGGCAGCACAGCAGCAGCTGGTGAATGATCCCGAGATTTATGAAAAGGACCATTTCCGCAAGGAGTGCAAGGTGGCTGCCTTCGGCGATGATTTCGTCACACGGCTGGATATCAATAATGACGGCTTGATGGATGCCGTCGTCAATCACGGGGTTCTGGATTGCGACGGCGAAAAAGGCCGCGCCTGTGACGACGAGGGATGCCCCTACAATTTCTACGTCCAGGTAAAAGAGGGCGGTTATCTGATGATCGCCACGGCCCGGATTTACGGCTACGATTTCATCAAGCGTTTCGGCAACATGGTCTTCGTGCTGAAAATGCATCCGCGTTATTGCGAACGCACCGATAAGGAGCCCTGCCTGATGACGGTGCGCGTGCGCGGCACGAAATTCGTCACCATTTCGCGAAAGTAATGGTGGGAGCCTTTACGGCGCAATCCGCCGGATTTTGACCCTCTGATTATAGCGTTGGCGAAGCGAGCGCGGAATGACGAGGGTAGCGCAGGCTATGGCGAAAACCGAAGCCGCAACCACCCATAGCGCATCCGAATGCAACGTGGCGCCCAACACGGCGCCGCAGATTGCGCCGGTGATCATGCCGAGCCATGGCACGATCTGGATGCCCCAGTCGAGGCTGCGTTCGCCAAGAAGAAAACGCCCAATGCCGCGACCAAAACGGGAAAGGGCGCCAGTCACATAGGTGAGGCCGATCGGCAGGCCTTCAATATGCTCCACGGCGGCATTGACCATGCCCATGGCGAAAACGACGAGATAAAATTGCGCGAGACCGGAAGCCTCGTCGCGTAGCAGTGCCGCAATCGCCACCAGCCCGCCCACCGCCATAAGAACTGCAAAGATGCGTCGGTCGAATTTATGCGCCACCACGATGCCGCCGGCGTTGCCCGCCACGAAGGCGACGATGGCGAAAAGCAGTTTGACGGCGTGGGAGTATATGCCTGACTCCATCGAGACGGCGGCGCGCGTCGTGTTGCCGGTCATGAAGGAAACGAAATCTCCAGAAACGTAAAGACCCACCGCATCCGTCATGCCGGCGATGAAGGAAATGGCGGCAACCAGCGCAATGCCGGTTCCGGTGCGCCTTGCCTTGATGATGTTACGACGTCTTTGTCTGGTCATGGAAAGCTCGAGAGGAAAATAGCGGGCCAATGCGGTTCCGTATCATTCTATGTGTAGGATGGCGGACGACCTTTTTGCAATCCTTCCGCAAGCGCGCAAACGCCTCTACTTTGTCTAGACAAATCTAAAAACCCTGCCTACGATGCCTCAAATAAAGCGATAAAAAATGTCGCACAAAAATAAATCAAAAGGGGTCAGATCATGAAAAATACCTGGGTTATCGCCGCAATTGCAGCGCTTGTCTCATCCGCTTCCGCCCATGCGGAAACATCGGTGACCATCGGCATGTCCGGCTGGACCGGTTTTGCGCCGCTGACACTTGCCAAGCAGGCGGGCATTTTCGAAAAGAACGGCCTGAAGGTCGATATCAAGAAGATACCGCAGGCCAGCCGCCATCTGGCTCTCGCATCAGGTGATATCCAATGCGCCGCCACCACGGTGGAAACATGGATCGCCTGGAACGCCAATGGCGTGAAGTCCACCCAGATTTTCCAGATGGATAAATCGCACGGTGCCGATGGTATCGCGGTGCGCAGCGACGTCTCAAAGGTCGCCGACCTCAAGGGCAAGACGATTGCTGCTTCCACACCGGGCACGTCCCCCTATTTCTTCCTTGCCTGGATCCTCAAGGAAAACGGCATGACATTGAAAGATGTGAAGGTCGTCAACCTTGAGCCGGGTCCGGCCGCGCAGGCATTCGTCGCCGGCCAGAACGATGCGGCCATGACCTATGAGCCATATCTCTCCACCGTGCGCGCCGCGCCCGACAAGGGTAAAATCCTTGCCACGACGCTGGATTATCCCGCCGTCATGGACACGTTTGGTTGCACGCCGGATTTCCTGAAGGATAATCCGCAGGCGGCGAAAGCTCTGGCGGACAGCTATTTCCAGGCGCTCGACCTCATCAAGGCAGACCCCGAGAAATCCTATGCGACGATGGGCGCGGATGTGAAGCAGGCAGGCGAGGCCTTTGCGGCTTCGGCAAAGTTCCTGGAATGGCAGGACAAGGCTGCTAATCAAAAATTCTTCGAGGGTGAATTCAAGACCTTCTCTGAAAAATCGGCCGATCTGCTTCTGGAAATCGGCGTGATCAAGTCGAAGCCCGATCTTTCGACGCTCGCGGATACGACCTTCATCAAGTAACGCGCCCAGGCGGCTGCGCTCCTTGCCGGGAGTGTTGCCGCCAATGACAAACACGTATCTTCTACGTCATGAAAGGCGTGAAGGCGCTTTGAGGGCGCGGCGCAGTTGCCGCGCCAATTCTCCCAGACAGGCGACAGAATGCAACCTCTTCAACCCATCAGGAACAATACGAGAATTGCCCTCGGCATTCTGTTCTTCGTGCTGTTTTTCTCCGCCTGGGGCCTTGCCACGCTGGGCGGCTTCGTATCGCCGACCTTTCTGGCCGACCCCATCACCATGCTGAAAGACGGCATCTATCTGCTGACCGATCAGGGCTTTGCCGGCGATATCGGCATGACGATCTGGCGTGTCGTTGGCGGTTTTGTGCTGGCATCGCTCGTCGCCGTGCCGCTTGGCATCGCCATGGGGGCGTATAAGCCGATCGAAGCGTTGCTCGAGCCCTTCGTATCCTTCGCACGCTACCTTCCTGCGTCCGCCTTCATACCGCTGCTTATTCTCTGGGCCGGTATCGGCGAAATGCAGAAACTGCTGGTGATCTTCATCGGCGCGGTCTTCCAGATCATCCTGATGGTGGCCGTGGCGGTTGCCGGCACGCGGCGTGATCTGGTGGAGGCCGCCTATACACTCGGCGCAAAAGACCGGGGTGTCGTTCGCCGTGTCCTCATTCCCGCCAATGCGCCTGACATTGCCGAAATTCTCCGCCTCGTTCTTGGCTGGGCCTGGACCTATGTCATCGTCGCCGAACTCATCGGTGCTTCCTCTGGCATCGGTTATATGATCATCAACAGTCAGGCGCTGATGGCGACCGGGCAGATCATCTTCGGCATCATCGTCATCGGTGTTATCGGCCTCATTTCCGATTTCGCGTTCAAATCGCTGAACCGGAAGCTTTTCGCCTGGAGGCTTGCCTGATGAATGAACTCGTTATCAAGGGCGTCAGCCGCACCTTTCCGGGCGTGCAGGGCGGGCAGCCGACGCTGGCCTTGCAGCCGACCAATCTGGAAATCCCGCGCAACGATTTTGTTACCATCCTCGGCCCGTCGGGCTGCGGAAAATCGACCCTGCTGCGCATCATCGCCGGGCTTGACCGTCCGACGACCGGCGAGGTCCTGCTGTCGGGCCGGGCGGTGACGGGACCGGGTGCGGATCGCGGCATGGTGTTTCAGTCCTACACGTTGTTTCCGTGGCTGACGATCCGGGAAAACGTCGCCTTCGGTCTGCGCGAACGCGGCGTTGCCGAAAAGGAAAAATGGGAGATCGTTGATAGCTATATCGACAAGGTCGGTCTCAACGGTTTCGAGAACCATTGGCCGAAACAGCTGTCCGGCGGCATGCAGCAGAGAACGGCGATTGCCCGCGCTTTGGCGAACGGCCCGAAAATCCTGCTGCTCGATGAGCCTTTCGGCGCGCTCGACAACCAGACGCGCGGGCTGATGCAGGAATTGCTGCTCGGCATCTGGGAGCGTGAGCAGAAGACCGTCATTTTCGTCACCCATGACATCGAAGAAGCGGTCTTCATGGCGTCGCGTGTGGTGACCATGTCCGCAAGGCCGGGCCGCATCAAGTCGGTCACGCCGGTCGACCTGCCGCATCCGCGTCACTACACTGTCAAGGCCAGCCCGGAGTTTTCGCAGCTGCGCGCGAAGCTGACGGAGGAAATTCGCAGCGAGGCGATCGCCGCCGCTGCTCATGGATAGTTGATCCAGCGAACCGGGAGGAGAGAAGCATCGGGATGAGGAGTACAGGTGCCGATCTTCAGGAGAAATCACTGCACGAGCGCATCCGCAACGATGTTGAGCGCCACATCATGTCGGGCGTATGGCCGCCGGGATACCGTATTCCCTTCGAACACGAGATGACCCGGCAATATGCCTGTTCGCGCATGACGGTGAACAAGGCGTTGGGCGAGTTGGTGCAGCGCGGCCTGATCGAAAGACGCCGACGCCTCGGCACCTTCGTTCGCCAGCCCCATGCGCAATCGGCCGTGCTGGAAATCCATGATATCGAGCGGGAGGTTCAGGCGCTCGGCCTCGTTTACGGCTACCGTCTCGACAAGCGACGTCTGCGCCCCGCGGGTGAAAAAGACAGTGCGGCAATGGCGCTTGCCGCCGATGCCCGTGTACTGGAACTCACCTGCACGCATTTTGCCGGCGGTGTTCCCTTTTGCCTTGAAGAGCGCATTATAAATGTCACTGCCGTCCCGGAGGCGGAAGTTGCGGATTTTTCGCAGACCGGTCCGGGTACCTGGCTGTTGAAGATGGTGCCCTGGAGTGCTGCCGAACATCGCATCAGTGCCGTCTCCGCCGATCGCAAGAATGCGGCGGCGCTGGGCATCGCATCGGGTGCAGCCTGTCTGGTCATAGATCGCCGTACCTGGCACGGAACGGACTACGTCACGAGCGTTCGGGTGACCTATCCCGGCGACCGACATGCCCTCGTGGCGCAATTTTCGCCTTCGCAAAACACCTGAAGCCACCCGGACAGTCACTTTTTTGTAAAGAAGAGTTTACGGGTCGTCTTTTGATAATATAATAGTTGTCAAAAGAACTCAGGTTTATTATCGGAACGTCAAGCTTTCACGACGGCATCCGTTCATGACCCCGGCTTTCAGGAACCGGCCAATCTGCGGATGAGTTCATCGACGGAAATCCGGGATAAAAATTATGTCAGCTGAGACCTCCACTTCTTCCGCATCCTTCAACAGGGCAAACAAAACGCGGCACGTTTCCCTTGCTGCGGCAGTTACCCTGCTGGCCGGGCTGAGTGCCGGCGCGGTTTTAGCTCAGACAGCATCCGAACCCCAGGCCCAGCCTGCACCTCAGGTGGAAACGGTTCAGCCCGCCCAGCCGCCGGTGGAAACGCCCGCGACGCCAAGTGCTCCGGCACTCCAGCCTGTCACGCCGCCGTCCGCAACCGCACCGGAACAGCCGGCTGCCGCACCCGCCCAATCACCATCGAACCAGCCCGCGCCTCTTCAGTCCGCAACTGAAGGTGCTGCGCCGCAGCCGACGCAGACCGAGCAGCTGCCTCAGGCGAACGGAACACTTGCGCCGAACGAAGTCTCCACTCCGGTAGAGCCGGTCAGCCCCGAGCCCGCCAGCGCCCAACCCGCTAGCGCCGAACCCACTAGTGCCGAACATCGTGCGGATATCCCGCATAACCTGTCGCCATGGGGCATGTTCATGGCTGCAGACTGGGTCGTGAAGGGCGTGATGATCGGCCTTGCCTTTGCGTCGCTCGTCACCTGGACGGTCTGGGTGGCCAAGTCTATCGAGCTTGCGGGTGCGCGAGTGCGCGCCGGTGCAACGCTCAAGGTCATTCGCCGGGCAAAAACCCTGACTGAAGCGACCGATGCCGTCGAAAACAAGGGCGGACCGGCGGCTCTCATGCTGCGCATGGCAACCCATGAAATGCAGCTTTCCGATGCGGTGGTCGAACACACGGACGGCGGTGGCATCAAGGAGCGTGTCTCCTCGGCGCTGTCGCGTATTGAAACCCACGCGGGTCGCCGCATGTCGCGCGGAACGGGTGCTCTGGCGACAATCGGCTCCACCGCTCCCTTCGTCGGCCTGTTCGGTACGGTCTGGGGCATCATGAACTCCTTCATCAGCATTTCGGAATCGCAGACCACCAATCTCGCCGTCGTGGCGCCGGGCATTGCCGAGGCGCTGCTCGCCACCGCCATCGGCCTCGTCGCCGCTATTCCGGCGGTGGTGATCTACAACGTCTTTGCCCGCTCCATCACCGGTTACCGTCATCTGCTGGCGGATGCCGCCGCTGGCGTGGAGCGCCTCGTCAGCCGCGATCTCGATTTCCGCCGCATTCCGCCGGGCAGCACCAGCAAGCCCGCAGTGTCGCTGGTTGGACGGTGATCGGTCATGGCTGGCGGTATTCGCGAAAATAGCGGCGACGATCTCTCCGAAAACCACGAGATCAACGTTACGCCCTTCATCGACGTGATGCTGGTTCTGCTCATCATCTTCATGGTGGCTGCGCCGTTGGCCACGGTGGATGTGAATGTCGATCTCCCCGCATCCACCGCCAAGCCGGCGGAGCGTCCGGAAGAACCGCTTTATCTGACGGTCAAGGACGATCTCTCGCTCAACCTCGGCAATGATGTCGTTGCCCGGGAAGCGCTGGCAGCCTCGATCGACAGGCAGACGGGCGGCAAGAAGGATACGCGCATTTTCCTGCGCGCCGACAAGGCCGTCGACTACGGTCACTTCATGGAAATCATGAACCTGCTCAGGGATGCCGGTTACCTGAAGATCGCCCTGGTGGGTCTGGAAAATGTCGGTGCGGCATCGCCGCCCGCCAATGCCGCCCAGCCCGCCGCGCCAACGGCGCCGGGAACGGCGCCATGACTGAAAACGGCTACCCGCAGTCCCGACATTCCCGTCTGGGGGAAGTGACGCTGTGGTCCGCCGCGGCGCTGCTCATGCTGAGCGTTCATGCCGGTTTTGCCTATTATCTGATGCAGGAACCGGAAGAACTCGATGCCGGCGGGCCGCCGCCTGCCGCGATCATGATTGAGATGGCGGCGATACCGGAAGCCGTCAACACCGAAGAAACGACGCCGGCGCAGGATGTCGAGGATGCCGAAGAGGTAAAGAGCGACAACAGCCAGCCGATGGAGGAACCTACCCCGGAGGAGCCGCCGCCACCGGAGCCGGTTGCGGAAACGCCGCCGCCGGAACCCGTGCAGCCGCCGGAACCGCCGGTTGAGGAGATTGTCGAGCCGCAGGAAATTCCTGAGCCGATGGATCAGAGCGACCCCGTGCAGGAACAGATGATGGCGGAACTCGAAAATATCGAGGTTCCCTTGCCTGTCATTCGGCCGCCACCGCCGCCCGTTGAAAAGAAGGTCGAAAAGAAAGAACCGGAAGAGAAAAAGAAGGTCGAGCGCCAACGCCCCAAACCGCAGCAGGCATCGGAATTGCGCGAAACGGCGAAGGCCGAGGCGCAGCAGTCCGACAGGACAGCGGCATCGCGCAACAATGCCGGTTTCTTTTCTTCGTCTTCCGCCTCACCGGCGAAGTGGGGATCGAAGGTTCGCTCACATATCCAGCGGCGCAAGCCACGTTCGCTTCGCAGTGATGCAATGACGGCAACGGTGCGGTTCAGGGTCAATGATGCAGGCGCGATCAGCGGGGTCAGCGTGGTCCAGTCCACCGGCGATTCCTCAATCGACCAGCAGATTGCGGCCTGGATCCAGAGCGCGTCACCTGTGCCTGCTCCGCCTCCGGACGCAAGCAAGACGATCACGCTGCCAATCAGCATCCGCTAGAACCCGCATAAATCAAATGGACATGTCCACTATTCCTTACGCGCCGATCCGTTTGCGCGTGAATAAGATTTCGCGAATGTTTTCGATGGTGTAGGTCTTTGTCGACGTTACCAAGCAGAGGCATTCCGGAATGAAATTCTCAATCGCAGAGGCGGAGGATCTCGTATCCTCAATCTTTGAGCGCAACGGCGTTCTGCCGCAGAACGCCCGCTCGGTGGCGAAGGCGCTCGTCGCGTCCGAAGCGGCCGGCCAGAGCGGTCACGGTTTTCGCCGTATCCCCGTTTATGTCCGCCAGGCGCGGGTGGGAAAAGTTGATGGCAAGGCGCGGCCGGTGGTGACACGCGTGAAGCCGGGTGTCCTGTCCATCGACGCCAACCACGGCTATGCCTATCCGGCGATTGATTGCGCGCTGGAGCAGTTGCCTGAAATGGCCCGGCAGCAGGGCATTGCACTTGCCGCTATCCATCGTTCCCATCACGCCGGCGTCATGGCATTAACTGTCGAACGTTTTGCCGAGATGGGTCTTGTCGCGCTGATGTTCGCCAACGCGCCGGCATCCATGGCCCCCTGGGGTGGCAAGAAACCCCTCTATGGCACCAATCCGATCGCATTCGCTACCCCGGTCGGCCACGCCGATCCGCTGGTGATCGATCTGGCTCTGTCCAAGGTCGCGCGCGGAAAGATCATGGCGGCCCGACAGAAGGGCGAGACTATTCCGGGTGACTGGGCGCTCGACAGAAACGGCCGGCCAACCACCGATCCTGAAGAAGCCATAGAGGGAACCATGGTGCCCGCAGGCGAGGCGAAAGGTGCCGCACTGGCGCTGATGGTGGAAATCATGGCTGCCGCGCTGACCGGCGGAAATTTCGCGTTCGAAGCATCTTCCCTTCTGGATGACAAGGGTGCGCCACCGTCGCTTGGCCACACGATTATCGCCATCGATCCCGTATCCTCGGGTGGTGCAGTCTTTACTGAACGACTGGCGCTCATCGCCGGCGAGATAGAAAAGCAGGAGAATGTGCGCTTGCCCGGCCGCCGTAGCCAGGGCGTTCGCCGGCAGGCGCTGGAAAGCGGCATCGTCGTCGAAAGCGATATTCTCGCTGAAATCCAGTCGCTTTAAACAGTTGTAAAATGAAAAACCCGGCGGACCTGATGATCCGCCGGGCAAACCGTTTATGGCCGCTTTGCATTTGCGTCGATATGGACCGGAAATCATTTCCGGTCCGCTTTTGGTCCGCCATCCCGCCATCGAAATGATGGGATTTTGACGCAGAAAGCCGCTCATCCGGTTTGGGCTTACGGGAAGGGGACGTCTCCACATAAGCCTCTGGAGCGAAAAAGCCTTAGATATCCTGCTCGATCAGGCCGCGCAGCAGGGCAATGCTGACGGCATTCAGCAGATTGGTGGCACCCAGCCGGTTACGCACCACTTCCAGCGCGTCCTTCACCTCTGCCTCGGTCGCACCGGTCACAAGGGCGATGTGGGAGGGGTGTTTACCCCACGCCACCAGTCCCAGATAGTGCCGTTCCCGGTCTGACAGGGCGATTTCACGCGTCTGGCGATGTTCATGCGGCGTTTTTAAAGACATGTTCTTTCTGCCTCAAAAGAGATTGACCTTCCCGGCGGTGCGATCAGGTAATAATTTCGTTCCCTGAGGCCCGCCCGCGAACGTTCTGTCTGCACGCGAACGGAAACGTCAGTTTCGCCAATAGGTTTCATCTGGCATCAGGAATATGCAATAACGGCTACTTTCGCAGCCAGTCGGCCCCGCATCGACGTTGTTCCTGGGCATGACGCTGCCACACTGATATTCGCAAAACCGGGCTCGGTTCTGGATCAGAACAATGTGCAGATTCAAAGCTTTGGAATGTTTTCCGTCACACCCGAAGGGCCACGCGGCGCTCTAATAGGCGATATACTGCGCCGATAGAATAACATCTCGCGCCAAGTTTTACGTTTTTAGTGTTATGTTTCGGCACAGGAGCCGGACGAAGCCGACATAATTCTGAATTTTAATGTGTAATTTCGAAATATTGGTGCTGGAAATCTGTATTATCCGGCGGAATGATGCGCATGTTTTTTGCGAATATCCGTCGGCGTTGCCCCAAACCAGCGCGAAACGGAACGCGAAAACGCACCGGGCGTCGAATAGCCCAGTCGATAGCTTATGTCGGAAACCGAAAGGTCGCTTTCCACCAGAAGCTTGAAGCCGGCGTTTTTGCGTATGGCGTCTTTTATCTCGTTGAGATTGGTGCCAAGTTCGGCAAGCCGCCGCTGAAAACTCCGTTCGGAAAGATTGAAGTAGGGTGCGATTTCGCCAAGCGAAAGCTCCGCATCCGACAGCCGCATCTGCATATACCGTTTTACCTGATCGATGAAATGTGTTGCATCCGCTGATGTTTCCGGTCGCAGCATCCGGCATTGCAGGTTCATCAGTTCGAACAGCCGCTCATCTGCGTTTGGATTGGCCACGTCGAGGAGCGATACCGGAAGACGCATCGTGTGGATCGCCTGGGAGAAGCTGATCCGCTTTGTCATTCGTTCTTTAAATAGCTGAATATTATTCGGTTTCTGTCGCTCCAGGCCGATTTCGACCTGATTGATGCGCTCACCCAGAATATCGCGAAGGCGCTGGATCAGAACGGTCAACGATAGATCCACATATTGATCACGCTTGGCGATAACAGGTGCGAAGGACCAGGAAAGCATTACATGCGTGGTGTCCGCAACCATGGTGAAATTGCTGTTGTTGGTCGCGTAATAAACGTGATCCTGAAGAAACCGCAGGAACGCCCGCACCGTCGGCGCGCTGATCAGGCCGTAACCAAATGCGCCGGATGCGCCGGCCGGAAAGGCGGAGGCGCATTGCAGACCAAAGGCATCGTCACCGGAAATCAAGGCGCAGGTTTCGAGCAATCGGCATAATCTGTCGAGGCTGATGCGTTCCGTCAGACTGTCGAAAGTGGCGGGATCAATATCGAGAGCCTTACAGATGGGGACGATATCGATGCCCCGCGACCGCGCATAGTTGCTAACGCCGGCGGCCAGACCAGCCACCACAGTTATCTCGTCACTGACCCTCTTTTCGGGCATCCCTCGCCTTGGCGTACCATGTTTGGAAATTGTCGCCTGATGGTAAGCTTTGCGCGGCCATTTGTCGAGCAGTCCAAGCCGGGGATTTTAAGATCGGTCGGGGCCGGCGCTTTGTTCCAGCACCCGCATGATGGTCTTGCCCGCATCTTCGATCGCGCCGCTATTATCGACCGTCGTTACGTCAAAGTCTCCGACGACGGTAAGCGAGCTGCGTTCCAGGCGCCGCAGAATATCCTCGCGGCTTTCCCGCCCGCGCTGTTCCAGCCGCCGCGCCAGCACCTCCGGTCGGGCGACGATGTTCACCACCCTGAGGCGGGAAAAGGCGGAGCTGAACTCAGGCAAGGCCGAGCGGGAGCCGTTGGCGATGACCACGTCTCCCGCCTCAAGCTGGCGATAGACCGCAGCCGGAATGCCATATTTCAGCCCATGCGCCTGCCAGGAGACGGCGAATGCGCCCTCTTCCTGCAGCCGGTTGAACTCCTGCATCGAAACGGCATCGTGATTTTCGCCGCCCGCATCACCGCTGCGGGTAATGACCCGGCGGGTGAAGTGGA
The DNA here is from genome assembly GCF_017313405.1 of Agrobacterium burrii. Lineage (NCBI taxonomy): Bacteria > Pseudomonadati > Pseudomonadota > Alphaproteobacteria > Hyphomicrobiales > Rhizobiaceae > Agrobacterium > Agrobacterium burrii. The sequence continues at coordinate 109,867 of NZ_JAFLNA010000005.1, forward strand.
AGCCGGGCCGCCCGGACAATTGCGTTGCCGCATAGTCCATCAGCGTATCCTTGCCGGCCCCGCTCGGGCCGACAACCACGATCATCGTGCCAGGCGTTTTCTCGCGCCGGCTGTCTTCTCCGTTGCCGGTCATGCCACGCGCTTGCCCTGACGCCAGACCGAGCGGGTGACGGGCACGCCGTCTTCGCGGTGAACCCGAACCAGATCGGCCCGCAATCCCGTCGCGATACGGCCGCGATCAAGAAGACCAACCGTCCGAGCTGGCGTCACAGTGACCATACGGAGCGCTTCCGGCAGGGTGATGGCCTCCACCTGATCAGCGAGCAGGAACGGTGCGAAAAGCAGGCTGAACGGCACGTAATCGGAAGAAAGGACATCCAGCACGCCGATTTCGGCGAGATCGCGGGCGGCGATGTTGCCGGAGTGGGACTTGCCGCGAACGATGTTCGGAGCGCCCATCAAGACACTCATGCCGGCGCTGTGCGAGGCTTTTGCAGCCTCGACGCTGGTGGGGAATTCCGCCAGTTTCACGCCGTGACCAATGGCTTCGCCCACATGTGCTTCGGTGGCGTCGTCATGGCTTGCGACGGTGATGCCGCGCTTGGCGCAGCTGGCGGCCAGATAATCACGGTGCTTGGCGGAATATTCAGCCGATGCGGCCTGCCGCCGGCGCACGAACTCGGCAAAAGCCTCGTCGCTCAATCCGCGTTTCTTCTGATAATAGAAGATGTACTGATCCATCGACTGGAACTGGCGCTGACCCGGGGAGTGATCCATCAGCGAAATCAGCCGCACGCGCGGATCGGTTTCGAAGTCTTCGAAATGTTCCAGCACATCGGCGGAAGCGACCTCACAGCGCAGATGCAACAGGTGATCGGCGCGCAGGCGGTTCTGATCCGCCGCCGCTTCGATGGCATCAGCCATTTCCCGCATCTCGCCCTTTTTGAAACCGCCATCCTCGTCCGAGCCGAGCCGCAGGCAATCGAACACGGTGGTGATGCCTGATGACGCAACCTGTGCATCATGGGCCTGAATGGCGGCGATCTTATCCCAGATCACGCCGGGGCGCGGTGAGTAGTGTTGTTCCAGATGGTCGGTATGCAGTTCCACCAGACCCGGGATCAGAAAATCGCCTTCGAGATCTTCTCCGGTTTTGGAGGCGCCTTCGCTGATATCAGCAATCTTGCCGTCACGGATCAGAACGGATCCCAGAATAATATCGTCTTCCAAAACGATACGGGCATTGGACAGGGCGTGCTCGGTCATGGGTTCGCATCTTTCTTTGGCTGCTGGCCAAGCGAGTGCCAGCGGTGAACGGTAAAGGGCGCGCCGCGCGTTTCTTCAATGAACAAAGCGAGGCCGGAAATGGTGAGAGGCTGATCGACGAATTCGGCAAAACGCGCCGAAAGCACCTCATGCATGGCGGGCTGGTCGCCCTCGTCGATACGGCCGGTCAGCGTCATGTGAAAACGGAAGTCGTCCATGACATGCGGATAACCCCAGAGCGACAGATTCTGCCGCTGGCTTTCCGTCAGCATTTGTGGCCGCCGGCGGGCAATATCGGTCTCGGAAAGAGGCGCGCGAAACCGGTCGAAATGGTCGACGATCTCGGCGGCAAAATCCTGCAGCGGCTGGTAGGTCCGGTCTGGAATCAGCGCGAAAAACGGCCCGAGAGCGCCAACGACGACACGCGGAATATCGAAGGCCGACTGGCTTGCGGCAAAACCTTCGACAGCGGCGAGAAGCTCGGCCTCGCTGTATTTTTCGGCAAGCTCGAAAGGGGCTTTCAGGGTTGCGTGGAAACCGTAACGGCGGGGTTCTTCCGTCGTTTCCGCATAGGCGTCATGGTCATCATGCAGCGTACCGGAAAATGCATTGCGCCCAAGCCAGCGCGACGCTGCTTCAGTCAGCGGATGATCTTTAGCCGGAGAAAAATAGATGGCGTAGCGCACGGCAAGCACTCTTCAGTGTCATGGAAAACCAAGGATGAGAAGCTATTTGGCGTGACTCGCCCGCTTCCCGCAAGGTCAGGAGTGCGAGGTAATCGCTTTCCGTGACAGAATGATGATGCAGATGGAAAAAAGCACATTCGAAATGCGGTTAAGCCCCCGCACGCACCTTTGGGGCGCCCGGACCTCGGGGTGAATGCGTCAGGGACAAAAAACCGTCTTTGGGCGGGTGGTTTTATGGGGCGGGGAAAGGAAAGCCGTTACGGCCTTCGCATACAATCCCGCCCCTTTTAATGGCCTAGTGTTGCGTTTTTCCGATCAGGCGCGAACGCAGCGAATTGGAGATATGGTCGAACAGGAAAACGACGAAGAGGATGAGCAAAACCATATAGGCAACCTTGTCCCAGTCGGCATTGGTACCCATCGCTTCCAGCAGCTTCAGGCCGATACCGCCCGCACCCACCGCACCGATGATCGTGGCGGAGCGGGTGTTGCTTTCCCAGAAATAAAGCGACTGGGAAATGAAGACCGGCAGGACCTGCGGAAGCACGCCGAAACGATTGACGGCAATCGGGGATGCACCGACCGATTTGACGCCCTCGCGCTGCTTGTCATCGACATTCTCCAGCGCCTCGGCATAGACCTTGCCGAGCGCTCCGGTATCGGTGAAGAAGATCGCGGCGATGCCGGGGATCGGTCCGGGACCGAAGCTGCGGGTGAAGAACAATGCCCAGATCAACATGTCGATCGAACGCAGGAAGTCGAACAGGCGTTTCATGCCCCAGTTGGCGGCCCTGTTGGCTGTGATATTGCGGGCGGCGATGAAGGCGAGCGGCAGGGCAACGAGCGTGCCGAACAGCGTGCCAACAAAGGCCATGACCAGCGTCTGCATCAGCTTGGAAAGAATATCGGCATGCTGCCAGACGCTGTTATCGAGGAAATCATCGCCCATATGGCTGATATTGGAGCGCTCGGGATCGAGCCTTTCTCCCCATAGCGCCAGAGCCGCGAGTTCCCCATAGCCTTTGCCCCAGAATTCCGACTTGGTGTCGAACAGGAAGTTTGCCCATCCGAGGAAACGGCGCTGTACATAGACCTGACTGGTGCGGATTTCCGCCTGTCCGGCAAAACCATAATGGACGAGAACCTTGTTGCCGTCCTGCTGAATTTCTTCCGGCAGTTCCTCAGGCGCCCGCGCCTGCTCGCCATTGATGATGACGGGATAGTTCTTGCCGTCGACATAGACATCCACCCGGGTCGGCGTCACGTCGAGGCGGTTTTCCATGCCCGCATAGATCACGCTGTAGCCGCCATCCGGCAGCGGTTGCAACCAGTCGATCTTTGAGTCGACCGGATATTGCCCGCGGCTCGACCATTGCGGCGCTACTTTGCCGTCTTCGAAGCGCAGGCGCGGCTGGGCACGCCAGGAATACCAGTCCTGAATATAGCTTGAGGCACGATCCCAGCGGCCCTGCATGAAAGCCGGCCCGACGTTGAAGAAGAAAAAGCAGCTGATGAGATAAATGACGGCAGCGAGAATACCGACCAGCAGACCGTAACGCTGCATGAAGCCGCGTTTGAAAATCGCGGGATGCGCGGCGGTCAGCCTTTCGCGCTCGGCAGTGTTGAGAATGAAGCTGGAGGACATCAGGCCGCTCCCCGTCCGAATTCGAAGGATTGATGGCCGATCAGTCTGCGGCGCAGCCAGCTGGAAAACTGGTCGACGGCGATGATGGTGATCAGCAGCAGGATGATGATGGCATAGGTCTTGGAGGCGTGATCGTTGCCGATCGACAGCCGGAACACCTCGCCGATGCCGCCGCCGCCGACCGCACCGATGATGGTGGAGGCGCGCACGTTGATTTCGGCGCGCAGCAGCGCGTAGGAGACGAAATTGGGCAGAACCTGCGGCACGATGGCGAAGCGAACGCGCTCCAGCCAGTTGGCGCCAGACGCGCGAAGGCCTTCATCCGGCTTCATGTCGGCATTTTCCACCACTTCGAAGAACAGCTTGCCCAGAGCGCCGATTGTGTGGACTGAAATCGCGATGATCGCGGCGATCGGACCGATCGAGAGAATGGCGGTCAGCAACCCGGCAACGACGATTTCCGGAAAGGCCCGCAGGACTTCCATTACCCGGCGCACGACCCAGCGCACGATACCGGCGCCGACGAGGTTGGTGGAGGCGAAGAAGCAGAGCACGAAGGCAAAGCTGGTGCCGATGATTGTCGAGACCAGCGCAATATTGAGCGTGATGATCAACTGATAGATGAAGTGCGGGATGTAAAAGCTGTCGGTGACGTAAACACGATCCGCGACGTAGTTATATTTCAGCGAACCATTCGCATAGGGTGATGGCAGGTCGAACATCGCCCGGAAGATTTCAAGCGGACTGTCCGGCACGAAGGTTTTCATAAAGTCGAAGAAATAGGGCAGGCGCTCGAAAAACTTGCCTGAATTGGCCGCGTTGGCGAAATTCAGTGAAGCGGCGAGGATGACGAGGAAGATCACGAGCGAAATGACGGTATAAATCCGCCTTGTCGCAAGCTGCTGTTGATAATGACGCATGACCGTTTGGGACGATGCGCTCAATCCCTTGGTCGATGGGGTGCCATGATGCAGTGTGGTCGCCATGCCGCTTTCCTTTATTGGCAAAAGCGGCGGCGCCGCAAGGCACCGCCGCTTCCGAGTATGATCGCAGGATCAGCCGCCGATAACGGACTTACGGGCGTCGATGATCGTCTGGTAGAAGGACGGGTCGACCTTGATGTAAGCGGTGTTCTTGCCCTGGGTGAAACCCTGGAAGCAGGCGAGGTCTTTCTTCGGCAGTTCCATGAAGAAGTCTTCCACCTTCTGCTTCATGGCGTCGCCGAGCTTGTTGGTGACCATGAGCGGGCCGTTCGGGATCAGCGGCGACTTCCAGACTTCGACGATATCGTCCATGTCGAGGTTGCCCTTCTTGACCATCTGGTAGAGGTTGCCGGCCGTGTAGCCTTCTTCCCACTTGCCGACGCCCGAACCGAAGGTCGTGCCAACGTCGAACTTCTTGTCGAGAACGGCAAGAACGAGGTTTTCATGACCGCCACCGAAGCCGGTTTCGGAGAAGTATTCCTTCACCGGAGTGCCGGTTTCTTTCGGGATAGCCACGTTCGGGACGAGGAAGCCAGAGGTGGAGTCAGGATCGGCAAAGCCGATCTTCTTGCCCTTGGCGTCTGCCAGCGTCTTGATGCCGCTGTCTTTGCGGGCAACCATGATCGTGTAATAACCGGTCGAACCGTCAGCGCCGGCCGTTGTCAGGATCGGGTCAACGGCCTTCGGATCGGCAAGAGCGATCTTGGCGTAGGAGGAAGCGCCCATGGAAGCGATGTCGATGGTGCCGCCGAGCAGACCCTGGATGACGCCGTTATAGTCCGGCGACGGGAAAACCTGAACTTCGGAAACGCCGGTCGCAGCCTTGAGGCCATCGGCAACGCACTTCGTGTTGCGGATCTGGTCGGCTTCGTTTTCCGAACCGTCGAGACCGATACGCAGGACCTTAACGTCCTGAGCCATGGCGGAACCGGCCAGAACGCCAAGGGCGACTGCCGAAAGAAGGATTTTCTTCAACATGGACTTTCTCCTGTTTCCCGGCGAGCCGGAGTTTGTTGTGAAGTACCGGCCCTTGACGCGGGCACAAACGATGCTGAGCGGTTCCTCAGAGCCCGGCGAGAGCGAGCGGTTCGGGACCGGCAGATTGATGCACCGGACGTGCGGAAAGCTGCGCGCCGGGAATGTTGATGCTGGTCGAGGTCATGGTCTCGTCAATGCCGGAGCCTTGAGAATCGGTTCCGTAAATCTCCGTGACGGCCGCAGCGGTCAGCTCCGCCGGCGTTCCGTCGAAGACGACGCGGCCCTGAGACATGCCGATGATGCGTTCGCAATAATTGCGCGCCGTATCCAGCGTGTGCAGATTGGTGATGACGGTGATGCCTTCGCGCTCGTTGATGTCGCGCAGCGCGTCCATCACAATCTTGGCATTGAGGGGATCGAGCGAGGCGATCGGCTCGTCGGCCAGAACCATCTTCGGAGACTGCATCAGGGCGCGAGCGATGGCGACGCGCTGCTGCTGGCCACCGGAAAGCGTGCCCGCAGCCTGCATGGCCACATGTTCGATGCCGAGCCGCTCAAGGGCGGCGATCGCCATCAGACGCTCATCATTGGTGAAGATATTAAACAGGCTGAGCGCCGTCGAACGGTGGTTGAGACGGCCGAGCATGACATTGGTGAGCACGTCAAGGCGCGGCACCAGATTGAACTGCTGGAAGATCATGGCGCAGTCGCGCTGCCAGTTGCGCAGCGCTGCACCCTTCAACGTCGAAACTTCCGTGTCGTTGAAATGAATGGAACCCGAAGACGGATCGACGAGGCGGTTGATCATGCGCAGCAGCGTCGATTTGCCGGCGCCCGAGCGTCCGATCACGCCGACCATCTGCCCCTGCGGTATCTCGACATTCACGGCATCGACCGCAGTGTGGTTGCCGAAACGGCGCGTGACTTGCTTCAGGTGAAAGCTCATTTCCCCGTCCAATCTTCTTATGACGGGGTTCGACCTAACAGCGGTCCATGAACTGTGAGTGTCAGTTTAATGAAGAAAATATTACAGAATTCGCAGATACGACATCCTGGGGTTCGCCGACAAACCTTTCGTCAGGGATGTCATCAGCCGGGCATATCTGGAGCCGACAAACAGAAATCCCGGGACGTGGCCCCGGGATTTGCAATCGCTTCGGTATGAGTGGAGTTCATCCACCATATTTCGCCACGAAATCCTCGGCGGCGAGCGCGCGGAAATCATCGAGTGCGCCGCGCAGTCTGGCATGATCCCAATCCCACCAATTCAGATCGTCCATGCGCCGGCCAAGCTCCGCCGGAAAACGCTCACGGATCAGCCGGGCGGGCACGCCACCGACGACGGTATAGGGCGCGACATCTTTCGATACGACCGCGCCAGCCCCGATTACCGCACCGTTTCCAACCGTCACACCGGGCAGGATGGTTGCGCCATGGCCGATCCACACGTCGTGGCCGATCACCACGCGCTTGGCGCGGCGGGCGGCGAAGAAGTCCGTTTCATCCTCGGCGTCGTCCCAGTAGCTGCGGGCGCGGTAGGTGAAATGGTGCAACGTCGCCCGCTGCATCGGGTGATTGGTGGCGTTGATGCGGACGGAGGCGGCGATATTGACGAATTTGCCGATGGTGGCGCACCAGATCGCGCCGTCCTGCATGACATAGGAGTAATCGCCCATCTCGACCTCCTCAAGGCGGCAGCGCTCCGAAACCTCGGTATAGCGGCCGATCGAGGAATTTGTGACACGGGCGGTGTCGTGAATGACAGGTTCGAGACCGACCTTGACACTCATGCCGCTGCCTTCCGGGGAGAGAATTGCGAGACGTCGAGAATGCGGTCGGCAACGGCTTCCCGCACTTCCTCGTCGTGGAAGATACCCAGCAACGCCGTACCTTTCGCTTTTTTCTCGATGATCATGTCAACGACCACCCGCCGGTTGGCGGCATCCAGCGATGCGGTTGGCTCATCGAGAAGCAGGATCGCATGATCGGTGATGAAGCCGCGCGCAATGTTGACGCGCTGCTGCTCGCCGCCCGAAAAGGTCGCCGGCGGCAGGGACCACAGTTCGCGCGGCAGGTTGAGTTTCGACAGCAGCATGGCCGCCTGCTCGCGCGCCTCCTCGGCGGCAACCTTGCGCGCGAAGAGCGGTTCGGCGACGACGTCGATTGCCGGAACACGCGGCACGGTGCGCAGGAACTGGCTGACATAACCGATGGTGCGATGGCGAATTTCGAGGATCGTGCGCGGCGAGGCATTGCCGATATCAACGACTTGATCCTGGTGGCGGATGAGAATCTGCCCGCTGTCGATGGCGTAGTTGCCATAGAGCATTTTCAGGATCGAGCTTTTGCCGATACCCGAAGGGCCGCCGAGCACGACGCATTCGCCGCCGGAAACGGAGAAATTGACATCGCGCACGACCGGCAACTCGATGCCGTCGCGCAGATGCATGGTGAAGCTTTTGAAAACTTCCGAAACGATAAGGGGCGTTGCCATGGCGTCAAACCTGCAAAATGGAGGAAACAAGCAATTGCGTGTAGGGCTCGCGCGGATCGTCCAGCACCCGGTCGGTGAGACCATGCTCAATGACGTCGCCGCCCTTCATCACCATCATGCGGTGAGACAGCAGTCGTGCCACCGCCAGGTCATGGGTGACGACGACGACGGCAAGCCCGAGATCGTTGACGAGACCGCGCACCAGATCGAGCAGGCGCGCCTGCACGGAAACATCGAGGCCGCCCGTCGGTTCGTCCATGAAGACGAGGCGCGGCGAGGTGACGAGATTGCGGGCGATCTGCAGGCGCTGGCGCATGCCGCCGGAAAAGGCGCGCGGCTGATCGTCGATACGGTCGGTGCCGATTTCCACCCGTTCCAGCCACTCGCTGGCCGATTGGCGAATGTTACCGTAGTGCCGGTTGCCCACAGCCATCAGCCGCTCACCGACATTGGCGCCGGCCGACACCGCCATACGCAACCCGTCCGCCGGATTCTGGTGCACGAAACCCCAGTCGGTCCGCATCAGGAAACGCCGTTCGGCCTCGCCCATGTGGTAGAGATCACGCACCGAGCCGTCGCGCATGCGATATTCCACGCTGCCCGCCGTTGGCATCAGCCGGGTGGAAATGCAGTTGAGAAGTGTGGTCTTGCCGGAGCCGGATTCGCCGACGATGGCCAGAACCTCGCCCGGGTAGAGTTCAAAGGAAACGTTGCGGCAACCGGCACGGTCGCCGTAATATTTGGAAACGTCCCGGACTTTCAAAAGCGGTGCGTCGCTCATTCTGCGGCCTCCTTCACATCCGCCAGCAGGTGGCCCTTGTGGCCATGGGCGCGGCGGTCCTCGCAATGGTCGGTATCGGAGCAGACGAACATTCGTCCGCCCTTGTCATCCAGCACCACCTCGTCCAGATAGACATTCTCGCCACCGCAGAGAGCGCAGGGCTTGTCGAAGCGCTGGATTTCAAAGGGATGGTCCTCGAAATCGAGGCTGACGACGTCGGTATAGGGCGGCACGGCATAGATGCGCTTTTCGCGACCGGCCCCGAACAGTTGCAGCGCATCCGACATATTCATTTTCGGATTGTCGAATTTCGGCGTCGGCGAGGGGTCCATCACATAACGCCCGGCAACCTTTACCGGATAGGCATAGGTGGTGGAGATGCGGCCGTTGCGGGCGATGTCCTCGTAAAGCTTGACGTGCATCAGGCCGTATTCCTCCAGCGCATGCATGACGCGGGTTTCGGTCTCGCGCGGCTCGAGGAAGCGTAACGGTTCGGGGATGGGAACCTGATAGACCAGAACCTGTCCCGAATGCAGCTCTTCTTCGGGAATGCGGTGCCGCGTCTGGATGATGGTCGCGTCCCCGGTGCGGGTGGTGACGGCAACATTCGCCACCTTCTGGAAAAAGGCGCGAATGGACACCGCATTGGTGGTGTCGTCGGCGCCCTGGTCGATCACCTTCAGCACATCTTCGGGGCCGAGGATGGAGGCCGTTACCTGCACGCCGCCGGTGCCCCAGCCATAGGGCATGGGCATTTCACGGGAAGCGAAGGGAACCTGATAACCGGGAATGGCAATGGCCTTCAGGATCGCCCGGCGGATCATCCGCTTGGTCTGTTCGTCCAGATAGGCGAAGTTGTAGGCAGCCAGCCCGTCGTCAAATGAAACTTCTTTAAGCATTGCGCGTTAACCTTGCGAAAAAAGGAGTACAAGCTCATGGAGATTGGAATTCTTGCAGCCGTGTTCTTTGCTGTGTTTGCAGCATCGACCGTCTTTTGCGCTTACTGGTTTGGGGAGCAGCACAGCCGCTGAGCTATTCGGCTGCATCGCCCATCCATTCCGCGCCATCAGTATTGATCGCCTCGAAATCGGCGCGCATCTTCCTGACCAGACCAAGTTCGGCCTGAAAATCCACGTAATGCGGCAGCTTCAGATGTTCGACGAAACCCGTCGCCTGCACATTGTCTGCATGTGAGATGACGAATTCCTCATCCTGCGCCGGGGCGACGACATCTTCGCCGAATTCACTGGCCCGCAGTGCCCTGTCGACCAGCGACATGGCCATCGCCTTGCGTTCGCTCTGGCCGAACACCAGCCCGTAACCGCGGGTGAATTGCGGTGGCGCCTTGGCCGAACCCTTGAACTGGTTGACCATCTGGCATTCTGTGACCTTGATATCGCCAAGCGAGACGGCAAAGCCGCGTTCGGGAACCTCCAGCTCCACTTCCACATCACCGATGCGGATTTCACCGACGAAGGGATGCGTGCGGCCGTAACCGCGCTGCGTCGAATAGGCGAGTGCGAGAAGAAAGCCCTCGTCACCGCGCGCCAGCGATTGCAGGCGTAGGTCGCGTGGCATCGGAAACTCCATCGGCTCGCGCGTCAGATCGCCGGCAATATGATCGTCAGGCATATCGCCATCGCTTTCGATCAGCCCTTCTTCCGCCAGAATGTCGGAAACCCGCATGACATAATCCGGTTCGCCTTCACGAATGGCAGCGGTTTCGACAACCTCGTCTTCGAGGAGTGAGGGATCGAGCAGACGATGGGTATAATCGAAGGTCGGCCCCAGCAATTGCCCGCCCGGCAAATCCTTGTAGGTCGCGGAAACGCGTCGCTGCACCGTCATGTCAGCCGTATTGACCGGCAGCGAATAGCCGAACCGCGGCAACGTGGTGCGATAGGCGCGCAGCAGGAAGATGGCCTCGATCATGTCACCGCGCGCCTGCTTGACGGCAAGGGCTGCAAGCGACTGGTCGTAAAGCGAGGCTTCCGCCATGACGCGGTCGACCGCGAGTGAAAGCTGCGAAACGATCTGCGCCACGGTCATGGTGGGCAGGCCACGGTCTCCGCGCCTTTTGTCGGCCAGAAGTCGGTGGGCGTTGGCGATGGCGGTTTCGCCGCCTTTGACAGCAACATACATCTTATGCCTCCACGGATTTAATGCGCGTCGTGCGCGGCAGGCAGACGAATTTGTCGGCGCAGGTCAAAATGACATCAACGCCGCGCGGGAAAATGGCGTTGTTCTCCGCCCAGAGCCTCGGAAATATCTCCGGCAGGCCGGAAGGGCTGATGATATTGATGTGGCGGATGCCGGGGCCGGACAGTGACAACTCCTGTCCGCCATCAAGATCGGGCAATTCGATGATGACCGTCGTCGAACGGTCGGGATATTCCTGGCTTCCCTGAGCGAAGAGGCCGAAGGAGGCAATGGCGCTGCCCGCCTCGATCACGGCGAACTGCGCAGCACCCTTTTCTTCCGTCGCAATCGCGCCGGTGTGAAACCCAACCCAACCCGGCACGGCAGTTTTCCGCAGCGTGCTGCTCAGCCAGACCGGCGTGTCGTGGTCGCAAAGCGCCAGCAGAACCGCACCCGTTGCAGTGGCAAGCGGTGTCGGCGGGGCGACTGTGGTTTCGATCGTCTGCGGTGTGCCCGGACGGGCCATGCCGTCCATCAGCTTTTTAAAAACCCGTTGGGAATCGAAGACGGCGTCGGAAAAGCCGCCCGTCAATGCTTCGGCTTTGACACCCATCAATCTTCTCCTCGAACCATGGTGAAGAAATCGACCCGCGTGGCGGCGGTCTCTTTCGTTTTCCGCTGTTTCTCTTCGGTCAGTCTCTTTTCGACCGGTGAGAGAAGCTCGGTTTCAATGAAGTCCCGGGTCGGATTTTCCTGCCAGAGCGCGTCGAAAACGGCCGCATACCAGGCCTTCTTGCGGCCGGTACCGAGAACATGCGCATGGCCGACAGTGCCGGAAGCAAGCTTGATCGTCGCGCGGGTAACGGTGGTTTCGCCCAGGTTGAAAGGCGCGCCGCCGCCGCCGATACGGCCCTTGACCATGACGAGGCCGGTTTCCGGTCCGCGCACATTTTCCGTTTGCGGGCTGGCGTCCTGCCGGTTCCAGACCGCCTCAAGTTCCTGAACGGTAGCGCGGGCAAGAAGTGCCGCCACCCGCTTCCTTTCCGTCTGTATATTCGCAGCTTCGTTATTCATCGCTTGACCTCTAATGTCTATTGATATAGACAACTATACAATATAAGTTACAATTAACGTCGATGAATGACAAGCGTGTGACATGAGCCCTGCAGCAGCAATGAAAAGAAAGAACGGCGTAGCGCTCTGGCGGCAAATCGCCGACCGGATCAGAGGCGAGATTGCAGCGGGCGATCACGATGAAACCGGCATGTTGCCGCCTGAAATGACGCTGGCCGAAAAATTCGGCGTCAACCGCCACACCGTCAGAAGCGCCATTGCCGCATTGGCGAGTGAAGGCATCCTTGAGCCGAGGCAAGGGCGTGGCACGATGATCGCTCGCAAGGAACGGCTGAGTTTTCCGATTTCGCTGCGGACGCGGTTCACGGCAGGCATCGGCGATCAGGTGAAGGAAATGGAGGCGCTGCTTCTTTCCCACACGACCGAGCCGGCCACCGCCGATCTCGCAACGCGGTTGCAATTACCCGCCGGCGCACCGCTCGTGCGTCTGGAGACCCTGCGCAAGGCCGACACCCGGCCGGTGTCCCGTTCAACCACGTGGTTTCCGGCGGATCGTTTTGCCGGAATAGGCGATGCCTATCAGAAAAGCGGCTCGATCACGGCTGCTTTCAAGGCGCTCGGCGTGGCAGACTACGTGCGCATCTCGACCGTCATTTCAGCCAGCCACGCCGATACGCAGGATCTGGCCGATCTCGAGCTGTCGCCGGGCGCGATCCTGCTTGTCACTCAGGCGCTGAATGCCGATATGGATGGCGTGCCGGTGCAATATGCCGTCAGCCGATTTTCGGCCGATACCGTCGAATTCACGGTCGAAAATTAGGGTACGGGCTTACTCCGCCTGTGAAAGGCCGAGCACATCCAGCATGGAATAGAAGCCCGGCTTCTTGTCTAAAGCCCAGACGGCCGCCGTAATCGCACCGCGCGCGAAAATGGAGCGGTCTCCGGCATAGTGGGACAGCTCGACGCGTTCGCCCTCGCCGGCGAAGATCACCGAATGTTCACCGATCACCGAGCCGCCGCGCAGCGTGGCGAAACCGATGGTGCCGGTCTCCCGCGCACCCGTATGTCCGTCGCGCACGCGCACGGAAGAGGTGGTGAGATCGACCTTGCGGCCGGCGGCTGCCGCTTCGCCCAGCAAAAGCGCGGTCCCGGAAGGCGCGTCTACCTTGTGCTTGTGGTGCATTTCCAGGATCTCGATATCCCAGTTTTGCGCATCCAGCGCCTGCGCCGCCTGCTGCGTCAAGACGCTGAGCAGGTTGACGCCGAGGCTCATATTGCCTGACTTGACGATGCGCGCATGGCGTGATGCCGCGTTGAATTTGTCCTCATCTTCCGGCGAGCAGCCGGTGGTGCCGATGACATGCACGATGCGGGCCTGCGCGGCGAGACCGGCAAAGGTGACGCTGGTTGCCGGTGAGGTGAAATCGATTACCCCTTCGGCATGCAGGAAGGCCTGCAACGGATCGCTGGTGATTTCGATGCCGATCGGGCCGAGACCGGCAATCTCGCCGGCATCGCGGCCGACAAAGGCGGAGCCCTCGCGTGCGACGGCGGCATGCAGCTGGACGCCTGGTGTCTGGTGAATGAGGCGGATCAGTGCCTGTCCCATGCGGCCCGCCGCGCCGACCACCACCAGTTTCATGCCGCTGCTGCCCATGTTTTCACTCACTTTTCATGTCGGACGGATCGAAACCCGCCGGTATCGGACGTTTGATGTTTGCAGCGGCGACGTTAAAGACCGCCCGCCCGCTTCGCAAGCATCACATGGGAAGGGCCGATCAGGCTCTCCAGCGCCGACCATCCAGCGCCAGGCCGAAATCGGCAGGTGTTCTCGCATAGGTGGCAAGACCGGAAAGCGCTGCCTGTGGATGGGTGACGACGAAGGTCGGAATGGTCCGCATCAGCGCACTGTGTGGCGCCTTGTCTTCAAAGGCGGCCCGGAATTCCGGGCTCTTCAGCGCCGGGATGATCTTCTGCGAAATGCCGCCGGCGAGATAAACGCCGCCCTTGGCCATGAAGATCAGCGCGAGATCACCAGCCACACGGCCGAGATAGGTGCTGAAAAGCGAAAGCGTTTCTTTTGCCTGCGCATTCTGGCCCGAAAGCCCCTGCGAGGTGATATCGGCCGGATCGGAAAAAACGGGTTCGATGCCATCGGTCTTGCAGACGGCGCGGTAAAGATTGACCAGTCCGCGTCCGCACAGGATCTGTTCGCCGGCAACACGGCCCTCAATGGTTTCGATATGCGGGAAAACCGCATAGTCACGTGCACTTCTTGGGCCGACATCGATATGGCCGCCTTCGCCGGGCACCGGGAACCACATATGGCGGGCGTAAACCAGACCGGCGACCCCGAGGCCTGTGCCCGGCCCAAGAACGACGCGCGACGCCAGCATGTCTTTCTTGCCGGCGCCGATAGGTTCGCGGTTGTCGTCGTCAAGCGCTGCAATCGCCAGAGCCTGCGCTTCGAAATCATTGATGACGATGACATCCTTGAGGCCGAGATTAGCCAGCATGCCCTTCGGCTTGACAACCCAATGGCAGTTGGTGAGCGGAATCTCGTCGCCTTCGATAGGGCCGGCAATCGCAAGAATGGTCGAGACCGGCTGCAGCGAGGTCTTGTCCAGAACCGCCTGCTGGATGGCGTCGTCGATCGTCGGATATTCCGCTGTCTTCACGGTGGTGAGGTGCACGGGTTCCGCAAAGGAATCGATCAGAATGGAAAAGCGGGCATTGGTGCCGCCGATGTCGCCAAGAAGGATCGGGAAGGACAGATATTCGGTATCGGACGTCTTCGGCATTGCCTGTTCCATATTGGTGGGTGCGGGTCAGTCGGCGGAATTGAAGTCGATCAGGTTTTCTGCGGTGGCGCGGTTGAGCGCCATGGGAATGTCATAGACCGTGGCCAGCCGGGTCAGCGCCTTCACATCCACATCATGCGGCATTGCCGTCAGCGGGTCGGTGAAGAAGATCAGCATGTCCACCGCGCCGGTCGCGATCATCGCGCCGATCTGCTGGTCGCCGCCAAGCGGGCCGCTCTTGAGGCGAATGACGTCGAGCCCCGGACAGGCTTCCTGGACGCGGCCGCCGGTCGTGCCGGTGGCGACGATCTTGAAACTGGAGAGCGCTTTTTGATGCTGACGGGCGAAATCCGCCATATCGTCTTTTTTCTCGTCGTGAGCGATGAGCGCGATACAGCGTTGCCCTTCCATGGTCCCAGCCTGTCCCCGTAAAGAATTAAATCGATTTGAAGCCTTCTATAACAGCTTGCCGCCATTTGAAAAGGGAAGCTGTTGAATGCCTCATTTCTGTATCAGTTCAATGTCGGGCGCTGGGTCGGCAGTGGAATATCCAAAGGCGGCTGGAGGGTCGGAGCGTTCTGAATAACCTGTTCCACGCTTTGCTGGCGCACGGCCTGAACCGGCGCGGGGGAATAGGCCTGCGCCGCAATACCCTCGGGGTTGACGGAAGGGGCGGCAGCCACGGCGGCGCAGGCGGCGGGTAGGTCGGAGACCATGACTTGGCGCGGTTTCACCGGTTTGGCATTGGGGTCTTTTTTCGGCGGCGCCCATGGTTCTTTGGTAAACCACCAGGCGAGCGACTTGTCGCAGCCATCGCCCTTGCCCACGGCCGCCTGCGGTTTGCAGTTCGGCGCGCCGGGCGGGCATTCGAGGCGAATGTGGAAATGTTCGTCGTGCCCATAAATCGGCCTGATCTTGCCCATGAAGGTGCGGTCGCCGGTCCATGTCTGGCAGAGTTTCTGCTTGATGGCCGGGTTGACGAAGACACGTTCCACTTGCGGATAGCTCGCCGCCATCATCACCAGCCGGGCATTGAGCGGCGACCATTTGCGATCATCGACTGTCAGGAATTTGCCCTTGTCCAGCATGGAGATGAACGGCACCGTTTCGCGCTGCTCCACGCTCAGCCGGGGGGTGGGCATCGGCCGCCACCAGACATCGACATCCAAGCCGATTTGGTGCGAGGCATGGCCGGTCAGCATCGGCCCGCCGCGCGGCTGGGAAATATCGCCGAGCAACAGACCCGGCCAGCCGATTTTCTGGGCATCCTGCGAAAAGCGCTCAAGGAAGGAAATCAGCTGCGGCTGGCCCCAGCGCCGGTTGCGCGAAAGCCGCATGGCCTGCCAGCCGGGACCGTCGGTCGGCATGGCGATCGCGCCGGACTGGCAGCCCTTGGCATAGGAGCCGATGGGCTGCGAGGCAGCTGCGGAAGGCAGGGCCGTATGGCCGAACACTTCTTTCGCGGGCCTGTCCTCGGCCGATGCGGTTTCCATCTGCAACTGCAGCGCGGAGACGACCGAAATCGCCAGCATGGCCGCCTTGAAAACTCTCGATGATCCCGCCGTCATATAGCCGTGCCCGTCCGATCAGATGATTCTCTTCCCCTTAGAGTAAACTGGAACGGGATTTTGTTGAAACCATGTTTCACCCGGTTTGTGCAAAGCAGGCAGATTAAGAGTGCCGATAAAGAGCTTGTGAGCCGAAGCATCTGTTTTTTGCCAATCTTTGTTTTATGCTCTCTCCAACAAACACGAAAACAGGGACATTCCCCCGATGATATTGGCACCACTGAAATCCCGCCTTCTGATCGCCCTTGCGGCATCCGCCATGCTGATGCCGGCAGCGGCCTCCGCCCAGTCGGGCGATGTCTGGCGAAAGGGGATTTCGACGGTCGGGGAACTGAAACATCCTGATGGTTTCGATCATTTCGACTATGTGAACACCAAGGCGCCGAAAGGCGGTGCGCTGCGCATGTCGACGACGGGAACCTTCGACACGCTCAACCCGCTGCTCGCCAAGGGTGAGGCGGCGACAGGACTTTCGCTGGTCTTCGACACGCTGATGAAATCAACGGAAGAGGAACTCTCGGCATCCTACGGGCTTCTGGCTGAGGGCGTCAGCTATCCCGATGATATTTCGAAGGCAACATTCCGGTTGCGGGCGGAGGCCAAATGGGCTGATGGCAAACCGGTGACGCCGGAGGATGTAGTTTTCAGCTTCGAAAAGGCCAAGGATTTGAGCCCGCAGCTTGCTACCTATTACACCCACGTCACCAAGGCAGAGGTGAGCGGCGAAAGGGACATCACCTTCACCTTCGATGAAAAGAACAATCGCGAATTGCCGCAGATCGTCGGGCAATTGCTGATCGTTCCGAAGCACTGGTGGGAGGCTGCAGGTCCAGACGGCAAGCCGCGTGATATCTCCCGTGGCACGCTGGAGCCGGTGATGGGCTCTGGGGCCTACAAGATCGCCTCGCTGTCTCCCGGTTCCACGATGACCTATGAGCGTCGCGACGACTATTGGGGCAAGGACGTCAATGTGAATGTCGGGATGAACAATTTCAAAACCATCACCTACAGCTTCTTTTCCGATCAGGATGTGGAATTCCAGGCCTTCAAGTCCGGCACCGTCGATTTCCGCCAGGAAGCCTCATCCAGCCGCTGGGTCACGGGTTATGATTTTCCGGCCGTCAAGGAAGGCCGCGTCAAGAAAGAGGAACTACCGAATATCTATCGCTCCGTCGGCATCATGCAGGCCTTTGTGCCGAACATGCGCCGCGAAAAGTTCCAGAACCCCAACCTGCGCAAGGCGCTCAATTACGCCTTCGATTTCGAGGAGCTGAACCGCACGCTGGCTTACGGCCAGTTCCAGCGTATCAACAGCTTCTTCATGGGTAGTGAGCTGGCCTCTTCCGGCCTGCCGACCGGGCGCGAGCTGGAACTGCTGCAGGAGCTGAAAGATCAGGTGCCGCCGGAAGTCTTCACTACTGAATACCGCAACCCGGTGGCAGGCGATCCTGCGAAGCAGCGCGACAATCTGCGCGAGGCGGTGAGGCTGATGAAGGCGGCCGGTTACGAGCTGCGCGGCAACCGCATGGTCAATGCTGCAACCGGACAGCAGCTCGATATGGAATTCCTGATCGATTCCTCCGGCATGGAGAGAACCATCCTGCCCTATGTCCAGAACCTCAAGAAGATCGGCATCAACGCCACCATCCGCACGGTCGATGCCTCGCAATATACCAACCGCACCCGCAGCTTCGATTTCGACGTTGCGGTCAAGCTCTGGGCGACATCGGCCAATCCCGGCAATGAACAGGCAGATTTCTGGGGCTCGGCCGCGGCCGATCGGCAGGGGTCCAACAATCTCGCCGGCATCAAGAACCCCGCCGTCGATGCTCTGGTCAGGAAGGTCATATTTGCGCCAAACCGGGATGAACAGGTGGCTGCGGCGCGCGCACTCGACCGGGTGCTTCTGGCAAACAGCTACGTCATTCCGCAATTTTACCGCGGCGAGATGTTCCTCGCTTACTGGAACACGCTCACCCGCCCTGAAAACCTGCCTGAATATGGCATCGGTTTTCCAGACGCATGGTGGTCCAGCCAGGCCGGAAACTGACGCCGGCCTTGCTTTCGCGGCGAAGGCTTGATTCACATAGGGCGAAACGAATCGCTTGGAGCGCGCGGGCCGCGCTTTCATGAAAGGACCGGGTTTGACTGAAACGAAAACCGCTGACGTATCTCCCGGGAGCAGAGGCTGATGGGCGCCTATATCCTCAGACGTCTGGCGCTGATGATCCCGACCATCATCGGCATCATGGGCATTTCGTTTCTCGTCATCCAGTTTGCGCCGGGCGGGCCGGTGGAGCAGGTCGTCGCGCAGCTGACGGGGCAGGGCGACAGCGCTTCCGACCGGCTTTCGGGCGGCGGCGATCTTATGGGCCAGTCCGGCGGTTTTGATGAAAGCGGCTCGAAATATCGCGGTGCGCAGGGCCTTGATCCGGAGCTGATCGCCAAGCTCGAGAAGCAGTTCGGTTTCGACAAGCCGCCGCTCACCCGTTTTCTCGAAATGATGTGGAATTACATCCGCTTCGATTTCGGCGACAGCTTCTTCCGCAATTCCTCGGTCATCGATCTCATCATCGACAAGCTGCCGGTGTCGATGTCGCTTGGTTTCTGGATCCTGATCATCTCCTACATCATCTCCATTCCCCTCGGCATCAAGAAAGCCGTCTCCGATGGCTCGACCTTCGACGTCTGGACATCAGGCATCATCATCATCGGTTATGCGGTGCCGAGCTTTCTGTTCGGCATTCTTCTCATCGTGCTTTTCGCCGGCGGCTCGTTCTTCGATTGGTTCCCGTTGCGCGGGTTGGTGTCGGATAATTTTGACCAGCTGAACTGGTGGCAGAAGATCATCGACTACTTCTGGCATCTGACGCTGCCATTGATTGCGCTGTCGCTCTCGGCTTTCGCAACAACGACGCTTCTGACGAAAAATTCCTTCATCGACGAGATCAAGAAGCAATATGTCGTCACTGCCCGCGCCAAGGGTCTCTCCGAACGCAAGGTTCTCTATGGCCACGTCTTCCGCAATGCGATGCTGATCGTGATTGCCGGTTTTCCGGGCGCCTTCATCTCGGCTTTCTTCACCGGCTCGCTGCTGATCGAGAACATCTTTTCGCTGGATGGTCTCGGCCGCCTCGGCTATCTCTCGGTCGTCAATCGTGATTACCCGATCGTGTTCGGCACGCTTTTCATCTTCTCGCTGATGGGCCTTGTGGTCGGTCTCCTTTCCGACCTTATCTATACATGGATCGATCCGCGTATCGACTTCGAGCGGAGGGACGTGTGATGACGCTCGCCCACACCGCCGCTGCCGAAACACTGGTAAAGCCGAAGCGCCCGTGGTTTTCGCCGACGACCAAGCGCCGCTGGCAGAATTTCAAGGCGAACCGACGCGGTTACTGGTCCTTCTGGCTGTTCCTGATCCTGTTTTTCCTGAGCCTGATCGCGGAATTCATCGCCAATGACAAACCCATTCTCGCTTCCTACAAAGGCGAGATACTGGTGCCGGTCATGGTCGATTATCCGGAAGAGAAGTTCGGCGGCTTCCTTGCCCAGACAGATTACAAATCCTCCTTCATCCAGGACGAGATCAACGCCAATGGCTGGATGATCTGGCCGCCGATCCGTTATTCCTACCAGACGGTCAACTCCAATATTCCGCATTCGGCACCCACCGCGCCCTTCTGGTTGATGGATGAAAAAGACCGCTGCTCGGCCTACCCACAGGGTAATGCCGATCCCGGTTGCACGCTTGGCAATCTCAACTGGCTCGGAACCGACAATCAGGCACGCGACGTCACGGCGCGGATGATCTATGGTTTCCGCATCTCCGTGCTGTTCGGCCTGACGCTGACCATCGCGTCGGCTCTGGTCGGCGTCAC
Organism: Agrobacterium burrii; assembly: GCF_017313405.1. Taxonomy (NCBI): domain Bacteria; kingdom Pseudomonadati; phylum Pseudomonadota; class Alphaproteobacteria; order Hyphomicrobiales; family Rhizobiaceae; genus Agrobacterium; species Agrobacterium burrii. The sequence continues at coordinate 130,163 of NZ_JAFLNA010000005.1, forward strand.
CGCCGGCGCCATTCAGGGCTATTTCGGCGGCTGGACTGACCTGCTTTTGCAGCGTTCCATCGAAATCTGGTCGTCCATGCCGGTGCTCTATATCCTGCTCATCATCGCTGCCATTATGCCACCTGGCTTCTTCGTGTTGCTCGGCATCATGCTGCTATTCTCATGGGTCGGCTTCGTCGGCATTGTGCGGGCGGAATTCCTGCGCGCCAGAAACTTCGAATATGTCCGCGCTGCCCGTGCGCTCGGCGTCGGCAACTGGACGATCATGTTCCGGCATCTTCTGCCCAACGCCATGGTGGCGACGCTGACCTTCCTGCCGTTCATCCTCTCGGGTTCGATCACGACGCTGACCTCGCTCGATTTCCTCGGCTTCGGCATGCCGCCGGGCTCACCGTCGCTGGGCGAGATGATCGCACAGGGCAAGAACAACCTTCAGGCCCCCTGGCTTGGCCTCACCGCGTTTTTCACCATGTCCATCATGCTCTCGCTGTTGATTTTCGTCGGTGAAGCGGTGCGCGACGCCTTCGATCCACGCAAGACGTTCCGGTGATCGCCATGACGGAAAAAACCATCCAGCCACTTCTCTCCGTCCGTGACCTTTCGGTTGCCTTTCATCAGGGTGGGGCGACCAGCGTCGCCGTGGATCACGTCTCCTTCGACCTGATGCCGGGCGAAGTCGTTGCTCTCGTTGGCGAGTCCGGTTCCGGCAAGTCCGTGACCGCGAATTCCATTCTCAAATTGCTGCCCTATCCGGGGGCGAGCCACCCGTCTGGGAAAATCCTGTTCGACGGCAAGGACATGCTCACCCTTCCGGAACGGGCGTTGCGCGCGGTGCGCGGCAACGACATCACCATGATTTTCCAGGAGCCGATGACCTCGCTCAATCCGCTCCACACCATCGAGCGGCAGATCGGCGAGATTCTCGAGTTGCACCAGGCAATCACCGGGGCTGAGGCGCGGGCGCGCACGCTGGAACTATTGTTGCAGGTCGGCATCCGTGAACCGGAAAAGCGCCTCAAAGCCTATCCGCATGAATTGTCCGGCGGCCAGCGGCAGCGTGTGATGATCGCCATGGCGCTTGCCAACCGGCCGAAACTGCTGATCGCCGATGAGCCGACCACGGCGCTCGACGTGACGGTGCAGGCGCAGATCCTTGAGCTTCTGAGTGATCTGAAGACGAAACACGGCATGTCCATGCTGTTCATCACCCACGACCTCGGCATCGTCCGCAAATTTGCCGACCGCGTCTGCGTCATGACCAAGGGTAAGATCGTCGAGACCGGCAACGTGGAGCAGGTGTTTACCGATCCGCAGCACGCCTACACGCGCCATCTTCTCGCAGCAGAGCCGAAGGGCGAGCCGCCGCATTCCGATGCCAGCAAACCCGTGGTCATGCAGGGCGACGACATCAAGGTCTGGTTCCCGATCAAGGCGGGGCTGATGCGCAGGGTTGTCGACCATGTCAAGGCGGTGGACGGCATCGATATTACCCTGCGAGCCGGTCAAACGGTGGGCGTGGTGGGTGAATCCGGTTCCGGCAAGACCACGCTTGGTCTGGCGCTCTCCCGGCTGATCGCGTCTGAGGGGCGCATCAGCTTCATCGGCCAGTCGATCGATCATTATTCCTATGAGATGATGAAGCCGCTCAGAAACCGGCTCCAGGTGGTGTTTCAGGATCCTTACGGTTCACTCAGCCCGCGCATGTCGGTGGGCGAAATCGTCGCCGAGGGCCTGAAGGTGCACGAGCGGTCTCTATCCGCCGACGAGCGCGATACGCGTGTCGCCACCGCGCTGGAAGAGGTCGGCCTCGACCCGGCCACCCGCTGGCGGTATCCACATGAATTTTCCGGCGGCCAGCGTCAGCGCATCGCCATCGCCCGTGCCATGGTGCTGAAACCGCGTTTCGTCATGCTGGATGAGCCGACATCCGCGCTCGACATGAGCGTGCAGGCGCAGGTGGTCGATCTGCTGCGCGATCTCCAGGCCAAGCACGAACTCGCATACCTCTTCATCAGTCACGATCTGAAGGTGGTGAAGGCGCTCGCCAACGACCTGATCGTCATGCGCCACGGCAAGGTGGTGGAGAGCGGTGCAGCGGCGGAGATTTTCGCCAGCCCGCAGCAGGACTATACCAAGGCGCTTCTGGCTGCGGCCTTCAATATCGAGGCCGTCGAAACCAAAGCGGTGAGCCAGTAGGCGCATCGCTGTTTCTATTAAGGTGATGATTTTTCTGTTGCTTCGCGGAAAATGCCGACCCATGTTGCGAGAGACGTGATGCGGAAACGGATTGATTGCCATGGCAGCGGATGTGATTGTTCTGGGAGCGGGGATCATCGGGGTCTCCGTCGCTTTGCAACTGGCCCGAAGGGGCAAATCGGTGGTGCTGGTTGACCGGCGCGGACCGGGCGAGGAGACCTCCTTCGGCAATGCCGGACTGATCCAGAGAGAAGGTGTCGTGCCTTACGCCTTTCCGCAGGACCTTGCACTGCTGCTCCGCTATTCCCTGAATAACAGCATCGATGCCCGTTATCACCTTTCTGCCTTGCCAAAGATCGCGCCTTTTCTCGGCCGTTACTGGTATAATTCCGCAGCCACGCGCCACGCGGCGATTGCGCGCGCCTATGCGCCGCTGATTGAGCATTCGGTTTCCGAACACAGTATTTTGATCGACGAGGCGAAGGCCGGCGATCTGATCGTCAAGAACGGCTGGATGGAGGCTTACAGGACTGCCGCAAGGCGGGATGCCGACTATGCCTTCGCTGAGCGGCTTACGCGTGACCACGGCATTTCCCACACGAAACTCGACGCCGAAGAACTCGCAACGGCCGAACCGCATCTCAGCCGTGATTTCGTCGGCGGCCTGAAATGGAACGATCCCTGGTCGGTGCTCGATCCGCACGCGCTGACGCTCGCCTATCTCAAACTGTTCGAAAACCTCGGCGGCACCTTTATCCGGGGCGATGCATCGACGCTTAGCCAGACAGTAAGTGGCTGGACGGTGCGCACCGAAACCGGCGCGGTCGAGGCCGAACATGCCGTCGTGGCGCTTGGTCCGTGGGCAGATACGGTGACAGAGAGGCTGGGTTATCGTTTCCCGCTCGGGGTGAAGCGTGGCTATCACATGCATTATGCGCCGCAGGAGGGGACAAAGCTCAACAGCTGGCTGATCGATGCCGAGCGCGGTTATTTCCTGGCACCGATGCGCAAGGGCATCCGCCTCACGACAGGTGCTGAATTTGCCGAACGCGATGCGCCGAAATCCCCCGTGCAGATCGAGCGGGCGGAACGGGTGGCCCGCACCGTCTTTCCTCTGGGTGGCCGGTTGGATGCCGAACCGTGGATGGGCGCACGTCCCTGCACGCCGGATATGATGCCGATCATCGGCAAGGCGCCGCGCCACAGAACCCTGTGGTTCTCGTTCGGGCATGCCCATCACGGTCTCACGCTGGGGCCGATCACCGGCCGCGTTCTGGCGGAAACGATGCTGGGAGAAACACCTGTTATCGCCATTGACGCCTATCGCCCGGAAAGGTTCAATCCCTGATAGCCGAATCCACTGGCCTTCCTGCGGCCGCCCACGTAACATGGGCTTATCAAGAGGGAAAAGGGGCAAACGTCATCATGGTGGCGAGGTTTCTCATCTATCAGCAGCAGGATGATTTTCGTTAGCGAAGCGCTTCCGCGCGCGACACAGAAGAGAAACGGCCTGCTGGTGCACGATGTATGATATTGAAAACGCAAAGAAATTTTTCGCCGATAACCCCGATATCGAAATTCTCGAAGCCTTCGTCATAGACGCGAACGGCGTTCCGCGCGGCAAATGGATTCCGCGGGAGAGGGCAATCGACGTGCTCGAAAAGGGAATGGCAATCCCCCGTTCCGTTTATGCGCTGGATATCTGGGGCCGGGATGTGCATGCCGCAGGTCTCGCCGAAGGCACGGGTGATCCGGATGGGTTCTGCTTTCCCGTTCCCGGTACGTTATCGCGGGTAACATGGCTTGGCCGTCCGACAGCTCAAGTCCTGCTCGCGATGAAAAACCCGGATGGAACCGGCTTTTACGGCGATCCGCGCAATGTGCTGGCGCGGGTTCTGGAAACATACAAAAAGGCCGGCCTCACGCCGGTCGTCGCCACGGAACTGGAATTTTACCTGATCGATCCAGTCCGCTCTGCACTTGACCCCGTGCGCCCGCCGCACAGCCGTGAGGGACGCTGGCACACGGGCCAGACCCAGGTTCTGTCGATTTCCGAATTGCAGGATTTCGAGGATGTCTTCCACGATATAGCCACAGCCTGCCGGGCGCAGGGTGTGCTTGCCGATACGACGCTGCGGGAAAACGGCCCCGGCCAATATGAAATCAACCTCAACCATGTGCCGGACGCGTTGCAGGCCGCTGATTTCGCCGTCTTCCTGAAACGCATCGTCAAGGGCGTGGCGCGGCGGCATGAACTCGACGCCACCTTCATGGCCAAGCCTTATGGGTTGCAGGCCGGCAACGGTATGCATGTGCATTTTTCCGTTCTCGATAAGGACGGCAGGAATATCTATGCTGGCGAAAACGGCCCGTCGGATGCGCTGATGCATTCGGTCGGCGGCCTGTTGGAAAACATGGGGGAAAGCATGGCGATCTTCGCCCCCCATGCCAATTCCTACCGCCGTCTGACGCCGAGTGAACATGCGCCGACCTACGCCTCCTGGGGCATCGACAACCGCTCGGCGGCGGTGCGCGTCATTGTTGCCAGCAAGGCCGCGACCCGTATCGAACATCGCGTGGCAGGTGCAGATACCAATCCCTATCTCGTCGTGGCGATGATCCTGAGTGCCGCATTGGCCGGCATGAAGGAGAAGCGCCAGCCCGGCGGCGCGATTGCGGGTGACAGCCATGCCATCAATCACGAACCGCTGCCTACCAACTGGGACTACGCCTTGCAGCGCTTCACGCGCTCCAGCTTTGCCTATGCGACGCTCGGCCAGCGTTATCGCACGCTGTTTTCCGCCTGCAAACAGCAGGAGCTTTCCGAATTTTCCCTGCGTGTAACCGACGTCGAATATGACGCCTATATCAGGACGGTGTGAGATGGCTGAGGTAACGACTATTCCCAATCCCGGCCACACATCGTCGTGGTATGCGGCCTCCGCCAATGTCAAATCCGTGCGGCCGACGCTCGAGGGTGCGCTTGAAGCCGATATCTGCATCATCGGCGGCGGGTTCACCGGCATTTCCGCGGCACTTGAACTCAGTGAACGCGGTTATTCGGTCATCGTGCTGGAAGGTGTGCGGGTTGGCTTCGGCGCTTCGGGGCGCAATGGTGGCCAGATCGTCAACGGTTACAGCCGCGACCTCGAAACCATCGCCGGGCGTTACGGTAACGAAAAGGCAGTGAAACTTGGGGAAATGTCGCTGGAAGGCGGCGCGATCATCCGCGAGCGCATCGCCAAGTACGCCATCGATTGCGATCTCGTCGATGGCGGCTTTTTCGCGGCCTTCACACCAAAACAGATCCGCGAAATGGAGGCTCACAAGGCCCATTGGGAAAAACACGGCCATGGCGGGCTTGAGATGGTCGCCAAGGGCGATGTTGGAAAATATGTAAAGACTGAGCGTTATGCCGGCGGCATGATCGACCGGTTCGGTGGTCACATTCACCCGCTCAATCTGGTGCAAGGCGAAGCGGCGGCGGCGGAAAGCCTTGGTGCCCGCATATTCGAAAATTCGCGGGTCATTTCGCTGGAGCAGGGTGCAAACCCCGTCGTGCGCACGGCAACGGGCAGCGTCAAGGCGAAATATGTCCTCGTCTGCGGTAATGCCTATCTCGGCACATTGCTGCCGGAAATCGGCGAGCGGATGATGCCGGTGTCAAGTCAGGTCATGGCGACGGAGCCGCTCGATGTCGATCTGATCGAGGCGCTTTTGCCCGCCGATTATTGCGTCGAGGATGCCAATTACATTCTCGACTATTATCGTCGCACTTCGGATAACCGCCTGCTTTATGGCGGCGGCATCGGTTATGGCGGCAGCGATCCGGCCGACCTGACCGGTGTGATCCGCCCGAACATGCTGAAGACCTTTCCGCAACTGGAAAAGACCAGGATCGACTTCGCCTGGAGTGGCAACTTCGCGCTGACGCTGACACGCATCCCGCATGTGGGCAAACTGTCCGACAATGTCTATTTTTCGCATGGCGACAGCGGCCACGGCGTCACCACCACACACCTGCTCGGCAAGATATTGGGCGAGGCCGTTGCTGGCCACGCCGAACGTTTTGATATCTGGAGTTCGTTGCCGAACTATCCGTTCCCCGGCGGCAAGACGTTCCGCGTGCCACTGACCATTCTGGGTGCATGGTGGTACGGCATGCGGGACAAGCTCGGGTTTTAGAACGTCACCGTCTTCAAACCGGAAAGCGCATTTTTCGCGATTTCTTCCGGTGTGGTGTCGATGCTGACGGTGACGACGCCCGGTTCGCTGGTTGGTACTTCCAGCGTGGCGAGCTGGGTCTGAAGCAACGAGAGCGGCATGAAATGGCCCTTTCGTTCACCCATGCGCCGGCTGAGAAGTTCCAGGCTGCCATCCAGATAAACGAAAACAAGCGGCCCGCCCGTAGCCGTGCGAAGGCGGTCGCGATAGGTTTTCTTGAGTGCGGAGCAGGAAACGACGACACCGTTGTTTTCGCTGCCCTTACGCAGTTCCGCACCGATCAGGTCAAGCCAGGGCCAGCGATCTTCGTCGGTCAGGGGAATGCCCTCGGACATTTTATCGACGTTGGATTTCGGGTGAAGCTTGTCGCCCTCTATGAAGGCAATGCCCAGTTTTTCGGCCAGTTCCTCTGCGACCGTGGACTTGCCAGAGCCGCTCACTCCCATCACGACGATTGCCTGTGTCACCCGAACCTCTGATGTTTCTGTTTCGACGGTCAGCCCCTAACATGTGTGGCAGGTATCGGGAATATAAAAATGCGGAGCTTGCCCGTGTCAGTGCCCGGTTTTGCGAGCTGCGGTCTTTTCCAGCGCGGAAAAGGCAGCGTGGATCAGGATTGCCAGTGCGGCGACAATCAAGCCGCCCTGCAGGATGAAGGCGAGATTGTTGGATTGCAGGCCGGCGATGATCACTTCGCCAAGCGTGCGCGCGGCGACGGTGGAGCCGATGGTGGCGGTTGAAAGGCTGATGACTGCCGACAGCCGTATACCTGCAAGAATGGCCGGCAGAGCAAGCGGTAGTTCCACTTTGACAAGCCGCTGCCAGCCGGTCATGCCGCTCCCCCTGGCGGCATCCATCACCGTGGCGGGCAGGGTCGTAAGCCCCGTCAGCGTATTTTCGAACACGGGCAGCAATGCGTATAAAAACAGCGCAATAAGCGTCGGTTTCTCTCCAAAACCGATCATCGGCACCGCAAGCGCCAGTACCGCCACGGGCGGGAAGGTCTGGCCAATATTGACGATGCTACGCGACAGCGGCAGGAAATCCGCCCCGAAAGGCCGGGTGACGAGAACTGCGAGCGCACCCGCTACCAATGTGGCCAGTCCCGTGGCGATCGCCACGGTGGTCAGATGCGAGAGAGTGAGGGAGAGCAGATTGGCCTGCGTGTAGATCGCCGGTGCATTGGCCTGCACCAGAGGGCGGAATATCGGCGCGAAGATTTGCGGCGCTGCAAGAAAGACGATCAGCACCAGCACCAGAAATCCGATTGCAAGGAAAGAGGCCGCGTTTTTCATGAGGCTCCGGCAGCACGCTGGAGGAGAACGTCCCGCCGCACCCGGCCGGCGATTTGGCCATCGTCTTTAACGACCGGCAAGACATCACAGCCCGCCCATAACATCGCTGACAGGGCATCGCGCTGGCTTGTATGTTCGGTGAGCGGTTCTCCCTCGGCGCTTCCCGGCTCCACGATGTCAGCAATGGAGAGAACCGAAAGCAGTTTCAGCGCGCGTTCGTTTTCGCCGATCATGGTGCGCACGAAATCGGTTGCCGGTTTCAGCACCAGTTCGGCCGGCGGGCAGTCCTGCACGATGCGGCCCTTGTCCATCACGGCAATACGGTCCGCCAGATGAAAGGCCTCGTCCATATCATGGGTGACGAGGACCACGGTAACGCCGAGCTTTTTCTGAATATCGAGAAGATCATTCTGCGCTTTGGCGCGGATCACCGGGTCGAGTGCGCCGAAGGGTTCGTCCATCAACAAAATGTTCGGCTCTGCGGCGAGCGCCCGCGCCACACCGACACGCTGCTGCTGGCCGCCGGAAAGCTCATGCGGAAAACGGTCGGCATAAAGCGCAGGATCAAGCTGAAAGAGGTGCATCAGCGCATCGATTTTCGCCTCGATACGTTTGCGGTCCCAGCCGACCAACTGCGGAACGGTGGCTATATTCTCCGCCACGGTCCTGTGTGGAAACAGGCCATGGCCTTGAATGGCATAGCCGATCTGTCGGCGCAGTTTGTAACCCGGCATCGTGCTGACATCCTCGCCGTCGATCCGGATCGTGCCGGAGGTCGGTTCCACCAGCCGGTTTATCATCCGCAGCAGCGTGGTTTTTCCCGATCCTGATGTGCCGACGATGACGGTGACGGTGCGCGGTGCGACGGTCAGCGATACCTGTTCCACTACGGCCGCATCGCCATATCGTTTCGTGATGGTGTCGATCTCGATCATGCCTGTTGCCTTCCGCCTGCGCTGAAGAGATTACTGTCGATGAGGGCGTCGAGTGTGATCGCGGCGGCAAAGCCGAGGAGAACGGTCGGCACGGTGCCGAGCAGCACGAGGTCCATGGCCGTCTGTCCGATGCCCTGAAATACGAAAACGCCAAAACCGCCGCCGCCGATCAGTGCGGCGATCGTCGCCAGCCCGATATTCTGCACCAGCACGATGCGAATGCCGGTAAGGATGACCGGCATGGCCAGCGGAAACTCCACCCGCAGCAGCCTTTGCACCGGCGTCATGCCAAGCCCGCGCGCCGCTTCCCGGACTGCTTGCGAAACGCCGGAAAGGCCGACCACCGTGTTGGAAACCACCGGCAGCAGTGAATAGAGAAACAGCGCCACGAATGCGGGCGCCATGCCGATGCCGGCAATGCCGATCTTTGCCGCGCCCGGCACAGTGGCGGCGATCCATCCGAGCGGCGCGATCAGAAGGCCGAAAAGAGCGATGGACGGGATGGTCTGGATGATGTTGAGGCTGTTCAGCAGGCCGGCACGCAACCGTTCGACCTTGTAACAGAGTATTCCCAGCGGAATGCCCGCGACGGTCGCCGCGATCAGCGAACCGATGGCCAGCTCCACATGCCGTAGCGCCTCTGTCCAGAATATGTCGGCCCGGCCGGTATATTCCTTTATGATGGAGAGATCGCTCCAGAGACCGCTGGTTAAGATCCCTGCAAGCGAGGCAATCGCCAGCAGCAACAGCAAAATGCGCAAGGCGGGTTTCGGCTGGAGACGGGCAATGCAGTCCGTCGCAAGCAATGACAGCCCGGCAAACATCAACCAGAAACCGCTGGCAGGCGAAACGCGGGCAAAGCTGTTGCCTCCAGGTGTCAGGACGGACGCGGCCTGCCCGACGAAGATCGCCAGCGCCGCAAGGCCAACCAGTGCGGCTGCGAGTTTCAGCCGAACCGGAAAGCGGAAAAAGGCGACGAAGGTGGCGAGAAGGATGAGGGCGACGAGGAGCATTGAGGCCGTAGCCGTAAGCGCCTCGAAGATCGTCCGTGTTTCACCCTGAACGATCCGGTTGGCGCGGAATATCATGAAGGGCGACGCGAAAAGCGCATAAAGGAGAAGGCACGAAATCAGCACGCCCACCTTGTCAGGCCATTTCGACAAATTTCGCTCCCCTTGGGTATTAAGTGCGAGCGGGATGACGAAAGCGACATATGTTCTCGTCATCCCGATCTACCATTTCACAAGCTATTACTTGAGGAAACCGTTCTTTGTCAGGAAGTCGGTTGCCACGGCCTTGGCTTGTTCGCCGCCCACCTGCACGCGGGCATTCAGATCCTGCAGCGTTGCCAGATCAAGTTTTTCGAACACGGGTTTCAGCAATTCCTCGATATTGGGGTTCTTTTTCAGAACCTCTTCACGAATGATCGGCGCGGGTTGATAGACCGGCTGCACATGTTTGTCGTCTTCCAGCACGACGAGCCCCGACGGCGCGATGCCGCCATCGGTGCCGTAAACCATGGCGGCATTGGCGTTGTTGGTCTGATTGGCGGCAGCGGCGATCGTGGCGGCCGTGTCGCCGCCGGACAGCGTGATCAGCTGCTCCGATTTCAGGGTGAAGCCATAGGTCGTCTGAAACGCCGGCAAGGCGGCGGCGGAATTGACGAATTCGGAGGAAGCGGCAAGAACCACCTCGCCGCCACCGGCAACATATTTGCCGAAATCCGAAAGCGACTTCAGATTGTTCTTGTCGGCGACATCCTTGCGCAGTGCGATAGCCCAGGTGTTGTTTGCCGGCGAGGGTTGCAGCCAGACGATCTTGTTGGCGTCGTAATCGAGCGTTTTAGCCTCTTCATAGCCCTTTGCGGCATCCTTCCACAGCGGATCATCTGCCTTGGAGAAAAAGAAGGCGGCATTGCCGGTATATTCCGGGTAGATATCGATTTCGCCCGCCGTGATCGCCTTCCTCACCACCGGGGTGGCGCCAAGCTGGATGCGATCGGTTGTCTCGATATTATTCTTGTTCAGCACGGCAAGGATGATGTTGCCGAGAACACCGCCCTCGGTGTCGATCTTCGACGACACCACCACCTGCGCCTGAGCGATGGAAACAGAAAAAGCAAGCGCAAGTCCGGCGCCCGTCAACGTCATCAAGCGATTCATGAATGTTCCTCCGGTGGGTCAGCCTGCCGAACAGGCGAAAGATCGCCGCCGCAATTGCGGCCAAACAGGAACGGCCGGGAGGAGAAATGGTTGCATGCCCTCCGGATTTTTCGCGCTGGTCATCCGGTCTGCTGCCGTCAGGTCCTGTCGTTCCGTTTGCGGGCGTCCTTGCCCATGACGAGCGGCATGAGAACGGAGAGGAACAGAAGCCTTATGACGTGGTGGGAGCCGACATAGGCGGTATCGGCATGCATCATCACCGCCATGGCCGCCATGGTTTCGAGACCGCCCGGCGCATAGGCGATCATCACGGCATTGAGCGGAACGCCGGTGACGCTGGAAATCATCCAGGCGATGCTGCCGGCGATCACCATTACGGCGATGGTGACGACGAAGCCGGCTAGAAAACCCTTGCGCACTTCCATCAGCGATACGTTGGAAAAACGCGTGCCGATGAGACAGCCGATCAGCACATAGACCGGCAGGCTGAGCCAGGTGGGAACACCGCCCTGCGTGAGGCCGGTAATGTGCGTGCCGATGGAAACGGCCACACCGCCGAGCAGCAGGGCTGCCGGAAATCTCCAGCGCAGGAAAAGCCAGCCGGTCAGAAGCGATGCGGCGATGGTTAGCGCCAGCGTTAGCAGACCCATTGGCGGATTGGTGATCAGCGGTTCGGTGCTGACCAGATCGAAATATTCGACGATCAGCGGCACGGAAAGCGTCAGCGCCAGCACTCTGACACTTTGCACGATGCTGACGGTCGCAAGGTCGCTTTTCGTTTCCGCCCCAAGGCTGATGATATAACTGAGGTGACCGGGGGAGGCGCCCAGCATCGCCGTCGTCCGGTCGTATCCGAAGCCGTAATGCAGAATCCAGTAGGCGACATAGAGCATGATGACGACGGCGACGAGCACCACGACGAAGCTCAGTGGCCATGTCTTTGCCGCGTCGATGACCGAGGGCGTCACGCTCGTTCCCATCGAAATACCAACGACGACAAAACAGGCATTGCGGATGAAGGCGGGAATTCCGAGCTTTACGCCCGCCAGTCCGGTAATCGTCACGGCAAGCGCTGGTCCCGAAAGGAAGGGGGCGGGAACATGAAGCAGGCTGGCGAGCAGTGCGCCCATGCTGCCGACAAGGGCGGTAAGCGCAAATGTATGGAATTCAGGCTTGATGATCATTGCGACGCTGATTGTTTGCTTCAAAAAAGCTCGCGACCAAATGCGCCGCTTCGTCTGGCGGCGTCAACCTGCATCGCCAAAAATATTATATTTCAAGAGTAGTTTATAAAAGAAAAGCCCGCGACCTGTGGGTACGGGCTTTGGCTTTCGCTGTTCTGCTATGCGCGTGATCAGGCGGCGGGAAGGGTCATGGCCTTCGGCATTTCCGTATCGATTCCGAGCAGGAAATTGATCTGCGGGCGCGCCTTGACGAGATCGTCGATCGAATATTCCGCGAGAACATCGAAGAAGGCATTGAGCGCCTTGCGCAGCGCCGAGTTCAGGCCGCAGCTATCCACAAGCGGACACTCAACGGCGCCGTCCTCGAAGCATTCTGCCATGGCAAAGCTGTCTTCGGTCACGCGCACCACGTCGAACAGGCTGATCTTTTCGGCAGGCTTGCCGAGCCGCACGCCGCCATTGCGGCCACGCACGGTTTCCACGAGGCCCGCCTTGTTGAGCGGCTGCAGGATTTTGAAAAGGAACAGCTCAGATACGCCGTAAGCTCTGGCGATCTCTGGAATGCGGCTCAGCTTGCCTTCATTCGCAGCGCAATACATCAACATGCGAACGGCATAGTTGGTCTGTTTGGTCAAACGCATGCTGGTCTCCTAACTCTCAATGTGGAGTTATATAGTCTCTTTTTCAGTTTAGAACAATTCCAGAAACCGAAAAAACTGGCGGCCATTCGATATTTCTCGAACAGCCTTGTTGACCGCCTCAATGATTCATGAACAAACAAGTCAAGAATCTGAATGTAATGGAGGCATTCGTAATGGCAAGCTTGAAATCGTATTTTTCCGCTGCCGTTTTTTCAGGGCTGACGATCTTTTCCGGTGCGCCCGCAGCTTTTGCGGAAGGCGAGGTGAATGTCTATTCCTACCGCCAGCCTGAGCTGATCCAGCCGCTGCTCGATGCCTTCACGAAAGAAACGGGCATAGAGGCCAATGTTCTTTTCCTCGATAAGGGGCTGGTGGAGCGCATCCAGGCCGAGGGTGTCAATTCGCCCGCCGATCTGCTGCTGACGGTTGATATCGCCCGTCTCGTCGAGGCGAAAGAAGGCGGCGTCACGCAGCCGGTTCTGAACGATCCAGTGATCGAAAAGGACATCCCCGCCAATCTGCGCGATCCGCAGGGCGAATGGTTCGGCCTGACGACGCGCGGCCGGGTGGTCTATGCCTCGAAGGAGCGGGTGACCCAGAAGGACATCACCTATGAGGAGCTTGCCGACCCGAAATGGAAGGGCAAGATCTGCATTCGTGACGGCCAGCATTCCTACAATATTGCGCTGATCGCCTCGATGATCGCCCATCATGGCGTCGATTACACCCGCACATGGCTGACCGGTCTGAAGAACAATCTCGCGCGCAAGCCGGATGGAACCGATCGCAGCCAGGCGAAATCGATCTTTTCCGGCGAATGCGACATCGCGCTCGGCAACACCTATTATGTCGGCCTGATGCTTACCAATGATCAGGAGCCGGAAGAAAAAGTGTGGGCGGGATCGGTGCGGGTGATCTTCCCCAATGCCGGCGACCGCGGCACGCATGTGAATATTTCCGGCATGGCGCTGACGAAATATGCGCCCAACAAGGACAATGCGCTGAAGCTGATGGAATTCCTGGCGTCCCGCGAGGCGCAGGAAATCTACGCCAAGCAGGTCTTTGAATATCCGGTACTGCCGGGTGCCGAGCCGTCCGATGTCGTCAAGGGTTTCGGGCCCATCAATCCGGATAAGCTGCCGTTGACGGATATTGCCGCTCATCGCAAGCAGGCGTCCGAACTGGTGGACGAAGTGGGTTTCAACGACGGTCCGACCAACTGACGCCGTTCTCAAGGCTTGCAACTCGAGTGCCGGGATTATCGGCGGATCAGTTACCCGCCGGTTTATTATCGAGTGAAGCGTTGTAATCGAGGATTGCTTTACGCCTTTCCGGTGTTCCCGGATGGGTGGAGACGATGCTGGTGCCGCCCTTGTCGTCGAGCTTTTCCTCAAGCAACGCGAAGAAACGCTCGATAGCGGTGGGGTCGAGCCCAGCCTTGCGCATCAGTACCACGGAGCGCTCGTCCGCCTGCCGCTCGGCATCGCGCGAATGCGATAGCGCCAGAAGACCGCCGCCCTGGGTGAGAATATCTTCCATGGCCGAACCGACATCACCGGCAATCAGCATGACGAGACCGGCGACACCGGCGGCGCGATAAAGCTGTCGCAGGCTGTGCTCATATTCCACATGGCCGATTTCATGCGCGAGAACGCCGGTGATCATCTGCCTGTCGTCACCTGCCAGCTCCACCAGCTCATCCGTCAGTACCAGCGTTCCATCCGGCAGCGCGAAGGCATTGGGGCCGATGTAACCGCCCTTGCGGAAATTCAGCTTGTAGTCCTCAGGCGAACCTTCCGCATGGGCGGCGATCCGGGCAAATTCCGCGCGGATGGCATCCTGCTCCTCCTGCGGTAGTTCGCTTGCGGAGAAGACTGTCTGGTCGAAGGCCTGCATGGTACTGGCCGACATGATCTGCGGAACGATCGGCGGGGTGACAGCGACCGCCAGTTCGACGAGCGCGGGAAGCGCCAGCTTGTAGGTGCCATAGGCCAGAAGAACGGCTGCCGCGGTGATGCCGATCAATCGCGGGCGGAACTGTTCCAGCCAGTGCACGACGCCGGTGCGTCTGGCGATATGAGCGTGAAGCAATCTGTCCACGCCGTCATTGTCACGTGTTTCGAACAGCGAACCATCGGGAAAATGCAACTCCCGGGGAATGGCGCCGACCCGGTGGCTGATCTCGACCGTTTTTATCTCGGCCTGGGTTCTGACATGGTTGTCCTTCGCGTCGAGCACGAGAAGGACCGTGCCGCCAAGCTTCAGCCTGGCGGCGCTGGAAAGGCTGGAGCGAGCGGCATGCCACTCGCCCGAAACGGTTTCTCTAATATCAGAAACCAAATTCAAAGCCTTCCATATCCATATATTCGGCGCTGACGGCGGCACCCGTTGCTTCCATCGAAGAAAGGACCTCGCCCACATCACCGTTGAAGCGGATCGCCGTGCGTTCCACGGTATAACGCGCCTCGCGCACCGCTGCCCATGGCCGCATCAAGCCGAGTGTGAAAACGGTGACAAGAAGGTTGGAGATGACGATCCAGAGGTAGCGCCCGCGATGCAAGTCGCTGTGCAGGTCGTGCTTTCCATCCAGCAGCATGGACGAAATAACGACGTTGCGAACGCCCGTGCGATAAACGACGCCCGCGAGGCCATAAACCAGAAATGCGCCGAAAAGGCCGACATAGAGGGAGGCAAGCGCGGTAACCATGGCGGCCGTCTCGTCTTCGAGGATAGCGCTATTGGCCGCAAAGGCGGCAATGCCGAAGAAACCGACCACGATGCTGCCGATCACCACCATGATCGCAGGAATGATCCAGACCTGGTAAAGCGCGCTGATCTTCGGGTCGGCACTGAAAGGCCGGTCACCGTAACGCAGGTTGCTGAAAATGTAGCGGTTTGCCCAGCGGCTGGACAGTGGTGCCAGAATGCCGAAGGAGAAAAGCGCGACGAGGCTGCCGAGCAGAATGGAGACGAAGGCGCCTCCCGCAGTGCCGACGAAATCGAAACGGACATTGCGATAGCTCGTCACCCGCGCATTGAAACGAATGCTGCGCGTGATGAGCCAGGGAAAGAAGATCATCAGCAGGATCGCCGGCACGAAGACCAGAAACGGATGGATGAGGCCAACAAGCTGCGAGACGACGATGAATGCAAATGCAATCAGCCGACCCTTGAAGATTTGCCCGCCGGTGGCGTGATAACCGAAAGCGCGGCCGGCCAGCACGGTGTTGCCATTGAAATAACGCTTGCGGCGCACCTTTGCCCAGGCGGAATAGATGCCGATCGTGACGATCGTCAGCAGAATATTGACGATCCAGATGCCAAAATATTCCTTGGCATTTCCACTGAACGAGCCACGTTCGAGCGCGCGCTGATCCGCGCTGACTGAGATTTCACTCATAATAGTCCCTCATGACATGCCCCTCTCCGGGCAGATTGAGTTTGCAGGCTTCCCCGTAATCTTCGATTGGCAGCGTCCCCACGCCGCAATGGCTCTCTTACGCGATAACAGCTTTAAGTGGAATTATTTTGACGAAAGAAACTTGATTTTTTTAGTAATCTTTTTAATCAAAAAAGCCCCGCTGTTTTTGCAGCGGGGCTTTTTGTTTTGGTTGCCGGTTTTTCGGCTTATTTCATCGTCGGCATGACGAATTCGGCACCCGACTTGATGCCGGACGGCCAGCGCGAGGTGATCGTCTTGGTCTTGGTCCAGAACTTGATCGAATCCGTGCCGTGCTGGTTAAGATCACCGAAGCTCGAGGCCTTCCAGCCGCCGAAGGAGTGGTAGGCAAGCGGAACCGGGATCGGAACGTTGACGCCGATCATGCCGATGTTGATGCGGCTTGCGAAGTCGCGTGCTGCATCGCCGTCACGGGTGTAGATCGCAACGCCGTTGCCGTACTCATGCTTCATCGGCAGTTCCAGCGCATCTTCGTAGTTCTTGGCGCGAACGACCGACAGAACCGGTCCAAAGATTTCCGTCTTGTAGATGTCCATGTCAGGCGTGACGTGGTCGAACAGGCAGCCGCCGACGAAATAACCGTCCTCGTAACCCTGCAGCTTGAAATCGCGGCCATCGACCAGCAGTTTTGCGCCCTGTTCAACACCGCTGTCGATCAGACCCTTGACGCGTGTCTGGGCTTCCTTGGTGACAAGCGGGCCCATATCGGCCTTGTCATCGGTATAGGGGCCGATTCTCAGGCTCTCGATCTGCGGGATGAGCTTTTCCACGAGCCGATTGGCCGTTTCTTCGCCAACCGGAACCGCAACGGAAACAGCCATGCAGCGCTCGCCGGCCGAACCGTAACCCGCACCCATCAATGCATTCACCGCCTGATCAAGATCGGCATCCGGCATGATGATCATGTGGTTCTTCGCGCCGCCGAAGCACTGCGCGCGCTTGCCGTTCATGGCGGCAGTGCCATAGACGTAGCGGGCGATCGGCGTCGAGCCAACGAAGGAGACCGCGCCGATATCGGGATCGGTCAGGATGGCGTCGACAGCGCCCTTGTCACCATTGACGACATTGAGGATACCGGCCGGAAGACCGGCTTCGATCATGAGTTCAGCAAGGCGGATCGGCAGCGACGGATCGCGCTCGGAAGGCTTGAGGATGAAGGCGTTGCCGCAGGCGATCGCCGGCGCAAACATCCACATCGGGATCATGCCGGGGAAGTTGAACGGCGTGATACCGGCACCGATGCCGACCGGCTGGCGGATCGAATACATGTCGATGGCCGGGCCAGCGCCCTCCGTGAACTCACCCTTCTGCAGATGCGGAATGCCGCAGACGAATTCACAGACTTCGAGGCCGCGGATGATGTCGCCCTTGGAATCCTCAACAGTCTTGCCGTGCTCGGTTGAAAGCAGCACTGCCAGCTCGTTGAGGTCGCGGTTCAGAAGTTCGACGAATTTGAAAAAGACGCGGGCGCGGCGTTGCGGGTTGGTGGCAGCCCATTTCGGCTGTGCCGCCTTGGCGCTTTCAACGGCGGCGCGCAGTTCGGCGTCGCTCGCAAGCGCAACGGTTGCCTGCACTTCGCCGGTCGCCGGGTTATAGACATTCGATGTGCGGCCGCTGGTGCCCTGCACATGCTTGCCGTTAATGAAATGACCGATTTCCTTCATGGGTAATCCTCCGCGATTTTTTGATGCTGCAGCATTGCACTTGAATTTGTACAAAGCAATGAACTCGGATAAGAAACCGTTGTGCGTAAATTAAAGCACGATGAGCATTTTTAGGCGTTTCCTGATCCGGCACGGCGAGTTCGCCATTCAAAAAGAAAGTCAAAAGATGGCGAGCGATGAAACTATCGTGAGGATGGCTGAAATAGAAATCGATCCGACCCATCTGGAAGCCTATCGCAGATTGCTTGCAGAGGAGATCGAGGCTTCTATCCGTCTTGAAAATGGCGTGCTTGCATTAAATGCGGTGGCGATCAAAGGCAGCCCGGAAAAGATTCGCATCCTCGAAGTTTATGCGAACCAGGCGGCATATGAGGCGCATCTGCAAACGCCGCATTTCCTGAAATATAAACAGCGTGTGGCGGGAATGGTGACATCGCTTACTTTGATCGAAGTTGAACCCTTAATGATGCGTGGCAAGCCATGAATTGGGACGACGTCCGCATATTCCTTGCCGTTGCCCGCTCCGGGCAGATTCTCGCCGCATCGAAACGGCTTGGGCTCAATCATGCAACGCTTTCGCGACGATTGACGCTGCTGGAGCAGGCATTGAAGACCCAGCTGTTTATCCGCCGGACGAATGGCTGCGAAATGACCGAGGAAGGTCAGCGGTTTTTGGGTGCTGCCGAGCGTATGGAAACCGAAATGCTGAATGCCCAGGCCAATCTCGGCCGCGTCGATACGGCGGTGGCGGGAACGGTGCGCATCGGCGCGCCGGACGGTCTTGGCGTTTCCTTTCTCGCGCCACGGCTCGGCCGGCTGACGGCCCGTTATCCTGACCTCAAAATCCAGCTCGTGCCCGTGCCGCGTTCCTTTTCTTTGTCGCAGCGCGAGGCCGATATCGCCATCACCATCGAACGGCCGGAACAGGGCAGGCTGATGTTCTCAAAGCTCACTGATTATTCGCTCGGGCTTTATGCCTCAGCGGACTATCTGGCCGAATATGGAACGCCGGCGGATGTCGAAGCGCTCAAGCGCCATCGTCGGATCGGTTACGTGGAGGACTTAATCTTCTCGCCTTCCCTGAACTTCACTGGTGAGATCATGCGCGACTGGGATGCCGCCTTTGAAATCTCCAGCGCCACCGGCCAGACGGAAGCGGTCCGGTCGGGCGCGGGCATCGGCATTCTGCACAATTACATTGCCGGGCAGTATCCTGAACTTCTGAGGATCATGCCGCATCTCGGTATCATCAGGTCCTATTGGACGGCCTATCACGAATCTGCCCGGCAATTGGTTCGTGTCCGCACCGTCGTTGATTTTCTTCAGGAACTCGTTGCCGAAGAGCGAGGAATCTTCACCTGAGGTCGATAGGCCGATCTATTAGTAATATTATTGCTCACGGCAGGCGCTCCGGGCTTGACAAATGATGGCCGGCTGGACGACCAATGCAGCCAATGGGAGAGGACGGAACCTGACATGCCGAATATGATACGTAAGCTTTCGCCGACTGGCCTCGGCGTGGCCGTCATGCTGCTTGGAATGCTGCTTTTTGCGCTGAACGACGCCATGGGAAAATGGCTGGTATCGACCTATAGCCAGGGGCAGGTCATCCTGATCCGAAGTGCTGCGGCCCTTGTCATCCTCGTTCCCATCGTCTGGCGAGCAGGCCTTTCCGGCCTCGTGAAGGTCGAGCGGCCGGGACTGCAGGTGGCGCGTGTCTTCTTCTCCACCGCAGAGCTTTTCTGTTTCTATTTCGCGGTTGCCAGCCTGCCATTGGCAGATGTCATGACCTACTGGCTGGCAGCGCCGATTTATGTGGCGGCTCTGGCACCATTTCTGCTCGGGGAAAAGGTTGGCTGGCGTCGATGGACGGCCATCGCCATCGGTTTCGTCGGCGTTCTCATCGCGCTGAAACCCAGTTCGGCAAGCCTGACCTCCGCTGCGCTGTTCTCCATTCTCGGCAGTGCGGCCTTCGCTTTCATGATGTTGTCGGGACGCCAGCTACGTAACACGCCCGATACCGTGCTCGCCTTCTGGCAGATCATCGGCGCGGCCCTTGCGGGCATTGTCGCGGTTTTCCTGACGCCGTCTGGATGGTTGCCGGTGCAGTCCAGCTTCGATCTGGCGTTCCTCAGCCTGCTTGGTGTTGTCGCCATGGCGGCGCATGTGCTGGTCAACCGGGCTCTGAAGCTTGCCGATGCTGCGACCGTCGCGCCGCTGCAATATACCTTGCTGCTCTGGGCGGTTATCTTCGGCTGGCTGTTCTTCGGCGACGTACCGCAGGCGAGCATCGTCGTCGGCGCAGGCCTGATTGTTCTATCCGGTCTCTATATTTTCTTTCGCGAAAATACCATCAAGCGCCGCCGCGAAATCGCTGAAGGACTGGCTGCAGAGCAGGTCTGATCCTGTTTTGTCTGCCGCGGCAATCATCACAGGACTTGACGAAGACGTGATCTTCAGGGAGTAAGAGAAGGTCCTGCGATCATATGTCTCGCATGGACAGAGGAAACAAAGGTGCCGGGCCCCTCTGGCGAGAGTTTTACGGCGCTCTCGCGATGTCGGTACCGCCTGCAAAAATTGGCCGGCGGATTAAAAACTATGAAAAACCTGAATGTGCTTCGCGCGCGTGCTTTCTGCGTGCGGGCTGATGCTCTGCATCTGTCCGTGAACGTCCTCGTTATTGGAGGCGACCGGACATGAGCACCGCCCAGAAAACCACGCTTTCCTACTTCAAGTGGGCTTTTATCGTCACCATCGTCGGTTTGATCCTCGGCGGTTATCTCGGCTGGGAAATGACCGGAACGGTCAGTGGCACAGCGACGATCTTTTTCATCTGCGCGGTGCTTGCCGTGCTGGAAATTTCGCTGTCCTTCGACAATGCCATCGTTAATGCCAATAAGCTCAAGGATATGACGCCGGTCTGGCAGCACCGCTTCCTGACCTGGGGTATCCTGATTGCCGTTTTCGGCATGCGTATCGTCTTCCCGCTGCTGATCGTGGTCGTTGCCGCCAATGTCGGCCCCTGGACGGCAATCGTCATGGCGGCGACGCAGCCGGAACGTTATGCGGAAATCATGCGTGACGCCCACCTGCCGATTGCGGCGTTTGGCGGCACCTTCCTGATGATGGTCGGTCTCAACTTCTTCTTCGACCATGAAAAGGACGTGCACTGGGTGCGTTGGATCGAGGAAAAGGCTGCGACCTATTCCTCCGTCAAGGGTATCGAAATCGCCTTCGTGCTGGTCGTCATGCTGGTCTTCTCCCGCATCATCGGCGCCAGTGACAATCCGGAACTCGGTCCGGTCGCGGCCAACACCTTCTTCCATTCGGCGGTTTGGGGTCTCTTGACCTTCCTCCTGGTGGAAGTCGTCGGCGGTATTCTCGACCGTAGCCAGGAAGTGCTGCAAGGGGCTGCAAAAGGTGGCTTCGGTGCGTTTCTTTATCTCGAAGTGCTCGATGCCAGCTTCTCCTTTGATGGCGTGATCGGTGCTTTCGCACTGACCCAGAACCTGTTCATCATCGCCATCGGCCTTGGTATCGGCGCCATGTATGTGCGCTCGATGACAATCATGCTGGTTGAGAAGGGAACGCTTGCCGAATACCGCTATCTGGAACACGGCGCTTTTTACGCGATCCTTATCCTGTCGGTCATCATGTATGTGCAGACCATGTTCCATATACCGGAGGTCATTACCGGCCTTGGTGGTGCGACCCTGATCGGCATTTCGCTCTGGTCGTCGATCCGGCATAACCGGCAGCAAGGTGCCAATGCCGCTGATGCGGCCCGTGGGGCGGAAATCTGATCCCGAACGATCCTTGCCTTCCGCTGTTGCGGCGGAAGGCAGTTTTTAAGCACTGAATTCCTGTTTGCCTATTTTTATTGCAAATTGTCGTTTGCAGAAAATCTAGCCATGGCACCACTATTGCACGGCAAGTGGTTGTTTTTTCTCGTATTTGTGCGCCGCAATAAAACTGGCACGCTTCCTGCTTCTCTTGCTTTAAGTCCAGAGGGGACGTTGGAAGCCCGAAAAACGGGTCCAAAACACCGCCGCGCTGTTCGACCTGTCAGGTCCACAACAGCGCGGCGGTTTTGTTTGTGGCCGTATGGTTCTTGAGTTTTGCCTTCCGTTGCAGGAAAACGATAGGACAACGACTGGAAGGTTGACCGGCTTGCCTGCAGAACTTTCGCCCACGGAGGCCCTGGGGCTTTGGCATCGCCTCTCCATGGCGCAGGTCAAAGCCGATGCGCCGGATTTGACCTTGCGTCAGACCGCCATTCTGCTGCAGATTTATCTTGTGCCGCCGCCGCACACCGTTCGCGGTCTCGCAGCAATGCTGGGCGTGTCCAAGCCGGTCATCACCCGCGCACTTGATAGTCTCGGTGCGCTGGGGCTGGTCGACAGGGTGCGCGATGAGCGGGACAGACGCAATGTTGTGATAAAACGCACCGTCACAGGTGCGCTCTATCTGGAAAAATTCGGCGATCTGATTATTGATCAGGCGCGTAAGATCTAACTCTGGACGTGAAACCCATGATGCTCGACCGCCGCCTGAATGTCTTCCGCTCTGACCTCGCCGATGAAAAACTGCAAGGTGCGGTTCAGGCCGACCGCTTTGTCAGCGGCTCGCCCGCGCAGATCGCGTTGCCGGTCGTTGGCCTGCGGCCGACGCCAGACCTTGCCTCCGGTATCGACACGGAGCTTTTGTTTGGCGAAACCGTCCGTGTTTTCGATAGAGCGAACGGTTGGGCATGGGTGCAGGCGGATGCCGATGGTTACGCCGGTTACGTGCCAGAAAACGCTATCGGCGATGTCGTTGCCGCCACCCATCGTATCATCGCGCCGCGCACCTTTCTCTATCCTGCCGCTGAACTGCGCAAGCCGCCGGTCGTGGCCCTTTCCATGGGCAGCCTTATTCGCATCGTCGGTGAGGCGGAGACACGCGGCACCCGCTATCTGATGACGGAAAAAGGCGAGGGCATCATCGCCGCCCATTGCCGGGCAGTCGGTGATGCTCTTGAAGAGGATTATGTGGCGGTAGCGCTGCGCTTTATCGAGACGCCCTATCTCTGGGGCGGCCGCTCCGGCTTCGGCATCGATTGTTCCGGCCTCGTGCAGCTTTCCATGGCAATGACGGGACGACGCGTTTTGCGCGATACCGACATGCAGGTAAAATCGCTCGGCGTGGAAATAGAGCGCGACGAATTGCGACGCGGCGATCTGGTCTTCTGGAAGGGTCATGTCGGCCTCATGGAAAACGAAGAAACGCTGTTACACGCCAATGGCCATACGATGAATGTCGCACGCGAAAATCTCGATGCGGCCGTTGAGCGTATCGGCTGGCTTTATGAAAAGCCGACGGCTTTTCGGCGTCTGGAAGGCTGAGAAAGCCGTTTTCACGAAATCGTGCCCGCCCCGCCCTTTGTAGGAAGGCCGTCAACGGCCTACATCGGATGAAGGATGGTACGGGATCGGCATCGATGAAGACAAAAACGGCGACAAAATTGGCAGCGTTTCTGATGGCGGTTCTATTGAGCGCCTCGGTGCAGGCGCAGACCGTTTTCCAGAATGGCTTTGCCCCCGCACCCGATGCCTATGCGAACCTGCCCGGTGTCAAAGACCCACGCACGCTGCAGCCC
This sequence comes from Agrobacterium burrii, assembly GCF_017313405.1. Taxonomy (NCBI): domain Bacteria; kingdom Pseudomonadati; phylum Pseudomonadota; class Alphaproteobacteria; order Hyphomicrobiales; family Rhizobiaceae; genus Agrobacterium; species Agrobacterium burrii. Next base: position 153,562 of record NZ_JAFLNA010000005.1, read on the forward strand.
AAGGTCCGTTATACCTGCCACAGCGAACTTGGAAGAACCGGATATTCCCGCGGCGCCTACCGCGATGTTTTCGGCAGCCGGGGACTTCCCGTTCAGGGTTATCGCTGCACGGATGAAAACGGCATTTCCAGCTTCGGTGGCAGAAATCCGGTCTCGAAGGACTGGTATCCCGGCATCAATCCCGTCGACCCGACCTTCTGAGGCAAAGGGATTGAGCGCCTCTGCTCGAAAAGTGCGGTACGCTTTTCGAAAAATCCGATGCGCGAGCAAAACTAAGGCCCTCTGCCGTCGGTGCTCTGGACTTGTTGTCGCTTTTTCAGATAAGTCTTTGCCATGACAGGTTGAGACCTGCCGAGGTACGGGGTGACGTCGGGTCTCGGCCGATGTTGGGGAATGCGAGCATGACGAAGACCGATATAGCCACCCGTGTCCACAATCACACCTGGAAGCTCGATCCGATCGTCCGCAGCCTGATCGATACGGATTTCTACAAGCTATTGATGTTGCAGATGATCTGGAAACTCTATCCGGAAGTCGACGCGACATTTTCCTTGATCAACCGCACAAAGACGGTGCGGCTGGCCGAAGAGATCGATGAGATGGAACTGCGCGAGCAGCTCGATCACGCGCGCACCCTGCGTCTCTCCAAGAAGGAAAATATCTGGCTCGCGGGTAACTCCTTTTACGGTCGTTCGCAGATTTTCGAGCCGGAATTCCTCTCCTGGCTTTCGAGCTATCAATTGCCGGAATATGAGCTTTTCAAGCGTGACGGGCAGTATGAGCTGAACTTCCATGGCCGCTGGATGGATACGACGCTCTGGGAAATTCCGGCGCTGGCGATCATCAATGAACTACGCTCACGCAGCGCCATGCGCTCACTCGGTTATTTCACGCTGGATGTCCTTTATGCCCGCGCAAAGGCCAAGATGTGGGAAAAGGTCGAACGGCTGCGGGAACTGCCGGGCCTGCGCATTTCCGATTTCGGCACCCGCCGTCGCCACAGCTTCCTGTGGCAACGCTGGTGCGTCGAGGCGCTGAAGGAAGGCATTGGACCGGCTTTCACGGGTACGAGCAATGTCCTGCTCGCCATGGATTCCGATCTCGAAGCCGTGGGTACCAACGCGCATGAATTGCCGATGGTCGTTGCAGCACTTGCCCAGACGAACGAGGAACTGGCCGCCGCCCCCTATCAGGTTCTGAAGGACTGGAACCGGCTTTATGGCGGCAACCTGCTGATCGTGTTGCCTGATGCCTTCGGTACGGCAGCGTTCCTGCGCAATGCGCCGGAATGGGTGGCTGACTGGACTGGTTTCCGTCCAGACAGCGCGCCGCCGATCGAAGGCGGTGAAAAGATCATCGAGTGGTGGCAGAAGATGGGCCGCGATCCGCGCAAGAAGATGCTGATCTTCTCTGACGGTCTCGACGTCAACGCCATTATTGACACCTACCGGCATTTCGAAGGCCGGGTGCGCATGAGTTTCGGCTGGGGCACCAATCTGACCAATGATTTTGCCGGCTGCGCACCGAAGACCATCGCCAGCCTCAAGCCGATCTCGATTGTCTGCAAGGTCAGCGACGCCAATGGCCGGCCGGCGGTGAAGCTTTCGGATAATCCGCAAAAGGCGACGGGCGAACCGGCCGAAGTGGAGCGTTACCTGAAGTTCTTCGGCGAGGAAGACCACAAGGAACAGAAGGTTCTGGTTTAATCGAGACTGGGCGCTCCGGTTAACGAAGCGCCCGTGGAAGCAAATTACTTCGCGAATTGATGGGCGATGTAATGGAAGAGTGCCCGGATACCCTGCGCCTCGCCGCCGATCGACGAGTGATGCCTCTCGCTCAACGACCAGCCGTAAATATCGAAATGCGCCCAGCGCTTGGTATTGGTCACGAAACGCTTGAGAAACAGGGCTGCGGTGATCGAACCGGCCATGCCGCCTGACGGCGCGTTGGTGATGTCGGCTGCGCGCGAGCGGATATCCTTGTCATATCCCATATAGAGCGGCATCCGCCACAGCGGGTCGTCGATATCGATGCTGGCTTCCGCGATGTCATGGGCCAGGTCTTCGTCATCGGTATAGAAAGGCGGCAAATCCGGGCCGAGAGCAACACGTGCGGCACCCGTCAGCGTCGCCATGTCGATCATCAGGTCTGGCGCGTCTTCATCGGCATAGGCTAGAGCATCCGCTAGAACGAGACGTCCCTCCGCATCGGTGTTGTCGATCTGCACCGTCAGTCCTTTGCGGCTTTTGTAGATGTCGCCGGGGCGGAAGGCATTGGAAGAGATGGAGTTTTCGACGGCTGGTACAAGCACACGAAGATCGACCGGCAGCTTCGCATCCATGATCATAAGTGCAAGGCCGAGAACATTGGCCGCTCCGCCCATATCCTTCTTCATCAAAGCCATGGAGGCAGCGGGTTTGATATCGAGACCGCCGGTATCAAAGCAGACACCCTTGCCGACGAGGGTAAGACGCGGATTGCCCTTCTTGCCCCAGTTCATCTCAAGGAGGCGCGGCGCGCTTTCGCTGGCGCGGCCAACGGCGTGGATCAGCGGGAAGTTTTCCTTCAATAGATCGTCGCCGGTGGTGACGCTGACCTTTGCCTTATAGTGAGCGGCAAGGGCACGGAAGGCGATTTCAAGCTCATCCGGTCCCATGTCATTGGCTGGTATATTGATGAGATCGCGCGCAAGGAAAACGCCGGCCAGAATGCGCTTGATCTCACCGTCTTCCGCATCCTGCGGAATGAGAAGCTTTGCCCCATTGGTCTTGTTGGTTCTGTATTTGTCGAAGCGATAGCTGCCGAGGCCGAAGCCGAGCGCCAGGCGGTTGGCGGTCAAGGGCGCGGTTTCGATGTGCCATTCGCCTTCCGGCAGTTCACGAGCGAGTTTCCCGGTAATGAAGGGAATTTCGGATGGATTGCCGCCAAGCCCAAGAAGCGCGCCACCCAGAGAACCGTCGGCGGAAGGCACGAGCAGGATGGCGCCTGCTTCTGCCTTGAATCCCGCCTTTTTTGCCCAGTCCAGAGCGACAGGGTCGATGGCGCCCTGTTCGATGTGGGCTGGCGTGACGGCGAAAACCGGCAAGGTGTTGCCGGCTTTTGAACTGAAAGGGGTGGGGCGTTCGATGAACTGATAGGGCGCCATTGTATGCTTCCGTTGGTGCATCGGCCCGAAAATCGGAATGACTTTCGACAGGAACGATGCGCAGTTTCAAAGTGCCGGAGCGGCCTTTTGCGTCCCCTCGGACGCGGCGCTCCAGTGTCGTGAATCGGTGCGATTAACGCTCTGTTAGGGTTAACAGATTATTGCTTTAGTGAAAGTTGCGTCATGTGAGTCTGTCGTATGTCGGGCGCAAGATCGATCATTTTTGGGCGGGGGCGCTGCCATGACTGCTTTTTCTTTGGGCGAAACAGGCCGGACCGGGTTGCTGCGGGGAACGTGTCTGGTAGCGCTGGTATTGGCCGTTTCCGGATGTGCGAGCACCAACAAGCCTGATCGCATGTCGACCGGCTCAATTCCCACGGCCACGCGTTCCTACGACCATTTGAACATGGACCAGCTGCGGCAGGCGGAAGAGACCGCCGGCAAAGCCTATGAACGCAGCCCCAAGGACAGGTCGGTTGGCATGAACTATGCCAGCGTTCTGATGATGACGGGCAAGAACACGCAGGCGCTTGCCGTCATGCAGCAGATCGCCATCGCCAACCCGGCGGATCGCGATGTACTTGCTGCCTATGGCAAGGCGCAGGCGGCTGCCGGCCAGCTGGAGCAGGCGTTGTCGACCATACAGCGGGCGCAGACCCCCGACCGACCCGATTGGCGCCTTTATTCCGCCGAAGGCGCGGTGCTTGACCAACTGGGCCGCTCGAACGAGGCCCGCTCGAGATACCGTCAGGCGCTAGATCTCAAGCCGAACGATCCAAGCGTGCTTTCGAACCTCGGCATGTCCTATGTGCTGTCGAGCGATCCCCGCACCGCCGAGACATATCTGCAATCCGCCATCTCGCAGCCCGGCGCCGATAGCCGCGTTCGCCAGAACCTCGCGCTTGTTGTGGGTCTTCAGGGACGTTTCGCCGAAGCCGAGCGTATCGCGGTTCAGGAGCTTTCCCCCCAGCAGGCGCAGGCAAATCTCACCTATCTGCGTGCGATGCTATCGCAGCAGAATTCCTGGCAGCAGCTAGCGAAAAAAGACGCAAAGCCTGCAGGCTGATAAGGCTTTCAGCTATGGCCGCCGGAATGAGCGGGCCTGCGATCTTGCCAGCAGGGATCGGAATATACCGCCGCGCAAAATGCCGGCGGTTTTTCTTTATTTGAATGTATCCATAACCCGGATGATGGCCGGCCCGAGAATGACGGCGATGAGCACCGGCAGGAAGAATATGATCATCGGCACGGTCAGTTTCGGTGGCAGCGCGGCGGCTTTCTTTTCGGCCTCGTTCATGCGCTCGTCACGGCCTTCCTGCGCCAGAACGCGCAGCGCCTGAGCCAGCGGCGTGCCATAGCGCTCCGCCTGGATAAGCGCCTGCACCACGCTTTTGACACCATCCAGTTGTGTGCGCATACCGAAATTCTCAAGCGCAATGCGCCTGTCCTGAAGGAAGGAGAGCTCCGCTGTCGTCAGCATCATTTCCTCCGCCAGTTCAGGTGACTGCTCGCCCACTTCTTCCGCAACACGGCGCATCGCGGCTTCCATCGAGACACCGGATTCTATGCAGATCAGCATCAAATCCAGCGCATCCGGCCACGCACGCTTGATCGACCCCTGCCGCTTTGTCATGGCGTTGGAAACGTAGATATTCGGCGCGTAAAACCCGATATAACCGAAAAGCAGAACCGCCATCAGCCTGACGACAAAGGCCTTGTCCGCAAGGTTTCCCAGAATGAAAACCCAGGTAACGGCGATGGCAAGAAAGGCGAATGGCAGGACGAACCGCGCGGCGAGAAATGTGTTGAGCGCATTCTGTGAACGAAAACCCGCTGCACGCAGCTTGTTCATCGTATTCGCGTCCGCAAGTGCTTCCTGGAGATTGAACCTTTCGACAATGCGGCGTGCGGATTTGTTGTTGTTGCCGCGCAACGAGGTTTTTCCATCTCTGGAGGTCGTTGCGAGGCGCTCGCGTTCGCGGCTGCGGATAACATCGCGTTCCGTCGACACCGCTTTCATGCGCTTGTTGAAGTCCTTGCGCTCGAAGAACGGCATGATGAGGGTGTAGAGGGTGGCAAAAACCGCAAGCGTGACCAGAATGGCAATGATCGTTTGCGGATCCGTCAGGCGGGAAACGAGATTTCCTGTCATGGCCCCGCCCTCAAATATCGAAATTGATCATTTGGCGCATGATGAAAATGCCAATCAGCATCCAGATGCCGGATGCTCCGAGAATGATGTGCCCGCGCAAATCGGTGAAAAGTACAGACAGGTAATCGGGCGACGTGAAGTGCACCAGCGTCATGACGATGAAAGGCAGCGCCCCAATGATGACCGCCGAGGCTTTCGCCTCCATTGAGAGGGCATTCACCTTGGCGCGCATCTTCTTGCGGTCACGCAGGACTTTGGAAAGATTGGACAGCGCTTCGGAAAGGTTGCCGCCCGCCTGTGCCTGAATGGTGATGACGGTGCCGAAGAAGCTGACCTCGAACAGCGGCATGGTCAGCATCATGCGTTCGATTGCCTGCGGAATGCTAATACCGACCTGTTGTGCGTCGACGACCCGCTGAAATTCCGTTTTCACCGGCTCTTGGCCATCCGATGCGATCAATCGCACGGCGTCGTTCAACGGAAGTCCGGATTTGATCGACCGGCACATGACGTCCAGCGAATTGGGGAATTCCTCCAGGAATTTCTTCTGCCGCCGCTTGAGAAGAAACCCCAATACCCATCGTGGCAGGCCCAATCCCGCGACCACTGCTATAAGCAGAGCGATAAGCGGCGACAGACCATAGAGAATTGCGACGAAACCAGAGGCAACCGCCGCACCTGCGCTCAGAAGGTAGAACTGGCGGATCGAAAGCTGCAGGCCGGCCTGAACCAGTTTGTCGCGCAAACCGACATTCTTTGCCTTTTCACTCTGTTTTTTTTCCATTTCCCGCAGGCTGTCCTGCATGGATTTACGGCGTTTGCCGAGTTCCTGGACACGGTCGCGTGCGGCTTTGATATTGGCGTGATCCGTTTCGGCGGCCTTGACCCGCTTGAAACGGCTGGTGGTCTTTTTTTCGACCTCTATCTGCTGAAAAAGGAAGGCATAAGCCAGCGCTCCTGCCGAAATGGCGACAAGCACGGCCAATAACAGGATTGTAGAGTCCATGGCAGTCGCTTTCCCTTAGGCTGTCTTTTCCATTTCATCGAGCGCGGCCGCAAGACGTTTCTCTTCGCCGTAGTAGCGTGCGCGATCCCAGAAATGCGGTTTGCTGATGCCCGTCGAAACATGTCTGCCGATCAGCTTGCCCTGCGCATCTTCGCCTTCGATTTCATATCGCATCAGATCCTGGGTAACGATGACATCGCCTTCCATGCCAATCACTTCGGTGATCTGCGTTATCCGGCGGGAGCCATCACGCAGGCGCGCAGCCTGAACGACGATATCGATCGATCCGGAGATAATTTCGCGCACCGTCTTAGCCGGCAGGGTAAAGCCGCCCATGGCGATCATCGACTCGATACGGCTGAGGCATTCGCGCGGCGTGTTGGCGTGGAGCGTCCCCATCGAGCCGTCGTGACCGGTATTCATGGCCTGAAGCAGGTCGAAAACCTCAGGTCCGCGCACTTCGCCGACGATGATGCGTTCTGGACGCATACGAAGGCAGTTCTTGACCAGATCGCGCATCGTGATCTCGCCTTCACCTTCGATGTTCGGCGGGCGTGTTTCCAGCCTCACCACATGCGGCTGCTGCAATTGCAGTTCAGCCGTGTCCTCACAGGTGATGACACGTTCGTCCCTGTCGATGAAACTTGTCAGGCAGTTGAGCAGCGTGGTCTTGCCGGAGCCGGTGCCCCCGGAGATAACGATATTGCAGCGGACGCGTCCGATGATCTTGAGCAAGGTCGCGCCCTCGGGCGTGATAGCGCCAAAACGCACCAGCTGGTCGAGCGTCAACTTGTCCTTCTTGAATTTTCGGATCGTCAGCGCCGGCCCGTCGATGGCGAGCGGTGGCGCGATGACGTTGACGCGCGATCCGTCCGGCAGGCGGGCGTCGCATATCGGGCTCGATTCGTCCACGCGTCGGCCGACCTGGCTGACGATACGCTGGCAGATGGACAACAGCTGACCATTGTCACGAAAGCGGATGTCGGATTCGATGGTCTTGCCGCCGACTTCGATGAAGGTCTGGCCGGATCCGTTGACCATGATATCGGCAATATCGTCGCGGGCGAGAAGCGGCTCCAGCGGGCCGTAACCGAGAACGTCATTGCAGATATCTTCGAGCAGTTCTTCCTGCTCGGCAATCGACATGGCGAAATTCTTGATCGTGATGATATCGTTGACGATATCGCGAATTTCTTCGCGAGCGCTCTCCGCGTCGAGCTTGGCGAGCTGCGAAAGGTCGATCGTATCGATGAGCGCGGAGAAAACCTGGCTCTTGGTATTGTAATAATCTTCCGTGCGGGCACGTTTTTTCTGCGGCGATTGCGGTGCCGCGTTGACCTGTCGCGCTGCGGGCGACTGGCCGGGCTCCAGCGTGTCGATCGCAAGAGGCCGAGTTTCGGCCGCCACCGCCGCCTGCATGGGTACAGCTGCGGCCAGATCCGGCTTTGTGCTTCTGGCTGGGCCTTCAGACCCGCGTTTTCCGAACATCGGCGTTTCCGTCTAAAGGCGCAGAGGCAAACCCTATTTGCGCTTGAGAATATTCTTGAGTTTGTCCAGGCCGCCGCGTCTGCTTTTGCGCAGCACGGTGCGGCCCGTAATCGTATGGGCGATCTGTGAGAAGGTTTCCGCGATTTGGGATTTTTCATCCATCTCGCTGATCATGCGTCCGCTGTTGGCGGCATTGCCGAACAGCTGGGTATCGAATGGTATGATTGCGATGGGCTCGATTCCCAGCGGCTCAAAGAAGTCCGTCGGGGCGATCTCCGGGCGCTTTGGCACACCCACCTGATTGAGAATGAGGTGTGGTAACTTGTCGTTGGGCCGCAGTTTTAGCAGTGCGTCGAACAGGTTCTTCGTGTTGCGCAGATTTGCAAGATCCGGAACGGCCGTAATCACCACCTCGTCGGCTTCCGCAAGGACTGCACGCGTCCAATCGCACCATTGGTGGGGAAGGTCGAGGACTGCAACTGGGGCACTACGCTGTAGAACCTCGAGTATAGGCAGAAAAGCCTGACGATCGAGATCATAGGTCCTGTCGAGAAGCGACGGCGCCGCCAGGAGCGACAGATGGTCGGAACATTTCGTCAAAAGGCGGTCGAGAAACACCTCGTCCAGCCTCTCCGGCGAAAACACGGCTTCCGCCATGCCTTGGGCAGGGTCCTGATCGAAATCGATATTGGCCGTGCCATAGGCTAGATCCATATCCGCCAGAATTGTTTCCGTAGCGAACAGCGTGGAAATGCCGAAGGCGCAATTATGCGCGATCGTTGACGAGCCAACCCCGCCTTTGGCGCCGATGAAGGCGATGTTGCGGCCGAGCGGTTCCGCCTCCGGATCGACGAAGATCGTCGCGATCGAGGCAAGCAGATCGGCCATGGTGACCGGGGCGACAAGATATTCAGAAATACCGTTACGGATGAGATCGCGATAAAGCGTTATGTCATTGTGTCGGCCGATGATGATGACACGGGTGGTGGGGTCACAAACTTCCGCCAGGGGGGCGAGATCATCCAGCAGCGAAGCGGGTGCGCTTGCCGTCTCCAGAATGATGAGGTTGGGTGTGGGTGAGGCGGAAAACATCGTGGCTGCCGCGTTGATATCCCCCTTGGTCACCCGAAGGGTCACCTTGCTCATGCGCCTGTCACCGGACAATGCGTCCATGACGCCTTGCATATTGTCGCTGACACAGAAGGCATGGACGGAAATGCGGGGCAGGGGCCGCAGGCGATCCATATCGCCGGCGCGAACGGGCGCTTCGGCGTCAGTGCCGCTGTTTGACTTGATATCGTATTCTACAGCGCTCATCGTCTATCCTGCCGTAACAAATGTTGGAACCGCATCAGTCCGTCGTCGCCGTCGTGCTCTTGCCGCGGTAGGCGTCAATGACCACCGCGCGGCGCTCGGCATCGATCGGACTCATGCCCCGCGGGCCGACCAGATCCATGGGATTGGCAATCTGCGCGGCGAGATTACTCTGCGAAGCGCATCCGAAATTGTACCAGTTCTTGTTGGCAAAGGTGTTGTCCGAAAGGTCTTCGGGCCACTGGCCACATTGCCCGGTCATGGCGGTGACGGCGACATAACTCAGACGGATGGGCGCGGCGTCGCCATTCGGGGATGCCGCATAACGCGTTTCCATGATCTTGCCCGAGGGTACGCCAGCGCCGGAAAGCGTAGAGCGGATCTGCTTCGCCATTCTTGAGGCCGCCGCCGAATTAGCCGATCCCGACGGTGTCTGAATATTGATGATACCGGTCGACATGGAGGCATAATTCTGGGCGAAACCACGGACGTTATCCGCCACTGCGGTGGTCAGCCGGTTGTCGCCCGCCGAAACCGGAATATCCAGCGAATGCTCCGCTTCCGACAGGGTGATCGGATGGCGAGTGCGATAATCATCGGGAATGGCATTGGTCGTCAGCGGATCGCGGGCGCAGCCTTGCAGCAGGCCGGCGGCGAGCGCAACCATGGAGACGAGACCGGCCCGTCTGAGGGAAGAAGAGGGGGTTATTTCCGGCATGACGTTTCCTGCCCTGACCGGGCTTGCTCTGAAGAGGAGGTTTCTCGCGCGTGTCGTCATTTGTAGATGAACCCCACTGATCCCTGATAGGGCGCTGCCTGGACCTGGTCTTTTCGGCCATAGACCTTGTTGACGCGGTTCATGAAATACATGGCGGCATCGTTTTCCGGGTTGAAGTTGTCATCCGGCCGGGCAATCTGGTTGCGCGCAACAGGCCGCACCAGATAAGGCGTGGCGATGATGACAAGCTCCGTTTCGTTGCGGATAAAGTCCTTGCTGCGGAAAAGCGTGCCGAAAATCGGGATTTTCGACATGCCCGGAAGTCCGGACATGGCCTGACGGACATTGTCCTGAACAAGACCCGCGATAACGATCGATCCGCCGGACGGAAGTTCGACGGTTGTGGAGGTTTCGCGCTTGCGGACCGACATATAGGTCGAGCCGGGAATGTTCCGCCCATAGTTGCCGGTTACCACGTTGCCTTCATAGGTCGGCTCGGAGACATTGGTCTCAATTTTGAGACTTATTCTTCCCGGTGAAAGCACCACGGGTTTGAAATTCAGGGTGATGCCGTAGTCGACCGTTTCCGTTTCGCGGGTGATGGTCGGAGTATTTGTATCCTTGTCGAGCGTAACTTCCTGGGTTCCGGCGATCCGGAAATCTCCCCCCACATAGAACTTGGCCTGTTCACCGGAAATGGCGGTGAGACTAGGTTCCGCAAGGGTACGCACGACACCGGCCTGCTCCATGGCATTGAGATAGCTGGCAAAGTTCAGCGAACCGGAACCAATCGAACCGCTGGCTATTTTAGAGGCAGTGCTAATTGCATTCCCAAGATTGGACGGATTTGAGAACTCAAAGCCATTGTTGCTTGTCGAGCTGCCAATGGAGCCATTGAAGCCGAGCTGTTTCAACACCTGCCGGCTGACTTCGGCGACAGTCACCTTCAGTGTTACCTGATCTTCGCCCTCGATCGTCAACATGTTGACGATTTGCGATAATTGGCGTCGTTCCGCAAAAATTGCCGCATCGCCGCCATTGTCACCGCCTGTGAGCGAGATATTGCGGGTGGTGGCTTCCCCGCCCTTCAGAAACGCGTCGGCAAGCTGTACGGCGCGCGCAGAGTCCTGAGGGGTGCGCACAGACCCGGTAAGGACGATGTTGTCCGAAACGATTTCCACCTTGATATCCGACTCGGGAATAAAACGGCGGATATTCGCCTCAAGACCGGAGATGTCGCGCTCTACTTCAAGATCGAGGCTGACGATTTCGCGACCGCCCTCACCGAAAATGAAAATATTGGTCTGTCCCACCGTTTTTCCGAAGAGGTAAATACGGCGCGAAGTGCGTGTTACGGCATCGGCAAGGCTTGGGTCCGCAACGAGAATGTCGTGGGCATCCTCAGGTAGATCAATGACCAGCGCCTTGTTGAGGCCGAGCTTCAGGCGTTTGCGAATGCCTGTTCCGCTCTCGGTAATCCGCACGATACTTGCACTTTGTGCCGCAGCTTCGCCAAGGCGCAGAAATTCAGGCGAATGCGGGCCTGGAATGCCTGAAAAAGCCACGCAGAATGCAAGTCCGCCCAGCATCGATGAACGCAGGTGTTTTTTAACACGCCTTGCCATGAACCCCCCGGTCATTGTGATGCTCCTTGACTGCCCTTGACGATTGACCCGGACTTGATCACCTGAATTTCCGGCTGACCGGAGCCGCCGTTGAGAAGGTAGCCCGCTGAAAGCGTATCGTTTTCCTGCGCGTCGGCGATCGAGCGCAATGCAAGAGTGAGGCGATCCGCCATCTGCTGCGCCACCGTTATGATTTTTGCCTGTTCTGGGGTCAGTTCCAGAGTTGCAGTCGCACCGACGACGGCGGAGATGCCGTCCTCGCCTTCCTTGATCTGTTGGTCGATTGCGAGAACCCGGACATTGTTCAAAACGTTCTCGGTGAGGAAATTGCCGTTGTCGCCCTTGCGAACCATGATGACATCGACCCGGTCATTCGGCAGCACGAAACCGCCGGCGCCGGTGGAGACGGAAATTTCCGTGGCGACCGCGCGTTTTCCAGCCGGCAGAAGCGAAGACATGATGCGGGTGCTGGAATCGACGACTTTTTCCGGCCGTACCGGTTCACCCTCGAACAGGGGCAACCGCACGACAGCGCCGGTCAGTTCGGTGATCGCATTCGGGTTTTTTGTTTCAGTTATGAAATTATCGACGACATTGCCCTGCGGCCATGGTGTCCAGCGCATTGAACTATCGTTCAGGCGGCTACCGACTGGCAAGTTGACGGAGGAAACGAGAACATTGACTGTCGGCTCCTTCTGGATAATCGTCTCCGCTTTTTCGATGACCTGCTTTGCGCCGGAAATCTGCATGGCGACGAGACCGGCAAGACCGGCAGCGACCAGGGCAACGGATAGAATGACGATACGCGACGGTTTCATGCTCGATCCTTGAGGGAATCAGGTTGTTCTCCCCTCAGGATGGCGCGTGATTGGTATAATTATGGTTAATATTATGCTTGGATTTGTGGTTAATGGGCCTTTAATCCGTGAACACTGTAGCTCGTTCAGGAAAGACTGGCGATGGCGGCTTTTACAAGCGGCGCTTCACCGTAGGTCAGAAGGCCGGCAATGGCGATGCCGATGCCATAAGGGATTTTTTTTGCCACCAGCAGGGAATCCGGAATGGGAATGCCGATCGCCATGATTTCCTGCGAGCGTGATCGCAAAAGCAGGATACCAATTGTCAACACGCCACCGATGATGGTCACTGCGAGCAGAAACTCTATCAGCGAGGAGTTGAATCCGTACCAGACTGTCGCGGCGGTCAGCAATTTTGCATCTCCGCCGCCCATTGAGTTAGCTGCGAAAAGTGCAAAGCAGGCTAAAAATACTGCAGCGGCGGCTGCAATGCTCATTGCGAAAGCCTGCAAATCCATACCCGTAAATGGTGCAACTACTACGAAGGAAAACAGCAATATAAGCGGTATTCTGTTTGGTATGGTCATGCTGAATAGATCATTCAGCGCAGCAAACGCGAGGCACAAAGGCAAAGTCAGAAAAATTGCTGCTACGACCATTGGATCAATTCCGCAAAGGGTTTCCCTGCATGGGTGGCAACCAGTGCGATGAGGATGCCAACAATACTAAGACGGCCACCCCTTGGAGTGGCCATCAAAAGACGTCTTGCAGCTATTACAGCCCCGAGTTGGTTTTGGCGTCCGTCATTTTCGCACCAATGTTAACGAAAAGCGCCTTGATTTGGGTGCCGACGGTCGTGGCACCACCAACGATTGCAACGGAAATAAGCGCGGCGATCAGGCCATATTCAATTGCCGTGGCGCCGGATTCGTCCTTGAGGAAACGAGCGAAAATCTTGGTCATGAGTATCTCCTAACTCTTGTTTGGTTCAGCACGCCGACAACTGTTTTCCGTTGTTCGGTTGCGTTCAAACTACATCCGAGCGATTTCCAAGCACTTAAAAAAAAGGCTTAATCTAAAGTAAACGACATGATGAGTTTCTCTTGGTAAACAAAGATAAAAAGTACTGCCCGTATTTTTATATTTGCTGATAAACAAATATATTCCGCTGCGAGGGAATTCCCATTTTTGGAAAGCTACTCCCCCAATGGAACATATATGCCCAATTTTGATGCAGACCGGTTGGGGCGAAAAATGACTTCAACTGTGCATGGTTACTGCCCACATCGTGTACTCTCGCCATTTAACGCTTCATTCACTAAAACCGCGCATTCTGCGACGCAGTGAAGTGCGGGTTATGAACAAGGGCCAAAAGCGTGTCATCCGGAAAACTGGCGAAAATTGTGGTCGGCTTGTCCGTCATTATGGGAGGCTCGTCGCAATCTGTTTTCGCCCAGGAAGACATATTGCGCGTTTCGATGAACCACGCCCGTGTTCTTCGTCTCGATCGTCCCGTCAGCAAGGTTATTGTTGGGAATTCGAAAGTTGCCGATGCCACGGTCGCCGATGCCACGACCATTGTGCTGACCGGCCGCAGTTTCGGAACGACAAATCTCGTGCTTCTTGATGCCGACGGCAATCCGATCGTCGATGAGCGCATTCTCGTCTCCATCGATGAAGGCAATACGGTTCGCGTTTTCCGCCAGACGGAACGAACCGTGCTTTCCTGTACGCCGAATTGCGAACAGCACTCGCAAAACAGTGGCGACAAAGACTCCCAGCCGTAAACTCGGCGAGGCCAAACGAGCTTTCAAATATAATGAATTTGCATGAAGGAACGGCAGGCATTTTGTCGACGTGACAAATGTTGCGTTCCCGCAGGCGGCAATCGTTTTTTTTTGGGAAATAGGAGCCAGAAGTTAATCAGATCGAAAAAACACAACATGCGCCCCTGCGTTTCGCGGGAGGCCTGCATGTTGCTGTTTTTTCGTCTAAGTCATTGATCTGGCTAAGATCAAAAAAGGAATGGTGCCCAGAAGAGGACTCGAACCTCCACACCCTTTCGAGTACCAGCACCTGAAGCTGGCGCGTCTACCAATTCCGCCATCTGGGCGACGGAGAGCGATGTACGAGGGCAGCCGCCCGGTGTCAACAGACTTTTTGAACTTTTATGACGATCATTGATTTTAAAGGGAAAAAACTTGGTTATAGGCTGTTGAAACATGTCGCCGGGTCAGGTGTCGAGTCCGTCATGCTTCGTTCTGTCCACATGGCCGAGGTCGCGGTCGGGATCGATGATATCGCGGATTCTCTGTTTGAGCTCTTTTGGGCCGGGAAAACCGCCATCGCGCTTGCGTTCCCATATGATGGCTCCGTCCACAGTGATCTCAAACAGGCCACCGGTTGAGGGAATGAGGCTGACTTCGCCGATATCGGAAGCGAAGGTTTGCAAAATCTCCTGTGCCATCCAGCCCGCGCGCAGCAGCCAGTTGCATTGCGTGCAATAGCGAATGGTTATGTGAGGCTTGGTGTCGCTAATGGTTACGTCTCCTTCAAGGTCCGGTCACGATAATGTCAACTATAACACTCATGTTTTTACCCGGCGCGTTCTTGTTCTTATCACGGAGCTTTGCGAACAGATAAGCCATCGAAGGCTGAAACGTGGAGATCCTATGGCCCAGTTCGACAATAACCGTCAGCGTCTTTTCGTTCCTGCTGTCGCACCGCTTTACAATTCGACGCATGATCTGGTGGAGACCATTCTGCGCGTCGCGGCGGGTGTTCTTCTTGTCACCCATGGTTTCGGCAAGATCGCCAACCCTTTTGGGGCGGTCGGCATGGTAGAAAGCCTTGGCTTTTATCCAGGCGTGTTCTGGTCGCCGCTTCTGGCCGCCACAGAGTTTTTCGGCGGCATTCTGGTGGCGATCGGTCTCTTCACGCGGCCTGCGTCCTTCGCGGCGATGATCGTCCTTTTGGTGACGGTCTATTTTCACGGCATCGTAAAGGCGGAGGGTCTGGGCGGTGCAGAAAAGTCGATCCTCTGGGCTGCAATCTTCCTGTTTTTCGCCGTTCGTGGCGGCAATCGGCATTCCGTCGACGCAAAACTGTCTCGGGAATTTTAAGGATTACCGGCGGGGCTTGCCTGACATCGCCCCGCCGTTGTTTCATGCCTCTTGAAAATCCGTTTTTCTCGTGGTGAAGCTTGGATTTGATCGGCAACTGCGCCGATTGGGTTTCCGCCATCATCAAGAGGCTGCATGCGCGTTGTAATTATCGAAAACATGGCGGGCACACCGCACGGACAACTCGGCGTCGCACTGGAAGAGGCGGGCGCGGAAACGCACATCATCCGCGCCTATGCGGGTGAGCCTCTTCCCGTCAGTGCCGGTGAGCATGATGCGCTCATCGTTCTGGGCGGTGAGCAGAATGCTCTTGATGACGCGCTTTACCCCTATCTTCCAGACCTTGCGCTTTTGATGAAAGCCTTTGGCGATGCCGACAAGGCCGTGATGGGTGTGTGCCTTGGCAGCCAGCTGCTGGCGCGCGCCTATGGGGGAGAAAATATTCTCGCCGGCCCACCTGAATTCGGCTGGGAAGATGTATCGCTGACCGAAGACGGTGCGTCCGATCCTTTATTGGCGGGGCTGGATGAAATATTCCCGATTTTTCAGTGGCATCGCGATACGTTTACGCTTCCGCCGGGCGCGATACGGCTGGCAACCAATGAAGCGACGCAAAATCAGGCCTTCCGTATAGGTCGGGCGGTCTATGGCACCCAGTTCCATTTCGAAGCATCCACCGCCGTAGTGGACAGCTGGTGCAAGGCCTTCCCCGCGTCGGTCGAAAAAATGGCGCCCGGCTGGCTGGAAAAATACAGCGACCATCGCGGCGCGCGCGCAGATATGGCTGACGCAGCCGGTCTGGAAATTGCACGCGCCTGGGTGGGGCTCATTTAAGCGGATTATTTTCGTTGTTAACGTGACCTAGGCGATCAAGGTTGCGATCGTTTCACCATCATCACCAAGGAGATGTGAAGAACATGTACAAATTTGAGATTTATCAGGACAAGGCCGGCGAATATCGCTTCCGCTTCAAGGCATCCAACGGTGAAACGATGTTTTCTTCGGAAGGATACAAGGCCAAGGCCTCGGCGGTTCATGCGATCGAGTCGATCAAGAAAAACTCCCCCGGTGCCGATACCGTTGATTTGAGCACCATGACGGCCTGATCCTCGCCGCCATGTGAGAACTCGAAGCATTTGGCCTGCCAGAAATGACAGGCGCATTGGCAGGTGCCGGCGTAAAGATAAGATTCAGTCTTTTTTGATAATCTTCCGTTAGCAATTGTATTTCGAGGTCTCCGGGCGGCGTTTGAGTGCCCCCGATTTGTTTTGCGTACGGGTTCTCATGCGATCATCGGCTGTGCCAGCACTTTTCTTCGGTTGCCTTTTGTTAGGTGGCTGCACCAGTTCCGGGCCGGAAAGCCTGGTGGCTGGCTTGCCTTCGAAGGAGACGACGAGTTCGGTCACGCCGTCGGCACCCGTGCCGCAGGCAAGTGTCGGCACGCAGGCCATCACCGCCCAGCCACGGCAGGAAGTGTTGGCATGGGGCGGGCCGGTGCCTGAAGAGCCCAAAGCCTTTTCCGCCGTCACGCCAAAAGCATCCCTGCTTCAGAATGCGCCCGAAATTGGCTTGCCAGCACAGTCACAGGCGGGAATGGTGCGGCCGGCGGAGCGCCCGATGGTTCGCGAAATGGAGCGTCCGGTGCAATTGGCCATGGCAGCCGCCCCGGCAGCAGGCGCTGGCGCACAAATCCGCTCGCGTATTTTCCGCTCCAGTTTCAGCGATGCCAAGCCAATCAATTTCGGCCGCGTTCAGCCGCGCCATTTTCAGGTTCACGGCGTGGATGTATCCCGCTGGCAGGCAAATATAAATTGGCCGCAGCTGCGCACTCGCGGCGCCAATTTCGCCTTCATCAAGGCGACGGATGGCGGTGATCATCTTGACCCGATGTTCCGCACCAACTGGCAGCGTGCGAAAGAAGCAGGCATCCGCCGCGGCGCCTACCACTTCTTTTATTGGTGCCGCTCGGCCAGCGAGCAGGCGGACTGGTTCATTCGCAACGTGCCGCGTGATCCCGATGCGCTGCCACCTGTCATCGACGTGGAATATAACGGCGAGTCGAGCTGCAAGATGCGCCATTCCCGTGAGCGCGTGCTGGAAAAGATGCGCGTCTTCATGACCAAGCTTGAGCGCCATTATGGACAGCGGCCGATCATTTATACGGCGCCTGATTTTTATAAGGACAATCTCACCGGCGAATTCCAGGATTATCCATTCTGGCTGCGCGCCGTCGCCCAGCATCCATCCGTGGTCTATCCCGGTCGTAAGTGGCTGTTCTGGCAATATTCCGGCTCCGGCCTGTCGCATGGTGTCGATGGCCGTATCGATCTCAATGTCTTCAACGGCAGCGAAGACGCATGGCATCGCTGGATCGACCGCCGTTCAAGCTGATCCGGGCGGGCGTCAGCGCGCGAATTTTCTGGCACCCGCAACGCAAAGCACCACGACAAGCGTAACTCCGATCATGGCAGGGCTCACCTCCTCATGCAGCAGGGTTGCTGCAAGCACCAGCCCGAAGAACGGCTGCAGCAATTGCAACTGACCCACAGCGGCAATACCGCCGAGCGCCAGTCCGCGATACCAGAAGATGAAGCCGATCAGCATGCTGAACAGCGACACATAGGCAAGGCCGCCCCAGGCCTGCGGATCGATTCCGGCAAGTGTTTCCGGTCCGGTGAAAAAGGCAAGCGGCAGCATCACCGGCAGCGAGAGAACGAGTGCCCAGGAGATGACCTGCCAGCCGCCCAGCTTACGCGACAGAGCGGCGCCCTCGGCATAACCCAGCCCGCAAACGATGATCGCGCCCAGCATCAGGAGATCGCCGGCAAGCGAAGCCCCAACTCCGGCTGAAAGCGAGTTCGACAGTGAAAAACCTGCCACGAGAGCACTGCCCAGGCAGGAAAACAGCCAGAAGGCGGGGCGGGGACGTTCACCACCGCGCAACACGGCGAAGACTGCGGTTGCGAGCGGCAATAGCCCGACGAAGACGATGGAATGCGCTGATGTCACGTGCCGCAGTGCCAGCGCCGTCAAAAGCGGAAACCCCACCACCACACCGAACGAGACGATGAAAAGCGATGTCATATCGTTACGTGCCGGGCGTTTTTGCTGGAACAGCAACAGCAGGGCAAGCGCCAGAATGCCGGCAATGCTGGCCCGGGCAACAGTCAGGAACACCGGATCGAAATCCGTCACTGCAAGACGCGTGGCCGGCAGCGAACCGCTGAATATCACTACGCCGATAAGGCCGTTCAGCCAGCCGCTTGTCGTCTTGTCCATTGTCATCTCCTGCATTTTGTTTTTCTTGATCCGGAACGGCTGGCAGGAACAGCAACAGTCGTATACAATTTGAAGAAACTGTTATGGTTGATGGCCCAGTACGGATGGAGAGCGATTTGAACGAGCAGGTTGTTCCCGTCACGCGCATGGGGCCCGGAACACGCATAGAAAAGGTGATGGCGAGCATCCGCCAGCGCATCGCCTCACGCAGCCTCGTGCCGGGCGCACGTTTGCCTTCGGTGCGGGCGCTGGCAAAGACGATGCAGGTTTCCACCTCCACCGTTGTCGAGGCCTATGACCGTCTGGTGGCGGATGGCACGATAGGTTCGCGTCCGGGCTCCGGGTTTTTCGTGGCCGGTCCGCTTGCACCCCTGTCGCTCGCTGATATCGAGCCGCGGCTCGATAGGGCGGTGGATCCCTTGTGGGTGTCCCGGCAGGCGCTGGATGAGGCCTCGGTCCTTGCCAAGCCCGGTTGCGGCTGGCTTCCTGCATCTTGGATGCCGGAAGAAGCACTGCGACGGGCGATGCGGGGGCTTGCCCGTGCGGATACTGCCCTGCTGACGGACTATGCGAGCCCCATGGGGCTGCTGCAACTTCGCCAGCTTCTGTCGCGCAGGCTTGCCGAACATGGGGTACAGGCGGGCGCCGGCCAGATCATGCTCACCGATTCCGGTACGCAGGCGATCGATCTTCTCTGCCGTTTCCTGCTGCAGCCGGGGGATGCGGTGATTGTCGACGATCCCTGTTATTTCAATTTCCATGCGCTGCTGCGCGCACACCGCGTCCGGGTCATCGGCGTGCCTTACACTCCAACCGGGCCGGACCTGCCGCTGTTCGAGCAGGCGCTGAAAGAATACCAGCCTCGTCTTTATATTACCAATTCCGCGATCCATAATCCGACAAGCGCCAGACTTTCCGCCGTTACCGCCCATCGGCTGCTGATGCTGGCTGAACAGGCGGGACTGACCATCATCGAGGATGATATTTTTGCCGATTTCGAAACACAGGCGGCACCACGGCTGGCTGCTTTCGATGGTCTCAACCGTGTTATCCAGATCGGCAGCTTTTCAAAAACCCTGTCCGCTTCCGTGCGGTGCGGTTTCATCGCGGCACCTCTGGCATGGGTGGAAGCACTGACCGACCTCAAGATCGCCACCGCTTTCGGTGGAGCGCATTTTTCTGCGGCGCTGGTGCTGTCGCTTTTGACGGATGGCAGTTATCGCAAGCATGTCGACGCGCTTCGACTGCGTCTTGCGGCGGTAATGCCGGACGCGGCGGCACGTCTGAAGTCGATTGGCTGTGTGCCCTGGATCGAGCCGCAGGCGGGCATGTTTTTATGGTGCCGCCTGCCGGACGGAGTGGATGCGGGCGATGTGGCGCGCCGCGCGCTTGCGCAGCAGGTGGTGCTGGCACCCGGCAATGTCTTCAGCTCCTCGCAGAATGCATCCAGTTTCATGCGTTTCAACGTATCGCAAATGGGCAGCCCGCAGACGATGATGGTGCTGGCGGATGCGTTCCGGGAGGCGGCCGATCACCGCCCGTCCTGAAGGCTTAGGGATGAATCGGAACAAAATCGCGTGAACGCCGTTTTCTCCGCAGAGTGAAGAGGAGAAATACCATGACATTCGATCCCAACAACCCGCGCCCGGACCGTGATCTTCGTCCGGAACTGAATATCAGCAATGAACCGCGTGCCCGCACGTCATCGTCCTGGGTACCGTGGCTGGCGATCATCGTCGTCGTCCTGGTGGGCGTTTTCGCGTGGTCGCAGATGAGCGGCCCGACCACCGATCCGGCCACGACATCGTCCACCACGCCGCCCGCGGCCACGGATCAGGCACCGGCACCGATGACACCGACCGCCCCGGCAACGCCGCCGACAAACAACACGGCCCCGGCAAGCCCGAATACGGGTGGCACTCAGACCCAGCCGTAATGGGCTGACTGACATGAGAAAACCGTCTGCCTTCGGGCAGGCGGTTTTTTCGTGGATGCAATCTGCGTCTTTTTGCCCTTAAAGCTGTTCCATCGCGGCGGGGTTATTGGACACTCTTGACCAGCGGGCGATCGATTCTTCCGCCAGCGCCGCAAGCGTTATGCTTCCAAAACGCGACAGGAGAATGGTTTCCGCCTCGTTCATGGCATCGAAAAGGGCTGCATTGACGGCCTGTTCGATAACGCAGTTCGGATTGTCGCCCGCCAGCCCGATGGAAAACAGCTCCGGTGCGCCGAGCGCCCGGTAAATATCAAGCAGCGTGATCTCGCTGAGCGGCCGCGCCAGAACCCACCCGCCGCCATGGCCTTTTTCCGATGAGACATAACCATGCTCCCGCAGGCCCGCCATGGTTCTGCGCACCACCACAGGATTGGTCTGCAGCATGGCCGCGATGCTTTCAGAGGTGGCCGCTCTCTCGTGTTTTTCCATATGGATCAGAATATGCAGCACCCTTGAAAGGCGCGTGTCGTGTCTCATTGCGCAAGCCCATTTGTTTTTCGCAACGCTATCAGTTTCGAATTGACGTAACAATATAAGTTGCGTGACCCTTGACTCGAAAAATCACGTAACAATATAAGTATCGTGAAAATGAACGGGCGCTTCCTGCCCGGTCCTGAACGATAGGTGCATCATGAAATTCGACGTCATCATCATCGGCGGCAGTTATGCCGGCCTCTCCGCCGCCCTGCAGCTGGGCCGCGCCAGAAAGAACGTTCTCGTTGTGGATGCCGGTAAAAGAAGGAACCGTTTTGCCAGCCATTCCCACGGTTTTCTTGGTCAGGATGGCAAGGCGCCGGGCGAGATCGTCGCCGAAGCGCGCCGCCAGATCGAGCGCTACAAGACAATAGAGTGGGCGGAAGGCAGTGTGACCGATGTCGAGGGGTCGTCTGGTGATTTCGTCGTCGAGATCGACGGTCGCCGCCGCGAAAGTGCTGCCCGGCTCATCCTTGCCATGGGCGTTACCGATGAGCTGCCTGATATAGCCGGGCTGAAAGAGCGCTGGGGTTCTTCGGTCTTTCATTGCCCCTATTGCCATGGCTACGAACTCGATCAGGGGAAAATCGGCGTCATTGCCGCTTCACCCATGGCTATTCATCACGCCCTGATGCTGCCGGACTGGGGTGAGACGACCTTCTTTACCAATGTCATATTCGTACCGGATGAGGATCAGGCAGCACTTCTGTCCGCCCGCGGTGTCCGCGTGGAAAAAGATCGTATCGCGGAAATTGCCGGACATGCGGATGTCGTTCTGGCCGACGGCCGCAGCATTGCGCTGGCTGGTCTTTTCACCCAGCCGAAACTACGGATTACCTCGGACTGGATCGGAAAACTCGGCTGCTCAGTGGAGGAGGGTCCCATGGGATCGAGCATTATAACTGACGCCATGAAACAGACCACCGCACGCGGCGTCTTTGCCTGCGGTGATGTCGCAAGACCGGCTGGCTCGGTCGCCCTTGCGGTGGGAGACGGTGCCATGGCAGGTGCAGCGGCTCACCGGTCGGTCCTGTTTCCGGAGTGATCAGCTGGAGGTGAGGCTCAGCCAGCGCCCGGGCGGCATGCCGAAGGCATTCTTGAAATGCCGGGTGAAATGCGCCTGATCCGCGAACCCGCAGGCAAATGCCGTTTCAGCAAGGCTGGCGCCGGCCCGCATCATCTCCTTGCATTTTTGCAGTCGCCGCATGATGAGATAACGATGCGGGCTGGTTCCCAGCAGGCCGCGGAAATGCCGGAAGAGCGTAAAGCGGTCGAGCCCGCTTATTCGCTCCAGTTCCTCTGAACCGACAGTGTCGGCGTTGTTCTCCAGCAGATAGTCCCGACACCGCAAAACGGCGGCGCGATCAATCCGTTTAATGGTTGTAGCGCTACCGTTCGAATGTTTGGAAAGCAGATCCGCCAGTCTCGATTGCCAGTCGGTCAGGAGCAGATTGTCCGGCTCGCTTTCGAGATTGCCCAACGCCTCGATCAGACATTGCCGGAACGCGGGGTCCTCGATGATGGGATTTCTTGCAAAGGGCAGCGCCTGATATCCCGCCTGCGCGATTTTTTCCGGCGGAAGATAGAGCATGCGGTAGCGCAGGCCTTCATCCGTGCCTGCGCCGCCATCGTGCACTTCGTCGGGATGCAGCACGATGACATTTCCCGGCATGCTGAAATGCGAGGTGCCGCGATAGGAAAAGGTCTGGACCCCGGAAAGCGTGACGCCGAGCGCATAGGTGTCATGGCGATGCGGCGCATAGGCGTTGCCATGAAAGCGCGCTTCGATGCGTTCTATGCCCTCGCTTGTGGGCGCCTGCACGATCCCCTCGAATTTGCACGAACGTTCAAGATCGATGATGCGCGAAGGGTCTAGGGTTGCTTCTCTTTCGTAACCACAGCCAGATTGAGTTTGCATGTTTGATACCAAGATCGCCGTCATCCTTCGTGATGACCTTGCCGTATGGCAAAAACTGAACGTTACCGCATTTCTCATGTCGGGCATTGTCGCCCAGACCGGAGAGATCATCGGGGAACCATACCGCGATGGCGCAGGCAACGTCTATAACCCCCTGTCCATCCAGCCGGTGGTGGTCATGGCCACGGATCAGGAGGCGCTACGAAAGATCCATCAACGATCCCTCGAGCGCGATGTCACGACATCACTCTACATTGAGGAAATGTTCGCGACCGGGCACGATGTCGCCAACCGTCAGGTATTTTCGGAGTTCTCTCCTGACAATGCCAAGGTGGTCGGCATGGCGCTGAGGGCGGACAAGAAGATCGTCGACAAGATCACCAAGGGCGCAAAGCTGCACACTTAACGATAGGTCTTCAAATACGAAGGGGAGGCCGTAAGCCTCCCCTCCAACAGCAGCGATGGCAATATGATTGCCGCTTATTCGTCGTTCATCTTCAGAGCGGCGATGAAGGCTTCCTGCGGAATTTCCACCTTGCCGAACTGGCGCATGCGCTTTTTGCCTTCCTTCTGCTTGTCCAGAAGTTTGCGCTTGCGCGTCGCGTCGCCGCCATAGCACTTCGCCGTCACATCCTTGCGCAGCGCGCGCACGGTTTCGCGGGCGATGACCTTGCCGCCGATAGCGGCCTGGATCGGAATCTGGAACATGTGCGGCGGAATGAGTTCCTTCAGCTTTTCGCACATGCCGCGCCCGCGCCGGTCGGCCGCCGAGCGGTGCACCAGCATGGAAAGCGCATCCACCGGGTCGCCATTGACGAGGATCGACATCTTGACGAGATCGCCTTCGCGATAGTCGATGATGGTGTAATCGAACGAGGCGTAACCCTTGGAGATGGATTTCAACCGGTCGTAAAAGTCGAACACCACTTCGTTGAGCGGCAATTCATAGGTGATCATCGCGCGGTTGCCGACATAGGTCAGCTCCGTCTGCAGGCCGCGGCGGTCCTGACAGAGTTTGAGGATGCCGCCGAGATATTCGTCCGGCGTCAGGATCGTCGCCTTGATCCAAGGCTCGCGGATTTCCTTGATCTTCACCACGTCAGGCATATCTGCCGGGTTGTGAAGTTCCTTCTCCGTGCCATCAGTCAGCGTCATTTCATAAACGACCGAAGGTGCTGTGGCGACGAGATCGAGATTGAATTCGCGCTCGAGACGTTCCTGAATGATTTCGAGGTGCAGCAGGCCGAGGAAGCCGCAACGGAAACCGAAGCCGAGGGCGGCGGAGGATTCCATTTCGAAAGAGAAGGAGGCGTCGTTGAGGCGAAGCTTGCCGACAGCCGCGCGCAAATCCTCGAAGTCAGCCGCATCCACTGGGAAGAGACCGCAGAATACCACCGGCTGCGCGGGCTTGAAGCCGGGCAGGGCCTGCGCCGTCGGGCGCTTGTCATCGGTGATCGTATCGCCAACACGCGTATCGGCGACTTCCTTGATCGAAGCAGTGATGAAGCCGATCTCGCCGGGGCCGAGGCTATCGACATTGACCATCTTCGGGGTCAACACGCCAATACGCTCGACGCCGTATTTGGCGCCCGAACCCATCATGCGGATCTGCTGACCCTTGGTCAGCACGCCATCGATGACGCGCACGAGAACCATGACGCCGAGATAGGTGTCGTACCAGCTATCGACCAGCAGCGCCTTGAGCGGCCCGTTATCGCCGACATCGCTCTTCGGCGGAGGCAGCTTGTGGACGATGGCTTCCAGAACGTCCGGGATGCCAAGGCCGGTCTTGGCCGAGATCAGCACCGCCTCGGAGGCGTCGATGCCGATAACCTCTTCGATCTGTTCCTTGATGCGATCGGGTTCGGCAGCCGGCAGATCGACCTTGTTGAGAACCGTCACCAGCTCGTGATTGTTGTCGATTGCCTGATAGACATTGGCGAGCGTCTGCGCTTCCACGCCCTGCGATGCGTCCACCACCAGCAGCGAACCTTCGCAGGCCGAAAGCGAGCGGGACACTTCGTAAGCAAAGTCGACGTGGCCGGGTGTGTCGATGAGGTTCAGCACATAAATCTCGCCGTTATTCGCCTTATAGTGCAGGCGCACGGTCTGGGCCTTGATGGTGATGCCGCGCTCGCGCTCGATATCCATCGAATCGAGAACCTGTTCCGACATGTCGCGCTCGGCAAGGCCGCCCGTCGACTGGATCAACCGGTCGGCCAGCGTCGATTTGCCGTGATCGATGTGGGCAACGATCGAGAAGTTGCGGATATGGTCCAGGGGCGTGCGGGTCGAATTTGTGCTCATGCCCCGCGCTATAGCAGGGGCTTCTCATGCCGCAAAGCGGGAATTTGGTTAAAAGCCCTTTAAAATGGGCTTTTCAGCTCGCAAATTGCTCCAGCCAGTCGCGACGGGTGGCCACCTGTCCCTCGGTTCTCAGTCTTGCGACGGCGGCAAGATCGATATCGGCAATCAATAGTGTGCTGTGCGTCACGGCATCGCTGTCGCTTTCCGCAATGATGCCGGATGCCGGCATGCCATAGTCGGACGGCACATAGAGCGCTGCTCGACCGCGATTTTCATCGACGGCGGGCGACCATGGGGCCTCACCGGCGGTGGGGGAGGAAAGAACGGCATATTGATTTTCCAGCGCCCGCGCCTGCGCGCCGATGCGCACCCGGTAAGCGCCGGCCAGCGTGTCGGTGCAACTGGGAGCGAGGACCAGTTCGACGCCCATCTCCGCCAGCCTGCGGCCCAGCATCGGAAACTCGTTGTCGTAACAGATGAGGATGCCGAGCTTGCCTATCGGCGTCTCAAAAGCCTTCAGTCCCTCGATACCGGCGTGGATGTTCCACTGTTCCCGCTCGAAACGGGTCATGATCTGCTTGTCCTGATAACCGATCAACCCGTCTGGCCCGAACAGCCATGCCCGGTTGCGGAACTTGCCGTCCGGGTCCTTCACCGGTGCGCTGCCCGGCTGGAACAGGATTTGGTGCTGTCGCGCCAGCTCCTCGCAAAGCTCCACCCATGAGGGGATAAGCGGCTGTATCTCTTCGATGGAGCGGTGCAGATCCGACCGTGCCTCGGGCGGTAATTGCCCGGTCAGCGCCATGGCCGAATATTCCGGCAGAAGCAGCAACTCGGCCCCCTTTTCTTTCGCCACGCGCGCGATGGCGGAAAGATGCGCCGCATAGGCTTCCCATGTCTCGATCAGTTCGATGGCATATTGGCTGGCGGCTAACCGGGTCATCTGTTTCCCTCTCCAGCGGCGACGTTCTTAATCCAGAAGGACAGCGGTTTCGGGCTTTGAGTGCTCTCGTCGATATCCTGCCAGGTAAAGCTGGTGCGCAACTCGGGGTGGTGGCGATAGCCCCGCTTTTCCCAGAAGGCGTTGAGCGGCACGTAGTCGGCCGGGCGGCGCGGGTGATCTGCCGGTCGCTCGACCGCACAAAAGGTGCACCAGTTGAAGCCCAGACGTTTTGCATGGGCCTCTCGCTCTTCAAAGAAACGCACGCCGAGGCCGTGACCACGATAATTCGATAGCAGCACGCTTTCGCCAAAATAAAACAGATCGGACGGGTCGTAACCGGCCGCGAGGAGCGGCGTTTTGACCTCTTCGGTCTCCGCCGCCATCGGCATGCCGGTGGACATGCCCACCACCTGCCCATCATCCAGCGCCAGCACGAAAACCGCGCCTTCGGTATCGGCATAGGTTGCCAGATATTTCCGCTCATGGTCCAGCGAGCCGTCATAGAGATAGGGAAAGGCGCGGAACACTTCGATCCGCAGGCGCGCCAGGTCGTCAAAACAGGCAACGGCGTCGATGCCGGAAAGAGACTTGATTTCGACGGTCATGGGCATTTTCACTTTCGGTTGCACTGGTTATACCGTCATGGAAAACCCGCGCAAGCATTGAACGGAGAAGACGATGACCGCCACAGAGACCATCCGCGCCTATTACGATGCCTTCAACCGTCAGGACATGGATGCCTTTCTGGCGCTGCTTCACGATGAGGTGGTGCATGACATCAATCAGGGTGAGCGCCAGACCGGCAAGGCCGCTTTTGCTTCCTTCATGGACCATATGAACCGCTCCTATAAGGAAAACCTCACCGACATGGTCATCATGGTGAGCGAGGACGGCCAGCACGCTTCCGCCGAATTCATCGTCAATGGCGAATATCTCAAGACCGACGAAGGATTGCCCGAGGCTAATGGCCAGAAATACGTCCTGCCCGCCGGTGCGTTCTTCGACCTCAGAGACGGAAAAGTTAGCCGAGTAACAAACTACTATAATCTGAACGACTGGATTGCCCAGGTCGGCGCCTGAGGCTTTCGTCGCTTCCGCCATAATGGCCATCTGAGAGTAATCGCTATTTCCACTATTGTGGATATTGACTCCATCATATGAGAATTATAATCATCATATGATGGAAAACAAAGATCATATTCTCGAACGTTCGATTGGTGAGCGGATCAGGGTACTGCGGGGTGAAAACGGCCTGACACTGGATCGGCTTGCCTCTGAATCCGGGGTCAGCCGTGCTATGATTTCACGCATCGAACGGGGTGAGGCGAGCCCGACGGCGTCGCTGCTCGCCCGCATCTGCGCCGCGCTCGGCCTGTCGCTTTCCGGTTTCTTCGCGGAAAATGAACAGGCGGTTTCCCCGCTGGTGAAGAAGCGGGAGCAGCAGCTCTGGAAAGATCCCGAAACCGGTTATGTCCGCCGCGCCATCTCCCCGCCGCGTGTCGGTTCCGATGTCGATATTGTCGAGGTCGAGTTTCCACCCGGCGCGCGTGTCGGCTTTCCGCCACATGCGGCAAGCCGGGGAATGACGCAATATGTCTGGCTCTTTGAAGGGGTTCTGGAGATGACGAGCGGCGGTTCGGTGCACCTGATGGAGCCCGGAGATTGCCTTTTCATGCCGGTTGGTGAAGGACATGTTTTTCATAATCCTTCCGAAAAACCCGCCCGTTACGCCGTCGTGCTGGACCAAAGACAGCGCTGATTTTTCCCGACAGGAGTTTTTATGGCCACCATCCGAGTGCTGAACGGGCAAGAGACGCTCGACGTCCTACCGGAACTCTGCGAAGTCCTTTCCGCCTGCGTCAATGGCGGTGCATCCGTCGGTTTCATGTTGCCCTTCTCGCCACAGGATGCCGAACCGTTCTGGCGAGCCGTGGCGGAAGTGGCGGGTGAGGGCGGTACAATCCATGCCGTGGCGGAGGTGGACGGCAAGGTGGTGGGCACCGTGCAGGTGGGCCTTGCTTCCAAACCCAACCAGCCGCATCGCGGCGATCTGATGAAGCTTCTCGTGCATCCCTCGGCCCGCGGTCTCGGGCTTGCCCGAAAGCTCATGCAAAAGGTGGAAGAGGAAGCGGTAGCCCGTGGCCGTACCCTGCTGGTGCTGGATACGGCCACGGGCAGCGATGCGGAGGCGATTTATCCCCGCCTCGGCTGGGAGCGGGTGGGGGTCATTCCGGACTACGCCCTGTTTCCCGATGGTCGCTATTGCGGCACGACCCTGTTTTATAAGCGGATCGGCTAGAGCATTTCCGCCGCTTATTGCCCCGGCTTCAGCGTGCGGTTGAAGGCGGCAACAATCATCTTTTCCAGTTCAGCATGAATATCTGCGCGCTCGCGCGGTCCGGCCGCTTCGCAGATTGGGTCGCGCTCGCCGACGGATTTGAGAAACGCATCGGCATCCGGCTTGCATAGGGGCAGGAAGCTGAAATGGTTGGCCTCATCGACCTGCTGATAGGTTGAGCCAGGCACCTCGGCTGCGACTTTGTCAGCCAGCACGGCCGGTGGAATTTTCCTCTTGCTGCCGAGATTGATGAAGGTCAGCGGAATATCGATTGTTTTCAGGCTGACCGGCTGGAAGGCGAGTGCGAGGCCAGGATCTACCAGCACGGCGGAGCGGATGCGAGGGTCGCGGTTCTGCTGCCCGAAACGGGCCTTGTCGAGGGTTCCGAGGTCGAGCTTCGGCACGCTGACCGGCTCGTTATTGAGATAACCCCGGCCACCAGCGAACCATTGGCAATCCATCATCGTGGCATACTCTTCGCAGTAACGCGCATAGGCATTGAGATCGGCGCGTGCGCCCGAAATCTCCATCGCCGCGCTGCCGCCGAGCGAAAAGCCGAGGACGCCGATCCTCTGCGTATCGATCGCGCCGGACCATTTGCCCTGCGTCGTCAGCGCTGTAAGGATCGTGGAAAGATCACCCGTCCGCTCCCAGATTTTCGGCGTATCGGCAGGTGTTGAATCGCCGCTGGTGGTGCCGGGATGGTTGGGGCCGGCGACGATGAAACCCTCGCTCGCAAGCTTTGCGGCGATCCAGGCCATGCCGCTTACTCTCGAGCCCGAGCCGTGTGACAGAAGCACCAGCGGCAGGCGACCCGATTGCACCGCACCGTCCTTGAAGACGGGCGTGCCTTGAAAAATCCGGTCCTCGCCGGAAAGCGTCTGCGTGCCGTTGCCCTCCGAAGGATACCAGACGGTAACGGCAAGGTCTTTGCCACGGTCGGGAGAATGGATGGCGATGTCGCTGACACCAACTGCTTCATTTGCAAAAGCCGGCTGGGTAATGAGAGCGGAAAACAGCATGGTGGTGATGGTGACGATGGGGCGCATGAAAAACCTCTTGCGGTCGGAAAGAACGAGACCCAATCTGCGCTGTCACCTGTTTTCCGCGTCCTTGATCGCGTTTGAGGTCGTACCGAAACGCGATCTGGTCCATGAAAAGACAACAGGTCGTCGATCCGGGATATTTATTCGTGCTTTTCATTCCCCTGCCATTCGTCGTGGCGCTTCTGCTGGTCGTTATGTTCATCGTCTTTTTCCGAAGCGGAGACGACGTGCGGACGAACCGCGCCTTTCTGGCTCTGATTGCGCTTTGCGCGGTACAATCGGTTCTTGTCGGCCTGCGCTGGGGGTATGGCGTGAATGCGGTGCGTTATGTTTTGCCTGTCCTCGCCGCCTGCCTGCCGCCACTTGTCTATATCGCCTTCCGTGGCTTGATGAGGGTCGGGGCAGACAGCAGGAGGGCGATGCTGGCAAGTCTTGTGCTCTCGCCTCTGCTGATTATCGTTCTGGAATTCGCCCTGCCGGTGGCGATCGATCTTGCCCTGATCCTCATCTTTGTCGGCCATGCCACCGCACTGCTTCTTCTGGGAGGACAAGGGCCGGATGGGCTGGACGAGGCGCAATTCGCCAGCGTCACCTCGGCGCACAGGGCATTGATCATCGCCGCCGTGGCGCTATGTGTTTCGGCGCTGTTTGATCTTCTCGTGTTCCTCGATTTTGAATGGGCGCATGGGGAAAATGTCGCTGCGCTCGTCAGCAATGCCAATCTTTTCGGGCTGTTGCTGATCGGGCTGATGGCCGCCCTGGCTGGAAAAAGCAAAGCGTCGCAAACGGCTGCGGAGCCGGCTGGTGAATTGCCGCCTCCCTCAGAGCCATCGGACCAGGACCGGGACATCGTCGCAAGCCTCGACCAATTGATGACAACACAGGCGCTTTACCGTGACGACAACCTCAATCTGACGCGGCTGGCCAGACGCCTCGGCCTGCCAAGCCGGCAGATCTCCGGTGCGATCAATCGTTCCCTCGGCATCAATGTCTCGCAATATGTCAATCAGCTTCGTATCCGCGAAGCCTGTCGTTTGCTGGAAGAGACGGAGCAATCGGTGACCGCGATCATGTTCTCATCGGGTTTCCAGACCAAGTCCAACTTCAACCGGGAATTTCGCCGTGTCACCGGCATGAGCCCGGTAGACTGGCGTGAACGGGAAGTATGGAAACTGGTTTCGCCAAACAAAACGGCCACCCGGCAGATGCCGGATGACCGTCTGAAGATGGTCAGGAAATGATGAGGATCAGAGCGTGCCGTTGCGCTGCTGGATCATCATGTAGGTATCATAGGTATATTCGGCGATCTGCGCCCAGAGATAGGCGTCTTTCTTGAACGCCTGCTGGCTTTCGTAGATCTTCTTGAAGCTCTCGTTCTTTGCCGAAATCTCCGCATAGGTCTCCACCGCCGCCTTGTGGCAGACGTCGAGGATTTCCTGGCTGAACGGCCGCAGGATGGCGCCCTGCGCCACGAGTTCCTTCAGCGCCTTCGGGTTGTGCGCGTCGTAACGCTCCAGCATGCTGGCGCTGCCGGCGGCGCAGGCGTCTTTCAGGATGCGCTTGTAATTTTCCGGCAACTCGTTGAACTTCTGCAGGTTCACGAAGGCATGCACGGCCGGGCCGCCTTCCCACCATGCCGGATAGTAGTAGTACTTTGCGACCTTGTAGAATCCGAGCTTCTGGTCGTCATAGGGGCCGACAAATTCAGTGGCGTCGATTGTACCCTTTTCCAGAGCGGCATAGACATCGCCACCGGCGATCTGCTGCGGGGTAACGCCAACCTTCTGCATCACCTGGCCGGTGAGGCCGGCAATGCGCATCTTCAGGCCTTTGAGGTCGTCGATGGTATTGATTTCCTTGCGGAACCAGCCGCCCATCTGAGCGCCTGTGTTGCCGAGCAGGATCGAGTAGATATTGTGCTGGGCAAGGAATTCGTTGAGCAGCTCATTGCCGCCGGCCTGATTGAACCAGGCATTCGTCTGACGCGCGTTGAGACCGAAGGGAACCGAGGTTCCAAGCGCGAAGGTCGGGTCCTTACCGACGTAGTAATAGGCGCAGGTATGCGCCATTTCGACGGTTCCGGCCGTCACCGCATCCGCCGCCTGCAGCGCCGGCACGATTTCACCGCCGGCGAAATGCTGGATGACGAAGTTGCCGCCGGAAGCTTCCTTGACGTGATCGGCGACCATCTGGCCGGCACCGAAAAGAATGTCGAGGCCCTTGGTGAAGGACGACGTCATGCGCCAGGTGATTTTGGGGTTTTCCTGCGCAATGGCCGGAGCGGCCAGCGCGGTTGCGGTAACACCGGCGCCAAGAGCGCCCGCCTTGCGGATAAATGATCTGCGATCCATGTCGATAAGCCCTGATACGTCCGTATATTACAGGCGAACCGCACGGTACGCCTCCCAAGGGCTACTAAACATTTATCCTTGCAACCATCAAGAGGGAATGTTTCAAACTTGCGCGCTCTTTTGTAATGCCTGTCGATCGCCGTTTTGACACGTGATCGCGTTCTTCTTGTGGCCTCTGCCCCGCCGTGGTCAGGGTTGCGTGCGTTTTAACGCTGGATCGTCCAGGGCAGGGTTGTAAAACAGCGAGAGCGTCAGGCTTCTGGCGATGCGTTCGGCCGTTTCCATGAACCAGTCATGGGCCTCTCTGCTCGGTGCGATATCGTCAAGCGTTGCCGAAAACAGCGCCAGCCATTGCGGGAAAAGTTCGGCTGTCATGTTTTTCACGCCCAGATGCGCCTGCACCGGCTTGCCACCGTAACCGCCATTCTTGAAAGCGACAGCTGACCAGAACTGCTTCATTTTGGCCATGTGTTCCGGCCAACGCCCGGACAGACGCGCATCGAAGACCGGTCCGAGCGTCGGATGTTTTAGAACGCGGCCATAAAATGTCTCCACCAGCAGATCGATGAAACCGGCATCGACGCCGATCTGCGCCATGGCGCTTTCCGCCCGGTTTTGAATTTCCGCGTTATGGGCGGCCCTTGCCGCAATCGGGTCCTGCATCGTACTTCCTTTTTCCGCGAATTTACGCCGCTTGGCCGCGCTCGGCAATGCGACGCATTGACGTATTAGAATTATTCTAAAAAGCTTGATTGTGATGGTGCGTCGCTGTATTTAGAATTATTCTAAAAAGGTTTCAGCCATGTTCCACAGTCTTTTTTCCCTGTCCAAGCGCCCCTTCTCCTCGCTCGGCGAGCAGGAAATCCTGGCACTCGCCATCTCGTCGGAAGAGGACGATTCCCGTATTTACCGCTCCTACGCCGATCACCTGCGCGGGCAATATCCGCAATCGGCAAAAGTCTTCGATGACATGGCCGAAGTCGAGCAGCAGCATCGAAATGTGCTGATCGATATGCATCGCCGCCGCTTTGGAGAAACCATCCCGCTGATCCGCCGCGAACATGTGCGTGGTTTTTACGAGCGCACGCCGGACTGGCTGGTGAAAAACCTGTCGCTGGAGAAAATTCGTGCCCAGGCCGAATTGATGGAAGCGCAGGCGATCCGGTTCTACGATGAAGCGGTCAAGCGCACCACCGATGCCTCGACGCGCCAGCTGCTCGGTGATCTGGCTGAGGCGGAGCGGGGTCACGAAGACGTCGCGCATATGCTGCAAGAGAAGCATCTCGATGAAGATGGCAAGACCGAAGAGGCTGAAACCGCAAAACGCCAATTTCTGCTAACCTATGTGCAGCCGGGCCTTGCGGGCCTGATGGATGGCTCCGTCTCGACGCTTGCGCCGATCTTCGCGGCCGCCTTCGCAACGCAGGATACCTGGCAGACTTTTCTGATCGGCCTTTCGGCTTCCGTCGGCGCGGGTATTTCCATGGGCTTTACCGAAGCCGCCCATGATGATGGCAAGCTTTCGGGTCGGGGTTCTCCGCTAAAGCGCGGCCTTGCCTCCGGCATCATGACCGCGATCGGCGGGCTTGGTCACACATTGCCTTATCTTATCCAGCACTTCTGGGTCGCCACAGCCATCGCCGCCATCATCGTTTTCGTGGAACTCTGGGCCATCGCCTTCATTCAGAACCGCTTCATGGAAACGCCGTTCCTGCGGGCAGTGTTTCAGGTGGTGTTGGGCGGTTCGCTGGTGCTGGCGGCTGGTATCATCATCGGCAATGGCTGAGGAATAAAAAAGCCCGCAGCGTCTGCTGCGGGCTTTTTGCGTCAAGTCTATGATCGCTGTCGATCAGCGCAACGCGCCGACCAGAACGTCGCGGCCATCTTCGATGGAGACCCAGCGGCCCGTATTGAAGGACGCCTGCCGCTTCAGATAGGTGTAATTGGTATCTGTCCAGAGCTTCACGTCGTCGGTTAGGTTGTCGAGAATATAATCGCCATCGGTGGTGCGAAGCGTCAGCACGGCATGGCCTTCACCGTCCGGCTTGCGCACGACCGTGATCAGCAGGTCGGCCACGGAGAAACCGCGCTCGATCAGCTTCTTGCGCTTCAGCAGCACGAAATCTTCGCAGTCACCGGCGGTCGTCGGATATTCCCAGACTTCGTCCTTGCCGTAGATTTCCAGATCGGTCATCGCCACGATGGTGGTGTTGACGGAGGTGTTGATCTCACGAATGACGCCCCAGCCATATTCCGTGACACGCGGCGGCGGCGTCATCTTGTTGCGAATGTTGCATTCATCCGCATATTTCTGACAGAACTCGTAATGGCCGATCGGCTGGGAGGTAATCCCGCCCGTCACCATGGAAGGGCTTCCCTTGGTTTCCGCCGTGGCGGAGGCAGCAGTCATTAGCCCGGCAGCAACTGCAAACAGCAGTGCACGCGCCAGCGGTGCGTTCATCATGAAACCCGTCCCTTAATTCTTAACGAAAAGTTAAGAGGGATGGGGGGTGTGAGTCAATCGCTACCAATGGGTGGCACGCAAGACTCGTTGAATATGGTTAAGAGCGTTGCGCAAATGCCTATATTGCAAGGGCTTTGACGGCAGCCAGCATCCTGTCGATATCCTGTGGCCGGGAAAGCCGGTGGTCGCCGTCGCGGATCAGCGTCAGGACGACATCGTCGGCGGGAAGATGTTCAACGAGCTTCAGCGCGTGCTGATAGGGAACGTCAGGATCGCGCATGCCCTGCAGGATGTGAACCGGGCAGCCGGTGGTGATGATGCCGGTGAGCACGCGGTTCTGCTTTCCGTCCTCCATCAGCGCCCGGGTGAAGATGTTGGGCTCGGGGCTGTATTCCGAATGTTCCTCGAAATAGCCTCTTTCCACCAGCGAGGTCTTTTCCGCTTCCGTCAGGCTGGGTTCTATCAGTTCTGCCGTGAAATCGGGAGCGGGGGCAATCAGAACCAGACCGGCGACGGAGGGCGCGTCGTCCGCCTTGCGCAGCTCCTCGACCATGCGCAAGGCGATCCACCCGCCCATGGACGAACCGACGAGCACGACGCGCGACGGTGCCCTGGTGCACACCACGGCGAGCGCTTCTTCCAACCACCGGGAAATCGTGCCTTTGTTGAAATCGCCGCCAGAAGCTCCGTGGCCGGAATAATCGAGCCGCAGGCAGGCAAGACCGTTTTCCTCTGCAAAGCGGTCGAGCTCGACCGCCTTGGTTCCCGTCATGTCGGAGCGGTAGCCGCCGAGCCAGACGAGCGGGGGTGCATCCGGCTGTGATGTTGCGGGGCGATGGAGAAAAGCGATGTTGCGGGCGTCGTCACCCGTTCCTATATGCAGGAATTCCGCGGCTTGTTTGGTCATGTATATGCAATTCTCCTGATTTTCGTGCAATATCGGCGACGTATTTGCAAAAACCGTGGCAAGAGGTGATCTTTTCGGGCAGATATGCTATTGACTTCGCCACGGCAATAACGACATTTCCGCCGCTTGTACCAAACAAGCTGTTTTTTGCTGACGTGATCCAGAAACAGATCAGGAGAATACGACCATTCGCAGACCTTTCAAAGCCGATGCCCCCGTCAAGGAGGGCCCGCGCTCCAACCGGGAAATTCGGGTTCCCAGAGTTCAGCTTATTGATGAAGAGGGCCAGAACCTCGGTAGCATGCCGACGGATCAGGCTTTGAAAATGGCGGAGGATTCCGGTCTCGATCTCGTTGAGATTTCGCCGAACGCCGAACCGCCTGTATGCAAGATCCTCGATCTCGGTAAGCTTAAATACTCGACCCAGAAAAAGGCCGCCGAAGCGCGCAAGAAGCAGAAGATCGTCGAAGTTAAAGAAATCAAGATGCGCCCCAACATCGACACGCATGACTATGACGTGAAGATGAAGGCGATGAACCGGTTCTTTGACGAAGGTGACAAGGTGAAGGTGACGCTGAAGTTCCGTGGCCGTGAAATGGCCCACCAGGAACTCGGCATGAAGCTTCTCCTTCAGGTGAAGGAAGATACCCAGCTGATTGCCAAGGTTGAAGCCGAGCCGAAGCTGGAAGGCCGTCAGATGATGATGGTTCTTGCCCCGAGATAATTTGCGCCAGTCCTGAAAGCTGCGTAAATCACCGCCGCAAGGGGAAATTTTCTTTTCCCGTTGCGCTTTTAGCCGACTGCGGTTATAAGCGCGCGTCCGAACGGTCCGGCAGGGCATGCCGAGGCCGTTCCTGAATAGCTTGAAATAGGCCTCGTCTGCCTGTTTCGATACAAAAACACGGAGTAGCAAAATGCCCAAGATGAAGACGAAGTCCGCTGCAAAAAAGCGGTTCAAGATCACCGCTACCGGCAAGGTTGTTGCAGCCGCCGCCGGTAAGCGCCACGGCATGATCAAGCGTACCAACAAGTTCATTCGCGACGCGCGTGGAACCATGGTTCTCGCCGAAGCTGACGGCAAGAAAGTCGTCAAGAACTACCTGCCGAACGGTCTCTGAGACTTTTCCGCACTTTTGGACACTTTAAGGAGATCATGACATGGCACGCGTAAAACGTGGCGTAACTTCCCGCGCCAAGCACACCAAGACACTCAAGGCAGCCAAGGGCTTCTACGGCCGCCGCAAGAACACCATCCGCGCAGCAAAGGCTGCCGTGGATCGTTCCAAGCAGTATGCTTACCGCGACCGCAAGGTTAACAAGCGCAACTTCCGCGCTCTGTGGATCCAGCGTATCAATGCTGCTGTTCGCGAATTCGGCCTGAC
Source organism: Agrobacterium burrii (assembly GCF_017313405.1). Taxonomy (NCBI): domain Bacteria; kingdom Pseudomonadati; phylum Pseudomonadota; class Alphaproteobacteria; order Hyphomicrobiales; family Rhizobiaceae; genus Agrobacterium; species Agrobacterium burrii. The sequence goes on from NZ_JAFLNA010000005.1 coordinate 190,334, forward strand.
CTACGGCCGCTTCATCGATGGCCTGAACAAGGCTGGTATCGAAGTTGACCGCAAGGTTCTGTCCGACATGGCTATCCATGAGCCGGCAGCATTCGGTGTACTCATCGAAACGGCGAAGAAGGCTCTTGAGTACCTCAAGGATGCCGGTACGACCAATGAGTTTGAAACCGCTGTAAAGTAATTACGGCGCGGACAATCTGTTGTTCATTTAAAACCCGCGCCGGTCCTCCGGCGCGGGTTTTCCGTTTTAGACGTTCATGGCAATTCCGGCAAAAGCGTCAGGCGCTTTTCACCGGATTTGTCGGAGACAAAAGGGTGGGGCATCGGCCGGTATTTGTCCGGGGAGGCTCCCGGGGGCAAAAAATGCTGGTTGCCGCAAGCGAAGTGGAAAAGGCAAAGGGTTTCCGCGTCCATCTTGAGGATGGTGATATCGCAGCCTTGATGCGGGCTTTGCTTCAGAGCGAGCGCCGTGTGCAGAAACTTGAGCTTTCCACTGCCACAGTCTGGATCAAGCGTCAGGGCACGGAAACGCCGTCCTGGTGGATAAAGCTGCAGACTTTTCTCGCAAAACTCCTTCCCTACACCTTCATGCGGCCTTCGCCGCCGCTTGACGGTGCCGGACTGATGCGCCGCGAACTCGAAACGCTGGAGGTCTTCAAGGCCCGTGGTTTTCCCGTGCCACCCATCATCTATTCCTCGCTGACGGCCGTCGTTCTGGGCGATGTCGGCCCCACCATCATGGAGCGGATGGATGTGATTAAGGCAGCGAGACCGGCCGAGCACGATGCCCTGCTCGTGAAATCTGCAGAGGCGCTCGGTGAATTGCATGCGGCGGGTCTGTGCCATGGACGCCCGCATGTGCGCGACTTCTTTCTTGAAGAGGGCCGTGTCGGTTTCATGGATTTCGAGGAGCGCCCTCAGGAGGTCATGCCGCTGGAAACGGCGCAGGCGCGCGATATCTGGCTACTGTTTTTACAGGTCGCGACACGCGCCTGTGACGCGCCGGAAACCTGTGACGCCGCCTTTTACCGCTGGCGTGAAAACGCCCCGCCGCGGGCGCTGGAAGAATTGTGCCGCCTCACCGGCATTCTCGGGCGATTTTTACCGGTTGCCCGGTTGATCGGGCGCGTGCGGATGGGTAGTGATCTGCGACGCTTTATCATGGCGACCGACTATCTGATGAATGCTGTGAACCCCGAAGCCGCTCTCAAAAAAACCGGCAAGGCAGGAAAAGATGACTGAACTTGATACCTTGAAATCGCAACTGATGTCGGAGATCGCCGCCGCTGCCGATGAGCCGGCCATCGAAGCCGTGCGCGTTTCCGCACTCGGCAAGAAGGGCTCGGTTTCGGAGCTTCTGAAGACGCTTGGCAGCATGACGCCGGAAGAGCGCCAGACCCGGGGTGCCGCCATCAACCAGCTCAAGACCGAAATCACCGACCTGATCGGCGAGCGCAAGAACGGCCTGAAGGATGCCGCGATTACCGCCCGCCTGAAGGCGGAAACGCTGGATGTCAGCCTGCCGGTTCGCCAGTCGCCGGCCGAGCGTGGCCGCATTCATCCGATCAGCCAGATCGTCGATGAAATCACCGCCATCTTCGCGGATATGGGCTTTTCGATCGCCGAAGGCCCGGATATCGAAACCGACTATTACAACTTCACGGCGCTGAATTTCCCCGAAGGCCATCCGGCCCGCGAAATGCACGACACTTTCTTCTTGCCTGCGAATGAAAAGGGCGAGCGCAAGGTGCTGCGCACCCATACCTCGCCCGTGCAGATCCGCACCATGGAAAGCCAGAAACCGCCGATCCGCATCGTCATTCCCGGCAAGACCTATCGTCAGGATTCCGACGCTACCCATTCGCCGATGTTCCATCAGGTCGAAGGTCTTGTCATCGACAAGAAAGCGCATGTCGGCAATCTGCGCTGGGTGCTGGAAGAGTTCTGCAAGACCTTCTTCGAGGTCGACAGCGTCGTCATGCGCTTCCGCCCGTCCTTCTTCCCGTTCACGGAGCCGAGCTTCGAGGTGGACATCCAGTGCGACCGTTCCGGCCCGATCGTCAAGTTCGGCGAAGGCAGCGACTGGATGGAAATCCTCGGCTGCGGCATGGTGCACCCGAATGTGCTACGCGCCGGCGGGCTCGATCCAGATGAATATCAGGGCTTTGCCTGGGGCATGGGCCTCGACCGTATCGCCATGCTGAAATACGGCATGCCGGACCTGCGCGATTTCTTCAACGCCGATGTCCGCTGGATGAACCATTACGGCTTCCGCCCGCTCGACATGCCGACGCTGTTCGGCGGTTTGAGCGTTTAATCCGGTTAGCCAAGGAGCAAAGACATGAAATTCACTCTTTCCTGGCTGAAAGAGCATCTCGAAACCGATGCGACGCTGAACGAGATTTGCGAACGGCTGACGGCGATCGGTCTCGAGGTCGAGGACGTTGACGACAAGGCGGCCTATAAGCCTTTCGTCATTGCCAAGGTGGTTTCTGCTGAAAAACATCCTGAGGCTGACCGCCTCAAGGTGTTGATGGTGGATGTCGGTGACGGCAAGCCGGTGCAGATCGTCTGCGGTGCGCCGAACGCCCGCGCCGGCCTCGTCGGCGCGTTGGCACGTCCCGGAATGTATGTTCCGGGTATCGATGTCACGCTGGCTATCGGTAAGATTCGCGGTGTCGAAAGCCACGGCATGATGTGCTCCGAAAAAGAGCTCAACATTTCCGACGACCATGACGGCATCATCGATCTGCCGCAGGATGCGCCTGTTGGTACGTCCTTCGCCACCTATGCCGGTCTCGATGATCCGGTCGTCGAAATCAACCTGACGCCGAACCGTCCTGACTGCACCTCGATCTATGGCATTGCCCGTGATCTCGCCGCTTCCGGTCTCGGCAAGCTGAAGACGAGACCCGCGCCATCCTTCAAGGTTGAAGGTGCAACGCCTGTTGATGTGAAGCTGGAACTGGATGATGCGGCGCTTTGCCCCGGCTTTTCACTGCGCATCGTTCGCGGCGTGAAGAATGGCCCCAGCCCGAAATGGATGCAGCAGCGCCTGATGGCGATCGGCCTGCGCCCCATCAACGCGCTCGTCGACATCACCAACTACATGACCTTCGATCAGGGCCGGCCGATGCACGTCTTCGACGCTGCCAAGGTCAAGGGCGACCTTACGGTTCGCCGCGCGAAGGAGGGTGAAACCATCCTCGCGCTCGACCAGCGGGAATATAAGCTCGGCCCGAACAATGTCGTCATTGCCGATGAAAAGGGCCTCGAGTCCATCGGCGGCGTCATGGGCGGCGAACATTCCGGCTGCGATGAAAACACCTTTGATGTGCTGATCGAGTCCGCACTTTGGGATCCGATCAATATCGCCAAGACTGGCCGTTCGCTTGGCATCATCACCGATGCCCGTTATCGTTTCGAGCGCGGCGTCGATCCGGACTATATGGTTCCGGGTCTGGAACGCACCACAGAACTGGTTCTGGAACTGTGCGGCGGCGTTGCCGGCGAAGCCCGCGTCGTCGGTTACAAGGGCCACCAGCCCAAGATCGTTGATTTCCCGCTGGCGGAAGTCAAGCGCCTCACGGGCCTTGAAGTCTCTTCGCAGGAGAGCCTCGCCATTCTCAAAGGTCTCGGTTTCGGGGTCGAGGGTACGGGCGAGCGCGTTTCCGTCACCGTCCCGTCCTGGCGACCGGATGTCGATGGCAAGGCCGATCTGGTGGAAGAGGTCATGCGCATCCATGGCGTCGACAATATCAAACCGGAACCGCTGGAAAACTTCGGCGCTGTCAACGGCCGAATCCTGACCACGCTGCAAATCCGCACCCGCATTGCGCGCCGCGCGCTTGCCAGTCGTGGCATGCTCGAGGCCGTCACCTGGTCCTTCATTCCGGAAGCGCAGGCAAAGCTCTTCGGCGGCGGGTCGCCGGCCCTGAAGCTCGCCAACCCCATTGCAGCCGATATGTCGGACATGCGGCCCTCGCTGCTGCCTGGTCTGCTGACTGCGGCACAGCGCAATGCCGACAAGGGCCATGGTGATGTCGCGATCTTTGAGGTCTCCGGCACCTATGAGGGCGATACGCCGGAAGCCCAACGCCGTGTCGCAGGCGGTGTGCGCCGTGGTACGGCCTCGCTCGCAGGCAGCGGCCGCATGTGGTCGAATGCCGCAAAGGGCGGCGGCAAGCCGGTGGATGTCTACGACGCCAAGGCCGATGCGCTCTCGGTGCTCGAAGCCTGCGGCTTGCCCATGGCCAATGTGCAGATCGAAGCAGGCGCTCCCGCCTGGTATCACCCCGGCCGTTCCGGCACCATCAAGATGGGGCCTAAGGTCGTGCTCGGATATTTCGGTGAATTCCATCCGAAGACGCTGTCCGAACTCGATGTTTCCGGCGCTTTTAGCGGGTTCGAGATCTATCTCGATGCCATGCCGGAGCTGAAGAAGAAGGCGACCCGCACCAAGCCTGCGCTCGAGCTTTCGCCTTTCCAGGCGGTCAAGCGTGACTTCGCCTTTGTGGTCGACAAGTCAGTGGAAGCAGGCGCGATCATCAAGGCCGCAACCAGCGCCGACCGCAAACTGATCACCGGCGTCAATGTCTTCGACATCTTCGAAGGCGCATCGCTTGGCGAAAACCGCAAGTCGGTCGCCATCGAGGTCCAGATCCAGCCGGTCGACAAGACGCTGACGGATGAGGATTTCGAGGCGCTGACGGCCAAGATCGTCGGCAATGTCGAGAAGTCGACGGGCGGCGTTCTGCGTGCCTGAAAGCGGATGATGGAATGAAAGAAGCCGCGGCGGTTGCCGCGGCTTTTTGTTTTTTTAGCGGTTGGCCATCTGCGACATGCGTTCGGGATATCGTTTACCAGCAACCTTTGACGGCGAGAGCAGCGCACCGAGGCTCGCGACTTCGTCCGCCGTCAGTGAAACATCCGCTGCAGCGACATTTTTCTCCAGATTGGCAATTTTTGTGGTGCCGGGGATCGGAACGATGAAGTCGCCCTGCGCCAGAACCCAGGCGAGCGCCAGTTGCCCGGCGGTAACGCCCTTGTCAGCCGCCATGTCTTCCAGAAGCTTGATGAGCGCCAGATTGGCGTCGAAATTTTCACTTTGGAAGCGCGGCAGGCCGCGACGGAAATCATCGGATGCAAGTCCGTCGAGTGACTTCAGCGCACCCGTCAAGGCGCCGCGGCCGAGCGGGCTGAAGGGTACGAAACCGATGCCGAGTTCACGGCAGGTATCCAGCACGCCATTTTCTTCGGGATCGCGGGTCCAAAGCGAATATTCGCTTTGAATGGCCGCAATCGGATGAATGGCATGCGCTTTGCGAAGCGTTTCGGCACTGGCTTCCGACAGGCCGAGATGTTTCACCTTGCCCTCTCGGACCAGATCCGCCATAGCGCCCACCGTATCTTCGATCGGGACATCAGGATCGACGCGATGCTGGTAGAACAGGTCGATGACATCGACGTCAAGGCGTTTGAGCGAGGCTTCGGCGACGGCGCGCACATTTTCCGGCCGGCTGTCGGTGCCCACCATCATCTGGCCTGCGGGTTTGCTGGCGTCGATCCGGAAACCGAACTTGGTGGCGATGACCACCTTGTCGCGATAGGGCTTCAAGCCTTTACCGACGAGAATCTCGTTATTGTAAGGCCCATAAACCTCTGCCGTATCAAAAAAGGTAACGCCGAGTTCGACGGCGCGGTGCAGCGTCGCTATTGCACTGCTTTCATCGCCGGTCGGGCTATAGGCATGGGTCATTCCCATGCAGCCGAGGCCAAGCGCCGAAACGGATAGGTTGTTTCCAAGGGTTCTTTGTTTCATCTGTTCGTCCTTCCATAAGGAACCGCCCGTCATCAGGGCGTGATCAGAAAATAGCGTCTCATGGCGATAAAAATAATCGCTGCAAATCCGCTTGGGTTGTTCTATCATTTAGAACAATGAACCGTGTGCAACTCTCCCAACTGGCCGTTCTCGCCGCCGTTGCCGAAGGCCGCAGCTTCCGCAAGGCCGCGGCCGAACTCGCGATAGCGCCCTCCGCCGTCAGCCACGCGGTGTCGTCGCTGGAGGCAAGCCTTGGCCTGCGCCTGCTTCATCGTACCACCCGCAGCGTCTCGCCGACAGAGGAGGGCAGGCGGCTTCTCGAGACGCTGGGTCCGGCGCTCGCCGATATCGATGCGGTCATCGAGACGCTTGCCGAACATGGCGGGAGGCCGGCCGGTCCCTTGCGCATCACCCTGCCGCGACTGGCCGCCGAGGATCTCATCGTACCACGGTTGGGCGAGTTCCTGCGGCTCTATCCCGATATTTCGCTCGAAATCTCAACGGATGATCGTTTCGAAGATATCGTCGCAAAGGGGTTCGACGCCGGTCTGCGGCTCGGGGAACACCTCGATGCGGATATGATTGCGGTGAAAGCCAGCGGCGCGTGGCGCGGCGCGATTGTTGGTTCTCCGTTCTATTTTGCGAAAAATCCACCGCCACGCGATCCCAGGGATCTCATCCGGCATCGCTGCATTCGCAGGCGTTTCGCCAGCGGCCTTATCTATCGCTGGGAACTGGAGAAGGACGGCAAGCCGCTGGTGGTCGATGTCCAGGGACCCTTGATCCTGTCGGACCAGAGCCTCATCCGCCGGGCGGCGATCGACGGGGCAGGGCTTGCCTTTGTTTTCGAACAGCGCGTCGAGGACGATATCAGGGAGGGCCGGCTCATCCGCGTGCTGGAGGACTGGTGCGCGCCCTTTGACGGTTTTTACATCTATTATCCCTCGCGCCGGCAGATGCGGCCGGCGCTGAGGGCTTTCGTGGATTTTTTCCGCTTCAAAACATGATCAGAGCTTGATGCGATAGCGGATATGGCCGTCGCTCTTCACGTAGCTATCATAGAGCTTCTGAGCACGGTGATTGTGCTCGTCGGTGTTCCAGTAAAGCCGTGACCAGCCCTTTTCCTTGCAGATACCGATGAGGTCGTCCATCAGCGCTCGGCCTGTCCCCTTGCCACGGATTTCACCATCGACATACAAGTCTTCCAGATAGCAATCCGGCGTCTTCACCCAGGTGGAATCATGAAAGTGATGAATGGCGAAACCGGCCATCTGGTCGCCCAGCGAAGCCACACGCATGGACACGCGTGATGCAGGATCAAGGATGCGTGCCCAGGTGTGGTCGGTCACGTCATCGGCAAGTTCAACCTCATAAAAGGCGAGATAATCGTTCCAGAGTCGCAGCCATTCCGCCCGGTCGGCCGGCTGTGCATCACGAATTATAAGCTCCATCTTATGCGCCTGCCTTGTCGAGAAGGGTCATCATTTCATCGGTGAGTTTCAGCTCGACGGCACGTTTGAAGCTTTCAAGCTGCGACAGGCTGGTGGCGCTGGCAATCGGCGCGGTTATCGCCTTTTTCCGCAACAGCCAGGAGAGCGCGATATCGGCAAGCTTGGCCCCTGTCTGCACCGCTACAGCATCCATCGCGCCCAGAAGGGCAAGGCCGCGCGCGTTGACATATTCGCCGACGCGATAGCTGCGGGCAACGCCCTCCGTATCGGCCTTGGCGCGGTATTTCCCGGTCAGAAAGCCGGCGGCGAGGCTGTAATAATTGATGACGCCAATCTCTTCTTTCACACAAAGATCGGCAAGCGGACCTTCGAAATCCGCGCGGTTATAGAGATTATATTCCGGCTGCAGCACGTCATAACGCGGAAGATTGTTTTTCGCAGCCGTCTCCAGCGCATCCTGAAGCTGGCTGGCGGAATAGTTGGAGCAACCAATCGCGCGGATTTTTCCCTGTTCCTTCAGCTTTGCAAAGGCGGCAAGCGTCTCTTCCAGCGGCACGTCGGCATCCGGCTTGTGGGCGAGATAAAGGTCGATATAGTCGGTTTGAAGCCGTTTCAGCGAAGCATCGACAGCCTCTGCGATCCACTTGGCGCTGAGGCCGGTCTTCTGGCCGCGATTGTCGAAACCGACCTTGGTGACGATGACCGCATCCTCGCGCTTGATGCTCGATTGCTTAAGCCATTTGCCGATGATGGCCTCGGACTCGCCGCCCTCATGCCCTTCCACCCAGGCGGAATAGACATCCGCCGTGTCGATGGCGTTGAACCCTGCATCGAAAAAAGCGTCGAGCAGGGCAAAGGAAGTCTTCTCATCCGCTGTCCAGCCGAACACGTTGCCGCCGAAGACGATCGGGGCGATGGAGAGGCCGGTGCGGCCGAGGTTTCGTTTTTCCACGGGGAATGCTCCTGTTGCTGACTTTGTGGCAAGGTTAGCAACTGCTCATCCGCATAACCATTCAATTCCTTTGATGGCACTCATCAGGCAATGGACGGAAGCTGACGCGATCAGCTCCGGTAGCCGCGATAGTGGCTGGGCGGAAGGCGATTATGCTGTTGCCACACACGCCGCAAATGCCGGGCGGAGGCAAAACCCGCCCGTTCGGCGATGGACTCCATATCGAGGCGGCTGTTGGCGAGAATATCGCGGGCGAGATTGACCCGCATCAGGTTCACATAGTCGATGACGCTGATGCCGGTATATTCGCGAAACAGGCGAGACAGATGCCTTTCGCTAAGGGCCGCAATATCGGCCAGATTTTCCAGCGACCAGTCCCGTGCGGGTTCGGCCATCACCCGGTCCTGCACGCGGTGAATGGCGGGGTGCATGTGGTTACGGCCTGTCAGCCACGGCGAAATTTGCGGATCGCTGCCGTTGCGCCTGAGATAGACGACCATGGTTTTTGCTATGCGCGCCGCAACGGCCGGGGATGTCAGCCGGGAAACCACATGCAGCATCAGGTCTATGCCGGTGGAGATACCGGCACTCGAGAAGCGGTTGCCATCCTCGACGAACAGTCGGTTTTCGGCCACCTGGGACAATGGCGCGATGCGTCGCAGCGCCTCGATGCAATCGGCATGCGTCGTGCAGCTCCGCCCGTCGAAAAGTCCTGCCTCACCCGCCAGCAACGCGCCGGAGCAGATGGAAATGACGGTGGTGTCGATACGCGCGACGCGGCCCAGCCATGCCGTCAATGCCTGCCGCTCCCGCCGTGTTTCCGGTTCACTCTCGGAACGCGATGTGCTGCCGGAGATCAGCAGGAACGCATTTTCCGGAAGTGCCGCCGGCAGGGTCTCCAGCCCGCAAAGGTCAAGGCCGATCGAGGATTGTTGCCTGTCCCTTGCCGCAATGTAGCGGCAGTCGAAAAATATGTCGCTCTGCTCGTCGTTGGCATAGCGGATCACCTGCAGGGGGCCGGCAATATCGAGTAACAGCGCGTGCGGCGGCACAAGCGTATAAAAGGGAATAATTCGTGTGCCGCCTCTATCCATCAGGCTGCTTCTTTCAGGGTTGTAAGCGCGTCCTTCACCGTGGCGATGCGTGCGAAGCGGCCGGCCAGCACCAGCTCGGTGCGTTTGCGAATATCGTCGGCGCTGAACACGGTGCCGGAGAGGTGCGTCATCGGAAAGGTCAACGTCGCCTCGGTGACGTAATCGACGCTATAGCCGAGATCGGAAGCGTGCCGCGTGGTCGTTTCGCAGCATTGTTCGGTGCGGATGCCCGAGACGATCAGCCGGTTGATACCCTTCTGCGTCAACCAGATTTCAAGGCCGGTGCCGGCAAAGGCCGAATGACGGTTCTTGTGGAAGGTTACGTCGGGCACGATTTCCACACCCTCCAGCGCACGGACATAGCCGCTGTCTTTCGAGAAGGCCTTGTCGCCATCAACATGGAAGATTTGCACAACGGGAATTCCCGCGGCCATGGCGCCGTCAATCAATGCCTGCTGTTTCTCCATATAGGCGGCGAGCCCGTTTTCCTCGAAATAAGGGGTGTGCCGAAACGATTCCTGAACGTCGATGACGAGCAGTGCGGTGTGAGAAGAGGACATTTCATGTTTCTCCGTTGGGGGTACTGATAGCATAATTCGCCTTTATAGGTCTCGATAAAAGCAATCAGGCCGACAAAGGCAGGACACATCCGGCCATATTTTATAGTGATCGGACTTTGCCGGCTTGCCCCACGGTGCCGGGGTGGTAAGTTTCCGAAGAAATGGCAGAGCGGGAGAACGGGAATGCTGCGCTTCGGAATAATCTCAACGGCAAAAATCGCTCAGGATCACGTCATTCCGGCAATACAGGATGCGCAAAACTGTGTGGTGAGCGCTATCGCCAGCCGCGATCACGCCAAGGCGCGTGCGGTCGCAGACCGCTTTTCCGTGCCACATGCCTTCGGTTCCTATGAGGAGATGCTGGCGTCGGATGTCATCGATGCGGTCTATATTCCGCTTCCAACCGCGCAGCATGTGGAATGGAGCATCAAGGCAGCCGATGCGGGCAAGCATGTTCTGTGCGAAAAGCCGATTGCGCTGAAAGCGGAAGAGATCGATACGCTCATCGCTGCACGCGACCGCAACGGCGTTATTGTGTCCGAGGCGTTCATGGTCACCTATGCGCCGGTCTGGGCCAAGGTGAAGGAGTTGCTGGCATCCGGCGCTATCGGTACGCTGAAACATGTGCAGGGCGCTTTCAGCTATTTCAATCGCGATCCCCGCAACATGCGCAATATTCCCGAACTGGGTGGTGGCGCCCTGCCGGATATCGGTGTCTACCCGACCATCGTAACCCGTTTTGCCACCGGCGCGGAGCCGAAGCGGGTGCAGGCCACGGTTGAGCGCGACAGGCAATTCGGTACGGATATCTATTCCAGCGTCAAGGCCGATTTCGGCGATTTCGAACTGAGCTTTTATCTGTCGACCCAGCTTGCCGCCCGTCAGCTCATGGTCTTCCATGGCACGGATGGTTACATCGAGGTCAAATCACCTTTCAACGCCAATCGCTGGGGTGCGGAAGAGATCGAGCTGACCAATCAGGCCCATAACCAGTCGCAAGTCTTCAGGTTTCAGGATAGCCGTCAATACAAGCTGGAGGCGGAGGCCTTTGCCCGGGCGGCGAAGGGTGAGGGCGATGTCGTCACTCTGGAAAGCTCGAGGAAGAACCAGCTTTTCATCGACGCCATTTACCGGGCGGCTGAAAAAGATGGTTGGGAAACGGTTTAGTCCCGATCCAGCCGCTGCCTTTGAAGCCGCCAGTAGCCGTAAAGCGCCAGTGCCAATGCGGCAAGCGCTGAAAGGGCAAGCGGGATAAGTGGCTGCACCAGCGGATTGCGCCATTGTAGCAGGGCAAACAACGCAACGCCGACGATACGCGAGGTAAGTGTAACGGCTTTCGTGAGAAATCCGCTCACCCTCCCGGATGTATCGCCCTTTGAACGGTTCAGCTGCCAGCTTGCCGCCAGCCCTGCCGCAGCACCGGGCAGGCGGGCGGCCAACGGATCGATACCGATATAAAAAATCAGCAGACAGGTCACGGCAAGGTCAACGGCCAGTCCGTAAATCTCTGTCAGCGCAAAGTGGGGAAGCCTCAAGGCCGGGAGCTTTTAAAGCGTCGGCTGCGTGGAGCGCGGGCGTTGCAGCACGAGAAGGCCGATGACGACACCGACGACGCCGAAATTATAACCGGCGAGCGCCAAAAGCAGCGACATCAACGGCACGGCCGTGGAAGAAAGCGCCATTGCCATACCATAAGCGCCGATAATCATCATGCAGATGAAGATGATGCTGAAGACAGAACGCAACGCAACTGCGGTGACGCCAAGCACTGTGGCGGTAAGAAAAATCATGGATGCCGCCTCCTCTTTGGTTGCCGGGCCTGGGACAAGACCTAGCGTCTTCTTCCCTAACGAACCCTTGTTTTCTCCTCCGTTCCCTGTTTTCCTAACTCGTTAGTTGAGGATATGGTTTCATCGCCGTTAAAATCGGGCTGGCGAGCACCGGCATTTCCGAATCGACGGGTTTTGGTTACAAACGGTCATGAGCGATATCTTCTCCCACGCCGCATTGAGCAATCTTGCCGAATTCTCGGTGTCCGAACTGTCGGGTTCCATCAAACGCACGGTGGAGACGGCTTTCGAGCAGGTGCGCGTGCGCGGCGAGATTTCCGGCTATCGTGGCCCGCATTCTTCCGGCCACGCTTATTTCTCACTGAAGGACGATCGCGCCCGTATCGATGCGGTGATCTGGAAGGGCACGTTTTCGCGGCTGAAGTTCCGCCCGGAAGAGGGCATGGAAGTGATTGCGACGGGCAAGGTCACCACCTTTCCCGGCTCCTCGAAATACCAGATCGTCATCGAAAGCCTCGAGCCGGCCGGTGCCGGCGCGCTGATGGCGCTGCTGGAAGACCGTCGGCGGCGTCTGGCGGCGGAAGGGCTGTTCGATCCGGCCCGTAAGCGCCGCCTGCCGTTCCTGCCGCATGTCATCGGCGTCGTTACTTCACCCACGGGCGCGGTCATTCGCGATATTCTTCACCGCATCTCGGATCGTTTTCCGGTCCATGTCGTCGTTTGGCCGGTCAAGGTGCAGGGCGAGGGTTCAGGCGAAGAGATTGCGAACGCCATTCGCGGCTTCAATGCGCTTCAGCCCGGCGGCGAGATCGCCCGCCCGGATGTGCTGATCGTCGCGCGTGGTGGCGGCAGTCTGGAGGACCTCTGGAGCTTCAACGACGAAATCGTCGTGCGCGCCGCAGCTGAAAGTGAAATTCCGCTGATTTCCGCCGTCGGACACGAGACGGATACGACATTGATCGACTATGCCGCCGATGTTCGCGCACCGACGCCGACGGGAGCGGCCGAAATGGCCGTGCCGGTGCGTGCCGAGCTTGAGGCGCAGCTTTCCGGGCTCGCTGCCCGTCTTTCCGGCTCGGTATCGCGGCAGATGGACAATCGCCGTCAGGGCCTGCGGGCGCTGGTGCGGGCGCTGCCGTCGCTCGACCAGCTTCTGGCCCTGCCGCGCCGCCGTTTCGACGAGGCCGCAAGCGGTCTCGGCCGTGGGCTTGAAATGACGACGCTGAACAAGCGCCGCGCCTTTGAGCGTTCCGCTTCGGGGCTTCGGCCGGAAACTCTTCTGAACGGTCTCAAACACCACAGGCAACGGATCACCGAGCGCATGCATCGGGCCGAAGCTTTGGTGGAACGCCGCCTGTTGCAGGGGAAAGGCCGCGTCGATGCCTTCGACTCCGCGCTGCGTTCACTGCCCGCCCGCCTGCTTGGCCAGCTGGAGCGGCAGACGGAACGCGTCGTCACCGCCGCGCGCCGCGCCGATACCGCCGTGTTGCATCGAATGGTGCAGAACCGCGCGGGCCTCGCCGCCCACAACCGTATCTTGCAGTCGCTCTCTTATAAGAATGTGCTGAACCGCGGTTATGCCGTGATCCGCGATGAGGAAAACCGGCCATTGACCCGCGCTGCCGCCATTGCCTCCGGCGCTGTCGTATCGATGGAATTTGCCGACGGTCGCGTCTCCGCCATCACGACGGGAGAGGGCACGCCGTCCCCGGATGCGGCTGCCGCGCCAAAAAAGAAGCCGGCGAAACCGGCTTCTTCAGGCCCCGGCAATCAGGGCAGTCTGTTTTGATCAGATCGATGCCGCATCCGAAATACGGCGGCTGACGGTGAAGGTCTTTTCGATATCGGGATGCAGTTCCATACCAAGCCCTGCACCCGGCGGCACGGTGATCATGCCGTTTTTCACTTCCGGCAATGCGGTCACGAGATCGCGATACCAGGTCTTGTAGAAGGCGCGCACGCTTTCCTGCACCAGCGCATTCGGCGCATTGAGCGACAGATGCGTGGAGGCGCAAAGCACCACCGGCCCGGTGCAATCATGCGGCGCGACCGGCAGATGCCAGGCCTCCGCCATGGAGGCGATCTTGCGTGCTTCCGAAAGCCCGCCGCACCAGCTGATGTCAAGCATCACCACGCCGGCAGCACCCGTTTCCAGCAGGTCGCGGAAGGCCCAGCGGGAACCCAGCGTTTCCGATGCGGAAATCGGCGCGGGCGACACGGCGGCATACCGCGTCAGGCTGGAAAGACTGTCCATCTTGATCGGGTCTTCATGCCAGAAGGTCTGGTATGGCGTGAGCGCCTTGGCGATCTGCATGGCGGGCAGAAGCTGCCACATGGAGTGAAACTCCACCATGATATCCATCTTGTCGCCGACCGCTTTGCGGATTTTTTCAAACGGCTCCAGCGCGCTTTTCAGGTCCGGCATCGAGATATATTGTCCGCGTGTCTTCTCCGCCGCCGCATCGAAAGGCCAGATCTTCATGGCCGTAATGCCGTCTTCCAGCAGCGAATGGGCAAGCTCGTCCGCCCTGTGCAGGAAGCCGTTCAGATCATCATAGTCCTTGCCGCCGGAGAGGCCGTAATTGCCCGTCTGCTGGCCGGTGGCCTTCTTGATATATTCAGTGCCTGCGCAGGTATTGTAAGTGCGGATTTCCTTGCGGCTGAAACCGCCGAGAAGCTGGGCGATCGGCTGGTTGGTGGCCTTGCCGAAAATATCCCATAGCGCGATATCGAAGGCGGAATTGCCACGCACTTCCGCACCCGATGAACGGAAGCCGAGATAACCGACGAGATCCTGCGCCAGAAGGTCGATCTGCAACGGGTCACGGCCGATAACGCGTGGCGCGATATATTCGTGCACATAAGTTTCCACCGTCTCGGCGCCATAAAAGGTTTCGCCAAGCCCGGTAATGCCCTCATCCGTGTGGACCAGAACCCAGAGCAGGTTTGCCCGTTCCGCCACGCGGACGGTCTCGAGTTTGGTGATTTTCATGAAGTGTCTCCTCCAGAGGCAGTCAGTTTCCGCCTGGGACTGCGTTGAAAAAATCAGGCTATGCCGGCGGCCAGAAGCGCATGCACGCTTTCATCGAAATGCCGCGCCATAAGCGTTGAAGCGGTTTGCGGGTCGCCGGCGGCAATAGCCTGCCCGATGGCGACGTGAAGCTCGCCGGCTGCGTGACGCTGGGCGTCAGATGTCCGGCTTTTCCAGCCGATCGGCCATGTCTGGCGCGTCACATTCTGGAACGCGCCGAGAATGAGCTCGAAAACCGGGTTCTTGGAAGCCCGGGCGACGGCGAGGTGGAAAGCAAGGTCATGTTCCATGACTTTGTCGTTGTCGCCGAAATCCCGTCCCATATTATTGGCATGGTCGAGAATGGTGAGCGCTTCCGCATCGGTGCGCCTGAGTGCCGCGAGCGTCACGGTTCTGACCTCGATGGTACGGCGTACGTCGTAAATCTGCTGGATGTTGATCTGCTCGGTATGAATGCCATGCTCGAACATCAGCGACATCGCCCCATGATCAAGCGTCGCCACGGTGGCGCGCTTGCCGGCGCTGACATCGATCAGCCGCATGGCCGAAAGGGACCGGAAAGCTTCGCGAACGACGGTGCGTGAGACGCCGAGCTGCTGGGAAAGCGAAAGTTCGCTCGGCAGTTTCGCGCCGGGTGCCAGTTCGTTTTCACGAATATGGCGGGTGATAGCGCCGATCGTGCTGCTGACCAGACCGGTTTCATGGGAAATGGCGTTATACATTTTTCCTCCAACCTGTATTACAGGTTTATGGAAAATTGCTTACAGGATTATTTGCGCCAAAACAAGCGTCCATCGCTGGTTTGATCGGATGTTTGTCTGATCCGTGAACCTATTGCTCGAAATCTTGCAAAAAACGCTTCAGCAACCCGTTCAGCGCCGCACGCTCCTCTTCGCTGAGGTGAGCGACCAGACGATGCTGGTTTTCGACATGCGCGCCGACGGCGTCCTCGACAATGACAAGTCCACGCTCCGTCAGCGATATCAACACGCTGCGCCGGTCATGCGGGTTGTGAATGCGCTCCACCAGTCCGGCCTTTTCCAGCTGGTCGATCCGGTTGGTCATCGTGCCGGAACTCACCATGGTCATGGCCAGCAGATCGCCGGGGGAAAGCCGATAGGGCGGACCGGCACGCCTCAATGTCGCCAGCACATCGAAAGCGGAGGAGGAGAGCCCGTGTTTCAAAAGCACGGCCTCAACCTCGCGGCCGAGATGTGTACTGAGGCGGTGCAGGCGCCCGAGCAGGCCCATGGGGCCGACATCGAGATCGGGCCGCTCCTTGCGCCATTGCGCCAGAATATGATCGACGTGGTCTAGCGGTTCTTTACTCATCATCAAGGCATAACAATTGATATCTTGACGTCAAGATAAAATCGAATAGGGTAGATTTGTCTTGATGTAGAGATTCTTGAAATGAAGAAAAATCCGACCTACGCCGCCGATGTGCTGGTGACCGCGCTTGCCCCGGCCATCTGGGGAACCACCTATTTCGTCACCACGGAATTTTTGCCACAGGGCTACCCTCTGCATGTCGCCATGCTGCGCGCTTTGCCGGCGGGCATCCTGCTGTTGCTGCTCGTCCGGAAGCTGCCGGAAGGCATCTGGTGGCCGCGCAGCTTCATTCTTGGCGCGCTGAATTTTTCGTTTTTCTGGGCGATGCTTTTCGTGTCGGCTTATCGGCTGCCGGGCGGTGTGGCGGCAACGGTGGGTGCGGTACAACCCCTCATCGTCATTGGCCTTTCCCGGCTGTTTCTGGCCGCACCCGTCAGGCCGCTTGCCATCGCCGCCGGATTGCTGGGCATCACAGGTGTAGCATTTTTGGTTCTGACGCCCGGTGCTGCGCTGGATGGTATCGGCGTTGCCGCAGGACTTGCCGGTGCCGTCTCCATGGCTTTCGGAACGGTGCTGACCCGCAAATGGCGACCGTCGGTCTCCAATCTCACCTTCACCGCCTGGCAATTGACGGCGGGTGGCGTTCTGCTCCTGCCGATTGCCTTTGTTCTGGAGCCGGCCCTGCCAGCACCAACTGCAGCCAATATTCTCGGCATGGCCTATCTCGGCCTCATCGGCGCGGCGGTGACCTATCTTCTGTGGTTTCGCGGGCTTGCCCGCATCGAGCCCTCGGCTGCCGCATCGCTCGGTTTTCTAAGCCCTGTCGTTGCAACTCTTCTGGGCTGGCTGGCGCTTGGCCAGAGCCTCACGCCAGCGCAGATCGCCGGGTTTGTCGCGGTACTTTTCAGCATCTGGCTCAGTCAGCGCAGCCAGTTGCCGAGGTAAGCGCCCTCAGGCCCATTCGCCCTTGCGCATAACCGGAACCGTGGAGCCATCCGGCTTCACGCCGTCAATATCCACCTTCTCGGAACCGATCATCCAGTCGATGTGGATGAGGCTGGAATTGCCGCCCTGCGCCTTGATCTGATCCTGCGACAAGGAAGCGCCATCAACGAAGCATTTCGAGTAGCATTGGCCAAGCGCAATGTGGCACGAGGCGTTTTCGTCAAACAGCGTGTTGTAGAACAGGATACCGCTTGCGGATATCGGTGATGAATGCGGCACCAGCGCCACTTCGCCGAGACGCCGTGCGCCCTCATCGGTGTCGAGCACCTTGTTCAGCACCGCTTCGCCCTTGGAAGCCTTGGCTTCGATGATGCGGCCGGCTTCGAACTTCACCCTGATATCGTCGATCAGTGTTCCCTGATGCGACAGGGGCTTGGTGCTGGAAACGTAACCGTCCACCCGCAGCGCATGCGGCGTGGTAAACACTTCTTCCGTCGGAATATTCGGGTTGCAGGTCACGCCGTTCTTGGCTGTGGAAGCGCCGCCATGCCATTCATGGCCGTCCGCCAGCCCGATCGTCACATCCGTGCCGGGACCGGTGAAATGCAGCGATGCGAAGCGCTCACCATTCAGCCATGCCGAACGCTTGGCAAGATTGGCGTTATGCTCCGCCCATGCCGCGACCGGATCGGCCAGATCAACCCGCGAGGCGGCGAAGATGGCGTCTGCGAGCTTTCGGACTGCTTCGTCCTCGGCAATATCCGGGAAGACCTGCTTTGCCCAGGAGGGGTTCGGATAGGAGATGATGTTCCAGTTGATGTCGAAATTGGAAATCTTCTCCAGCGCCGGCTTGTAGGCCGTGGAATTGGCCTTGTTGGCGCGCGCCACCTTGGCAGGGTCCTGCTCCGCCAGCAGCATGGGGTTGTCACCGGCAATCGCCAGCCGTGCAGCGCCGTTGGCATAGGCTTTCGCCATGCCCTCATAGAGCCAGCCGGAAGCCCGGTCGAAATTTGCGTCGCTGGCGTGGCGATAGCGGGCAAGCGTCGTTTCCTCATCGGAATAGAAGGTGGTGACCAGCCCGCTGCCGGCGAGATAGGCATGTTTGGTCAAAAGCCGCACCAGCGGCAGCGCCGCCAGCGGTGCCGTGATCACCAGATCCTGATCCTTCTGCAATTGCAGGCCGACTTTTACGGCGACTTCGGCCAGTTTTTCGAGTTTGACGGGATCGATGGGAGAAACGGTCATGATCTGCCTTCGTATATTTCAATCGGAGGCGCCGACCATAGCCCATTCCTTTCGAAAGCCAAATGCTTTCAAAAGCGGTGGGAAAAGCGTCAGTCCGCCACCAGCGGAGCGATGACGGCCTTCAGTGCCGCCTGCGCATCGCGAGGCGAAAGTCTCACCTGCAACCCCCTTTGCCCGCCATTCACATAAACATGCGCATGCGCCATGGATTCAGCCTCTATGGCCGTCGGCACCTGCTTCTTCTGACCGAAAGGGCTGATACCGCCGACATGGTAACCGGTGGCCCGCTCCGCATCGGCAGGCTTCATCATGCTGGCGGATTTACCTCCGAAGGCGGCGGCGAGTTTCTTCATGCTCACCTCTCGGTCGGAAGGGACAACGACGCAGACCGGTTTGCCGTCCAGCTCCGCCATCAGCGTTTTCAGCACCAGATGCGGCGGTTCCCCAATTGCCTCGGCCGCCTGCAGGCCGATGCGGTCGGCATTCGGGTCGTAGTCATAGGTGACGGTGTTAAAGGCAATACCGGCCTTGGTCAGTATCTGGGTGGCGCGGGTCGTTTTCGACATGGCGGCTGCGCTCAGGCAAAGAAGGTCTGGTAGGTTTCCGGTTTGAAACCGACGGTTATCTTGCCCTTGGCCTCGAGTACCGGACGCTTGATCATCGAGGGCTGCTCCAGCATCAATCCGATGGCCTTCTCACGGCTGAGATCGGCCTTCTGGCCATCATCCAGCTTCTTGAAAGTTGTGCCGGCGCGGTTGAGAACCGTTTCCCAACCCGCGGCATCGCACCATGTCTCCAGATGGGCGCGGTCAATGCCAGCCGCCTTGTAGTCATGAAAAGAATAGTCGATGCCGTTGGTTTCCAGCCAGCTTCTGGCCTTCTTCATCGTGTCGCAGTTCTTGATGCCGTAAATGGTGATCGTCATGCTGCCAGCCTCGTTGTCTTCAAGCTCTCCGGCATAACAAAATATCCACCTTATTCAACCCGCTCGCTGAAGTGCTCTGCGCCGTTTGAGAGGCGTGACATCTGAGCCATGCGGAATCGCCATGGCTGATATCCAAACGAGCGCGAGCAAAGCTGCATGGCTTCCCTGCCACATCATGAGTTGTAGAAGAGGCCGAAAATACCCATTATTTGCGTATCAAAGATGGAGAGAAAAATGCGTCAGGTTGCAAAGACATCGCGTAACTTCTTTGGCGAAACTTTCGCCGTTCTCGGTGCTGCGCTCTCGGTTTCGGCCGCTGTTCGCGCACATCGCAAGCCGGCCCGTGCCGATCTCGAAGCCCTCGGCATCGACGGCAAGGCTTTCGACAAGGTACAGCTCTAAGCTGGTTGTTACTTGTAGCGAGGCGGCATCGCCTCGCTTGCGCTTCGGGTCGAAATTCATATCGGTTTTCGACGCGCGAGCTGGATGTGCTGCGGATGGCTCGAGAAGCGTTCCGTATTCACGCCGGAAGGTTCCCGCATTGTCCTCGAACGGCAGATGCGGGATAAATTGTCAGCACAGGATTGCTCCGCCGTTTTGAGCGCACGTCATCGCACCGCTGCACTCTGCTTCGGCCGCTTCGACGGGCCGATCACTCTTTCCGACAAATATAACTGGCTCTCAGGCCGCTCATAACGATCCGCTTTCGCTGAAAGCGCAAAGCGTGCCAGAGATTCGTGCCGTGTTTCGCCATTATGGCTGAAGACAAGCTCGAAATTGCCCGCCAGCCAGCTATAGGGTTTACCAGCCGGCATCGGCTCAATCTTTCCGCAGCCATAGATCATGGTGAGATGCGGCGTAAAAGATGATGCCGTAATAAAGGGAAGATTTGCCCGCCAAAGGGCACGTTGCAGCATCTTCACCAGAGCCTTGATCTCCGGCATGTCGCGGCCGCTTCGCAGCACCAGACTGTTGCGATTACCAAAAAGCGACGTTTCTTCGAAAGTGATAGGAACAGGCCGCGCCTCGATTTCCCCCAGTGCCGCCTTCAGCCTGTTTATCAGCCCGCGAGGCGCAGTCTCGAAACATCCGACACAGAGCAGGGTTATATGCAGAAGCTCCACCGGATAGGCTGCACGCCTCGTCCGTCCTTCCGCATGGTGCGAGGCATCGGCAAAAATCCTCTCTGCCAAGGCTGCCGGCGGTTTCAACACGATCAAGACCTTGCTGCGCAATCGCGGATTGAAGCGCTGTATTTTCGGCGGCTCCAGCCCTTCAAAGAAAAGCTGCCTTACACCTCCTTTATCCGTCAACTCGAAACCCATGACGATGCTCCACGGCTTTTGCCAAGGCCGCGATATTATCATTGCCAGAAGGAATTGAAAGAACAAAAAGAGAACAATCGTCCCAACAGGCAGGGGGAATTCCCGGAAATAACAGCACGATGCGTTAAGTTGACATTCTACCTACTAGTTGGTAGGCAATGAATATGAAAAACCCACAGACCAGAGCCGATGATATCCTTCGCTGCGCGCGCACCCTCATTGTAAGGGGCGGCTATAACAGTTTCAGCTACGCGGATATCTCCAATGTGGTCGGCATTCGCAATGCCAGCATTCACCACCATTTCCCCAGCAAGTCAGACCTGGTCCGCAAATTGGTCGAGCAGTACAGGCAGGAAGCCGAAGCCGGGATCGCCGAACTGGAGCGAAACATCTCTGATCCGCTCGAACAGCTTCGCGCTTATATCGGCTATTGGGAGGGGTGTATCGCTGGCGCGACCCATCCCTTCTGCGTCTGCGCCCTGCTCGCCACTGAAATACCGGTCCTTCCCGAATCTGTCGTTCTTGAAGTGCGCGCGCATTTTCAAAGCCTCTCGGACTGGCTCACCGCCGTGCTGGAGCGCGGCGTCGCCCAAGGGCGCTTTGTGATGACCGGGACGGCGAGGGCCAATGCTGAAATGTTCATGGCCACTGTGCATGGCGCAATGCTCTCGGCCCGCGCCCACGGTGATGCCGCGACCTTTGGCGCGATAACCCGCCCCATGCTGGAACGCATCACCGCTTGAAAACGAAACGTCGCCAGGAAGGTGAATACATGACCTGAGCGACACCCAGACCCGGTAAATATTCAGCACTACGCTTGCAGATCAGTCGTCAACAGTCTGCTTCCTCAGGTCCCCCGTCCTTTGGGAAGAGAAAGGTAATCTCTCATGTTCGGAATTTCTCCGCTTGGCTGGGTCCACACACTCGGCAGCCTGCCGGCCATTCCCGTGGCCATTTACATGTTTGCCCGTCACGGTCGAATTGTTCCCCGATCTACGCCGGGCGCCATCTATTTTGTGTCCATGTTGATTGGTGCCGCGACGGCCTTCCTCGTGGCGCATCAGCCGGTCAGTTACGCCATTGGCGCGCTCACCATCCTGTTCCTGCTTGCAGGTTACGGAATCGAGCGCATTCTCGGCTCAACGCGCATCGCCAGATATGTTGAAACCATCTGTCTCAGTGTTAGCGCGTTTCTCTTGATGGTACCGACGGCGACCGAGACCCTGCGCCGTGTTCCGGACGGTCATCCCTTTGTCACCGATTTGAAATCGCCGCTGCTTCTTGGTGTTCAGGCAGGGTTGCTGGCGATCCTCATTGTCGGTCTGACCGTCCAGATCATCTACCTCGCAAGACAAAACAGAAACGCCGCGAACTAGTCGCGGCGTTATCGTTTAAGCTGTGTCGATAGTCGTCTTTATTCCCACTCGATCGTGCCGGGCGGCTTGCTCGTAACGTCATAGACGACACGGTTGATGCCGCGCACTTCGTTGATGATGCGGGTCGCGGCGCGGCCGAGGAAATTCATGTCGTAGGGATAGAAATCTGCCGTCATGCCATCCACCGAGGTCACGGCGCGCAGCGCACAGACGAAATCATAGGTGCGGTAGTCGCCCATGACGCCGACGGTCTGCACCGGCAGCAGTACGGCGAAAGCCTGCCAGATCGTGTCATAGAGACCTGCCTTGCGGATTTCGTCGAGATAGACCGCATCTGCCTTGCGCAGAATATCGAGCTTTTCGCGGGTGATTGCGCCGGGGCAGCGGATCGCCAGACCAGGACCGGGGAAGGGGTGTCGGCCGATGAAGCTTTCCGGCAGGCCGAGTTCGCGGCCGAGCGCGCGGACTTCGTCCTTGAAGAGCTCACGCAGCGGTTCAACGAGCTGCATATTCATGCGCTCGGGAAGGCCGCCGACATTGTGGTGGCTCTTGATGGTGACGGACGGGCCGCCGGAGAATGAAACGCTTTCGATGACGTCGGGGTAAAGCGTGCCCTGCGCCAGAAACTTCGGTGCACCCTTGCCGTCTGCGGCAATCTTGGCCGCTTCGGCCTCGAAGACTTCGATGAACAGGCGACCGATCGTCTTGCGCTTTGCTTCCGGATCGGAAACGCCCGAGAGTTCGCCGAGGAACAGATCGGCTGCGTCCACATGAACAAGCGGAATATTGTAATGGTCGCGGAACATGCCGACCACCTGCTCGCTCTCGCCAAGCCGCATCAGGCCGTGATCGACGTAAACGCAGGTCAGCTGGTCGCCGATCGCCTCATGAATGAGGATCGCCGCAACCGAGGAATCGACGCCGCCGGAGAGCGCGCAGAGCACGCGGCCGGTGCCGACCTGATCGCGGATCTTGCGGATCATCTCGGCGCGATAGGCCGCCATTGTCCAGTCGGATTTCAGGCCAACGATCTTGTGCACGAAGTTGGACAGCAGCTTGCCGCCATCAGGCGTGTGCACCACTTCCGGGTGGAACATGGTGGTGTAATAGTGACGCGTCTCGTCGGCTGCGATGGCGAAGGGCGCGTTTTCTGAGGTGGCGATGACCTCGAAACCTTCCGGCAGCTTCGTCACGCGGTCGCCATGGCTCATCCAGACCGGATAGCTCTTGCCCTCATCCCAGAAGCCTTCGAAAAGCGGGCTCGCCTTTTTGATGTCGATATCGGCGCGGCCGAATTCCGCCGCATGGCCGCCCTCGACGACACCGCCGAGCTGCGTGCAGAGCGTCTGCTGGCCGTAGCAGATGCCGAGGATCGGAACCTTGCTGTCGAACACCGCCTGCGGCGCGCGCGGGCTGCCTTCAGCCGTCACGGATGCGGGGCCGCCGGAGAAGATCACGCCCTTGGGCTGAAGCTTCTCAAACGCCTCTGCGGCATTCTGGAACGGATGGATTTCGCAATAGACCCCGGCTTCGCGGATGCGGCGCGCAATCAGCTGCGTCACCTGGCTGCCGAAATCGATGATGAGAATGCTGTCGGGATGGGCTATCTGGGTCATGGCGAGCCTTTAAAGAAAATGGCGGCTTTAGGCAACCCGCAAGCGGGCATCAACCAGCGGAAATTTGCGAAAATCGCAAGGTTTCAAAGGGCGATCACGCCCTCTTCAATGGCGCGGCAAAGCCGGTCGATGGCATCCGCCAGCTTTTCATCGATGATGTGCAGATACTCCGTCCAGTCGTCCACGTGGTTGACATCGGCCTTGCCATCGGAAATACCGCGCAAGCCGATAAGCGGCACACCGAAGCGCTGGCAGGCTCTCAAAACGGCAAAGGTCTCCATTTCCACCATATCGGCATCGATCAAGCCATAGGCGGCGCCAGAAACCACATTCCCGCCGGTGGAAAGCCGTGCGTCGGCAATTTCGGGTATGCGGAAGGGCAACGCCACCTCGGCCGGCAGGTCGAGAAACGGCGTGCAACCCTTTTCAAAACCGAAGGGGGAAGCGTCCATGTCGCGATAGGAAACTGAAATCGCCTGATAAATGCCCGTCTGTTCCAGCGTCCGCGAGCCGGCGGAACCGAGCGAAACGACGAGGTCGGGCAGATGATCCGCCGCATCGAGACCGGCAAGAACCGCCGTGACTGAAACCGCTGCCTCAACCGGGCCGACGCCGATCATGAGGGGTGAAATTCTCGCCTGCAGGTGAGGGCCGTATTCGGCGGGAGCCGCCATGACAAAAAGAACGGATTTATCCGCAACATGCAAAAGCCGATAGCTCATCCGGTAATATCCTCGCGTCCCTTCACCACCATCATCGTGCCTGTCATGGAGGCGATCAGTTTTGCCGGTCCGTCGGCAAGCGCATAGGCGCGGCCGTCGGCAACGATCAGATTATTTCCGGGCTTGATGATCTCGCCACGAAACAGGAACCGATCGCCGCGACCCGGCGACATGAGGTTGACCTTGAACTCGATGGTCAAAAGCGAGGCTTCCGGCTCGATGATCGTATAGGCGGCATAGGTGCAGGCCGTATCCAGACCAGCGGCGATGACGCCGGCATGCAATATGCCATGCTGCTGCGTCAGCTTTTCATGAAAGGGCAGTTCGATTTCCACCAGCCGGTGTTCGATACGGGTGATCTGCGCATCGATTGCCTGCACGACACCCTGCCGCGCAAAGCTTCTTTCTATCCGCTGACGAAAATCGCCGGGATCCGTGATCTCCATGGCCTACCTGCCTGCTCTAAGTCTCCACCGCAAACTGACATGGCGCGGGACGACGGGCAAGGCAAGGGTGCGGAAGTCATTTAGTTCAGGAGGCCGATGCTCGCATTCAGCAGGGTGGCGAAGCCAACCCAGAGGGCATAAGGAACGAAAAGCCACATCGATACCCTGTCACGGCGATAGGTGAGTGCGATGAAGGCGAGGATGCAGATCAGCATCGGCACGATGATGACCAGTGCGCCCGCCGGGCTTTGCATGCCGAAAAAGATCGGCGACCACAGGAAATTCAGCACCATCTGGGTGAACCAGAGGCGCATGCGTGTCCCCATCCGCTTCCTGATCCATGTCCGTGCGCCGGCGATGCCGATCAGCACGTAAAGCGTCGTCCAGACCGGCCCGAAAATCCAGTTGGGCGGATTGAAGAAGGGCTTTTGCAGTGATTGATACCATTCGCCGGGCACATTGTTGACGCCGATCAGCGCCCCAACGGCAACAACTGCAACCACGAAAACAATATACACGGCGAGGTTTTTCATGACGCTTCCAATGCGCCGGCCGCGCTTTGGTTCCCGTGCCTTTTCAGTATTTTAGCTGGCGATGCGCACGATATGCTGGTCCCATGCCACGTCACTGCGCAGGGTTTCGAAAAATCCATCATAGGAAGAAACCGCAATCCCCCGGGCGGAGGGTGCAACGCCCGCTGCTTCGCGCACGCTTACCTCTGAAACCACCCGCCCGGTTTTCGCATCCAGCGTCACCGCGGCATTGCCATTGGGCGAGGTCAGGCCCACCAGCCCCTCGCGCCGGTTGACGGCGATGGCGCCGACATAATTGGCAAGGCGCACCGTCGTTTCCTCCGGCAGATCGACGAAGGCCAAATCCTCGCCCTTGGCGAAATGGCCGACCAGTGGCGGCAGATCGTTGCGCGGTCCCTCATATTGGCATGAGAACCAGACGCGACCGTCATTGCCAAGGTCTACATGGCGGGTGGAAAGCTGCCGCAGCCGGTCCGGCATCGTATGTTTCTGGATTAACTGGCCCGTTGCGGCATCCAGAAGCACGAGAGAGGGTTGCATGCTGTCGATATTGAGCTTGGTACGGCCGAAATCCGGGTGGGTTTCGATGCCGCCATTGGCGATCACGATCAGCCGCCCGTCATCGCTCACCGTCATATCATGCGTACCGACGCCGTGGGCATCGTATTCGCCGATACGGGCAAATCCATTTTTGGCGTCGTAAAGCCCGATAACACCGCGATTGCCGTCGAAGTCGTTTTCGCTGGCATAGAGAATTGCGCCATCGGGGGAAAATTGCCCGTGGCCATAGAAATGGCGGTTCTCCGGCGTGTGCATCACAATCGGTTCGCGGTGCCGCGCGGGATCGAAGGCCATGAAGAAGGTGCCGGGCCGGCGCGCAAAGGCCACGGTCGTGCCCGTGGCGTGGCTCGTCGCCATTCCATGCGCGCGGGCGGGAAGCGCAACACGGTCGATGATCTCGCCACGCTCGCTCACCGTCGCAATACCGTAGGAGCCGTCACGGGCGCGGAAGGCAGAAGCAAAGACGGCGTCTGTGCGTTCCAGCGCATAAAGTGAACGGGGAGCCAGCGTGGCGAGAAAGGGAATGCCCGCGGCCTTGATGAAGCTGCGCCGATCTATCAGCATCCGTTTGGCGCCTGATATCATCGGCTCAGTCCCCGTCGGCGAAGGAAAAGCCGGAGCTGAGGCCGATCGCGCCGCCATATTGGTCATTGAGACGGTAGATCAGGTCTTTGCCGTTGAGGAGCAGGTAATCCACCTTGGCGCGCTGATCATCTTTTTCCAGCGCCTTTTCCACGTCCGTATCGATTGTTCCGGAAATGCGGATCATCGACTTGGCGATGAAGTCGATTGAATTAACGATGGAGCGCTGATCGGGCGGCACGAGTTCGACCATATCGGCGGTGTGCAGCAGGGTCTGAACGGCCTTGATGTTGGTGGCAATGCTCTTCCACGTCAGGCCGGAGCGCCAGTAAATGGCGGTACGGGGAAACCGCGCCTTGTCAGGCCCCTTATAGAAGGTTTCGATCCGCTGGTCACGGATCGCCTCTGAGCCATGCACGAGAATGCCGAGCAGGGCAACCAGGGCCTCGCGCTCGTCTCGAAAGACCGGATTGTCCGCTCCGGGCTGCGTCCAGTTTTTCTGCGCGCCGTCAGGGGCGTTCCAGCTGTCGGAAAGCTCGGCCGCCACATTGGCGATATTGCCGGCGATGGCCGCGCCGAAGCGGCAGCGGAAATCCCCCTTTTTGTCGAGCAGTTCTTCCGCGCCAGTGCCGTAAAGCACGAATTCCAGCGCGCCAAGCCCCTGCGCCGCGACGCTCTTGCCCTTCAGGCCGTCGGCGCTGGTGACGCTCTCATCCTTTTCCGAGAGGTAACGTTGCACCTGTTTCAGCCCCAGCCCCTTCTTGTCGGGGTAATAAAGCACGCGTTCGAAACGGTTCTGCTCGATGACAGGGCCGACCCGCACGATCTCGATGGTCGACCAGTTCGCTACCGTATCGACAAAGGCTGCCTTGGCCACCTCATCCGTCGTTTTGGAGGGCGCTGCGCAAAAGGCTTTCATGCTGCCTTCCAGCCACTCTGCCGATTGCCGGAAGTGGTCGTAGCCGGGGCGTATGAAGCCGTTCACCGCCTTTTCCATAACGCTCCGTACCTGTGCGGGGTCGAGCGGTGGCGGCGGCATCAGTTCCACATCCTGCGCCATCGTCGGCTGATTGGTCAAAAGCAGCAGCATGGAAACGAGGCCGGATATTTTTCGCATGGCATTTTTCATCAAAGGGACTCCAGAAAAGCCAGCAAAGCCTGCCGGTCGAATTTTCGCAAGGCGGCAAAGGCGTCGCGCGCTTTTTGCCCTTCGCCGCCGTGCCACAATATTGCTTCTGTCAGGCTGCGCGCCCGCCCGTCATGCAGGTAAAAACCATTGCCATTGACGCTTTGCGTCAGGCCGATGCCCCAGAGAGGCTGGGTTCGCCATTGTCTCCCGCTCGCTTCGCCCACGTGCTGGCCATCGGCAAGCTCCTCTCCCATGTCATGCAGCAGGAAATCCGAATAGGGCCAGATCAGCTGGAAAGAATGCATGGGGTCGCTCGCATCGCGGCGGGTGACAAATTTCGGCGTATGGCACGCCGTGCAGCCGGATGTGTAGAAAAGCTGCTTTCCCCGCAGAACGGTCGGATCACCGGCGTTGCGGCGCCGCGGTACGGCAAGGTTTTCAGTGTAAAAGGTTACAAGGTCGAGAACCGGGTCAGGGGCCTCCACCGGCCCCAGCCGTGGCTGCACGCCGGTCGGCATGGCCAGACAGTCCTTCTGGGCGTCGGTGCAATCGCCATAGGCGTTCGGCGCATCCAGTGTGGAGATGCCGATATCGTGGGAGAAGGCGCTGGCGCTCTGATCGCGAACGCTTGCATTTTGGGCTTTCCAGCCGAACCGCCCAAGTTTCAACTCGCCGGTGCGATGATCCCTGACCCACGCAGGGCGGCCGGCAATGCCATCGCCATTCTTGTCATCGGGATCGGCTTTGACCAGAATATCGATATCGGCAATGGCCTCGATCAGGCCAAGCCCGAGGGTTGGCATGGCGATCCGCGCCGAAACCGTCGTGTCGGCGCCAAGCGGGCCATATTGGAGGTCCGCTACGGCATAGGCAGGCTTGCGCAGCATCACCACCTCTCCATCTAAGAGGCGCACGGGCGTTTCAGAGTAGGAAATGACCGGCTTGCCCTCGGCTGCAAGGCCGGGAATGGCAAGGTTCTGCAATTGCCGGCCATAGGTCTCGTCGGGAAAATTCAGCACGTTGTGGCGCGCAATCGCCGTCCGTTCCGCCTCGTTTCGGGCCGGTCGCGCCAACCGCAGAAACAGTGAGACGGCGTCTTCCCCGGCAAGAGGCGGGCGGCCTCTGCCGTCCTTCACATGGCAGGTCTGGCAGGATCGCGCATTATAAAGCGGCCCCAGCCCGTCCGATGCCTGTGTGGAGGAGGGGGAGGAGACCCAGAGCTTCTGGAACAGCGCATTGCCGAGCTTGAAATCCTGCTTTCGCTCGAATTGCATGGTGGCGGAAGGATGCGAAAACGCGCCGCTATCGGCTTTGTTGGTACTGGTCGTTGCGCCGCCGGACATGGCCTCGAAAGGCTCGGGCCTGGTAAAATCCGTCGTCGGTGCGGTCACGGCCTTAACACGGTTATGGTCTTTTTCCGTCAGATCGCCACGCACCGGTTCGGCAAGAGATATCGACGCCACAAGGCAGGCTGCCCCGGCGAAGAAGAACGGCGTGCGGATCGGCAACAGCAAAATTGTCATTGAATCGGAAACGTTTGGAAATAACGGGCCGCAGCGGTCTGCGGCCCGTCGTAAAGCTTATTTGAAAACGGTATTGGGATTGTCGAGGCTGTCAGATCCTTCAAGCTCGATCTTGCCGAGATCAAGCGCAGCAATGACGCGTTCAACGGTTTTCGTCTGGTCGATGAGACCGTCGATGGCCGCCTGAACCACGGCATTGCCTTCCTTGTTGCCTTCGCCGATCATCTGGTCGTAGGCTTCAACGGTCTGGGCGCGCTTTTCCATCGCATGCATGGCGTCGAGCGTCTTGTTCAGCTTCGCCGTCATTTCGTCGTTCAGCGCCTTGTCCTTAGCGCCGACGAGTTCCGCCAGCGAGGCGCCGGTCATCTTCGTGCCGTCCACGCGGGTATATTCACCGGTATAGGCCGAAGCGATGCCGATGGCGTCGTTCAGATGCGAATTATAGGTGTTGTCGGAGAAGCAGTCATGCTCCTCTTCCGGGTCGTGCAGCAGTAGGCCAAGCTTCATGCGCTCGCCGGCCAATTCGCCATAGGAGAGCGAACCCATGCCGGTGAGAATGGCGGTAAGGCCGGCTTTCGGGTCGGCTTCCACCGTCTTCGTGGCTTCGCCTTCCGGCGCCCAGGCGTCCACCATCTCCTGAAGATCCTTGATCAGCAGGGTGGAGGCGGATTTCAGGTAATCAGCGCGACGGTCGCAATTGCCATTGGTGCATTTTGCCTTGTCGTAATCGGTATAGGGACGGTTGCCCGCGCCCGGTCCGGTGCCGTTCAGATCCTGGCCCCAGAGCAGGAACTCGATGGCGTGGTAGCCAGTCGTCACATTGGCTTCGACATCGCCCGCCTCGTGCAGGCTCTCGATCAGTTCAGGGGTGATCTTGGAGGCGTCGACCTCTTCACCGCTGATTTTGATTTTCGGATTAGCGATAAGGTTGGCGACGTAAAGCTCGTTCTCGTCGCTTTCCGTGCCGTAGGAACCGTCAACATAATCGATCAGGCCTTCATCCAGCGGCCAGGCGTTGACCTTGCCTTCCCAGGCATCAACGAGAGGATTGCCGAAACGGTAGACTTCCGACTGCTGGTAGGGAACGCGCGCCTTGATCCAGGCTTCACGGGCGGCCTTCAGGGTTTCTTCGCTCGGAGTTGCGATCAATGCGTCGATCGCCTTGTCCAGCGCCTTCGCCGTGGTCAGCGAATCCTCGTATTTCGCGTGCGCGACATCGGCGTAATGCTTGACGACAGCCGCCGCGTCAGTGGCGGCCTGTGCGGGAAGCGCGGTGAAAGCCGCCGATGCGGCAAGAAGCGCGAAAGAGGCGCTGAGAATGGTTTTGCGGATCATGATCCCTCTCCTTTGGCGGCCATGAAATGACTTCACGCCACAGCAGGGGAGTTCTGACCCAATCACAAACTTGTGTCAAACATTCTAGTTTAGAATGCTTTGAAACAAGCTCGGGCGGTATTTCGCAAGTAAAATCACTGCGTGCAAATCGGCTTTTATGCTTTGCGCTTCATCAAGCAAAAGAAGAAACCGTCCGTATCTGTGGTTGCAGGCGTCAGCGTCACTGTCTTTCCGTCGGAGGAATGCGGTTTGTTCGCATTTGCACCGAAAGTCGTCTGCCAGCGCTCCAGCGCAGAACCGATGACAAATTCGGGATTTTCCTCGCAGAAACGCCTGACCTGCTGTTCGTTTTCCTCAGGCAGAACGGAGCAGGTGACATAAAGCAACTCGCCGCCCGGCCGCACGAAAC
The DNA here is from genome assembly GCF_017313405.1 of Agrobacterium burrii. Lineage (NCBI taxonomy): Bacteria > Pseudomonadati > Pseudomonadota > Alphaproteobacteria > Hyphomicrobiales > Rhizobiaceae > Agrobacterium > Agrobacterium burrii. The sequence continues at coordinate 221,037 of NZ_JAFLNA010000005.1, forward strand.
CCTTGGCCTGCGACAGCGCCTCACCCTGCTGCTGCACGCGTTCTTCCAGGTTGCGTGCCGTCAGCCGCCATTTGGTGTCGGGGCGGCGGCGCCATGTGCCGGTGCCGGTGCAGGGCGCATCCACGAGAACGCGGTCGAATTTTCCCTGGAAGGGCACAAGCCCGGCTGTACGATCATGGACCTGCACATTGCGGGTGCCGGCCCGCTTCAGCCGCTCGATGATTGGTGCAAGCCGCTTGCGGTCGGCGTCGAAGGCGTGAACCTGGCCTTTATTATTCATGCTGGCGGCCATGGCCAGCGTCTTGCCGCCGCCTCCGGCGCAATAATCGAGTATCTGTTCGCCCTCATGCGCGCCGGCGAGATCGGCTACGATCTGCGAACCCTCGTCCTGCACTTCGAACCAACCCTTCTGGAAGGAGAGTTCGGCGGTGACGTTCGGCAGGCGGGAAGGGCCTTCGCCGGCGGGGATGCGAACACCCTGACGGGCGATCCGGGTGGCTTCCGCGCCGCTTTCCGCAAGCGCCTTCAGCACCTTGTCGCGGGTTGCCTTCAGCGTGTTGGCGCGCAGGTCAAGGGTCGGCCGCTCATTCAGCGCCTGCGCTTCAGTGAGCCAGTTTTCACCAAATGCCGTTTCGAGGGAAGATTGCACCCATTCGGGAATATCGCCCTGAATATGGGCCGGCGCGTCACCGAGAGAGCGGGAGAGAAAGGCCTGCTGCCTTTGTTCGTCTGGTGCGGCGGGGGCGAACTTGTCGCCATCGAATTCCGCCGCCAGTTCCGAAAAGCTTTTGCCCCATTGGCGCAGCAGCACGGCATAACCAAGCGAGGCGGCGCTGTCGTCATCCATCAGCCAGGCGTGCGACAGCTTCATGCGCAACGCGTCGTAGACGATGTTGCCGATCGCAGCCCGGTCGCCGGACCCGGCGAAACGATGGGCAAGGCCCCAGTCCTTCAAGGCATCGGCGACGGGACGCCTGCGTCCCTCGATATCCGCCAATACTTCGATTGCTCCGGCCAAACGCCCGCCCAAACGCATTGTCTACCTCTTTTGCTGATAAGCCCGGTTGGTAGACGCGAATGGCGGCGAGGGCAAGGCTCAATCGGCCTTGACGATCTCGTAGCAGACCTTGGCTGTGCCAGAGCTGATCATGCCGATGTTCTTGGCGGCAGCCTTGGAAAGATCGAGAACGCGACCCTTGATGAACGGACCGCGGTCATTGATGCGCACCACCACGGCCTTGCCGTTGCGGGCATTGGTAACCTTGACCTTGGTGCCGAACCGCAGGGAGCGGTGAGCGGCGGTCAGGTTGGCGGCGTTCATACGCTCGCCCGAAGCAGTCTTGGAGGTCAACGCATACCACGATGCGCCTCCACAACCATTTGCCGCATTCGCCTGAAGAGGCGCGATGATGGAACAGGCGGCTATAGTTGCAGCGGTGAAAGTTATACGACGGATATTCAACAAACTGTGCTTCCCTGAAAATCGGCCCCGCGCCGATTGATTGTGCCCTTGCTAAACGACCATGAACTGGCCTGAACGCCTTTTGATGCGAGATTGTAGGGCGAGGGAAAAATGGCGAAAAAAAGCTAAGCTCAAATCACGAAGTGTTACAGACTGTAATATTCGTGATCATTAGCCGGAAAGGTGTTTGTAGGGCGGACGGATAAAAAAATGGAAAAAATAACGCAGAATCAACGCGCAATCGAAATGCTGTTACAAGTCACGGCTTCGTGAATCCACTTCACGAAATGTGAGTGAAATATTTTTCTAATTGCTATGATTTTAGTGAATTTTGTTTGGTTAATAAAGTCCTAATTGACCAAAATGCGACGAAAACCATCCTCAAAAGTAGGTTTGGAAGGATTTTTCATCGCTTTTAACGGCTACGTCTTCAGCCTCGCCAGAGACCGTTTGCCCACAACTGCGTCAGCGAGATTTTGTAATCCGGAAAGTCGAAATTGAAGCCGAGGCTGCGTATTTTAGCGTTGGAAACACGCTTGTTCTCGCCGTAGAAGGAGCGCGCCATAGGGGTCAAATCGGCGGTTTCGAATGCCTGTTCGGGCGGCGGCTCCACACCCATCAACGTCGCGGCGAAGCTCACAACATCCTGCGGCGGGCAGGGTTCGTCATCGGTAACGTTGAACGTACCGCGTTCGTTCCTGCTCGCCAGAAAGGCAAGTGCCGCACCGATATCCTCGACCCTGATGCGATTGAACACCTGATCTTTCTTCACCAGCCTTCGCGCCGTTCCCTTTTCGAAATTCATGAAGGCATTGCGTCCGGGGCCATAAATTCCGGACAGACGAAGGGTGACAAGCGGCACATCCGCTTTTTGGGCGGCCGCAGTCCAGGCAGCTTCGGCAGCGACCCGCTCCACGGAACGGGCGGAGACGGGGCGACAGGGGCTTTCTTCATCCACCCAGGCGCCGTCATGATCGCCATAAACACCGACGGTGGAGAGATAAGCCATCCATTCCAGCTTCGGCAGAAACCGTTTTAGATCATCGCCCATCAGCGCCAGCAACGGATCACCTTGCCCGCCGGGCGCGATGGACTGGACGAGATGTGTGATATTGCCCATCGCTGCGATGAGATCGTCATTAAGATGGACGCCGTCAAAAAGGAACGGCGTCATGCCTGCGGCTTCGAGGTTCGGAAACTTATTCTGACTGCGCGTCGTACCGGAAATAGTATCCGCCACGGATTTCAGCGCGTTTGCGATGGCTTTTCCCGAATATCCCGCGCCAAAAATCATCACATGCATGCGTCACGCCTCTGCCAGTTGCCATTCCATTTCCGCCTCCGGATCGGTCTCCGCGGCGCGGGTGGCAGAGTATGTACGGAATTCTTCCCTGTCCATAAGTTGTGACAAAGCCCATGCGGCCATACCGCGCACTTCCGGTGAAGGGTCTGTTTCGGCAAGCGCCTTACATGGTTTCACGAATTGCCGGTCGGCGGAGTTTCCCGCCGCGATCAGCACGTTGCGGATAAAACGGTTGCGGCCGATCCGTTTGACCGGAGAGCCGCTGAAAAAGCTGCGGAAGGCGGCATCGTCGAGGGTCAGCAGAAAGGAAATGGAAGGTTCCTTCAGGTCCTCGCGCGCCTGCAATTTCATCTCGGAGGCGCTCGCTGCAAACTTGTTCCACGGACAGGCGGCAAGGCAATCGTCGCAACCATAGATGCGGTTGCCGATCATCGGCCGTAATTCGTGCGGAATGACGCCCTTATGCTCGATGGTGAGATAGGAGATGCATCGGCGCGCATCGAGCTGATAGGGGGCGGGAAAAGCGGCCGTCGGACAGGCATCGAGACAGGCGCGACAGGAACCGCAATGATCCTTCTCCGCCTCATCAAGACAGAGCTCGGCGGTGGTGAACATGCTGCCGAGAAACAGCCAGGAACCATGTGTGCGGCTGACGAGGTTGGTGTGCTTGCCCTGCCAGCCAAGCCCTGCGGCGGCGGCAAGCGGTTTTTCCATCACCGGCGCGGTATCGACAAAGACCTTCACATCCTCGCCGGCACGTGCCGCAAAACGGGTGGCGATTTCCTTCAGCCGTCCCTTGATAATGTCGTGATAATCGCGATTGCGGGCATAGACCGAAATGGCTGCCTTGTCCGGTTTCGAAAGTACGCCACGCGGGTCTTCCTCCGGGCCGTAATTCAATCCGAACATGACGATGGAGCGCACGTCGCCCCATAGCGTTTTCGGCTGAGCCCGGCGGGCCTCCGTTTCCTCCATCCAGGCCATCGTGCCGTGGTAACCCTTGTCGAGAAACAACCTCAGCCGTTCCGGGGCCAGCGGAATGCTGTCCGGTGCGGTGATGCGGCAGAGATCAAAGCCAAGCGAAAGCGCTTCCTGGCGAACGAAATCCGTCAGTTTGCGGGCGCGTATTCGCTGCTTGTCGCTGGCAACGTCGATGGTCGTTTCTCCCGAGGGTTATTCTGCGACTTATATATGCTCAACGCAGGCCGCAGCAAATAACCGGGAAGGCGAGGCTTAAAAATCCAGGTCGGCGTAGTGCGAGGAGGGGGCAAGGCGCGGAATGCGTTCACTCAGGAACGGCCGGAACGATGGGCGGGATTTCAGCCGCTGGTACCATTCCTTGGCGATGGGCGCTTCGAGCCAGTTGATCTCACCAAGATAGTCCAGCACCGAAACACCCGCTGCGGCGGCAAGGTCGGCATAGCTCAACCGGTCGCCGGCCAGCCATGTGCGCGAACCCGCCAGCCATTCCAGATATTTGATGTGCTGGCGGATATTGTTGCGGGCAGTGCGCAACAGCTTGGAATCCGGCGGCCCGCCACCCTGCGCGGTCGTCATCTGCAATTTATAAACTCGCTCCCGCACCAGCGGCCGCGTCACGTCATTTTCCATCTTCTGCAGAAACCACTCCGTCAGGCGGCGGATTTCCGCGCGCTGAAACGGGTCTTCTGCCAGAAGTCGCCTGTCGCGTTTCAAAACCCCATGCGTTTCATCAAGAAACTCGGCAAGCACGTAAGGCCCGCTGAGGGAACGCATATTGTCATCCAGATAGACAGGCAGGGTGCCGGCCGGATTGAGCGCCAGAAACTCCCGCCGTCTTTCCCACGGCTGCTCTTCCACGAGATCGGTTTGGAACCCGTATTCTGCGAGGATCAGACGAACGAACCGGGATGCGGTCGACATCGGAGAATGATAGAGAGTTGGCATCGGTACTCAATTTTTACAATTGGTTGTCATGATCGGCATTTGCCGGAAAACTTTTTCAGTTTCGCTTCATCAAGACGCTATAAGAGCTTGGCTACTTTAAAACAAGTTTAACGAAATTTCATTCCCTTCCCGCTTTCCCCTGAAAAAAAGGATACGTCATGGGTGACCAATCGATCATCAGCGCGCTTCTGCTGGGCATTATCGAGGGTCTGACGGAGTTTATTCCCGTTTCCTCAACGGCGCATGTGCTGCTGGCCGGGCACTTCCTCGGCTTCAAATCACCCGGCAATACCTTTGCCGTCCTTATTCAGCTCGGTGCGATCCTCGCGATCCTTCTTGTTTATTTTCAAAAGCTTGTATCGATCGCACTTGCCCTGCCGACCAGCGCCAAGGCGCGCCACTTCGTGCTGGCCGTCGCGCTTGCCTTCCTGCCGGCGGCGGTGATCGGCGCGTTGGCGCACGACTTCATCAAGACGGTGCTGTTCGAAACGCCGATGCTGATTTGCGTCGTCCTGATTATCGGCGGCGTCATATTGCTCGCTGTCGACCGCATGCCATTAAAACCGAAATATACCGACATCATGGATTATCCGCCGTCGCTTGCCTTCAAGATCGGCCTCTTCCAGTGCCTGGCAATGATCCCTGGCACCTCTCGCTCGGGCGCCACCATTGTCGGCTCGCTGCTGATGGGCACGGACAAGCGGTCCGCCGCCGAATTTTCGTTCTTCCTGGCGATGCCGACCATGCTTGGCGCTTTCACCCTCGATCTCTACAAGAACCGCGATGCGCTGAGCTTTGATGACGGCGCGCTGATCGCCGTCGGTTTCATCGCCGCTTTCGTCTCCGGCCTGTTCGTCGTGCGCTCGTTGCTGGACTACGTCTCGCGCCGGGGTTTTGCCGCCTTCGCCTGGTGGCGCATTGCTATCGGGTCGCTCGGCCTGATCGCGCTTCTGGTCTTCGGGTAATCCACTCGCGGACCTGCGAACCAAAAAGAAAAAGCGCCCCGGGAAACCAGAGGCGCTTTTTTTGAATCTTGTGAAAGCCGATCAGTTGGTGCTGATCGAAGCCGTTGCGCAGGGGTCGACGCCGTAGGCGGGAGCGCAACCGCTCTTGCCCGCTGCAACCGTTCCCGGCGCCATGAAAGAACCCGCCAGAACCACCAAAGCCGCACACGCAAAAAAGAGTGCGATAGATCTGCCCATTTTATGATTGCCTTTCAGACGTTCGTTCGCGCGGCTCATGCCGCCGTGTGTGAATTGAGGGTCCGGGATATGTTTGGAATGTGGCCAATATCAATAAAGCAGCTTGCTGAATACCGGGTTAATGCGAAGTCTTTTCCACAGTTGCGCTTGTGCCACGCTTACGTGTTGCGGCCGAAGGCCGTTAACTTTTACCCGGCTTTGCAAACCCGCCCCTGTCGATGCTGCACCTCCCCTTCAGTTGAGAGGGAAATGCACTCATAACGGTTTGGTTGCAATTCAATCGCGCAAAAAGAAAAAGCGGGAATGGCTCCCGCTTCCGTTCAGAATGGCGATGCCTGAAGCGAAGTTTCAGGCGGCTTTTCCGGCGTTGGAGAACTGACCGTGTGTGCGGTACTGCACCATGTAAGAGGGCAGAACCGAAGCGACACGGACGGGGTTGATGCCGATGCCTTCCAGTGTCAGGCCGTTCTTTTCCGCCTCGCTGGAAACGACATTGTCCTTTTTCAGCATGGTCACCTGATCGGCCGTCAGCGGTGGCGTGATGAGCGGCACCATTGAAGCGATCTTGCCGATCGTCGAAGCGATGCCGAAAGGCAGATTGACGAAAGGACGCTGACGGTAAGTTGCGGCAAGAACCGCCTCGAGACAGTCGCGGAACGTCATCACGTCCTGACCGCCGAGTTCATAGATTGCGCCGGGCTTCAGTTTGCCATCGACGCTGCGGGCGACGGCTTCGGCGACATCCTCGACATAAACCGGCTGGAATTTGGTTTTTCCGCCGCCGATCAGCGGCAGGAAAGGCAGGCTGCGGGCCATCTTGGCAAATTTGTTGAAGAAATCGTCTTCCGGTCCGAAAATGATCGATGGACGCAGGATCACGGCGCCGGGCAGGACGGTATGAATGGCGGCCTCGGCGCGGCCCTTGGTGCGGCCGTAGCCGGTCTGCGAACCCGCATCCGCGCCGATCGCGGAGATATGCGTCAGCGTCGCACCGACATTGCGGGCGGCTTCGGCAATGGCTTTGGCGCCGAATTCCTGCACGGCGTCAAAGGTGTTGCGGCCGCTTTCAGTGAGGATGCCGACGCAATTGACCACATGGTCAGCGTCTTCGACGGCTTTGATGATGGAGTCGCGATAACGCAGGTTCGCCTGGGCAAAGGAAATCTGGCCAACATTGCCGAGTGGCTGCAGGAAACCGGCAAGATCCGGGCGGCGCACGGCAACACGGATGCGATAACCGCGTCTCGCGAGAATTCTCACGACATGCCGCCCGACAAAACCCGAACCGCCGAAAACGGTGACGAGGGGTGGAAGGTTGGCCAAGGTCATGGGAGGCTCCTCAGAAGCTGTCGATAAAGTGTTTTTCAGTCTCTTAGCCCAAAGCCGCGCGCGCGTGAAGAGACGTTCTCGCAAGCTGTGGCCAGGGTTCTGGAAATCGGATTGAAGTTCGTCAAATTCCTTCGACGATCATCATATCGGTATCGGCGACGTCCTGACGGATTTTGGCCGCCGCCTGATATTCGGGCGAGTTGTAGCAATCGATGGCGTGCTGCACCGAGGGGAACTCGATCACGACGTTGCGTCCGCGCGCCTTTCCTTCCAGTTCGGTCAAAGCGCCTCCCCTAGCCAGAAAATTGGCGCCGAACCGCTCGAAAGCGGGCTTTGCCGTCGCGACATAGTCCTTGTAGCGCCCGCTATCGCGCACATCGACGTGGGCGATCCAATATCCCTTAGCCATTTCGTCTCCTCCGATGGTTTTTACTGATTGGCCGGAAAGCTGGCGCGCAGCATGTCGTCCAGAATGGCGCGGGCCGCCGCCTTCGGGTCTTCCGCCCTGACGACGGGACGGGCGACGACCAGATGGCTCGAACCGGCTTTGATCGCATCGTAAGGCGTCATCACCCGCTTCTGATCACCGAGATCCGCACCCGCCGGGCGGATGCCGGGGGTAACGACGGCAAGATCGGGACCGAGAATTTCACGCACGGCGGTCGATTCTTCCGCCGAACAGACGATGCCGCCCATGCCCGCCTCGCGCGCCTGTTGCGCCCGGCGCAGCACCAGCGAACGGGCATCCGAGGCGTAACCGGCTTCCGCGAGATCACTGTCGTCCATCGAGGTCAGCACGGTGACGCCGAGCAGGCAGAGGCCGGAGCCTTCGGCCGCCTTGACTGCGGCACGCATGGCCTTTGGATAGGCGTGCAAGGTCAGCATCGACATACCCATGCGGGCGATGTTTTCGACACCGGATGCGACGGTATTGTCGATGTCCAGCAGCTTCATGTCGAGAAAGACCTTCTTGCCGCTTTGAACAAGGTCACGCGCAAATTCGAGACCGCCTGCGAATACCAGCTGATAGCCGATCTTGTAGAACAGAACCTCGTCGCCGATTTTTGAGACGATGTCTTCGGCCTGCTGCACAGTCGGAACATCCAGCCCGACGATGAGTTTTTCGCGCGCGGTCATTGTTTTATCCCTGCCATGTTTCCATTGCCGTCCAGTCGCATGTGGGGGACGCTGCTGCAAGTGAAAACTCGGCGATGGAAAAGCAGAAAAGATTGCCGCCGCCCGGCGGCTGGTCCCCAGCGCGGCTGATGCCGCGGCCTTCGATATGGCATTTCAAAAGCGTACCCACGCCGCCATGGCCAACAAAGGCGATAGGGTGTTGCGGGTCGTGCCGGTCGAGAACGGCTTTGACGGCGCTAACGATCCGCGCCTGAGCGTCGATTGCTCTTTCCCAGCCGTGAAAGCTTTCGTCAGGATGGGCGAAGAACCAGTCCGCTGCCTTTTCAAATTCCGGCGGCGGCAGGAAGCCGGTGGCCGACCGGTCGTTCTCATGCATCGCTTCGATAATCTCTATCGCCGCACCGGAGGTTTCCGCGAGGATACGGGCGGTTTCGATAGCCTTGGTTTCGGCGCTGGAAACGATGCGCCGCAATGCCCGCGCCCAAGGCAGGCGGCTCGCCTCCCGCGTCCGCTCGACACCCCTGTCCGAAAGTCCCCACTCAGGAACAGGAACCGTCGGATCGATCTTGACCTGGGGATGGGTGATGTAGAGCGCATGCATGGCAATCGGTCCTCAAGGGCAATGGAAAGGGCAAACCAACACCCTAACCATCCGTCACGACCGGAAAATGACGGCCTTGTCCATTCTGCCGTGTGGTCAGGCCCGCGTATAGGTCCACAATTGTGCCGGCGGAATATTGCGCACGATGAAATCGAAATGGCGGATGTGGTAAAGATGCGGCTGCGCGACGATCGGGGAAATCGGACCGTAGGATATCTGCATGACGGGGCGGCCGTGCGGTACGCGCTTCAGCAATTCGTCGAGAAGCTTGATGCGGGCGGCCATGGGGAAATTCAGCATCGGTACGGCGGAAATGACGCTGTCGAACATCTGGCCCTTGTGTTCGCCGAGCGTCGCATCGAGATCGAAAGCGTCGCCATTGACGAAGTTGACGCCGGGATAACTTCTGAGCAGCTGATTGTAGAAATCGGTCGAATATTCGATGGCCGTCAGGCTTTCCGGTTTGATGCCGCGCGCCAGAATGGCCTTGGTGATGACACCCGTGCCCGGGCCGAGTTCGAGAACCGGCAGGCCGGAATGGGGATTGATGACACTCGCCATTTTTTTCGCCGTGATCGACGATGTCGGAACAATGGCGCCGACTTTTTTCGGCTGACTGACCATGCCTTTGAAAAAGCGGATTTCTTCCTCAAATTTCTGCTCAAGGCGTTGCTTCAGGTTAAGTGCCATAATTCCCCTCGGATACATTTTTGGTCATTGTCAAAAAACGGTTACGTACTGTTGATCTCATTTGGCGCAAAAACAAGGCAAAATGTCGTAACTGGAAAAATTCGCTTATCGTTTGAAGCACACGGTAGCCGAATCAAAAAACGCCGGGGAAGCGGTCCACCGGCGTTTTTGATTGAATTGGCAAAAAACAGCCGTTTAAACGCGCATCGGCATCAGAACATAGAGTGCATCATCGCCGGCAGTGTCGCGAACGAGCGTCGGCGATCCGGCATCTGCCAGCAGAAAAATCGCATCCTCGCCGGAAAGCTGCGACGTGATGTCGAGGAGATATTTGGCATTGAAGCCGATTTCCATCGAATCATTGTCGTAACCAACGGCCACTTCTTCGGTAGCACTTCCCGAGTCGGGATTGTTGACGGTTAGCGTCAACTGCCCGTCTGTCAGCGCCAGCTTTACGGCGCGGCCGCGCTCGGAGGAAATGGTCGAGACGCGGTCGACGGCGCGTGCGAAGGTCTGGCAATCGACGCGCATTTCCTTGTCGTTGCCGGTCGGGATCACGCGCTGGTAATCCGGGAAGGTGCCGTCGATGAGCTTCGAGGTCAAAACCACCGAACCGATGGTCAGGCGGATCTTGGCGTCCGAGACCTCGACGGTGACTTCCAGTTCCGGATTGTCCATCAGCTTCTGCAATTCGCCGACGGTCTTGCGCGGAATGATGATGCCCGGCATGCCTTCGGAACCGGAAGGAGCATCCACATCGGCGCGCGCCAGACGGTGACCGTCGGTCGCGACAGCGCGCAGCTTCAGGTCGCCGCCGCTTTCGATGGTGTGGAAGAAGATGCCGTTCAGGTAATAACGCGTCTCTTCGGTCGAAATCGCAAATTGCGTCCGGTCGATCAGCATCTTCAGGTCGGTTGCCTTCAGTTTGAAGGTGTGGCTGAAGGTGCCGGCGGTCAAATCCGGGAAGTCGGTTTCCGGCAGGCATTGCAGCGAGAACTTCGAACGGCCGGAGGCAACCGTCATTGAAGAGCCGTCCGGGTTGGTCGCCAGAAGCACCTCGGAACCATCCGGCAGCTTGCGCACGATTTCATAAAGCAGGTGCGCCGGCACGGTGGTGGCGCCCGCCTGTTCCACCATGGCTGGCGTCGCTTCGGTGATTTCGAGGTCAAGATCGGTCGCCTTCATGTCCAGATTGGCGCCGGATGCGCGCAAGAGGACGTTGGACAGGATCGGGATCGTGTTGCGACGCTCAACAACCCGGTGCACGTGGTTCAGCGATTTAAGAAGGTTCGACCGCTCAAGAGTAATACGCATGGACGCTACCGCTTTCAACCGTTGCGAACCGGCCACCGCCGGATCGGCAAGAAGAGTCTTGACCGGCAAAAAGCCGGATAATGTGGACGGGCAAAATGGCAGAGTTATTGCTGAAAATGCAAGAGCCGAGTGCGTCTGCTTCCGCTCATTTTGCTGCTATACAGCATGATCCACAGGATGTGGCGGCCGATGGACCTTGTTCGGCGGTTTTCTATTGCCCATAAAGGGGGCAAAACCGGAGTGAACGGCCGGGATTGATCGGCCAGAATGATTGGAAGCCGTGTGACGGAAGAAATATCGAACAGCGACACCAGACAGGTAACAAAGGAATTCAGGATCGGTACGGCCACCATTCCGGCACGGCCGCTGGAGCCGGCGCTCTATCTCGTAGCCACCCCCATCGGCAATCTGGGCGATATCACCATCCGCTCGCTGGAAACGTTGGCTTCTGCCGATGTCCTCGCCTGCGAGGATACCCGTGTCACCCGCATCCTGCTCGAGCGTTACGGCATACGCAACCGCCCGTTCGCCTATCATGAGCACAATGCGAACGAAGCGGGGCCGAAGCTCATTGCCGCGCTGGAGGCCGGAAAATCCGTGGCGCTGGTATCGGATGCCGGAACGCCGCTCGTTTCCGACCCCGGTTATCGTCTCGGTCAGCTGGCGCTTGAGGCGGGCCATCGCGTCGTGCCGGTGCCGGGGGCGTCTGCACCGCTTGCCGCCCTTGTCGGTTCGGGCATGCCGAGCGACGCCTTCCTGTTTGCGGGCTTTTTGCCGGTGAAGGATCGCGGCAAGCGCGACCGTTTCGCCGAACTTGCAAAAATTCCCGCCACTTTGATCTTCTTTGAATCGCCACGCCGCATCAGCACCACCCTCAAGGTGGCGTCGGAAGTGCTCGGCCGCGACCGCCGCGCCGTGGTCTGCCGCGAACTGACCAAGACTTTCGAGGAATTCCGTCGCGGCACACTCGGCGAGCTTGCGGAATATTACGACGAGGACCGGGTGGTGAAGGGTGAGATTGTGCTGCTGATAGAGCCGCCCTCCTATGACGAAATTCCCGATATCGAGGATGTCGAGACGCTGCTGAAGGATCTGGTCGCAACCATGCCTGCCGCCAAAGCCGCGGGCGAGGCATCGAAACTAACCGGCTTGCCGCGCAAGGAGCTTTATCAGCGGCTGCTGGATATGAAGGGCAGGGATGGCGGCTGACGGGCGAAAGAACACTCGCCGCAAGGCCGAGCGGCGCGGCCACAACGCTGAATATTGGGCAGCGCTTTATCTGCTGTTCAGGGGATATCGCATCCTCGCGATCCGGTATCGTACCCGGCTTGGCGAAATCGATCTCATCGCCCGCAAGCGGGATGTGGTCGCTATTGTCGAGGTCAAGGCGCGTTCTTCCGGTGTCGCGGCTGTCGATGCGGTCGGCTTTCATTCGCAGCAACGCATCCGCGCCGCCGCCGATCTCTGGCTGTCTCGCCGCAGGGATGCCGAGCGATTTTCGTTGCGCTTCGATATCGTCGCCGTTCTGCCGCGACGCCTGCCGCAGCACTTCATCGATGCTTTTTGAGGGGAGGGAAGGCAATGTCCACCGAGCGCGAAAAAATGGCCGCAGGCGAATGGTACAGCTGCATGGATGCCGAGCTGGATGTGCTGCGCGGCCAGGCGCGCCGAGCCGTTCACCAGCACAATACCTTGCCGCCGGATGATCGTGGGGCCATGGCACCGTTGCTGCGAACGCTTTTCGCCTCCGTGGCGGAAGGGACATTTGTCGAAGCGCCATTTCATTGCGCTTACGGCTTCAACATCACCCTGGGCAAGAATGTCTATCTCAATACGGGCTGCGTCATTCTCGATTCTGCGAAGGTCGTGATAGGCGACGGCGCAATGCTCGGCCCCGCCGTGCAGATCTATTGCGCGGAACATCATCTCGACCCGGTTCCGCGCGCACAAGGCATTGAAATCGCAAGGCCGGTGACAATCGGCCGTGATGTGTGGATCGGTGGCGGGGCGATCCTGCTGGCCGGTGTTACCATTGGTGATGGCGCGATTGTCGGTGCTGGCTCGGTGGTGACGCGCGATGTGCCACCGGGGGCGACGGTGGTGGGAAGTCCGGCCCGGCCCATAAGGCGGAAGGACGCCTGAGACGTCCATTTTTGAAAGAACGGAGTCTATTAGCAGGCACCGTAACAAATCTGACATGAAACTGTTAAAGAGGCGTCATGGAACCCCTCTATTCGCATCCTCACCCCAATAAATGGTGGAGAGGATTTAGTAATGTTGAAGAAGATTTCCATGGCCGCAGTGGCGGTCAGCATTTCGGCAACGTCTTCCATGGCTGCGACCAACATCACCTGGTGGCACGGCATGGGCGGCCGTAACGGCGAAGTCATCAACGAAGTTTCGCAGAAGTTCAACGAAGCCCAGAAGGAATGCGCTCTGACGCCGGTTTCCAAGGGCTCCTACGAAGAAGCACTGGCCAGCGGCATCGCCGCCTTCCGTTCGGGCGAACAGCCGAACATTCTCCAGGTTTTCGATGCCGGCGCGGCCACCATCATCAACGCCAAGGGCGCGGTCATTCCTGCGGAAGACCTCATCAACAAGGCCGGCTACAAGTTCGATCGCGAAGCCTTCATCAACGGCGTGCGTTATTTCTATGCTGCCGCTGACGGCAAGTTCGTCGGCATGCCGTTCAACTCCTCCGCTCCGATCATGTACGTCAACGACGAAGCCCTGAAGAAGGCCGGCGTCGAGGCTCCGAAGACCTGGGAAGATTTTGAAAAGGTCGCGCCGAAGCTGAAGGAAGCCGGTTACATTCCGCTCGTCCAGTCGCAGCTCACCTGGCAGTTCACGGAGAACTTCTTCTCCCGCAACAACATCCAGTTCGCCACCAACAATAACGGTTACGACAGCGTTACCGACACCAAGCTCAAGCTTACCGACCCGAACCTCGTCATGATGTTCGACAAGCTGAAGGACTGGAAAGACAAGGGCCTGTTCGCCTATTACGGCGCTGGCTGGAACGACAACCAGAAGCCCTTCGAAGAAGGCAAGGTTGCTTTCTGGATCGGTTCTTCGGGTTCGTTCGGCGGCCTGCAGAAGACGGCGAGCATGCCGTTCTCCGCAACCTTCCTCCCCTATTGGGGCTCCATCAAGGGCGCTGGCACCAACTCCTTCATCGGCGGCGCTGCTCTCTTTGCAATGTCGGGCAAGTCTGAAGCCGAAAACAAATGCGTGGCTGACTTCTTCCAGTTCCTGACCTCGCCGGAAATCCAGGTCTTCTACCATAAGGCAACCGGTTACGTCGCCATCACCAAGGCCGCTTACGAAAAGGCCAAGGCTGAAGGTTTCTACAAGGAAAAGCCGGTCGCCGAAGTCGGCATCCAGCAGCTGTCGCTGCCGGGCGGCGAATGGTCCAAGGGTTATCGCCTCGGCTTCTACCCGCAGATCCGCGCTGTCATGGAACGCGAATATAACCGCATCTTCTCCGGCGAAGTCACGCCGAAGGACGCCTTCGACATCATCGAGAAGGAAGGCAACGACCTTCTGGCCCGTTTCGCCAAGACGGCCGGCTGATCGATCTTTTCGAAACCAATGATCGTTGTCGAGCCTCCTTTCCGACGGAAGGGAGGCTCGCTTCTGGATAAGGAGGCGCAAGCGTGGCCTATACATCGTCTCAACCGCGCCGGTTTTTATCCGGCTGGTCCGCAAGGGCTGGAAAACCCGCCAAGCCCGCTGAAGCCGGCATGAAGCGCGTACAGTTCTCCTCGTCCTTCGTGCCCTATCTGTTTCTGGCGCCGCAGCTCGCGGTGATTTTCATCTTCTTCTACTGGCCGTCCGTTCAGGCCGTGCATTCGTCCTTTTATATCGAAGATCCTTTCGGGTTCGGAGCCTCGTTTGTGGGGTTCGCCAATTATTCGGACGCGCTATTCAATCCGGAATATCTCAGCATCGCCAAGTTCACGGTCATTTTCACCGTGCTGGTGACGTTCTTCTCGCTGGCGCTCGGTCTGCTGCTCGCCGTCAAGGCTGATGCCGTCATTCGCGGCAGTTCTACCTACAAGACGGTGCTGATTTCCGTCTATGCCATCGCGCCGCCTGTCGCGGGCCTGATCGGCATGATGTTCTTCGACCAGCATATCGGCCCCTTCGTCAAGATGGCCGCGATGCTGGGTTGGGACATGAAGGTCGGCCTCAATTATTTCGACACGGCCTTCGCCATGATCGTCGTCGCCGTCTGGAAGCAGATCCCCTATAATTTCATCTTCTTCCTGTCCGGCTTGCAGGGCGTTTCCGTCGCCGTGCGTGAGGCCGCCGCCATCGACTGCCGCTCGGGCTTTCGCCGGTTCTGGACGGTCATCATGCCGCTTCTGGCGCCCACCGCCTTCTTCCTGCTCATCATCAACATCACCTATTCCCTGTTCGATACGTTCGGCGTCATCGACGTGATGGTGAAGGACAAGGCGGCGAACAACCCGATTACGCTGGTCTACAAGGTGTTTCTCGATGGTTTCCGCGGCAATGACATTGGCGGCTCTTCGGCCCAGTCCGTCATCCTGATGCTGGTCGTCTTCGTCCTCACCATCATCCAGTTCCGCTTCATCGAGAAGCGCATCCATTACAATTGAGGGAAAAGACGATGTACAAGACAAAACCCCTCGATCATCTGGTGTTGATAACAGGCGCGTTGTTCCTGATATTGCCTGTTATCGTGGCTTTCATGACGTCCACACATACGGCGGCGGAAATCCATCGCAGCGGTCTGGCGATCCTTCCGGGCGAGAATTTCGTCGAAACTTACGAAAAGGTCCTGACCCAGAAGGGCGGCTTCACCGGGCAGATTACCGGTCTCAACATGATCATCAATTCGCTGATCCTCGGTGTGGGTTTCGCCGTTGGCAAGATCGTCCTGTCGATGACGGCGGCCTATGCGATCGTCTATTTCCGCTTCCGCTTTGCTACACTCGCTTTCTGGATCATTTTTACGACCCTGCTCTTGCCGCTCGAAGTGCGCATCATGCCGTCCTACGAGGTGATGAGCAAACTTGGCCTGTTGAACTCCTATACCGGATTGATCGTGCCGCTTCTGGCGTCTGCGACAGGCACCTTCTATTTCCGGCAATTCTTCAAATCCATTCCGGAGGAATTGCTGGAAGCTGCCCGTATCGACGGCGCCGGTCCGGTCAAGTTCTTTATCGACATCATCATCCCGCTGTCGCGCACCATGATGGCGGCGATCTTCATCATCATGTTCGTTTATGGCTGGAACCAGTATCTCTGGCCGATGCTGATGACGACGGATGAGAGTTTCTTCACCCTGATGCGCGGCATCAAGTCGATCCTGCAGGTCTGGGTCGGTTCGCAAATCCCCGATTATAACGAAGCTTTCGCGCTCGCCGTTCTGGCTATGCTGCCGCCGGTGCTGATCGTCATTATATTCCAGCGCTGGTTCATCAAGGGCCTCACCGAGAGCGATAAATAAGGAGACCGAAATGGCCGCTATAGAAATCAGTCAGGTCTGCAAGGATTATCATGGCGGCGTGCGCGCCGTGCATCACGTCGATATCGACATCAGGGATGGCGAGTTCATCGTTCTCGTCGGCCCCTCCGGCTGCGGCAAGTCCACGCTCCTGCGCATGGTTGCCGGGCTTGAGGACATCTCCGAAGGCACGGTGAAAATCGGTGACCGGGTGGTCAATCAGGCCGATCCCGCTGACCGCGATATTGCCATGGTGTTCCAGAACTATGCGCTTTATCCGCATATGTCGGTGCGCCAGAACCTGGAATATGGGCTTAAGAACCGCAAGACACCGAAGGCGGAGATCGATGCGCGTGTGGCCGAAGCCGCCCGTATGTTGCAGCTCGAACCCTATCTGGAGCGCAAGCCGCGCGCCCTTTCCGGCGGCCAGCGTCAGCGCGTCGCCATGGGCCGCGCCATCGTGCGCAAACCGGCGGCCTTCCTGTTCGATGAGCCTCTGTCCAACCTTGATGCCAAGCTGCGCGTTTCCATGCGCGGTGAAATCAAGCGTCTGCAAAAGCGCCTCGGCACCACCTCCATCTATGTCACCCACGATCAGCTTGAGGCCATGACGCTGGCTGATCGTCTGGTAGTGTTGAATGGCGGCCGCATCGAACAGATCGGCGCGCCGCTTGATGTTTATCACACCCCTGCCTCCACCTTCGTCGCCAGCTTCATCGGCTCTCCCGCCATGAACCTGCTGAATGCCGAGCTGCATGGCGATAGCCTCGCCATCGGTCCGTCGCTGTTTGCGCTCAACGGTTTTGCGCCCGCTTCGGGGTCGGTGACAGTGGGCATGCGGGCGGAGGATTTCCGCATTGCCGCGGCGGGCGAGCAGGGCCTTGCGCTGCGCGTCGATTATATCGAGGAACTGGGTTCACAGCGCCTCGTGCATGGCATGATCGGCGACCAGAACCTGACAGTGGCTTTCCCGCCGGATGTCGAGGTTCCGGCCGCATTGTCGGTGACGATAGCGCCGGAAAAACTGCACTTCTTCTCCAACGAAACCGGTAAACGCATCGCCGGCAAGGCGGAACAGGTCCAGGTACAGCCCGCTCAGCTGGCGACGGCCTGATCACGTCGGAAGAAATCGGCGCGATGACTAAAATTGCGCCGATTGTCAAAACCGCTTTGTTACGATCCCGATGATAGAAGACCTCCAATATTTCACGGGGGGTTTCTCATATGTCGTTCAAAATGATGTTCGCGGCGGCTGCAACCATGGCGATCCGCACGATGCCAATATTGCCGGCCTATCTGCGGGGAGCAAAAGACGAGGCCGTTGTCAGCGCATCCTGCACCGATCTGCGGCTTCAGCCGGCCCCCATCAATCCGGACTGGATCATTTCCGGCGATCCGAAGGCGCGTGCGGCCGATCATTCCCGAAGCGGCGACCGCGCGTCCAGCACCGCCATGTGGGATTGCACGGCCGGTGAATTCCGCTGGTTCTTCGGCTGGGACGAGACCGTCTATATTCTGGAAGGCGAGGTGCATGTGACGGCCGAAGACGGTTCGGTCAGCATCCTGCGGGTCGGTGACGTCGCCTATTTCCGGGCTGGAACATGGGCCACCTGGCGGGTCGATGACTATGTCCGCAAGGTCGCCTTCATGCGTCGTCCATTCCCCCGGGCGCTGGCGCTCGCCTATCGCGTCAAGAACAAACTGTTTTCCGGCAGTTCCTACAAGCTGGCGGCCTGAACCGGTAATACAGTCCAAACGACGGGGCCTCTCGGGCTCCGTCGACGGAATTGTGAAGGTTCAATAAAACTCACACGAAGCACCGCTTGCAGCAGTTGCCTTTGAATGGTCGCTGCCCTACATCTTTCGGGCTTTCGGAAGCATTTCCGGGTCTCTTCGGGTCTCCGGGGAAGCTTGAAACGACGGACAATGGGCATTGTGGGCCGGCAAGGCGTCCCTATGCTGCAAGAGGAACATGCGCATGGCGAAGATCAAGAACGTCGCGATCCAGATGGATCATGTCTCCGGCATCAACATCGCCGGTGACTCCACCTTCGCCATGAGCCTTGAGGCGCAGGCGCGCGGATACCGGCTGTTCCACTATACGCCCGAGCGCCTTTCCATGCGTGACGGCAAGGTTTACGCCACCGTCGAGCAGATGGAACTGCGTGACATCAAGGGTGACCATTTCTCGCTGTCGGAACCGGAGCGCGTTGATCTTTCGACCATGGATGTCATCCATCTGCGTCAGGATCCGCCATTCGACATGGCCTACATCACCTCGACCCACCTGCTGGAGCGCATTCATCCCAAGACGCTTGTTGTCAATGATCCCGCCTGGGTGCGTAACTCGCCGGAAAAGATTTTCGTTACCGAATTCGCCGATCTGATGCCGAAGACCTTGATCACCAAGGACGTGGCCGAGATCGCCCGGTTCCGCAATGAAATGGGCGATATCATCCTCAAGCCGCTTTATGGCAATGGCGGTGCGGGTGTCTTCCATTCGGCGCGTGATGACCGCAATTTCTCTTCGCTGCTGGAAATGTTCGGCCAGATGTTCCGTGAGCCCTATATTGCCCAGGAATATCTGCCTGACGTCCGCAAGGGCGACAAGCGTATCCTGCTGGTGGATGGTGAGCCGGTGGGCGCGATCAACCGCGTGCCGGCGGAAAATGATGCCCGCTCCAACATGCATGCCGGCGGCCGGCCAGAACCGACGGAACTGACGGCGCGCGAGAAGGAAATCTGCCGCCGCATCGGTCCCGCCCTGCGCGAGCGTGGTTTCCTCTTTGTTGGTATCGATGTGATCGGCGATTATCTCACAGAGATCAACGTCACCTCACCGACCGGCATTCGTGAAGTGCAGAAATTCGGCGGTTCCGACGTGGCAAGCCTGTTGTGGGATGCCATCGAGAAAAAGCGCGAAGCTCAGGATTTCTGAGGCGATTTCCCGACCGAACTCCCTTTGTTCCGTGGGTACAACTAGACACAACTAAAATACATCGCCCGCGTGAAATTGTTCACCGGATGTTCTTGTTTTATTCTTTTCCTTGTGGCACGTTGCTTGCGGGTGGCCGCCACAGGGCATGAAGCTTTGATGTTGCGGCCGGTTTGCGGGGGCAGGCCATGGTGGCAAAGGTCAATACGGTTGCATTTCAGGGCATAGAGGGTGTGCCCGTCGAGGTGCAGGTGATGGTCGCACCCGGAAAGGTTGGCATCCAGATCGTCGGCTTGCCGGACAAAGCAGTGGCTGAAAGCCGGGAGCGAGTGCAGGCGGCACTACATGCTTCGGGTCTGGCGCTTCCAGCGAAAAAGGTGACCGTCAATCTCGCGCCTGCCGATCTGCCAAAGGAAGGATCGCATTTCGATCTTCCCATTGCTCTCGGGCTCATGGCCGCGTTAGGCGCCATACCGGCGGAGGCGCTCGGCCAATATGTGGTTCTCGGCGAACTCAATCTTGATGGCACCATCGGCGTGGTCTCCGGCGCGCTGCCGGCGGCCATCGGCGCCAATGCTCTCGGCAAGGGCCTGATCTGCCCGGCTGAAAGCGGTCCGGAAGCGGCCTGGGCCGGAGCCGGCATCGATATCCTTGCCCCGCGCAGCCTCATAGCGCTTGCCAATCATTTTCGCGGCACGCAGCTGCTTTCGCGCCCCGTGCCCGCCATCCGGACCAGTCCGGTCAATCTGCCCGATCTGGCGGATATCAAGGGGCAGGAAAGCGCCAGACGTGCGCTGGAAGTGGCAGCGGCTGGTGGCCATAATCTGCTGATGGTCGGTCCACCCGGCTCCGGCAAATCCATGCTTGCCGCGCGCCTGCCGTCCATCCTGCCGCCGCTGGAGGCGGCAGAGCTACTGGAAGTGTCCATGGTTCATTCCATCGCCGGCCAATTGTCGGGTGGCAAGCTTTCGGACCGCAGGCCGTTCCGCACACCGCATCACTCCGCCACCATGCCGGCTTTGATTGGTGGAGGGTTGCGCGCCAGACCAGGTGAGGCCTCACTTGCCCATCACGGCGTTCTTTTTCTGGATGAATTCCCGGAATTTTCGCCGCAGGTGCTGGATGCTTTGCGCCAGCCGCTGGAGACGGGTGAATGTATCATCGCGCGGGCCAATCACCGCGTCAGCTATCCGGCGCAAATCCAGCTCGTGGCGGCAATGAACCCCTGCCGGTGCGGCATGGCGGGAGAGCCGGGCTTCACCTGCGCCAGAGGTCCTCGTTGCGTAACCGACTATCAGGGCCGCATTTCCGGCCCGCTAATGGATCGCATCGATATCCGTATTGATGTTCCCGCCGTTTCTGCCACTGATCTCATCCGCCCCGTCGCGTCCGAGCCGAGTGCGGTGGTTGCCGCCCGTGTCGCCAATGCCCGCCTCGCCCAGCAGGAGCGTTATGCGGCGGCGGGGTTTCCTGCCATCCGCACCAATGCCCGCTGCACGACGACCCTGATCGAAAAATATGCCGAACCGGATGCGTCCGGGCTGCAATTGCTGCGCGATGCCGCCGAACGGCTGAAGTTTTCCGCACGTGGTTATCATCGTATTCTGAAGGTCGCGCGAACATTGGCCGATCTGGACGGAAAGCAGATGGTCGGCCGCATCCATGTGGCGGAAGCGGTGTCCTATCGTATCGCGGGTGAGAGGCTGCCAACAGCGGCTTGAGCCGTGGGACTTGCGCCTTGTTGGAAGAGTTTGGAGGAATGCTTCCAGAATGCTCCGCCCTTTTGCTATAAGCAGATGCGAAAGCAAGATCTGAAGCGCATCGCGTGAATTCGGTCGAATGCGAGGCAGTTCTGAAAACTGACATGCCGCCAGCGGTGCCGGCGGCATAGTGAACTTCAATTCTTTGCTCCGCGATCGCGTACCGGATGGGGCAGTTAGAGCCCAAGCCCTTCAAAAAGCGCCGTCGAGAGGTAACGTTCCGCAAAGGAAGGAACGATGACGACGATGTTCTTGCCGGCATTTTCCTCGCGCGCGCCGACCTTGATTGCCGCCGCCAATGCTGCACCCGAGGAGATGCCGACCGGCACGCCTTCGAGCCGCGCCGCAAGACGTGCGATTTCGAAAGCCTCGTCATTGGTGACGGTGACGATCTCGTCATAGATGCCAGTGTCGAGGATGGCCGGTGCAAAACCAGCACCGATGCCCTGAATCTTGTGCGGACCGGGGTTGCCACCGGAAAGAACCGGGCTGTCGGCGGGTTCCACCGCAATGACCTTCACGTCCGGCTTGCGGGATTTCAGAACCTGACCCGTGCCGGTGATCGTGCCGCCCGTGCCGATGCCGGAAACGAGAATATCAACCGTGCCTTCTGTGTCATTCCAGATTTCTTCCGCCGTTGTCTTGCGGTGAATATCCGGATTGGCGGGGTTTTCGAATTGCTGCGGTATGACGGCGTCGGGCAGCGTCTCGGCCAGTTCCTGCGCCTTTGCGATTGCGCCCTTCATGCCCTTGGGGCCTTCGGTCAGCACCAGTTCGGCACCAAGCAGGGCCAGCATTTTCCGGCGTTCGACCGACATGGTTTCCGGCATGGTCAGGATCAGCTTGTAGCCCTTGGCGGCGGCGGCAAAAGCCAGCGCGATACCCGTATTGCCCGATGTCGGCTCCACCAGCGTCGTCTTGCCGGGGGTGATCTTGCCCTGGGCTTCCAACGCTTCGATCATGGCAACACCGATGCGGTCCTTCACGGAGGCGATGGGGTTGAAAAACTCCAGCTTGGCAAGCAGGTTGGCCTTCACGCCCTTTTCTTTCGCCAGCTTGTCCAGCCGCACGATCGGCGTATCGCCGATTGTTTCGGTGATGGAGGAATAGACGCGTCCGCGTCCGGGCTTTCTGGCTTCGGGCATGATGCTCTCCTGTATGAAGGCCACAGAATAGTGACCGCAAGATTTGAGCGGCAGAATAGGAGCAATCGCCCTGTCAGGCTAGCGAACGTTCATCCTTATATGGCCGGTTTACCGGAAAAATTTCACGATAAGCGGGGTAAATGCACTAAATTATTTTAGGTGCTGCGGATCGCGATCATGGTCGCTGTTCCGGCCAGAATGCCCGCCGCCGTGCGGTTGAGGATCGTCAGCGCGCTCGGACGTTTCAAGAGGTTGCGCGCCTTGGCGGCAAGCAGGATGTAAGGCAGGAGAACGGCCATCAGCACGACGAAGGTGAGGGCGAGAAGTGTCGCATATTCTGACGGACCGATCATGCGGATATCGATCAGTGTCGGCACCAGCGCCACATAAAACAGCATGGTTTTCGGGTTGCCGAGGGTGATCAGCAGGCCGGACAGGAAGGACATCGGCATGCTGGTGCTTTTTTTCGCCTTCAGGTCCTGCGGCAAAAGGCCAGCGGTCCAGAGCTTCCAGGCGATATAGAGGAGATAGGCCGCGCCCGCGAATTTCAGCACCATGAAGGCTTCCTGAAAGGTCTGCGCCACGAAGGCCAACCCCAGTATTACGCCGGTCAGGTAGATCATGTCGCCCAGCACCAGCCCGAGGCCCATGAAGAAGGTTTCCCGAAAGCCCGAACCCAGCGCCCGCGCCACAATCGCCGTCATGCCGGGGCCAGGAATGGCGGCGGCGATGAACAGGGCAGCGGCATAGGCCAGAAGGGTCGTCAGTGTCATGATCATGTTTCCCGGAAAATCCGCTCGATGAATAGCGAAATTGCCGGGTAAAAACAATCGATCATGCTGGCTGCCGGTCAGACCCCGGTCGAACCGAAACCGCCGGCGCCACGCGCCGTCTCGGAGGTTTCCGCCACTTCGCTCACGGTAACCTGCGTCACCGGCGCGATCACCATCTGCGCAATGCGCATGCCGCGCTCGATGGTGAAATCATCCTGTCCCAGATTGGCCAGAATGACCTTCACCTCGCCGCGATAATCGCTGTCCACCGTGCCGGGGGAGTTGAGGCAGGTGATGCCGTTCTTGATGGCAAGACCGGAGCGGGGGCGGATTTGCGCCTCGTAACCGTGCGGAACTTCGAAGATGAAGCCGGTCGGCACCAGCGCCCGTTCGCCGGGTTTCAACGTCAGCGGTTGATCTGCAGGCACTGCGGCGCGCAGGTCCATGCCGGCAGCACCGCCGGTCTCATAGGACGGCAATTCGAGGCCTGCGCCATTGGCGAGGCGGACGAGGCGAAGAGGGGGGCGATTGTCATTTTGAACGGTCATGCGGCATTAGTTTGCGCAGATCGCGGCAAGGTCAATTGCAAATGCGGACCTGAAACGCTAGATAGCCCGCAATTCACAGGATTTGTCAGATGGCCGAAACACTTGCCGAGGCGGTCTCCCGCCGCCGCACCTTTGCTATTATCGCGCACCCGGACGCGGGTAAGACCACACTCACCGAAAAACTGCTGCTGTTCGGCGGAGCAATCCAGCTTGCCGGTGAAGTGAAGGCGAAGAAGGATCGCATCCAGACCCGTTCGGACTGGATGAAGATCGAGCGTGAGCGCGGTATTTCGGTCGTCACCTCGGTCATGACCTTCGAATATAACGACCGGGTCTTCAACATTCTCGATACGCCGGGCCACGAAGACTTTGCCGACGACACCTACCGCACGCTGACAGCGGTGGATGCGGCGATCATGGTCATCGATGCCGCCAAGGGTATCGAGCCGCGCACGCTGAAGCTCTTCGAAGTCTGCCGCATGCGCGATATTCCGATCATCACCTTCATCAATAAAATGGACCGCGAAAGCCGCGACCCCTTCGAGATTCTGGATGAGGTCGAGGAAAAGCTGGCGCTTGATACCGCGCCGATTACCTGGCCGGTTGGCCGGGCAAAAAGCTTCTGCGGCGCTTATAATCTCGCCGAAAATACCTTTCGCGGCAACGACACGCAGGTAGACGGCCTTTCGGTCAACGGTCCGCAGGCAGTTGCCGATCGGCTGCCGGAAAACGAACGCAAGGTCTTTGTCGAGGAAACGGAACTGGCGCTGGAAGCCTGCCGTCCCTTTGACCGTCAGGCGTTTCTCGAAGGCCACATGACACCGGTGTTCTTCGGTTCGGCGCTGCGCAATTTCGGTGTACGCGACCTCATCAATGCGCTCGGCGATTTCGCGCCGCCGCCGCGCGATCAGGTGGCGGATACCCGCACCGTGCATGCGGCTGAAGACAAAATGACGGCCTTCGTCTTCAAGATTCAGGCCAATATGGACCCCAACCACCGCGACCGCATCGCCTTTGCCCGCATCTGCTCCGGCAAGCTGGAGCGCGGCATGAAGGCGCGCCTGTCGCGCACCGGCAAGTTGATGGGGCTGACCGCGCCGCAATTCTTCTTCGCCTCGCAGCGCCAGCTGGCCGATACGGCCTTTGCGGGCGATGTGGTCGGCATTCCCAACCACGGCACGCTGCGCATCGGCGATACGCTGACCGAGGGTGAAAACCTCGTCTTCCAGGGCGTTCCGAACTTCTCGCCGGAAATCCTTCGTCGCGTGCGGCTGGAAGATGCGATGAAGGCGAAGAAGCTGAAGGAGGCCCTGCAGCAGATGGCGGAAGAGGGTGTTGTGCAGCTCTTTTCGCCGGAAGACGGCTCGCCGGCCATCGTCGGTGTCGTCGGCGCACTGCAGCTGGATGTGTTGAAAGAACGGCTGATGGGCGAATACGGCCTGCCGGTTTCCTTCGAAATGTCACGCTTTTCCGTCTGCCGCTGGATTTCCTCCGATCAGCCGGCGGAAATGGACAAGTTCCTCAACGTCAAGCGCGGCGATATCGCCCGCGATCTGGATGGCGATCCGGTGTTTCTGGCGCAGGACGCCTTCTCGCTGCGCTACGAATCCGAGCGGTTTCCGGCGATCAAGATGGTCGCGATCAAGGAATATCACGTCGCCAAGGCTGCGTGATATCAGCCGGATTGCACTTTGTATGCCAAGGGCTTAGTTTCCCCTGAAACGGGAAACTGGTCCGGCATCATGACGCTTTCAGGCAAACATATTCTCCTCATCATCTCCGGCGGTATCGCGGCCTATAAGAGCCTCGATCTCATCCGCCGCCTGAAAGAGCGTGGCGCGAAGGTGACGCCTGTCATGACGAAGGGTGCTCAGGAATTCGTCACTCCGCTGGCCGTCGGCGTGCTGTCGGCCACGCATGTCTTCACCGAGCTTTTTTCAAGGCAGGACGAGCAAGATGTCGGTCATATCAGGCTGGCGCGTGACTGCGATCTGGTGCTCGTCGCGCCCGCCACCGCCGATCTGATGGCAAAGATGGCGCATGGTCTGGCCGACGATCTCGCCTCCACTATCCTTCTTGCGACTGACCGCAAGGTGCTGGTCGCGCCTGCCATGAACCCTAAAATGTGGTCGGCGAAGCCGACGGCACGCAATGTCGACGTGCTGAAAAAAGACGGCGTGGTTTTTATCGGACCCATGGCAGGCGAGATGGCGGAGAAGGGCGAGGCGGGTCTTGGCCGCATGGCGGAGCCATTGCAGATCGTCGAAGCGGTGGAGACGCTTTTGGACAATGGCCCCAAGCCGCTCAAGGGCAGAACGGCCATCGTCACTTCCGGCCCCACGCATGAGCCGATTGATCCGGTGCGTTATATCGCCAACCGCTCGTCGGGCAAGCAGGGCCATGCCATCGCGGCAGCGCTTGCGGAACTTGGGGCAGAGGTCACGCTGGTGTCCGGTCCCGTCACCATCGCCGATCCTGCCGGTGTTGCAACGGTCCATGTCGAGCGTGCCGAAGAAATGCGCGATGCGGTGATCTCAAGGCTTCCGGCGGATATCGCCGTGATGGTCGCGGCCGTCGCAGACTGGCGGGTCGTTGGCTCGTCGGAGCAGAAGATCAAGAAGCAGCCGGGCGATGCACCGCCAGCGCTGCAACTGATGGAAAACCCCGATATTCTGAAAACCGTGGGCCACCACGAAAAGCGCCCGAAACTGGTGGTCGGCTTCGCTGCGGAAACACAGGACGTGGAGAAAAACGGCAGGGCCAAGCTCGAGCGTAAGGGCGCGGATTACATCGTAGCCAATGATGTATCGGCTGAAACCGGCATCATGGGCGGAGACCGCAACAGCGTGAAGATCATTTCGGCGGAGGGCGTAGAGGTCTGGCCGGATCTCGACAAGACCGAAGTCGCCAAACGTCTGGCGGCCCTTATTGCGGAGAAACTCGCATGAGCCTGTTCGATCGCAAGACATTCGACAGAGTGCTGGGCGAATGGCCGGGCGTGCGTTTCGTCGATCAGTGGGATTCCCATGTCGCGAAGGTCGGCGACAAGGTCTTTGCCGTGTTGGGCGAGCGGGTGGACTGGGGGCTGGTGGTGAAATGCTCTGAGGAGAGTTTCGAAATCCTCACCTCGCTTGAGGGCATCGGTCAGGCGCCCTATTTCGCCAAACGCAAATGGATATCGATCGGTGACCATTCACCGCTCGAGCAGGAGGAACTGGAGCACTATGTGCGCCGCTCCTATGAACTTGTTTCAGCCGGCCTGACGAAGAAACTGCGCGCTGAACTGGGCATAGTTCTCGGCTGACATCATATGCCGGGCGTTTCGCCTGAATTGTCTTTCGTGTTTCGCCCGATGATCTGGTGAACGCCTTTCCTGGTGAAGGGCTGAAAAAGCTGGGGCAGAAAGCCCTTCGCAATTTGGCCCTTGATGCCGATATTGGTCGAGGATGGGCGATTAGGGTTGAAATAGCTGCCGAACAGCTGGTCGAATATGACGAGATTCTCCCCGTAATTGGTGTTTCCTTCGGGAAGCTCCTTGGAATGGTGCCAGCGGTGCAGCCGCGGCGTGCTGAACACGTAGTCCAGCGGGCCGGTTTTCATATCGACATTGCAATGGGTCAGAATGCCGATGAAGGCGGTAACGGCGCCAAGCCACCAGAAAACCTGCAAGGGTGCGCCCATCAAATAGAGCGGAAGCTGACTGAGCGCGATCTTGAAGAGCGAGTCCGCCACATGAAAGCGGCCGGTATTGACCACCCAAAGCCGGACAACGCTGTGATGCAGGGCATGGAAACGCCAGAAGAACACGGTTTCATGTGCGATACGGTGCGCCCAGTAAAGGCCGAATTCAGCGATAGTGACCGCAAGCGCGACCTGAACGACCATCGGCAGATCAGAAGGCCAAAGATTGAACCGCATGGCCGCAAGCGGTTGCAGCACGTTGGCGGTCAACATCGGAAAGATTGCCCCTGCAACGGCGGCAAGCTGCACAAGACCCTTGGTCAACAGGGTGTGGCCGATGCTGGTTGCGGTTTCGCCATCGCCCTGAAGCCACTGAACCTCATAAGGGATATAGCGTTCCAGAAGAAACAGGCTCAAAACCGCGCCCGCATAGACGCTCAGAAACGCGCCTATGGGATGGCTGCTGTTGAAGGCGAAATAGGAGCCGGCAAGGCCGGAGAGGAACACCATCGGCCACGAACAATAGGCAAGGGCCTGTTTCACTGCGTGAGTTTTTGCCATGAATTTCAATTCCCGTCCGGCAATCATTTACCATTCAACCAGCGACGCAACTCTCCGCAGGATCGCGGTTGCCCGTCGCTGACGCGCCCGTCCCTGCATGGATCGGTGCGCATTGGCCGCATCGGCCGATAATAATCCCATTCCCTGCGATCATACCTGTCGCTGCGTCGCAATTCCCGTTTCAGCTCGTCGCAACTGCGTGGTATTCCATCGTTTAAGCTACCATCCGTACAGGGGTCGTAGACCCTGTGTTGCGCCATTGCTTCCGGCACTGCGACCGGTTGAAGACTGAAGAATAGCGAGCCAACCAGAAGTGTGAACAATCGCATCGGTCACCTGTTTCGTTGAGAAGATCAGGTCACTATTCTTCATTAGATTGCATGAGCATGGCATGCGGTCGTCACGTCGGCTGGACAGGCGGTTTTTGGTAACTGAGGTGCCCAACCGTGACATCGCGCACCTCCTAGTTCAGATATGTCTTAGCTGATTCGGATGGCAATATAGAGAAGCGTCAGCGCAATCACCCACAGCGCAATCCGTCCCCATTTGGTATGGCGCGCTTCCGCCTTGCCGATGGCTTCGGCTGTCTGGGCATCAAAACGCAAGCCGTTTTCGCTCATATACATCAGTTCGGAATGCAGCTTTTCGGTCTTGGCGGCGATCTCGGGTGCCGCTTCAGCAAGCTTTAGAGCGGCCTTCATGCCGTCTTTCAGATCGGTGACGATGCGCTTCGGGCCGAGATTGTCCCTGATCCAGCCGCCGACGACCGGATCGGCCGCTTTCCACATGTTGAAGCGCGGGTTCAGCATGCGTGATACACCTTCCACCACCACCATGGTCTTTTGCAGCATCACCAGTTCCGGCCGCGTTTCCATGTCGAAAAGCTCGGTCACTTCGAACAGCAGGGTCAACAGCTTGCCCATGGAGATTGTCTCGGCCGGCTGGCCGTGGATCGGCTCGCCAATGGCGCGGATCGCCTGCGCGAAACTGGCTTTATCGTGATGGCCCGGCACATAACCGGCCTCGAAATGGACTTCCGCCACCCGCATGTAATCGCGGGTGATAAAGCCGTAGAGGATTTCGGCGAGGAAACGGCGCTCCTTTTTGCCGAGGCGTCCGGCAATGCCCATATCGACGGCGACGATCATGCCATTCGCATCGACGAAGAGATTGCCCGGATGCATGTCGGCATGGAAAAAGCCGTCGCGCAGCGTGTGCCGCAGGAAGGACTGGATGAGCGTGTCGGCAAGCTGGTTCAGGTCGTGACCGGCGGCCTTCAGCCCCTCGATATCCGACATCTTGACGCCGTCGATCCACTCCATGGTGACGACATCGCGGCCGGTGCGCTCCCAGTCCACCTCGGGAACGCGGAAACCGGGATCATCCTTTGTGTTTTCGGCAAGTTCGGAAAGGGCGGCGGCCTCGAGCCGCAGATCCATTTCGATCTTGGTCGTCTGCTCCAGCGTGCGTGTCACCTCCACCGGCCGCAGACGGCGGGCGGAGCGGACAAAGCGCTGCTGCAGGTCGGCAATCAGATACATCGCCTCCAGATCGTTCTGGAAACGCTGGCGCACGCCGGGGCGGATGACCTTGACGGCCATCTTTCGCGGTCCCTTCGGAGTATCCACCATTGCCGGGTGAACCTGGGCGATGGAGGCCGCCGCGATCGGATCGCCGAATTCCCTGTAGAGATCAGAAACCGAACGACCGAGCGAGCCCTCGATATTGGCCTTCGCCGCGGCGGCCGGGAAAAATGCCATACGGTCCTGAAGGCTTGCGAGATCGTCGGCGAAATCGGCGCCCACCACATCCGGGCGGGTGGCCAGAAACTGCCCCATCTTCACATAAGACGGTCCAAGCCGCTCCACGGCTGTTGCCAGCCGGTCGCTACGCTGCGCCCGTTTGGCCTTGCTGCGGGCGAAGGGTTTAAGCAGTGCTTTCAACGCTTGCGCGGGAGCAGGAAGGTCGTCGGACGGCAAGGCCAGCACGACGCCTTCGCGCACGAGAACCCAGCCAACCCTTGCGAGGCGGAAATATGCGCCCAAAGTGCTCATGCTTATGCCTGTCTCCTGCTTCTGCTGGCCATGCTCTTAAAGCTTCCAGCCGGAATGCAGGGCGGCGATGCCGCCGGTGTAATTGGTATAGGAGACGCGGGAGAAACCGGCGGTACGGATCATCGCCGCGAAATCCTCCTGATTGGGGAATTTGCGGATTGACTCGACCAGATATTGATAGGGTTCGGCGTCGCCGGTGATCATCTTGCCGAATTGCGGAATGGCGTTGAACGACCAGGCATCATAGACGCGGTCGAGCAACGGCATTTCGACTTCGGAAAATTCCAGCACCAGCAACCGTCCGCCGCGTTTCAGCACGCGATGGGCCTCCTTCAGCGCGACATCAATGCGTGGCACGTTGCGAATGCCGAAGGCGACGGTATAGGCATCGAATGTATTCGCCTCGAAGGGCAGATCCTCGGCATTCGCCTCGACAAAAGTCAGATTGTCGGAAAGCTTCCTTTTGGCTGCGCGCTCTTCGCCAACGGCAAGCATCGAGCCGTTGATATCAAGAACGGTGGCATGCGCCAGACGATTTGAGGCTTCAACGATGCGAAACGCGATATCGCCGGTGCCGCCTGCCACATCAAGAACCTTATAGGAAGCATCCTTGCGCGGTGAAAGCGAAGACACCATGGCGTCCTTCCACAGCCGGTGCAGGCCGGCCGACATCACGTCGTTCATGATGTCGTAGCGCTTGGCCACCTTGTGAAAGACCTCGTTGACCATCCCCTGTTTCTGGCCTTCATTCACCTTGTGAAAGCCATAAGACGTTTCCATGCCGCCTTCTGCGGTCGTACGGGCGTCGGTCATCGTCTGTCTCCATATTATTGCGTGGCGGACCATAGCGGAAACGTCATGGCGACGCTATCTGTTGCCGCATCGCCTGGGCGCGACATTTCGCGTGCATTGTATAGACCACATGGTCCTAACGATAAACTGCCGGATAAGCCAGATGCCAGAATTGCCAGAAGTCGAAACTGTCAGACGCGGCCTCGCCCCCGCCATGGAAGGGGCAAGGGTCCGCAAACTCCATCTCGGCCGCCCCGATCTGCGTTTTCCGTTCCCGGAGGATTTTGCGACGCTGATCGAAGGCAAAACGATCATATCGCTTGGACGCCGGGCGAAATATCTTTTGATCGAACTGGAGGACGGGCTGACGATCATTGCCCATCTCGGCATGTCCGGCTCGTTCCGCGTCGAGGCGGAGGCGGATGAAGCCGGCAATACGCCCGGCGCGTTTCATTATGCCCGCTCAAAGGATGGCAAGCACGACCATGTCGTCTTTCATCTGGATAAGGGAGAGGAGCGCGTCTGCGTCATCTATAATGACCCGCGCCGTTTCGGCTTCATGCATCTGGTGGAGCGCAACAAGCTTGATCTCTATCCGGCTTTTGCGGAGCTTGGGCCGGAGCCAACAGGCAATGCATTGAGCGCCGATTATCTGGCAGGCCGGTTTGCGGGCAAGAGCCAGCCCTTGAAAGGCACGCTGCTGGATCAGAAGGTCATTGCCGGCCTCGGCAATATCTATGTCTGCGAGGCGCTGTGGCGCGCTCATCTTTCTCCTTTGCGGGCAGCGGGAACGCTGGTGACGACATCAGGCAAGCCCAAAGCACAGCTCACCGATCTCACGGAAAAAATCCGTGACGTTATCGCGGACGCCATCGCCGCCGGCGGCTCGTCTTTGCGCGACCATATACAGACGGACGGAACGCTCGGTTATTTCCAGCATTCCTTTTCGGTCTACGATCAGGAAGGCCAGCCTTGCCGGACACCCGGCTGCGGGGGTACGGTTGAAAGAGTGGTGCAGGCGGGTCGTTCGACCTTCTATTGCGCCGCCTGCCAGAAGTGACTGAGCCAAGAGTAATGGGCCGGAATAACGGAGAAGGGGAGATTGCCGTGGATTATGAAACGATACTGGTCGAGAAGCGTGATGAGGTGGGCGTCATCACGCTCAACCGCCCCAAGGCGCTCAACGCCCTCAACTCGGTGCTTCTGAAAGAACTGCGGCACATTCTCTCTTCATTCTCTACCGATGATTCCATCGGTGCGATCATCATCACCGGCTCGGAAAAGGCATTTGCCGCAGGCGCCGACATCAAGGAAATGCAGGGGCTGGATTTTGTCGACGCCTATGTCGGCGACTTTCTCGGCGGCTGGGACGAGGTCGCCTCGACGAGGAAGCCGGTTATCGCCGCCGTTTCGGGTTTTGCGCTCGGTGGCGGCTGCGAGCTGGCAATGATGTGCGATTTCATCATCGCTTCGGAAACGGCGAAGTTCGGTCAGCCGGAGATCACCCTCGGCGTCATTCCCGGCATGGGCGGCTCACAGCGGCTGACACGGGCGGTGGGCAAGGCAAAGGCCATGGATCTGGTTCTGACCGGCCGCATGATGGATGCGGCGGAGGCCGAGCGTGCCGGTCTCGTCTCGCGCATCGTACCGGCCGCAAATCTGATGGAGGAGGCGGTGGAGGCTGCTACCCGCATCGCTTCGCTGTCACGTGCCTCGGTTCTTATGGCCAAGGAAAGCGTCAATCGCTCCTTCGAGGTGTCGCTGGCGGAAGGCTTGAGATACGAAAGGCGATCCTTTCAGTCGCTCTTTGCAACGGCGGATCAGAAGGAGGGCATGGCGGCCTTCATCGAAAAGCGCAAACCCGTTTTCCGGAATCGCTAAGGAGTCGGAATATCGGCGTTTTCCGCCATTTGCGCGTTGACGGACGTGCGCTTTAGCGGTATATGCCCGCCCACGGTTAAGGAAAGCCATCCGGCTTGTCCGAAATTACTCCCGCATTCTTGGGTTAAGTGAGGTCGTCGAACGACCCGATCCTCTGGTTGCGGAATTTGGTTTGAATTCGAAGAGAGGCATACATGGCCAATACAACTTCGGCGAAAAAGGCGACCCGCAAGATCGCTCGCCGTACCGCAGTCAACAAGGCTCGCCGTTCGCGCGTTCGCGGCTTCATTCGCAAGGTCGAGGAAGCCATCGCTTCCGGCGATCTGGCAATCGCCACCGAAGCTCTGAAGGCAGCTCAGCCTGAGATCCAGCGCGCAGCTACCCGCGGCGTCCTGCACGGCAACACCGCATCCCGCAAGGTATCGCGTCTTGCACAGCGCGTTAAGGCTCTTTCCGCCTAATCCGGCTAATCACAAATAACTATTCAAAAAGCCTGGTCTTTTGACCGGGCTTTTTGTGATTCTAACCGCCTGTTAATCATTCCTGCCGTAACGTGACAAACGCGTGTCAGATGGACGACAGGAAATATTAAATAAAAACAATGGCTTGCTGGAGGTCTCTCGGAAAATGGGAAGCTTTCTCTACGGAAGTCGTGACCAGTTTTGAGTCAAGAAGATTTTTATTTTTTTACCAAAACAGGCTCTCTAAAATTGCCAAAATTGAATCTCATTGATTCATAAGCGATTCTGCTTCGGGCCTTGCCGGTGATGCAAAACGGCCTTTGTGAGTCAATGGCCGTTCTGAGTTTTTGCAGAAAAAACGCCATTGATCTCTCCCCACGATCCTGCCTAAATGCATTTCAACAAGGGGTGCGGATCTCAGTCCACAGATTATCTCGATGATAATATCGACGATATTCACCTTCTTGCTGGCGGGTCTTTCGAGACCCGTTTTCTCAGGTCATGGAGCTTTTTGTGCCGTTTCGGTCTCGGAACGGGCAGGGGTTTTTTGTCCTCAAGAATACGCCTTAGGGTTGTGGCGAAAGGAGCGTCTTTAGCGTGTCGCAGGCCTCTCCATGAGGGGGAGGGAAATGGGATAACCGGCTCGCAAACAAGTAGTAGCCTTTGATGCTCTTTCGAGGGGAGCGCTGAAGGCGGGAATAATACGAGGGGGATCTCTGGCGATCGATTTTTGATCGTCAGGCTATGATTGGCAATTTGAAAGGCGGCAATATGCAATTGAATTTGGCGATGGGTGCGGTGGCCGATGGGGACCGCGCACCGAAGGCTCGTGATGCAGCTTGCTCAGAAGCGGCAGGGGACAAATCGGCAATGAAGCACGATGCGCTGTTTGAGCGTTTTAGCGCGCGGCTCAAGGCACAGGTTGGTCCCGAGGTCTATGCGAGCTGGTTTGCACGGCTCAAACTCCATACCGTTTCGAAAAGCGTCGTCCGCTTTACCGTTCCGACGACCTTTCTGAAGTCCTGGATCAACAACCGTTACATGGATTTGATCACCAACCTCGTCCAGAGCGAGGATCCGGATGTGCTGAAGGTGGAAATTCTTGTTCGCTCGGCCAGCCGTCCGGTTCGTCCGGCGCAGACTGACGAACGGGTGCAGCCCGCACCTGAAGTCGGGGCGGCTCCGCGTAACAAGTCCTTCATTCCGTCGCAGCCCGCGACAGCGCCTTCCGCACAGCCTGCGGCGGCGCAGGCGACCCTGCGTCAGGGTGGCTCCGGGCCGCTGTTTGGCTCGCCGCTCGATACACGTTTCACCTTCGATACCTTTGTCGAAGGCTCGTCCAACCGTGTCGCACTTGCGGCGGCAAAGACGATCGCCGAAGCCGGTGCCGGCGCCGTGCGCTTCAACCCGCTGTTCATCCATGCGGGTGTCGGTCTCGGCAAGACGCATCTTCTGCAGGCCATCGCCAATGCCGCCATCGACAGCCCGCGCAATCCGCGCGTGGTCTATCTGACGGCTGAATATTTTATGTGGCGTTTTGCGACCGCGATCCGCGACAATGATGCGCTGACGCTGAAGGACACGCTGCGCAATATCGATCTGCTCGTCATCGACGACATGCAGTTCCTGCAGGGCAAGATGATCCAGCACGAATTCTGCCACCTGCTGAACATGCTGCTCGACAGCGCCAAGCAGGTCGTGGTGGCGGCAGACCGTGCGCCGTGGGAGCTGGAATCGCTCGATCCGCGTGTGCGTTCCCGTCTTCAGGGCGGCATGGCGATCGAGATCGAAGGTCCCGATTACGACATGCGGTATGAAATGCTCAACCGTCGTATGGGTTCTGCACGTCAGGACGATCCGTCTTTCGAGATTTCGGACGAAATCCTGACCCATGTGGCCAAAAGCGTGACGGCGAGCGGACGCGAGCTTGAAGGCGCCTTCAACCAGCTGATGTTCCGCCGCTCTTTTGAGCCGAACCTCTCGGTTGACCGTGTCGATGAGCTGCTGTCGCACCTCGTCGGAAGCGGTGAGGCCAAGCGCGTGCGCATTGAGGATATTCAGCGCATCGTCGCCAGACACTATAATGTGTCGCGACAGGAGCTGGTCTCCAACCGCCGCACCCGCGTCATCGTCAAGCCGCGTCAGATCGCCATGTATCTGGCCAAGATGCTGACGCCGCGCTCCTTCCCCGAGATCGGTCGCCGTTTCGGCGGTCGCGATCACACCACGGTTCTCCACGCGGTGCGCAAGATCGAGGAACTGATTTCCGGCGATACCAAGCTCGGCCACGAGGTTGAGTTGTTGAAGCGGCTGATCAACGAAAACAACGCATGAAAAAAGCGGCCTCCGGGCCGCTTTTTTATTGGCTTCTCAATTCTTGATTGGCTGAGGGCCGGTCAGCAGGCGAGATC
Organism: Agrobacterium burrii; assembly: GCF_017313405.1. NCBI lineage: Bacteria > Pseudomonadati > Pseudomonadota > Alphaproteobacteria > Hyphomicrobiales > Rhizobiaceae > Agrobacterium > Agrobacterium burrii. The sequence goes on from NZ_JAFLNA010000005.1 coordinate 256,479, forward strand.
GGCGACCACGGCATCCAGAATAAGCATGCCCGAAGGCGTGCAGCGCAGGCGCGAATTGCCAAGCCTCTCCACGAAACCGTGCTGCAGAAGGAATTCCTCCTTCTCCGGGTCGAGATCGCGGCCGGAAAGATCGCTCCAGCGGGCCAGATCGATGCCTTCGCGCAGGCGAAGCCCCATCAGCAGCAATTCGTCGGCCTGCTCGTCGACGCCCAGCATTTCCTGATCGACCATGCCATGGCCCTCCCGCTCGACGGTCTCGAGCCAGGTTTCCGGGTGTCGCTCGGTGGCGGTGGCGAGCTTGGAGGCGCCTCTGGTCAGGCGGCCATGTGCGCCGGGGCCGATGCCGGCATAGTCGCCATAACGCCAATAGGTGAGGTTATGGCGGCTTTCGGCGCCGGGGCGGGCGTGATTGGAAACCTCATAGGCCGGCATGCCGTAGCGCTCGGTGATTTCCTGCGTCGCTTCATAAAGCACAGCCGAATGCTCGCCATCCGGCACGATCAGTTTGCCGGCCTTGTGCAAACCATAAAAAGGCGTGCCCTCTTCGATAGTCAGCTGATAGAGCGACAGATGGTCGACGGCATAGGAGACCGCTTCCTTCAGTTCGGCGTCCCATTCGGCCACCGTCTGCTTCGGGCGGGCATAAATGAGATCGAAGGACATGCGCGGAAAAATCTCCCGCGCCAGCCGAATGGCCTTCAGGGCATCGGCAACATCATGCAGGCGGCCGAGGAACTTCAGGTCACGGTCGTTCAGTGCCTGCACGCCAAGCGAGACGCGGTTGACGCCCGCTGCGCGATAACCGCGAAACCGTTCCGCCTCGACGCTGGAAGGATTGGCTTCCATGGTAATCTCGATACCGTCGGGCACGTGCCAGAAACGCGCAACGCCATCCAGAATGGCGGCGACCGTCTGCGGGTCCATCAGCGATGGCGTGCCGCCGCCCATGAAAATGCTGGTCACCACCCTCGGGCCGCTGAGCGCCCGCATATGTTCCATTTCACGCAGAAAGGCCGCGGTAAACCGCTCCTGATCCACTGGCCGGTGGCGGACATGGCTGTTGAAATCGCAATAGGGACATTTGGCCGCACAAAAGGGCCAATGCAGATAGATCCCGAAACCGGGATCGCCCGTATCCGGCAGAAGCGATGCGCCGGGGGCAGAAAAATGATGCTCCCCGACCATAGGGTTTATGCCTCCAGGCAGGTTTCTACGAATTTTTTAAAGGCGCGGGCGCGATGCGACAAAGCAAACGCGTCACCATGTTTCCAGCCGTGTTTCGCATCGGCCGTCATCTCGCCAAATGTAGTGTCATAACCTTCCGGTTTGAAGATCGGATCGTAACCGAAACCGCTCGTTCCGCGCGGCGGCCACACCACCGTGCCTTCCACTTCGCCGCGGAAATATTCGACATGACCGTCCGGCCAGGCAAGGCAGAGCACGCTGACGAAACGGGCCGTGCGATCTTCGGCTTTCGACGCACCGCGCTCGGCAAGCGCATCCTCGACCTTTTGCATAGCCATGGCAAAATCGCGCGTGCCGTCGGCCGTCTCCGCCCAGTTGGCGGTATAGACGCCCGGCGCGCCGTCCAGCGCGTCGATCACCAGACCGGAATCGTCGGACAGGGCCGGCAGGCCGGATGCCTTCGCGGAGGCAAGCGCCTTAATGGCGGCATTTTCCTCGAAGGTGGTGCCCGTCTCGTCCGGCTCTTGGAAGTTCAGCTCGGCAGCCGACTTGGCGGAAAAGCCGAAAGGTCCGATGAGGTCGGCGATTTCGGCGATCTTGCCCTTGTTGTGGCTGGCGACGACGATCGTTCTGGTATCGAGCTTGCGCATCACGGTTTCCTGTCGGCTCAGGCGATCGTCTGTTTCTGAAGGGCGACCAGTTCACTGCATCCGGCCTTGGCAAGGCCAAGCAGCGTCAGGAATTCTTCTTCGGAGAAGGGTGCGCCTTCCGCCGTCCCCTGAACTTCAACGATGCCGCCGGAGCCGGTGATGACGAAATTCGCATCGGTCTCGGCGGAAGAATCTTCCAGATAGTCGAGATCGATGACCGGCTGCTTGGCGAAGATGCCGCAGGAGATCGCGGCGATATGGTCTTTCAGAACCTTCTCAACCTTGATCATGTTGCGGGTTTCCATCCACTTCAGGCAATCATGCAGGGCGATCCATGCGCCGGTGATGGAGGCCGTGCGTGTGCCGCCATCCGCCTGGATGACGTCACAGTCGATGCTGATCTGGCGTTCGCCGAGCGCCTGCAGATCAACGACGGCGCGCAGCGAGCGGCCGATGAGGCGCTGGATTTCCTGCGTGCGGCCGCCCTGCTTGCCGGAAGCGGCTTCACGCTTCATGCGCTCATGGGTGGAGCGCGGCAACATGCCGTATTCGGCGGTCACCCAGCCCTTGCCGCTGTTGCGCAGCCATGGCGGCGTCTTTTCTTCAAGGCTTGCGGTGACGAGCACATGCGTGTCACCGAATTTGACCAGACAGGAGCCTTCCGCATGTTTCGAGAAATTGCGCTCAAAGGAAACCTTGCGCATCTGATCGGTTTTTCTGCCTGAAGGCCGCATTTGATCCACTCTCCATGTTGGTTCCTGCCTTCTAAGGCGCGCTCCGGGCTTTTGCAAAGCCAATTTCCATTTTGCCGCAGCGGCGCAACGCATTATATTGGCTCAGAGTAGATTTGGACGACAAAGAACGGACGTGATGGGTTTTTCAGCACCGCTTTCAAAAGATCAGGCATCGCTGTTGGATGAACGGTCGCGGGAAATTTTCCGGCGCATCGTTGAAGGTTATCTCGACACTGGCGAACCCCTGGGATCGCGCAGCCTGTCGCGGCTGCTGCCGATGTCGCTTTCCCCTGCCTCCGTTCGCAATGTCATGAGCGATCTCGAAGAGTTGGGCCTCATCTATTCGCCGCATATCAGCGCCGGACGCCTGCCCACCCAGACGGGGCTGCGTTTCTTCGTGGATGCCTTCATGCAGGTGGGCGATCTCCCCGCCGACGAGCGGGCAAATATCGATCGGCAGATCGGTCCCGTCGCCGGCCACGAACAATCGCTGGAAGGGCTGCTGACTGAGGCAAGCCGCATGCTGTCGGGCATGTCGCGCGGTGCCGGCCTTGTGCTGACGGCCAAGAACGATGTCATCCTCAAACATGTCGAATTCATCCGGCTGGAGCCCACCAAGGCGCTCGCCGTTCTGGTGGGCGATCACAATCAGGTCGAAAACCGCATCATCGAACTGCCGGCCGGTATATCCTCCTCGCAATTGACCGAGGCGGCCAATTTCATCAACGCCCACCTCTCCGGCCAGACGCTGCAGGAACTGCGCGGCCAGTTCCAGACGCAGCAGGCGCAATTGCAATCGGAACTCGGCACGTTGGCGCAAGACCTCATCGAACGCGGTCTTGCCGTCTGGGCGGGTGACAATGAGGAGGGCAAGCTCGGCCGCCTCATCGTTCGCGGACGTTCCAACCTGCTCGAAGGCCTAGCCGGCGAAGAAGACATTGACCGTGTGCGTCTGCTGTTCGACGATCTGGAGCGCAAGGAAAATCTCATCGAAATCCTCAACCTTGCGGAAAGCGGTTCGGGGGTCAGGATTTTTATCGGCTCGGAAAACAAGCTCTTTTCGCTGTCCGGTTCATCGCTGATCGTTGCGCCCTATCGCGATGAGGACAACCGGGTCGTGGGTGCGGTTGGTGTCATCGGGCCGACAAGGCTGAATTACGCCCGTATTGTCCCCATGGTCGACTACACCGCGCAGATCATGGCCCGCCTTTCCCGAAAACAGAGATAGGACAAGCCCGCAAGGTTGGAGAATGCGGCAAGCTTTTCGCCGCAAGCCTTGATTTTTGCCCGCCAAAGCTCGATATCGGGCGCAACCAACAATATTCAAATCTGGAGAACGTCATGACCGACGATACAAAAAAGCCCGGACCTGACGCGGACGTCGCCGAAGAGTTTCTCGATCCAGCACTTGCCGGGGAAGAGCCGGCTGATGCTGCCGAACCCGATCCGGTCGAGCTGCTGAAGGCTGAAAATGCCGATCTGCGCGACAAGTTCCTGCGTCTTGCCGCCGAAATGGATAATCTTCGCCGCCGCACCGAGCGCGACGTCAAGGACGCCAAGGCCTATTCGCTGGCCGGTTTTGCACGCGACATGCTCGCCGTTTCCGACAATCTTCGCCGCGCGCTCGAGGCCATCCCGGATGAGCTCAAGACCAATGGCGAAGCCGGTCTCAACGGCCTGATCGAAGGCGTCGAGATGACCGAACGCTCGATGTTGTCAACGCTCGAGCGCCATGGCGTCAAGAAGATCGATGCCGAGGGCCAGAAGTTCGATCCGAACTTCCACCAGGCCATGTTTGAAATCCCCAATCCGGCAGTTCCGAACAACACCGTGCTTCAGGTTATTCAGGCCGGTTTCACCATCGGTGACCGCGTCCTGCGCCCCGCCATGGTTGGCGTTGCCAAGGGTGGCCCGAAGGTGGAAACTGCCACATCGGCCGAGCCCGGCACGGCGTCTGTCAATGAGAAGGATGCCTGAGGCATTCCTGCCTGTGTAATAAAAAACGCGCCCTTGAGGCGCGTTTTTTATTGTCATGAAAACCTGAGATCAGCGGCGACGGATCAAGCCGCCGTCGCCTGTTCCTGATTGAGGAAAGCGTAGATTGCCGTGTCGGAATCGGTGGCGCGCAGCTTGGCCACCAGTTCAGGGTCGCGCAGGGCGCGCGCAATTCGAGACAGCGCCTTCAGGTGATCCGCGCCGGCGCCCTCAGGCGCAAGCAAAAGGAAAACCAGGTCGACTGGCTGGTCGTCCAGCGCTTCGAAATCGACCGGCGTTTCAAGACGTGCGAAGACGCCCGTAATCTGATGAATGCTGGCGAGCTTGCCATGCGGAATGGCGATGCCGTGGCCGACGCCGGTAGAGCCGAGCTTTTCACGCTGGAGGATGACGTCGAAAACTTCCCGTTCCGAGATCCCGGTAATTCTGGCTGCCTTTGCGGCCAGCTCCTGAAGCAATTGCTTTTTGGAATTCACCTTGAGGGCGGGAATAATCGCATCTTGTTGCAGCAAATCTGCCAACGCCATTCTCTTTTTCCTTCATGCCATCGAGACGATGCAGAAGGCAGATGCGCTTTCGCGCTCTGCCTCCCACGTCTTGTCAGACTGTTCAGCTCTTGATCGTTTCCGCGTCGATCCAGCCAATATTGCCGTCATGACGTCGGTAGACGATGTTGAGATATTCTTTACCCGGGCTGCGGAATAGCAGAACCGGTTCGTCCGTCATGTCGAGCGCCATCACGGCGCTGGCAACGGACATCGTCTTTATCTGTTTCGAACTCTCCGCAACGATGGTGGGCGCGTAATCCTCGGGAACCTCATGGTCCTCATCGGGAACAGCATCCATCACCGTATAGGCGATTTCCTGCGACACGCCATTCGAACCACTGTGATGGTCCTTAAGCTTGCGCTTGTAGCGACGCAGGCGCTTCTCGATCCGCTCTGCGGCGGCATCGAAGCTTGCCTGCGGATCATTTGCCTGACCCGCTGCATGCAATACAACGCCGGTATCGAGATGCAGCTTGCAATCGGCGGCAAAACGCGATCCGGACTTCTCCACGGTTACCTGGCCTGAATACCCCCCATCGAAGTATTTGGTAACTGCCAGACCTATATTGTCCTCAATCCGCTGACGGAAAGATTCACCGATCTCCATATGTTTACCAGATACACGCACACTCATGGAAATTTTCCTTTTTGTAGTGATTTGCGAGTACCAGCTTACGTCAAGCCGCGCGCGCATCCAAGCGTTTCGAAGACCTTAAAAAGCCTCCATTCGAATTTTACGCCCATGGACGGTGGAGATTATTCCGTTACAAATGACCTTGCTTACGTGTGCGGCGGGCTTCTAGCCCCTGGCGTGATAAGAGTCAATGGTGCGGCAAAAAAGCGCCCCAAACGTGATCAAATGCACCGCTCAGAAGACTGACAACCTGGCGAGCGCCTTCTTTTCCCGGCGTCTCTGCACGGAGGAGGGGATGTTCATCGCCTCACGATATTTGGCGACAGTGCGGCGGGCGAGATCAACACCGCTCTTCTTCAGATTGTCGACGATATCGTCATCGGAAAGCACCGCCTCGGCGGCCTCCTGTGCGATCATGGCCTTGATGCGGTGACGCACCGCTTCCGCCGAATGGCTATCGCCGCCCTCAACGGCGCTGATCGAAACGCTGAAGAAATATTTGAGTTCGAACAGCCCGCGCGGCGTCAGCATGTATTTCTTCGACGTCACCCGGCTGACGGTGGATTCGTGCATCTTGATGGCGTCGGCCACCGTCTTGAGGTTCAGCGGGCGCAGGTGATCGACGCCATTGACGAGGAAGGCGTCCTGCTGGCGCACGATTTCCGTCGCCACCTTCATGATCGTCCGGGCGCGCTGGTCGAGGCTGCGAGTCAGCCAGTGGGCCGTCTGCATGCACTCGGAAAGGAAATCCTGGTCCTCTCCTGCGCGCGCCTTATGTTTCGAGACCTCGGCGAAGTAGCTCTGGTTGATGAGCACCCGCGGCAGGGTGTCGGGATTGATCTCCACCAGCCAGCCGCCGGAGGAGGAGGGCCGAACGATGATATCAGGGACGATCGTCTCCGAAACGGTCGAATCATAACCTGCGCCGGGACGCGGATTGAGTGTCCGGATTTCCGCCAGCATGTCGAGAAGGTCCTCTTCATCGACCCCACAGAGTTTTTTCAAGGTCGCGAAATCGCGTTTGGCCAAAAGCTCCAGATTGTCGATCAAGGCCCGCATTGCCGGGTCGAGCCGATCCCTCTGGGCGAGCTGGATCGCCAGACATTCGCTCAAGGAACGGGAAAACACGCCCGGAGGATCGAAGCCCTGAAGCGTCTTCAAAACGCTCTCCACCACTGACGGGGCCGCTCCCAGCCGTTCGGCGACATCATCGACGGCGTCCGTTGCAATATACCCGGTCTCATCGAGCTGGCCGATCAACGCGTCAGCGATCATCCTGTCTTCCGGAGAGGAGATGGCGAACGGCAATTGCTGATTGAGATGGTCGCCGAGGCTTTGTTTCGCGGCGACGAAGTCGTCGAGATCATAGCTTTCGCCGGACTCCTGCCCGGGCATGGATTTCCATTGGCTTGCCAGTTCGGGCGCATCGGCCTTTCTGGGCTCGGCATCATCAGGAAAGACGTTTTCGAAGCTGGTATCCAGTTGCTCGCCAAGATTTGCGGCGCGGTCGCCGTACCAGTCGTCGCTATCGGCCGTTACCGGGGTGTTTTTATCCGAGGCTTCGCCGTCGGCATCGCTGAAATTATCCGCATTATCAGGGATATCTCCGCCCAAATCGCCATCGTTTGCCGCAATTTCGAGCAGAGGATTACGTTCCACCTCCTGCGCGATAAACTGCGTCAGCTCGAAATGCGTCATCTGAAGCAGCTGGATGGACTGCATCAGTTGCGGTGTCATGACGAGAGACTGGTTTTGACGCAGCAAAAGGCTGGCAGACAATGCCATGGCGGACGCGAAACTCCCCTTACAGCTTCTCCATTGCCACAGTTTTCATAAATTTTGAGAAGGCAAAGAAACTTGGCCCAAAAATTGCTTTTTTATCTTGTTTGGTCAAGCGTCAGCGCGGGGCGCGATGAAGAATCTTTCGCGCCCGTAAGCTTAAAGGCTGAAATTATTGCCGAGATAGAGCCGGCGCACATCCGGATTGTTGACGATGTCGTCCGCACGGCCATGGGTCAGAACCTCACCGGCATGGATGATATAGGCGCGGTCGATGAGACCGAGCGTTTCACGGACATTGTGGTCGGTGATGAGGACGCCAATCCCACGTGCGGTCAGGTGCCTCACGAGATTCTGGATGTCGCTGACCGAAATCGGATCGACACCGGCGAAAGGTTCGTCGAGCAGCATGAAAGTCGGATCGGTCGCCAGAGCGCGGGCGATTTCCAGACGACGACGTTCACCGCCAGACAGCGCAACGGCAGGCGACTTGCGCAGCTGGGCAATGTGGAACTCTTCCAGCAGCTCATCGAGCTTGCGGTTGCGTTTGACGCTGTCCGGTTCGTGGACTTCAAGCACGGCGCGGATGTTTTCCTCGACCGTCAGGCCGCGGAAGATCGAGGCTTCCTGCGGCAGATAACCGACGCCGAGGCGCGCACGCCTGTACATCGGCATGCCGGTCACATCGTTGCCATTGATGGCGATCTTGCCGCTATCGACGGGGACGAGGCCCGTGATCATGTAAAAACAGGTTGTCTTGCCGGCGCCGTTCGGACCCAGAAGCCCTACGGCCTCACCGCGGCGCACGACCAGCGACACGCCGTTGACGACCCGGCGCGTATCATAGGTCTTCGTCAGGCCATGCGCGATCAGCGTGCCTTCATAACGGGCCTTGTCGGCCTGTGATGTCGCTTCCACGGATGGGTTGCGCCCACCGCCAAACATTTTTGAGATCGAGGGTATCTTCACGAGGTGAGACTACTGTTTTTTCTGCGATTTCGGATCGAGCATGATCCGAACGGGGCCGCCGCAGCTTTCGAGCTTCGCCTGTCCCGAATTCATCAGGACAGTGAGCTTGCAGCCGGTGAAGACATTCGTGCCCTCGGACAGAACGACCTGCTTGCCCGTGAGGATAAAGGTCTGCGCCGCCATGTCGAATTCGCCGTGATCGGCCGTGGCCTTCTGGGTCTCGGACGTCAGATAGACATTATTATCAACGAAGATTTTTTCGATATTCGCGTCACCGCTGGTGAGAGAGGAGCCCTCGCCCTTGTAGTTGACCGTCATCTTGCCGGCCTGAAGGGTGGTCGTGCCCTGCACAACTTTCACGTTTCCGGTGAAGTAGGCCTTACGCTCCTGATCCCGGATTTCGAGCTGGTCGCTTTCAATCGCGATCGGCTGGTCGCTGGAGAGCTTCACACCCTGCATATTGCTGGTGGTGCTCTGGGCGAAAGCCACGGTTGCGAGACAGGAGAAAACAAGACCTGCGGCTGCAACGCCTGCGGATCTGCCAAGGGAAACGGGACGGGAAATTTGCATCATCTGGACCGGGCTCTCACTTGGCTTCATTTTTGATATTGGATGCAGCGATACGTGCCCGTACCTGCCCCGAAAATGTAATCGTCTTGCCATTATCGGCGATATCAATCGATTGCGCAACAATGGCACCGTCGTTTGTTTTGATCGAAACGGGCTCTTTGCTGCTCATTTTTCCGGCCTTCAGATCAACATCCGCAGACTGGAACTTCGCTTGTATGCCATTGCTGAGATTGATGTCAAAAGGTGCAGTCATCTTCAGCGTATTGGTGGCGCGGTCGAAAATGCCTTCCTTGGCAATCACCTGCGCGATGCTGTCATTAACAGGCACGGCGGCCAGAACTTTCTCGAGCGTCATCAGGTTGGGATTGGCGATATCCTGCAACGCACGCTCGGCGTTCATGGAATAGTCGATCCCCTTTTCGTTGCGGCCGGCAACGGCAGGTTTTTCCATCACGATCTTGCCGTCTTCGATCCTGGCGCTTTCCAGTGAAACCTCGTCGGGCGCCCAGGTTCGAATGAGCGAAACGGCGATGAAGGCGAGCGAAATCACTGCGGCACTGAGCGGCAGGATGATTTTCAGCCGCTTGACGCGCGCGGAATGCCGCAGAGCGCGCTCGTAAGCGCCGTTCTGGTCATTCGGCAGCGGAAATGCTGGCGCGGGTTCGCGGAGTCGTTCGAGCATAAGAGTGGGTCCGGAAGCTCCCTGGGCGCCATTTTGGCGCGCAATTGAAGCTTGTATGTTTATCTTGATGTGTTTGGCACGAGTGCTTTGTCCTGCCAATATGGTTTTTGTCTGGAAAGGTGCAAGGGAAATACGAATTTTATCGTAATTCTGGTTTCCTTATTGTTTCCTTGCGGCTTCGCGCTAGAAGAACCATATGGCCGTGAAGCACACGTGGCGTCAAAGGCCGGATGGCAGAGGTTTTCGATGGATAATATGGCGATAGCGGATCGCAGGCGATTGCGCCGCAAGCTGACTTTCTGGCGGGTTGCCGCTGTTTTGCTGTTTGTCGTCGGTATTTTCGGCCTCTACCGGTTTTTCTGGACCGAGCCGCAGCAAAGCGCCAAGCCCCATATCGCCCGCGTCGAGATTTCCGGTCTGATCCAGGACAATACCGAACTCCTGGAACGGCTCGACAAGATCGCCAAGAGTGACAATGTCAAAGGGCTGATCGTGTCGATCTCCTCGCCGGGCGGCACCACCTATGGCGGTGAGCGCATCTTCAAGGCCATTCGCGGCGTTGCGGAAAAGAAGCCAGTCGTTTCCGACGTCCGCACTTTGGCGGCCTCCGCGGGCTATATGATCGCGTCGGCAGGCGATACCATCGTCGCCGGTGAGACATCGATTACCGGCTCGATCGGCGTGATCTTTCAATATCCCCAGGTCGGCCAGCTGATGGACAAGCTTGGCGTGTCACTGCAGGAAATCAAGTCCTCTCCGTTGAAAGCGGAACCTTCGCCGTTCCACGAGGCGCCTGAAGAGGCAAAGACGATGATCCGGGCCATGGTGATGGACAGCTATGGCTGGTTTGTCGACCTTGTGGCCGATCGTCGCAAGCTGCCGCGTGAGGATGTGCTGAAACTGGCGGATGGATCGATTTTCACAGGCAGGCAGGCGCTCGCCAACAAGCTGGTCGATACGCTCGGCGGCGAAAAGGAAATCCGCGGCTATCTCGAAACACACGGCGTCGCGAAGGATTTGCCGATCGTCGAATGGCGCGCGCCGTCGTCCCGCTCGCCGTTTTCGCTTTTCAGTGTTGCGCAAATAGCGAAGTTTCTGGGATATGACGATTTAATTCCCTTTGCGGGACCCGGCCAGCTCGGCGCGGACAAGTTGTTTCTTGACGGTCTTGTTTCCGTTTGGCAGGTTGGGCCACGTTAAAAATCCAATTCTTTCAGGGGGCAACCGTGATCAAGTCTGAACTGGTGCAGATCGTTGCTGCGCGTAACCCGCACCTTTATCACCGTGACGTGGAAAACATCGTCAATGCGGTGCTGGATGAAATCACCGATGCCCTGGCGGGTGGAAATCGTGTCGAGCTTCGTGGTTTCGGCGCATTTTCGGTGAAAAACCGACCTTCGCGTTCGGGGCGGAACCCGCGCACGGGCGAATCGGTTTTCGTCGAGGAAAAATGGGTGCCTTTCTTCAAGACAGGCAAGGAACTGCGTGAGCGCCTGAACCCCGGAATGGGTGACGAAGAAGAGGACGATTGATCGTCTCTTCCGCCCGACGCCGGAAACGGGGCCGGCGGAACCCCGCAGCGATGGAGTAATGTCGGATGTCGAAAAAAATCATCAACCTTATCATCCTGCTTCCGCTGGCGATTATCCTCGTCATCCTGTGCGTGGCCAACCGCCAGGCCGTAACGCTTGCGCTCAATCCTTTCCGGCCCGATGACGGCGTTCTGTCCTTTACAGCGCCGTTTTTTGTGTTCCTGTTTCTGGCCGTTATTTTCGGCGTGCTGCTGGGATCGTCGGCGACATGGTTCGCGCAGGGCAAACATCGCAAACGCGCCCGTATCGAAGCCAGGGAAGCCGTTCGCTGGCACGATGAGGCGAACCGCCAGAAGGCGACTGGGGCCGCTCAGCTTCCGAATGCGGGCCAACTCCCGGCAAAGTGATATAGCCGACAGTCGTTCCGGCTCTAGTCGAGCGGCGTGCGGAATGCTATTTGCTGCGCCACAAGACGCGGGCAGAAGCGGAAAGATTTCCATTGAAGAAAAAAGACAGCCGGCCGGGCAATCGCGCACGTGCCGGGAGCGAGAAAAAACAGGTTCATGCCGCAAAGCCGGCGCGACGCGCGGAGGTAGCGCCGAAAAAGCGCGAACCCGACGCGGTTCGCAGCGTGCCGAAACCTGCACCGAAGGAGAAGGTTGCTGCCGCACCGGCGATTGAGCAGGCGCCTGCACGGCCCCTCAAGCAACGCACCGGTGAACGTCCCGCAGAACAGGTTCCGGTCATTCTGGAATCGAGCGGAGCGGGCGATTTTCACCTGATCGACAGCGGCAATGGCCTGAAACTCGAGCAATATGGCGACTACCGCGTCGTCCGTCCCGAGGCGCAGGCCTTGTGGCAACCGTCGGTCCCCGACCGCGTGTGGCAGAATGCCGATGCCATTTTCAGCGGCGATACGGATGAGGACGGCATGGGCCGTTGGCGTTTTCCGAAGACGGCGCTTGATGAAACCTGGCCCTTGTCTCTGCTCGGCGTTGAATTTCTGGGCCGCTTCACGGCCTTCCGTCACGTCGGCGTCTTCCCGGAACAGATCGTCCATTGGGAATGGCTGAAACATGCCGTCGAGACGGCTGACCGGCCGCTGAAAGTGCTGAACCTGTTCGGTTACACCGGTGTCGCCTCGCTGGTTGCGGCCGCTGCGGGCGCTGAAGTCACCCATGTCGATGCTTCCAAGAAAGCGATTGGCTGGGCCAAGGAAAATCAGGCGCTTGCCGGGCTGGAACAGGCGCCCATCCGTTGGATTTGCGAAGATGCGATGAAATTCATCCAGCGTGAGGAGCGTCGCGGCAGCACTTACGACATCATCCTCACCGACCCGCCGAAATTCGGCCGCGGCACCCATGGCGAAGTCTGGCAATTGTTCGACCATCTGCCGTTGATGCTGGATATCTGCCGGGAAATCCTCTCACCCAAGGCGCTCGGCCTGGTGCTGACGGCCTATTCCATCAGGGCCAGTTTTTATTCGATGCATGAGCTGATGCGCGAAATCATGCGCGGCGCCGGTGGCGTCGTCGCGTCAGGCGAACTTGTCATTCGCGAGGCAGGGCTTGACGGCAAGACACCCGGCCGGGTGCTTTCCACATCGCTGTTCAGCCGTTGGGAGCCGAAATGATGAAAGATATGCGCGAAAACACGACGCGCCGGGTTGGTCAGGTGAAGGAAGTGACCAGCCTTGCCAATCCCATCATCAAGGATATCAAGGCACTCACCCAGAAAAAGGGCAGGGAAGAGACCGGCACCTTCATGGCGGAAGGCCTGAAGTTGGTCATCGATGCTCTCGAACTGGGCTGGACGATCAAGACACTGGTTTACGCCAAGGCCGCCAAGGGCAAGCCGCTGGTAGAGCAGGCGGCGGTAAAGACCGTCGCGTCCGGCGGTCTGGTGCTTGAAGTCAGCGAAAAAGTCATCGCCTCGATCACTCGCCGCGACAATCCGCAAATGGTCGTCGGCATTTTCGAACAGAAATGGGCGTCGCTCAGGGATATTCGCCCGGAAAAGAGCGAGACCTATATCGCGCTCGACCGTGTCCGCGACCCAGGTAACCTCGGCACCATCATCCGCACCGCCGATGCGGCGGGCGCATCGGGCGTTATTCTGGTCGGCGATTGCACCGATCCCTTCTCGCTGGAAACCGTTCGCGCCACGATGGGTTCGGTTTTCGCCATGCCGGTGGCCCGCGCCTCGGTTGACGAATTCCTGTCCTGGAAGAAATCGGCGCAGGTCAGCATCGTCGCCACCCATCTTGCCGGTTCCGTGGATTATCGAAAGATCGATTATGCCGGCAAGCCGGTCGTGCTTTTGATGGGTAACGAGCAATCCGGCCTGCCGCCGGAACTGGCCGCCAAGGCGGATCAGCTGGCGCGCATCCCCCAGCAGGGCCGTGCCGACAGCCTCAATCTCGCCATCGCAACCGCCGTGATGCTTTTCGAAGCACGGCGACATCTCCTCGAACTGGCACCGGTGAAGTAATGGCCAAAGCGGCACTGTTTTCGAAATTCGGCCCGGCTTTCGCGTTGATCGTCGCCGCGCTGGTGCTGGACCAGATCGTCAAACAACTGGTCGAAGCCTATCTGCCATTGCAGGAGATGGTGCCCGTCATTCCGTTTCTGGCGCTTTACCGCACCTATAATCTCGGCGTCGCCTTTTCGATGCTATCGGACATGCAGGGCTGGTTCATCGTCAGCATGCGGCTCGTTATTGTCGTCTTCGTGCTCTGGCTGTGGCGCAAGACGGCGGCGGACCGCACCTTCGCCCATCTCGGTTTTGCCTTCATCATCGCAGGTGCTGCCGGCAACCTTCTCGACCGTTTTCTTTATGGACACGTCATCGACTACATCCTGTTTCACACGCAGACATGGTCTTTCGCGGTCTTCAATCTGGCTGACAGTTTCATAACTATCGGCGCGGCCTGCGTCATTCTTGACGAATTTCTGCACGCCCGGGCGGCAAAAAAGTAAAATTTTAGGGTTTGCACCAAACATATCAAAACCGCTGCCGTGGTAGCGGTTGCATATGAGCGAACTGGCAAAACTTCGGGAAAAAGTTTCAGACGGTCTTGGGCTGGCGCCTTTAGCGCCGCAGCCGGGGGATCGTGTCGACGCGACAAAGCATAATGCCGGCGCGGAGCACGAGATCGGCTCAGGGCCGATTTCCTCGTACATTGCCATTTCGTTGTCGGTCGGTGCATTTTCCGCCGCGCTGATTGCGCTTGCGGTGCCCTATGCGGTCACCGTTGCCCTGGCCTCCTTCTTTGGCGCCGTTCTCGTCGGTGTCCTTCTCTACGCGCTGTTCGGCAAAACTGTCCCACTTAAAGACGCGTTGGCCGAGGATTTGGATGTTCGGCTGCGACAGACGCAGAACCGCTCGCTGATTGCCGAGATGCAGGAATCCATGGGTGATATCGTCGTCATCCGTAATCTGGATCGGCGTATCGTCGAAGCGAACAGGATCTTTCGCGAAATGACGGGATGCGCGACCCCCGAAGGGTTGAGTTGCGAGGAAATCGGCATTGCCTTCCGTCCGGGCGACAAGGTTCACGCTTATGACGTTGAGATCGCCACCCCTTTCGGACAGCGCATCTTCTCCTGGCATGATGTGGTCACCCGCGATCTGGCCAGCAGCCGCCTTCTCATCAGCAGCATCGCCAGAGACGTGACGGAAGAGCGGCTTGCGCTTGCCGAAAGGGAAGACGCCCGTTTGCGCGCCGAAAAGGCCGATGCCGAAAAGGCAAGGCTACTTGCCACCGTAAGCCATGAAATCCGCCTGCCGCTTTCCGGTATGCTCGGCATGAACCATCTCCTGTCGCAAACGAAGATCAACGAGGAGCAGCGTAATTATCTTGACGGCATGAAGCAGTCCGGCCAGTCGCTGGTGCAGCTGGTCGAGGATCTGCTGGATTATTCGACCATGGAGGCGGGCCGCTTCAAGCTCAATCCGCGCGCGGAAAACCTGCGGCGGCTGATCGAGAGCATTGTCGAGATGCTGGCGCATCGCGCCCACGAAAAAGGGATTGAAATCACCTCCTTCGTCAGCCCTGACGTGCCCGATTATCTCGATTTCGATCCGGCAAGGCTGCGTCAGGTGCTGTTCAATCTCCTTGGTAACGCCGTCAAATTCACGCAGGAGGGCGGAGTTGTCATCCGCGCGCGTATGGCCGATGGTGAATTGCAGATCGCCGTCGAGGATACCGGTCCGGGCATGAGCCAGACGGAGCAGGCCCGCATCTTCGGTGAATTCGAGCAGGCAGGGCCTATGTCACAGCGAAGCGCCGGTACGGGCCTCGGGCTTGCGATCTCCGCCCGCATCGTGCGGGAATTCGGCGGCAGCCTCACGGTTTCGAGCCACAAGGGCAGCGGCAGCACCTTCACGCTTTCGTTCCACCCGGGCAGCGCGCCTGCCGCAAAGCCGGATCCGGGCCGGCGCCGCTGTCTGCAACATACGAATGTCCTGCTGATTGCGCCAAAGGGGGTGGCTGCGGCGGTGACGATGGAAGCGATAGAGGCTTTTGGCGGCAAATGTGTTCTCATTCATCAGCCGGAAGATTTGCGAAGACTGCGGGATGGGGCAGCTGACCTCAGCGCCGATCTCACCGATATCATCGTCGACCGGCGCGTTTCACTCCTGTTCAGGGACGCCCTAAAGGACTGGCCGCAGCAGAATGTTCGCCTCACCCTGCTGGTGAGCCCCGAGGAGCGGCCTTCGACCATGCATGTCTCCTTCGACGCCTGGCTGATCCGGCCGCTGCGCGAAAAATCGCTGATCGACGTCCTCTGCGGTCGCCTGCGCGGCATAGAGCGCCGCGACGCGCTGAACGACAACCACCCCGATGTGGGCTTTTCATCACGGCTGAAGCAAGTGGCAAGTGGCGTCGAAATTCTCGTGGCTGAGGATGATGCCGTCAATGCGCGCATCATCCGGGCGGTTCTGGAGAAAAGCGGTTACATCGTTCGTGCCGTCGATGACTTTCAGGCTCTGCGGCAGTCGTTGGCGCCGGGTGCTGCCCGTTTGCCGCACCTCATCATCTCGGACCTCAATATGCCGGGTGGTGAGGGGCTTGAGGTGCTGCCGGAACTTCTCGGCACGTTGGAGGGTGAGAGAAATATTCCCCTGATCGTGCTCAGTGGCGATGCCAGTGCCGACACCGCCGAAATCCTGCTGAAAGCCGGTGCAGCCAAGGTTTTGACCAAGCCCACCGACCCGAGGCAGCTGGTCGAGGAAATCCGTCGCATGCTGGAGGCGAAACGCCTTTCCCCATAATAGCTTGACAGACTCGCGCTGGCGTCATTTTGTCACTATTCTGTCGTCAATTAGTGATTTATGACAGGAAAATTCTTTGGTGGCGGAGCGATTCCCCATGGTGGCCGAAATCTTCAATCACGACATTTGTGAAAACAATGTTGTCATTCATCCTCGTTCGGAGTCCGCTCAGGACAATGAGGGTCTTTTCGGTCGTATCGGCACATTGGAAACCCGGCTTGCGAGAAATGAGCGCGAGATCGATGCCGCACAATCCGTGCGTTACAAGGTTTTCGTTGAGGAAATGAATGCGCGGCTTCCCGCTGACGCGATGCGCCGCAAGCGCGATATCGACGCCTGGGACAGTGTCTGCGACCATCTGCTCGTGCTCGACAAGGCCATCGAAGGCGATAGTGAAGACCAGATCGTCGGCACCTACCGTCTGCTGCGGCAGGAAACGGCGCTCGCCAACAACGGGTTTTATTCGGCCAGCGAATTCGACATTGCAGGGCTGGTTGCGCGCCATCCGGGCAAGCGCTTCATGGAGCTTGGCCGTTCCTGCGTGCTGCCGGAATATCGCACCAAGCGTACCGTTGAGCTTCTGTGGCAGGGCAATTGGGCCTATGCGGTGAAACATCGTATGGACGCGATGATCGGCTGCGCCTCCTTCCCCGGCGTGCAGCCGGAAACCCATGCACTGGCGCTGTCCTTCCTGCACCATAATTGTGTTGCAAAGGGCGAGTGGGAGGCTTCCGCACTTCCCGAGCTTTACCGCGAGATGGACCTGATGCCGGCGGAGGCGTTGAATACCCGCAAGGCGCTGAACGCCATGCCGCCGCTGATCAAGGGTTATATGCGTCTTGGCGCCATGTTTGGCTCCGGTGCTGTGGTGGACCATGCCTTCAACACGACAGATGTTCTGGTCGTTCTGCCGGTCACGTCCATCGCCGGCCGCTACATCAGCTATTACGGCGGCGAGGCCGAGCGCATCAACGGCTGATCAGCTTTTGACTGGATCTTGCCGGATGTTCCTGTGGGCAGCGGCTCTGCGCGTGTTGTGTCGGGGCGGGCATTGCCGCTAGTGTCGGCGCTCCTTTTCCGCAACACGATATGACATCGGCAGGCCATTGACGGACGTTCTGACAACCGCTTCCCTGATAACGGAGGAGAGCCGCGCTTCGGCCACTCCGATGATGGAGCAATATATCGAGATCAAGGCGAACAATCCCGGTTCGCTGCTGTTCTACCGCATGGGCGATTTCTATGAATTGTTCTTTGACGATGCGGTCGAAGCCTCCCGGTCGCTCGGCATCACGCTGACGAAACGTGGCCAGCATATGGGCCACGATATTCCCATGTGCGGCGTTCCCGTGCATGCGGCGGACGATTATCTCCAGAAGCTCATCCTGCGCGGTTATCGCGTCGCCGTCTGCGAACAGGTGGAAGATCCCGCCGAGGCGAAGAAGCGCGGCTCGAAATCCGTGGTCAAGCGTGATGTGGTGCGGCTTGTCACGCCTGGCACGCTGACCGAAGAAAAACTTCTGTCGCCGACGGAATCCAACTATCTGATGGCGCTGGCCCGTATTCGCGGCAGTGCCGAGGCGCAGTTCGCGCTCGCCTGGATCGATATTTCCACCGGCGTCTTCCGTTTGGCGGAAACCACGCTGACGCGGCTTCTCGCCGATATCTGGCGTATCGACCCGCGCGAGCTGATCGTTGCCGACAGCCTGTTCCATGATGAGGAATTGCGGCCGGTTTTCGATGTTTTGGGTCGCGTGGCGGTGCCGCAACCTGCCATCCTGTTCGACAGCGCCACGGCGGAAGGGCGTATCGCCCGTTATTTCAATGTCGCGACGCTGGATGGTTTCGGCAGTTTTTCTCGCATTGAAATGGCTGCCGCTGCCGCTGCCGTCGCTTATGTCGAAAAGACCCAGATTGCCGAGCGCCCGCCGCTTGGCGCGCCGGAGCGCGAAAGTGCTGCCTCCACCCTTTTCATCGATCCCGCCACCCGCGCCAATCTGGAACTGGTGAAGACGCTCGCTGGCGACAGGGATGGCTCGCTGCTGCATGCCCTGAACCGCACGGTGACGGGCGGTGGCGCACGAATGCTGGCCGAGCGGCTGATGTCGCCGCTTACCGACCCGGAAAAGATAAACGCCCGCCTCGATGCGGTGGGCTATCTCATCGACGATGTCTCGCTCTGCGACGGGCTGCGCGATGCCTTGAAACATGTTGCTGATATGCCGCGTGCGCTTTCACGTCTGGCTCTGGAGCGCGGTGGCCCGCGTGATCTCGGCGCCATCAGGCAGGGACTGGTTTCCGCTGAAAAAATCGCGACTATTCTCGACGGTGGGTTGCTGCCAGATGAGTTGGCGACGGCTCTCAAGGATTTAAAAGCCTTGCCGGGCGGGCTGGAAGCAATGCTCGGCTCGATGCTGGCCGATGATCTGCCGCTTCTGAAACGCGACGGCGGTTTCCTGCGTGACGGCGCCAATCCGGAACTTGACGAGGTTCGGGCGCTACGCGATCAGTCCCGCCGGGTGATCGCCGGTCTGCAACTGAAATATGCCGATGAGACCTGCATCAAGTCGCTGAAGATCAAGCACAATAATGTGCTGGGCTATTTCATAGAGGTCACTGCCGGCAATGCCGATGTCATGATGGCGACCGATGAAGCGAAAGCGCGTTTCATCCACCGCCAGACCATGGCCGGCGCCATGCGCTTCACCACAACCGAGCTTGCCGATCTGGAAAGTCGCATCGCCAATGCTGCAGCGCAGGCTCTGACAATGGAGCTGGAAGCCTTCGCCCGCATGGTCGAGGCTGTGGTGCAGCAGGCGGAAGCAATCAAGGCCGGTGCTTCAGCACTCGCCATCATCGATGTCGCCTCAAGCCTTGCCTATCTGGCGACCGAACAGGCCTATTGCCGCCCGATTGTCGATGCCTCCATGACCTTCGCGATCAAAGGCGGGCGTCATCCGGTCGTAGAGCAGGCGCTGCGGCGGCAATCGGCCGGACCCTTCATCGCCAATAATTGTGATCTGTCGGCGGTCAACGGCGGCAAGAACGGCGCAATCTGGTTGCTGACAGGCCCGAACATGGGCGGTAAATCGACCTTCCTGCGCCAGAATGCGCTGATCGCCATCCTTGCGCAGATCGGCTCCTTCGTCCCGGCGGAGGCAGCCCATATCGGCGTCGTCGACCGGCTGTTTTCCCGCGTCGGCGCGTCCGACGATCTGGCGCGCGGCCGCTCGACCTTCATGGTGGAGATGGTGGAAACCGCTGCCATCCTCAATCAGGCGACGGACCGTTCGCTGGTCATTCTGGACGAGATCGGCCGTGGCACGGCAACCTTCGACGGGCTTTCGATCGCCTGGGCGGCAGTCGAACATCT
Source organism: Agrobacterium burrii (assembly GCF_017313405.1). NCBI lineage: Bacteria > Pseudomonadati > Pseudomonadota > Alphaproteobacteria > Hyphomicrobiales > Rhizobiaceae > Agrobacterium > Agrobacterium burrii. The sequence continues at coordinate 276,407 of NZ_JAFLNA010000005.1, forward strand.
GCACGAGGTTAATCGTTGCCGTGGCCTCTTCGCCACCCATTTTCATGAGTTGACCGTTTTGTCGGAAAAACTTGGCCGCCTCTCCAATGCCACGATGCGGGTGAAAGAGTGGGAAGGCGACGTCATCTTCCTGCACGAAGTCGGGCCGGGTGCCGCAGATCGCTCCTATGGTATTCAGGTCGCACGGCTTGCCGGCTTGCCGGCATCGGTTGTGGAGCGCGCTCGTGAAGTGCTGACGAAACTGGAGGATGCCGACCGCAAGAACCCGGCCAGCCAGCTGATCGATGATCTGCCGCTGTTCCAGATCGCCGTTCGCCGCGAGGAAACCCGCAAGGCCGGACCATCGAAAGTGGAAGAATCATTAAAGGGGATCAATCCGGACGAAATGACGCCGCGTGAGGCATTGGACGCGCTCTATGCGCTAAAGAAAGAACTTGGCAAGGTTTGAACTTTTTTGCGCATCGAATTTTCCGAAAACCGCTGACACTTTTCGGTTCGATGCGGAGACTGCCTGTCCATCGCCTTTAAAACTCGCTATAGGACACTCCCATCGCAAGCGGTGGGATTTCCCACAGGACATGGATACCGGCATAGATGGCCATCAAGGACCTGGATTTTTCCGAAATTCTCGATGTCTCGGCGCTGAAGCGCGACTGTGACATCATCTTTAAGGAAGATGGCAAGCGCATCGCCGATATCAGGTCCGACCTGCTGCCACTGTTTCGCAAGGCCAGCACGGAAGGCCGGGAAAAGGTCCGCGAACTGCTGAAGACCGATGGCAGCGGCATTGATTGCGCCCGCCGCATTTCCTGGCTTCAGGATCGGCTGATCGAGACGCTTTATGATCTTGCCTGCCAATATGCCTATCCGAAGGATGCCCCGCAGATCGCGGTGGCGGCGGTCGGAGGTTACGGTCGCGGCACGCTGGCGCCGGGATCGGATATCGACCTTCTGTTCCTGCTGCCGGCCAAGAATACGCCTGACATGCACAAGGCCGTGGAGTTCGTGCTTTATCTGCTCTGGGATCTCGGCTTCAAGGTGGGCCATGCTACCCGCACAGTGGATGAGTGCATTCGCCTCTCCAAATCCGATATGACCATCCGAACCGCCATTCTGGAAGTGCGGGCTATCTGCGGCAAAAAATCCCTGACCGATGATCTGGAAAAACGCTTCGAGGCGGAAGTCGTCACCGGCACCGGCCCGGAATTCATCGCCGCCAAGCTGGCGGAGCGCGACCAGCGCCACCGCAAGGCGGGCGATACGCGTTATCTGGTGGAGCCGAACGTCAAGGAAGGCAAGGGCGGCCTGCGCGATCTGCACACGCTGTTCTGGATTGCCAAATATTATTACCACGTTCGCGATACCGCCGATCTCGTCAAGCTCGGTGTTCTGTCGAGGCGTGAACTCAGGCTGTTCGAAAAGGCCGATGATTTTCTCTGGGCCGTCCGTTGCCAGATGCATTTCATCACCAACAAGGCGGAAGAGCGCCTTTCCTTCGATATTCAGCGCGAGATTGCCGATGCGCTGAATTATCAGCCGCGCCCCGGCCTTTCCGCCGTTGAGCGCTTCATGAAGCATTATTTCCTCGTGGCGAAGGACGTGGGTGACCTGACGCGCATCGTCTGCGCTGCGCTGGAAGACCGGCAGGCGAAGGACGTGCCGGGCCTCTCCGGCGTCCTCAGCCGTTTCGCCCATCGTGTGCGTAAAATCCCGGGTTCGGTAGAATTCGTCGAGGACCGGGGGCGCATTGCACTAGCCAAGCCTGACGTCTTCAAGAACGACCCGGTTAATATGATCCGGCTTTTCCACATCGCCGATATCAACAATCTCGAACTGCATCCGGATGCTTTGCGCGTCGTCACGCGCTCACTATCGCTCATTAATGATGCGCTTCGCGAAAACGAGGAGGCGAACCGGCTGTTTCTGTCGATCCTCACCTCGCGACGCGATCCGGCGCTGACACTCAGGCGGATGAACGAGGCAGGCGTACTCGGCAAATTCATTCCCGAATTCGGCAAGATCGTCGCGATGATGCAGTTCAACATGTATCATCACTATACCGTGGACGAGCACCTGATCCGCTCCGTGGGTGTGCTGTCGGAGGTGGACAAGGGAACGGCTGTCGATGCCCACCCGCTCGCCAACCAGCTGATGCCGGGCGTTGAAGAGCGCGAGGCGCTCTATGTCGCCGTGCTGCTGCACGATGTCGCCAAGGGTCGGCAGGAGGATCATTCGATTGCCGGCGCACGCGTGGCCCGCAAGCTATGCCAGCGTTTCCGCCTGACGGGCAAACAGACAGAAACGGTCGTCTGGCTGATCGAGCAGCATCTCTTGATGTCCATGGTCGCCCAGACGCGCGACCTGCATGACCGCAAGACCATCACCGATTTCGCCGACAAGGTGCAATCGATGGAGCGGCTGAAGATGCTGCTCATCCTGACGGTTTGCGATATCCGCGCCGTCGGCCCGGGTGTGTGGAACGGCTGGAAGGGGCAATTGCTGCGTTCGCTCTATTATGAGACGGAACTGCTGCTCTCCGGCGGCTTTTCGGAGGTCTCCCGCAAGGAACGGGCTCAGATCGCCCGGCAGGCGCTTTACGATGCGCTGGAAGATTGGGGCCAAAAGGCGCGGCGCAAATACACCAAACTGCATTACGAGCCCTATTTGCTGACCGTGGCGCTTGAGGACCAGGTGCGCCACACCCGCTTCATCCGCGAGGCCGACAAGCAGGAAAAAGCGCTGTCGACCATGGTGCGCACCCATTCTTTCCACGCGATTACGGAAATTACCGTGCTGGCGCCCGACCATCCGCGTCTGCTGTCGATCATCACCGGTGCCTGCGCGGCGGCCGGCGCCAACATTGCCGATGCGCAGATTTTCACCACCTCCGACGGGCGGGCGCTGGATACGATCCTCATCAACCGCGAATTCCCAATTGACGAAGATGAGACGCGGCGAGGCAACAATGTCGGCAAGCTCATCGAGGAGGTTTTGTCCGGCAAGCAGCGCCTGCCGGAAATGATCGCGACGCGCACCAAGAGCCGCAAGAAAAAAAGCGCCTTCATCATTCCGCCCTCGGTCATCATTTCCAACGGGCTGTCGAACAAGTTCACCGTCATCGAAGTCGAGTGCCTCGACCGGCCGGGCCTGCTGGCGGATATGACGGCTGTCATCGCCGATCTGTCGCTCGATATTCATTCTGCCCGCATCACCACCTTTGGCGAAAAGGTCATCGACACCTTCTACGTGACTGATCTCTTCGGGCAGAAGGTGACGAACGACAACCGTCAGGCCAGTATCGCCACCCGCCTGAAGGCGGTGATGAGCGAGCAGGAAGACGAATTGCGCGACCGCATGCCGAACGGCATCATCGCCCATCCCGACGTGGCCGCACTGCCGGCCGCGCGCACGGCAAAGGCTTGAAGCGCCCATGAGTCTGATCGGCAAGTTCGCCACCGTCGGCACCGCCACGCTCGGCAGCCGCATCTTCGGTTTTCTTCGAGAAACTCTGATGGCCGCCGCCGTCGGCACCGGCCCCGTGGCCGATGCCTTCAACGCCGCTTTCCGTTTTCCGAACACCTTCCGGCGACTTTTTGCCGAAGGCGCGTTCAACTCGGCTTTCGTGCCGCTTTTCGCCAAGGAAATCGAGGCGAACGGCATGGAGGGCGCAAGGCGCTTTTCCGAGGAAGTTTTCGGCGTCCTGTTCACCGTGCTTCTCGCCCTGACAATTCTGATGGAATTGTCGATGCCGTTCATCGTGCGCACCGTGATTGCGCCGGGCTTCCTCGAAGATCCGGTGAAATTCGATAACACGGTGCATCTCGCCACCATCATGTTCCCCTATCTCGCCTGCATGTCGCTGGCGGCGATGATGGGTGGCATGTTGAACTCGCTACACCGCTATTTCGCAGCGGCAATCGCTCCGGTTTTCCTCAACATCATCCTCATCGGCGTGCTCGCCTGGGCATGGTGGAAGAATTACGATCCCCTTGAGGTGGGTTTTGCGCTCTCCTGGGGCGTGATGGTGGCGGGTCTGGTGCAGCTTGCCATCGTCTGGATCGCCGTGCGCAATGCCGGCATGCGCATCGGCTTCCGCAGGCCGCGGCTGACGAAGAATGTGCAGCGGCTTCTGGTCCTCGCACTGCCGGCGGCAATAACCGGCGGCATCACCCAGATAAACCTGCTGATCAACACCAATATCGCCTCCGCCGGCGAAGGGGTGATCTCCTCGCTCGCCTATGCGGACCGGATTTACCAGCTGCCGCTCGGGGTCGTCGGCATCGCTGTCGCCACAGTGCTTTTGCCGGAGCTGGCGCGCGCCTTGCGCGGTGGCCATATGGTGGAAGCCGGAAGCCTGCAGAACCGTTCGGTCGAATTCGTCTTGTTCCTGACCTTGCCTGCTGCAGCCGCCCTTTTGGTCATGGCGGAACCCATCGTGCGTTTCCTTTACGAGCGCGGCAATTTCTCGCCGTCGGCCACCATCACGGTTGCGCAAATCCTCGGCATATATGGTCTCGGCCTGCCGGCTTTCGTGCTGATAAAGGCTTTCATTCCAGGCTTCTTCGCCCGTGAAGACACCCGCACACCGATGATTTTCGCGGCAATTTCCGTGGTGGTGAACGTCTCCCTGGCGCTGACGCTGTTTCCGCGTCTCGGCGGTCCGGGCATCGCCATTGCTGAAATCACCGCCGGCTGGGTGAATGCCGCCTTGCTCTTCGTCATGCTGTTGTGGCGCGGCCATTGGCAGGTGGATATTCCGCTGCTTACCCGCATTCCGCGATTGTTGCTGGCGGCGGCGTTGATGGCCGGCTTCGTCCACTATGCGCTGACCTGGCTGAGTTTCGAGCTGTCTTCGGCCTCGTCGATTTTCGTTCGGGCCGGCACCATCATGGCCCTCGTTTTCGCGGCCATGCTGGTTTATTTTGTGTTGGCCTTCGTGTCGGGCGGTGCCGATATCGGCATGGTCAAGCGAGCCATTCGCAAGCGCGGCAAAAAGAACGTCGAGACGGAGGCAGGCTGATGTCTTTTGCTGAAAACCGCCGCATCGCGCTCGTCACCCTCGTGGTCGATGACTACGATCGGGCAAAGGCGTTTTATTGCGAGGTTCTGGGGTTCGAATGCGTCTCCGATCAGCCGCTTGGCGATGGCAAAAGGTGGCTGGTGGTGAAACCTCAAGGCACCGATGGCTGCGCCCTGTTGCTTGCTCAAGCCGATGGCGAGCCGCAGCGTCTTGCCATCGGCAACCAGACCGGCGGACGTGTCGGATTTTTCCTGAATACTGACAATTTCCAAAGCGACTATGAGACCATGCTGGCGCGCGGCGTGCGCTTTCTCGAAGAACCGCGCCATGAGGTTTACGGCTCCGTCGCGGTCTTTGCCGACCCTTACGGAAATCGCTGGGACCTTCTTCAGCCGCGCGGCTGACATGCCCTGAAACCGCTTGATTGCGAGGGGCTGCGGGTGCATAAGCGCGTGCAATTCAAATCACGGGGCGAGGCCCTCCACAAGCCTTTTCGAGGACGACAATGAACGAATTCAAGCCGCTGGTTTTCTCGGGCGTCCAGCCGACCGGCAATCTGCATCTCGGCAATTATCTCGGCGCTATCCGCAAGTTCGTGGCTTTGCAGGAAGATAACGACTGCATCTATTGCGTCGTCGATATGCATGCCATCACCGCCCAGCTCGTTCATTCCGACCTGAAGGCGCAGACCCGTTCGATTGCGGCCGCTTTTATCGCTGCGGGCATCGACCCGGTGAAGCATATCGTCTTCAACCAGTCGGCCGTGCCGCAGCATGCGGAACTGGCATGGGTGTTCAACTGCGTGGCGCGTATCGGCTGGATGGAGCGCATGACGCAGTTCAAGGACAAGTCCGGCAAGAATGCCGAACAGGTCTCGCTCGGTCTGCTCGCCTATCCGAGCCTGATGGCCGCCGATATTCTCGTCTATCGCGCCACCCACGTTCCTGTCGGTGACGACCAGAAGCAGCATCTGGAACTGGCCCGCGATATCGCCCAGAAATTCAACATCGATTTCAGCGATCATATCCGCAACGCCGGTCTCGGCCTTGATATCAAGGTCGGTGACGAGCCGGTACATGCCTATTTCCCGATGGTGGAGCCGCTGATCGGTGGCCCCGCGCCGCGTGTCATGTCTCTGAAGGACGGCACCAAGAAGATGTCGAAGTCCGACCCGTCCGATCTGTCGCGCATCAACCTGATGGACGACATCGACGCGATTTCGAAGAAGATCAAGAAGGCGAAGACCGATCCCGATGCGCTGCCGAGCGAAGTGGAGGGCCTGAAGGGCCGCCCCGAGGCGGAAAACCTCGTCGGTATCTATGCCGCTCTCTCCGACAAGACGAAGGCGGATGTTCTTGCCGAATTCGGCGGACAGCAATTCTCGGCCTTCAAGCCGGCACTCGTGGAGCTTGCGGTTAATGTGCTCGCTCCGGTCAACAACGAGATGCGCCGCCTTCTCGATGACCCGACCCATATCGACGCCATCCTCAAACAGGGCGGTGAGCGCGCGCGTACTATTGCTGAAAAGACGATGAACGAGGTGCGCGACATCATCGGCTTCCTGCGCTGAGAAGTCGCTGCCACGCTGATGCGGCGGGCGGTTTGCGCCTGCCGTGATTTGATATAATCTCCGCCCGAACCGTCGGGCGGTTTCTCGGATCACGGCGGACCTAAGGGAGTGCGGAATGGTTTCAAAACGGCTGTCGCGTCTGGAAGGGCATCGCCGCAAGTTTCTCGCTGTTATTGATGACACACCGGAATGCGAAAGGGCCGTGCATTATGCCGGTCGTCGCGCCAAGAACTCCAATGGTGGGCTGGTGCTGCTCTACATGATCCCGGAAGGCGATTTCCAGCAATGGCTGGGCGTCGAACAGATCATGCGGGCCGAAGCCCGCGAGGAGGCGGAAGCCACGCTCGCGAAAATCGCCCAGAAGGTGCGGGAGACCATCGGCATCGAGCCTGAAGCGGTGATCCGCGAAGGCAGCGCCACCGAGCAGATCCACGGGCTGATCGAGGAAGACCGCGATATCGCCATTCTGATTTTGGCGGCGGGATCGACGAAAGAAGGGCCGGGACCGCTCGTTTCTTCCATCGCCGGGCGAGGGGCAGCCTTCCCCATTCCCGTCACTGTCCTGCCGGATACGCTGACGGATGAGGAAATCGACGCGCTCTGCTGATCCGGGTTTAGGGCAAGATTTAGGGGCTGACGATTTCTTGAATGTAATTATCATGTCAGGGCTTGAAGTGAAGCTTCGCCGGGCGTATTTTGGAAGAATTCTAAATTACGGGGCGTGAACCGCGACCTCGAAGGAGACGATGATGTTCATTCAGACGGAAGCCACGCCCAACCCCGCCACGCTGAAGTTTCTGCCCGGCAAGGTGGTGCTGGAAAGCGGGACAGCTGAGTTTCTCAATCCTTCGCAGGCGCAGGCTTCTCCGCTGGCGGAGCGTCTCTTTACGATTCCCGGCGTCACCGGCGTTTATTTCGGCTTCGATTTCATAACCGTCACCAAGGACGATGCGGAATGGCAGCACCTGAAGCCTGCCATTCTGGGCTCGATCATGGAACATTTCATGTCCGGTCGCCCGATCATGGGCACGGCAATCGCTGCCGAAGTATCGGACGAAGAGGACGAGTTTTTCGAAGAGGGTGACGAGACGATCGTCGCCACGATCAAGGAACTGCTGGAAACCCGCGTGCGCCCCGCGGTGGCGCAGGATGGCGGCGACATCACTTTCCGCGGTTTCCGCGATGGCACCGTGTTTCTGAACATGAAGGGTGCCTGCTCGGGTTGCCCGTCCTCCACCGCCACGCTGAAGCACGGCGTTCAGAACCTGCTTCGCCATTTCGTGCCGGAAGTGCGCGAAGTCGAAGCGGTATGACATTGTAAGCCAGGCCACGACATGATTGTTCTCGCACTCGACACGTCAGGTGTGGATTGTTCCGCCTGCGTTTATGACGGCGCCGCCGACAGGGTGCTCGGCGAGGTGTGCGAAATGATCGGCAAGGGTCATGCCGAGAGGTTGATGGCCGTGATCGATCGCGCCCTGCAGCAGGCGCGACTTCCGCTGCAGAAGGTTGAGCGCATCGCCGTGACCATCGGTCCGGGGTCCTTCACTGGCATCCGCGTCGGTGTTGCCGCCGCGCGTGGCTTTGCCCTGTCGCTTGGCGTCGAGGCAGTCGGCGTCACCACGCTTGAAACGCTCGCCCTGCATCATCTGCTGACAACTCCCGGCCGGCCCGTGGCCGTCGGGCTGGATGCCAAACGTGGCGAAGCCTATCTCCAGACTTTCGCGGCAGATGGATCGCCGCTGGCTGAGGCGACGCTTTTGTCTCTGGATGACGCCAGGGGTGTTCTCTCCGGTTTCGATGGTGCCGTGATTGGCTCGGCCGCACCGCTGTTTGCAGGAGAGGAAATCGGCTCCGGGCCGGACCATTTCCCGATTGCGTCTGTTGCGCGCTCTGCGGCGCGCAAGCCCGCGGGTCAGCCGAAACCTGCACCACTTTATCTGCGCGGTCCGGATGCCCGGCCGCAAACCGGTTTTGCGCTGGCACGTCAGGACGTTGCCTGATAGGGCATTTGCCCATGCCCGTGACTGATTCCTGTAATGCCCGATTCTTGTGATGCCAGATTCCTATTATGTTTGACGAATATCTGAGCTGGAAACCCTATTTCGAGATCGTGCCGATGCAGCATGAGGATTGCGCCGCGGTGGCGGAACTGCATGCGCTGCGTTTTCCGCGCCCTTGGAATGACGGTGAATTTTCCGGGCTATTGACGCAGGGCTCGGTTTTCGGCGCGGTAGCGCGCCAGACCAACGCGTTCTTCAGCAAGCCACTTGGCGGTTTCGTGCTGGCGCGGGAAGTGGCGGGCGAGGCGGAAATCCTGACCGTCGCCGTGGCTGACAAGTTCGGACGCACCGGTCTCGGCTGGCGCCTGATGCAGTCGGCGGTACGTGAAGCGATGATGCGCGGCGCTGAAACCATGTTTCTCGAGGTGGACAACGGCAACGCCTCCGCTCTCGGGCTTTATAAAAAGCTCGGCTTCAAGACGGTTGCGGAGCGCAAGGCCTATTACACATCCAGGGATGGAACCAAGTCGACGGCGCTTGTCATGCGCCGCGATCTTCGCTAGTTCCCTGCGACAGGCATTTTTTCGGCGAAAGCCGCAAAATTCAACCGGAATACTCAAAAGGCCAGAAGACGTGATAGACCTTTCGAAAACGCTGGAGGAGCTTTGTGCCGAACGCGGCATGCGGATGACGGACCAGCGCCGTGTCATTGCCCGCGTCCTGCAGGAGTCAGCCGACCACCCCGATGTCGAGGAGCTTTACCACCGCTCCTCCGCTGTTGATCCGCGTATCTCCATTTCCACCGTTTACAGAACGGTGAAGCTGTTCGAGGACGCCGGCATCATCGAGCGTCACGATTTTCGCGATGGCCGCTCGCGTTATGAGACGGTGCCCGAAGAGCACCACGATCATCTGATCGATCTGAAGAACAGCGTGGTCATTGAGTTTCACTCGGCGGAAATCGAAGCGCTTCAGGAAAAGATCGCCCGCGAGCACGGCTTCAAGCTGGTGGATCATCGGTTGGAACTTTACGGCGTGCCGTTGAAGCCCGACGAACGCTGAGACGCCGGTGACAAAACGGGTGTTTCACTCATGATGTGGCTGCGCACAGCCTATATCGCGATCGTTCTCCTGATCGTCACGCTCATCCTGCTGCCGCTGCAACTCCTGGGCCTTGCCTTCGACTGGCGGCTGCGTCGCCGTATTCCGCGCATCTGGCATCGCATTGCCTGTCATGTTCTCGGCATTCGTGTGCATGTCCACGGAGAGGTGGAGCGGGCAAAACCGCTGATGCTGGCGGTCAACCACGCCTCGTGGAAGGACATCCTCGTTCTCGGCAGCATTGCCGACGTGGTGTTCATTGCCAAGACGGAAGTGCGGGACTGGCCCGTCTTCGGCTGGCTCGCCCGTCTGCAGAAAAGCATCTTCGTTCAACGCGAGCAGAAGCGCAGCACCGGTGCGCAGGTCAGCGAGATCGCCGCCCGCATGGCGGATGGCGAGATCGTCGTGTTGTTCCCCGAAGGAACCACTTCGGATGGCAACCGTATGCTGGCGGTGAAATCATCGCTGTTCGGTGCCGCTTCCACCGCCGCTGAACAGGTGCCGGGCAAGCTCGTTTACGTGCAGCCGGTTGCGATTGCCTATACGCGGGTGCATGGCATGGCCATGGGCCGTTACCACCGGGTTATTGCCGCCTGGCCGGGCAGCATAACGCTGGTGCCGCATCTGCTTGGCATCATCAAGGCCGGCGCCATTGATGTGGACGTGACCTTCGGCGAGAGTGTCCCATTCCACAGCACGGATAACCGCAAACGACTTTCCACCGATATCGCCGCTGCGATCCGTAACATGCTGGCGTTCAGCCTGCGCGGCGGCTGGCGGAAATAGCGCCATCATAGCTTTTCTGGCATTTTTCTATTTAATCTGGCTCGGAAAGACACTAGATAGCCGCCATGACCCAGGAAACCATTAGCCTCGACGTCCCCGAATTGATCACCCGCGAGGGCTCGAATAGCCGCAAGGTCTTTATCAAGACCTATGGCTGTCAGATGAACGTCTACGATTCCGTCCGCATGAGCGATGCGCTGGCGAAGGACGGTTACGTTCAGACGGAGGATATGGGCGAGGCGGATCTGGTTCTCTTGAACACCTGTCATATCCGCGAAAAGGCGGCTGAAAAAGTCTATTCGGCGCTCGGCCGCCTGCGCGACATGAAAAAGTCGCGGCAAGAGCAGGGCCGTGAACTCATGATCGGCGTTGCCGGCTGTGTGGCGCAGGCGGAAGGGGAGGAAATCCTTCGCCGCGCGCCCGCCGTCGATGTCGTCATTGGCCCGCAGACTTATCACCGCCTACCGGAGGCTCTGAAGCGGGTACGCGGCGGCGAACGCGTCATCGAGACCGAATATGCGGTCGAGGACAAGTTCGAGCATCTGCCGATTGCCGAAAAGGCGACGCTGCGCACACGCGGCGTTACCGCGTTTTTAACGGTGCAGGAAGGCTGCGACAAGTTCTGTACCTTCTGTGTCGTACCTTACACGCGCGGCTCCGAAGTCTCTCGCCCGGTGCGCCAGATCGTCGATGAGGCGATGAAGCTGGTTGATGCCGGCGTGCGCGAGATCACGCTGCTCGGCCAGAACGTCAATGCCTGGCAGAACGAAGGCCCGAACGGCGCAAAATGGGGTCTCGCCGAACTTCTCTACCGGCTGGCGGAAATTCCGGGGCTTGCAAGGCTTCGCTATACCACCAGCCACCCGCGCGACATGGACGATCGCCTGATTGGCGCCCATCGCGATCTGCGTATTCTCATGCCCTATCTGCATCTACCGGTACAGTCAGGATCGGATAGCATTCTGAAAGCGATGAACCGTCGCCATACGGGCGAGGAATACATCCAGCTTATCGAAAAAATCCGCACCGCCCGCCCTGATATTGCCATGTCGGGGGACTTCATTGTCGGCTTCCCCGGTGAAACGGATCGTGATTTCGAAGACACGATGGCGCTGGTTGAGACGGTGAAATATGCGCAGGCCTTCTCTTTCAAATATTCCACCCGTCCGGGCACGCCGGGTGCTGATCTTAACGATCAGGTTGGGGAAGAGGTGAAGGCCGAGCGGCTGGAGAGATTACAGGCTCTGTTGCTGCGGCAGCAGAAGGAATTTGCGGAATCGCTGGTCGGAAAGACGATGGATGTGTTGCTGGAAAAGCCCGGCCGCATGCCTGAACAGTTGATAGGTCGTTCTCCCTGGCTGCAATCCGTGAATCTTGATGCAAAGACTTTGAAAATCGGTGACATTGTTAATGTACGAATCACCGCAACGGGTCCAAACAGCTTGTTTGCCGAGGTGGCAGGGAGTTAGAGTGAGGAGCCGACACTGATTGGGACAGGAGCCTGACCGCTTGAACGCACATGAATTGGTATCACCTTCATCGCGCCAGCCACGCCAAGCCGCGACCGACGCCAATCACTTCGTCCTCACGTTCGAGAATAACAGGATAGCGGGAGAGCTATTCGGTCAGTTCGATCAGAACCTGAAGCTGCTGGAGCAGCGCCTCAACATCGATGCCCGCCCGCGCGGCAATTCCGTTGCCATTACCGGCGATGTCGTCGCCACCAATCAGGCCCGCCGGGCGCTGGATTTCCTTTACGAACGCCTGCTCAAGGGCGGAACCGCCGAAGTTTCCGATGTGGAAGGGGCGATCCGTATGGCCATGGCCGCCGACGACCAGCTGACCTTGCCGACGATGGAGCGCAAAGCAAAGATTTCCATGGCGCAAATTTCCACCCGCAAGAAGACGATCGCTGCCCGCACGCCGACGCAGGATGTCTATATGCGGGCGCTGGAACAATCCGAGTTGGTTTTCGGCGTCGGCCCCGCAGGCACCGGCAAGACCTATCTTGCCGTTGCACATGCGGCGCAACTGCTGGAGCGCGGCGCGGTTGACCGTATCATCCTGTCGCGTCCTGCCGTCGAAGCGGGTGAACGTCTCGGCTTCCTTCCGGGTGACATGAAGGAAAAGGTCGATCCTTATCTCCGCCCGCTTTATGACGCGCTTTATGACATGATGCCGGGTGACAAGGTGGAGCGCGCCATTCAGGCGGGCGTCATCGAAATCGCACCGCTCGCCTTCATGCGTGGCCGGACCCTTGCCAACGCCGCCGTCATTCTGGACGAAGCCCAGAACACCACGACCATGCAGATGAAGATGTTCCTGACCCGTCTCGGCGAAAACGGTCGCATGATCGTGACCGGAGACCCGAGCCAGGTGGACTTGCCGCGCGGTGTGAAATCCGGCCTTGTCGAGGCTCTGCAAATCCTCCCCGATGTGGAAGGTGTGTCCGTCGTGCGCTTCAAGGACGTCGACGTTGTCCGTCATCCTATGGTGGCGCGCATCGTCCGGGCCTACGAGTCCCACACCGCGGTGCCGGATGAGAGCCTTCCGAAGGGCAACTGACGTAAAGACAATGACAGCTCTTGATATTCAAATCAGCGTCGAGGCCGAAGGCTGGTCCTCGGAAGAGGACTTGGCTGCCTTCGCCACCAAGGTACTGGATGCGGCGGTCGATTATCTGAAGCGGGAAGAGGAGCAACCCTTCCCGAAAATGCCGGTGGAACTGTCGCTGGTCTTTACCGATGATGAAAATATTCGGGAAATCAATGCCGAATGGCGCGACAAGGACAAGGCGACCAATGTCTTGTCTTTCCCCGCTTTTCCGCTGGAACCGGGCGGTATGCCCGGCCCGATGCTGGGCGATATCGTCATCGCGCGCGAGACGGTTGAGCGCGAGGCCCTTGAACTTGACAAGAGTTTCGAGGATCATCTGACCCATCTTCTCGTTCACGGGTTCCTGCATTTATTTGGTTATGACCACATGGACGAGGAAGAAGCGGAAGAAATGGAGTCGCTTGAGACTCGCATTTTGGCGGTGCTTGGCCTATCTGATCCATACGCGGGTCAAGAACCGCTTTGAATATTGTCTGGAGCCATGAACGAACATTCTGCACGACCTGCCAATGAGGGCAGAGAAAACGGCGAGCAGTCCTCTTCGGAGGAAGGCAGTAGTCACTTACGTCAAGACTCTCCTGCAAAGCCGAGATCGACGATCTGGTCACGCATATCACGGTTGCTGAAACCGTCACAGGGCGAGCGCCTGCGCGAGGATTTGACCGACGCGCTGATGGCCGACACCGAAATCGGTGCTGCCTTTTCGCCCGAAGAGCGGGCGATGCTGAACAATATCCTGCGTTTCCGGGAAGTTCGGGTCGAAGATATCATGATCCCGCGGGTGGATATTGACGGTCTCGACCAGAACATGACCATCGGCGAGGCGCTGATCCTCTTTGAGGAAACCGGCCGCTCCCGTATGCCGGTCTATGATGAAACGCTGGATGACCCCAAGGGCATGATCCACATTCGTGATCTCTTGGCCTATGTCGCCAAGCAGGCGCGCAACAAGCGGCGGGCCGGCTCGCGCAGCGTGGCTTATGGCGAAGCGAAAGCGCCGCGTTCGCCGCGCCCGAATTTCGACCTGGCGCGGGTCGATCTGGAACAGACGGTTGCCGATGCCGGGCTGGTGCGTAAAATTCTGTTCGCGCCGCCCTCCATGCTCGCCTCCAATCTCTTGAAGACCATGCAGGCGCAGAGAACACAGCTCGCGCTCGTGATCGATGAATATGGCGGTACGGACGGCCTCGTCAGCCATGAGGACATCGTTGAGATGGTCGTGGGCGATATCGATGACGAGCACGACAAGGACGAGACGATGTTTTCGCGTCTTTCCCCCGACGTGCTCGTGGCCGATGCCCGCGCCGAACTCACCGAGCTTGCCGAGGCGATCGGCCCGGAATTCGATGTCCGCGAACATCTGGAAGAAATCGATACGCTCGGCGGTCTCATCTTCTTCGCGCTCGGCCGCATACCGGCCAAGGGCGAGGTGGTCAGGGCCGTGCCCGGTTTCGAGTTCCAGATTCTCGATGCGGATACAAGGCGTATCAAGGGTGTTCGCATCGTCCGTGATCACGGCTCGGAAGGGCAGGATGATCGCGCACCGGGCGATGCCCGCGACAATGAGGTGATTGCGCTGCCCGCGCCGGATGTTCGTCTCATCACGCACCAGCAGAATGCCGACTGAAGAGGACCGGCGGGGTAATCCCGTCGGTTCGCTGCTTGAATGTCGGTCCGGCAGCTTTGAATGCTTCTGTTGGCCGACGAAAACTACACCCGGTCATCAGGGCGTTCTCCACTCCTGTGGACTGCGAATCTTTTTTCCGTTACTCCGGGTCTGAGGGAAAATTCCGTGGCGCGGCCTTGTCGGGGCGGGCTTTTCCGGGCGCGCATAAAACGGAGATGGCATGGAGCGTCTTGCAGGCAGGGTAATGCTGGCGGGTGGCAAAAGCCGCGCAGTGATGGCAATTGCCGCAGGCGCGGTCGGAGCGCTAGCATTGCCTCCATTCGGTTTTTTCGCGGCGCTGTTTTTCTCTTTCACCCTGCTTGTCTGGCTGGTGGATGGCTGCACCGGCAAGCCGGGCGGCGGCATCTTCAGCCGCATCCTGCCCGCTTTTGGCATCGGCTGGTGTTTCGGCTTCGGCTATTTCGTGGCGGGTCTTTGGTGGTTGGGCAATGCCCTTTTGCTGGAGGCAGACGAGTTCGCCTGGGCGCTGCCGCTTGCCATCATCGGCCTTCCGGCTCTTCTTGCGCTGTTTTACGGTTTTGCGGTCGCAGCCGCCAACATCGTCTGGTCGGATGGTCTCGGTCGTATTGCCGCCCTTGCCGCCGCATTCGGCTTTTTTGAATGGCTGCGCAGTTTTCTTGCGACTGGATTTCCCTGGAACGCCATCGGTTACGGCATCATGCCTATCCCCGTCATGATGCAGGCCGCCCATCTGCTCGGGCTTTTCAGCGTCACCACGCTTGCTGTCTTCATTTTCGCCTCGCCGGCCCTGATTGGCACGAAAAAAGGCATGTGGCCGTGCCTTGCTCTGGCGGGCCTGCTGCTGGCCGGCCATTTCGGTTATGGCTTCTATCGCCTTCAGACACCGGTGGAGACACCGGCGGATGCGCTGACCGTCAGGATCGTACAGCCCTCCATCGATCAGTCCCGTAAAATGCTGAACGCCGACAGGGCAGAGATTTTCGGCGAACATCTGCGGCTGACGGCGCTGCCGCCCGGTGAAGGGAAAAAGCGCCCCGATATCGTCGTCTGGCCGGAAACCTCCGTGCCCTTCATCCTGACGCAGAACCCGGACGCTCTGGCGGAAATCGCAAAGACGCTGGAGGACGGGCAAATCCTGTTCACCGGCGCTGTCCGAATGGAAGATCAAGGTGCTGGCCGACCGCCGCGTTATTACAATTCAGTCTATGCAATCGACAGCCAGGGCGAAATCATCGCCGCAAGCGACAAGGTTCACCTGACGCCCTTTGGCGAATATGTTCCCTTCGAAGGCATTTTGCGGGAGTTCGGCATCGACAATGTCATCAGCCTGCCGGGTGGTTTCTCCGCCGCCTCGTCGCGCACGCCCCTGACGCTGCCTTCCGGCAAGACCTTCTATCCCCTGATCTGTTACGAGATCATTTTTCCCGGTGAGATGACGCCGGGTCTGGCGGGTTCGGCAGCAATACTGAACGTGACAAATGACGGCTGGTTCGGCAACACGCCTGGTCCTTATCAGCACTTTTTGCAGGCGAGAGTCCGGGCTGTGGAAACGGGAGTGCCGGTGATTCGCGGCGCCAATACCGGAATTTCCGCCGTCATCGACCCCTATGGGCGCATTATTGCCGGGTTGGATTACGGTCGGGTCGGAATTGTTGACGCCACTTTGAGTGGTGGGTCAAACGACGCATTTACTTACGACACACATCGGACGTATTTCTGGTTGATTTTTTCAATCATGCTAATCGTTGCGGTATTTCCTGCCTGGAGTTTTGCCCGGCGTCAGAATTGACCGGGAACTCCCGCAATTGCATAGTGAATACGTCAGTCGTAAAACAAGTTTAGACGCTGTCGAAATGCCGGCTCATTTCTTCGAATAGTAATGAAGCGAGATATCAACCCTTTCCGAGTGTCAGGACCGCATGATGACCGAGAATAAGAAAAAGCCTAACCCCATCGACATTCATGTCGGAAGCCGAATTCGTCTCCGCAGAACCATGCTCGGCATGAGCCAGGAAAAGCTGGGTGAAAGCCTTGGAATTACCTTTCAGCAAATCCAGAAATATGAAAAGGGCACGAACCGCGTCGGTGCGAGCCGCCTTCAGAATATTTCCGCGATCCTCAACGTTCCGGTGTCCTTCTTTTTCGAAGACGCTCCTGGCGATCAGGTTGGCGGCGCGACAGGCATGGCGGAAGCCTCCAGCTCCAACTACGTGGTTGACTTCCTGTCCTCGGCTGAAGGTCTGCAGCTGAACCGCGCTTTTGTGAAAATCGCCGATCCCAAGGTTCGCCGCCGTCTCGTTGATCTCGTCAAGGCGCTCGCCGCCGAAGGAGACACGGAATAGTCTCGACAGCGATGCCCATAATTTCCGGCAAGGGCGCCGGACACTCAACGGTCCGCAAGGGCCGTTTTTTTGTGCCAGATTAGAAAGGAATTCTCACATAAAGATATATTTATGTGGTTGTGTCCTTGTCTTTCGTGGTCGAAATGACTAACAAACTCGAAGACCGTTCTTTGAGGGGAATCCCGCATGCGTGCCAATTACCTGTTCACCAGCGAGTCCGTGGCCGAAGGTCATCCGGACAAGGTTTGTGACCGTATTTCCGATGAAATCGTAGATCTCATTTATCGTGAAGCGTCCAAGACGGGTGTTGACCCATGGACCGTGCGCATCGCATGCGAGACGCTTGCGACGACCAACCGCGTCGTTATCGCCGGTGAGGTTCGGGTTCCCGATACCCTGCTGAAGAAGGACAAGGACGGCAAGGTCGTCAAGGACGCCGCCGGCCATCCGGTCATCAATCCTTCCAAATTCAAGTCCGCTGCCCGCAAGGCGATCCGCGATATCGGCTACGAGCAGGACGGTTTTCACTGGAAGACGGCCAAGATCGACGTTCTCCTGCATCCGCAGTCGGCGGATATCGCGCAGGGCGTCGACAGCGCTTCCGACAAGCAGGGCGATGAGGGTGCTGGCGACCAGGGCATCATGTTCGGTTATGCCTGCAAGGAAACGCCGGACCTGATGCCGGCCCCGATCTATTATTCGCACCGTATCCTGCAGCTTCTCGCTACCGCCCGCAAGAGCGGCGAAGGCGAAGCGGCAAAGCTCGGGCCGGATGCCAAGAGCCAGGTGACCGTTCGTTACGTCGATGGTAAGGCTTCGGAAGCCGTGTCCATCGTTCTTTCAACGCAGCATCTCGATGCAAGCTGGGATTCGAAGAAGGTTCGCGCCGTTGTCGAGCCCTATATCCGCGAAGCTCTGGGCGACCTGAAGATCGCCGACGATTGCCAGTGGTATATCAACCCGACGGGTAAGTTCGTCATCGGCGGTCCCGATGGCGATGCCGGCTTGACCGGCCGCAAGATCATCGTCGACACCTATGGTGGCGCTGCCCCGCACGGTGGCGGTGCATTCTCCGGCAAGGACACGACCAAGGTCGACCGTTCTGCCGCCTATGCCGCCCGCTACCTCGCCAAGAATGTGGTTGCTGCCGGTTTGGCCGAGCGCTGCACCATCCAGATCGCCTATGCGATCGGCATCGCCCAGCCTTTGTCGATCTATGTCGATCTGCACGGCACGGGCAAGGTCAGCGAAGACCAGGTTGAAGGCGCGATCCGCAAGGTCATGGACCTCTCGCCGTCGGGCATCCGCCGTCATCTCGATCTCAACAAGCCGATCTATGCCAAGACGTCCTCTTACGGCCATTTCGGCCGCAAGGCCGGCCGTGACGGCTCCTTCTCCTGGGAGAAGCTCGATCTGGTAAAGCCGCTCAAGGAAGCTTTGAGCGCTTGAAGCATTTCCAGTAAAAGTGCATCGCGGTTTTACGTCCGGAAAATGCGGGGGCTTGTTCCAAGCCTTGTCATTCGACGGCGATTGAGAGATACCGTTTGCACCATTTGTAACCCGCACAGCGGCCATTCACGTGGCTCTGTGCGGGTTAAGTCTATTTGTTCTTGAGAGTATGAGATGACGGAAGAGCGGCGCTCACGCGCAACGGAAGCGTTTTTTGGCAGACGCAAGGGCAAGCCTTTGCGCAACCAGCAAATCGACACGATCGAAAACCTGCTGCCTTTGCTGAAAATCGATCTGGAGAGCGCGCCACCGCAGAATCTCGTGGCTCTCTTTCCGGCGGATGTGAAATCTGTCCGTCTTGAGATCGGTTTCGGCGGCGGTGAGCATCTTGCCCATCGTGCGGTTGAGAACCCGGAGACGGGTTTCATCGGGGTCGAACCATTCGTCAATTCCATGGCCAAGCTCTTGGCAAGCGTGCGCGAAGGCGAATTGATGAATATCCGCCTTTACGATGATGACGCGACGCAACTGCTGGACTGGTTGCCGGAGGGGTCGATCGATCACATCGATCTTCTCTATCCCGACCCATGGCCGAAGAAGAAGCACTGGAAACGCCGTTTCGTCTCCGACGTCAATCTCGCCCGCTTCTACCGGGTGCTGAAACCCGGCGGCAAGTTCTGCTTCGCATCGGATATCGATACCTACGTCAACTGGACGCTGCAGCATTGCGCTCGCCATGGTGGTTTCGAATGGACGGCGACGAGCGCTGACGACTGGCGCACGCCCTATGCCAACTGGCCCGGGACGCGTTATGAGAACAAGGCGAAAAGAGAAGGCCGCAGCTCGGCCTATCTCACTTTTATTCGTCGCTGAGCGGCTGAAGTCTCAGATATTCGCATCCACTTCCGCCGCAAGCGGAATGGAAGGCTGGGCGCCGGCGCGGGTGCAGGCGAGCGAACCCGCGACAGCGGCGCGCTTCAGCGCCTTTTCGAAATCCATGCCCTGATCGAGGCTGGCGGCGAGATAACCGCAGAAGGTATCGCCCGCGCCAACCGTATCGACTGGCACGATTTTCAGACCGGCCGCCCGGTAAAGCTTGCTATTGCGAATGGCGATGACGCCGTCCGCACCAAGCGTCACGATCAATGTCTGGCCGGTCTTCTCATGCAGGGCCTTGAGTTCGTTTTGCCGCTCCGAATCGGAAAGCCCGTTCTTGCCGATCAGCAGCTCGAACTCGGTTTCATTGGCGATGACGATATCTGCAAGGCCAGCGAGGCGTGGTCCGTCGGCGGTCAGCGGCGCGGTATTGATGACGGTGGTGATGCGTTTCGCCTTTGCGGCCGCCAGTGCGGCTTCGATGGCAGGCGCTGGTATCTCGAACTGCAGCATCAGAATATCGCCCGCCGACATCTCCGCCACGACCTTTGCTGCGTCGGATGCGGAAACTTCGCCATTGGCGGCAGGAATGACCGAGATCATGTTTTCCCCGCCTTCACCGATAAGGATCATCGCCGTACCGGTCGGGCCGGGCGCGGCCTTGACGAGCGAGAGGTCGGTCCCGGCATCACGCAGCAAGGTCAGTGCCGGTGCGGCAAACGTATCGTCGCCCGCAGCGCCAGCCATTTTGACCGTGGCGCCTGCCCGCTTTGCGGCAAGCGCCTGATTGGCTCCCTTTCCGCCCGCCGCGGTGGAGAAGCTCTCTCCCGTCACGGTTTCACCGGGCTTGGGAAGGCGCTTGGCGGTGGCGATGAGGTCCATGTTGATGGAGCCAAAAACAGTAATCATGGGCGGCGTGTCCGTATGAAATTCAAGCAAGGCGGCGACTTTGCCCGAGACGATCACTCGTCGTCAACCACCCGCAACTTTGCCGCACCGGCTCTGTTCTCCGCAAAGCGACGCGCCTGCTCGATTTCTCCATGTGAAGCTTCTTTCTCCGTCGGAGAAAAATCGAGGCCTTCAATCTTCTGGCCGCGCGCCAACACTTTGTCGGAGGAAATCAGCATCATGTCGACGTCCTTCTGCGCCAGCCCGAAATGGGCCTGCAGCTTGCGTGTCCGGTCGTCCAGCCGCCGCACATCGTCCATCAGCAGCGCCACTTCGCCCTGAATGAGATGCGCCTGCTCCCGCATGCGCTGATCTTTCAGTACCGACTGGATGACCTGCACCGACAGCATCAGAAGCGACGGCGAAACGATGACGACGCGGGCACGGTGGGCGCGCTGCACCAGATATTCGAAATGCTGGTGAATATCGGCGAAGATTGATTCGGAGGGTACGAAGATGAAGGCCGTATCCTGCGTCTCGCCGCGAATGAGATATTTCTCCGCCACGTCGCGAATATGCACTTCCATATCGCGGCGGAATTGCTGGGTGGCGGCGCGTTTGGCGTCCGGCGATTCATCTGCTTTCAGTGCGTTCCACGCTTCCAGCGGAAACTTGGCGTCGATGACGAGGGATGGTGCATTATTCGGCATCTTGATCGTGCAATCCGGCCGGTAACCGTTCGAAAGCGTCGGCTGAAGCTGGAAAGCGCCGGCGGGGAGGGCATCGGCGATCAGTGCTTCCATGCGCGCCTGTCCGAAAGCTCCGCGGGTCTGTTTGTTGGAGAGGATCGCCTGCAGCCCGACGACATCCTTGGCCAGATCCTGAATATTGCCCTGTGCGGCATCGATGACCGCGAGGCGTTCCTGCAGGCGGCTGAGATTTTCGTGTGTTGATCGTGTCTGTTCCGTCAACGTTTCGCCCAGCCGCTGCGACATGCCGTCGAGACGCTGGTTCAGCGTCTGGCTCATCTCGGTCTGGCGTGTGCCAAGCGTCTCCGCCATGGCGGCGATACGGCCGTGCAGTTCGGACTGGGTTTTCAGCAGATCGGAGATTTCACCATCGGCTCCCGGCTTTTTCACGCGGTTTGACGTGATCAACCATGTGATCGTCAGACCGAAAACCAGAGCCGCGAGCAGCGCGCCGAAGCTGATATCGACGGAACCGGCCCGCAATGCTGGATCGAGGAGAACGGATAAATCTATGCTCATGATTAAATCTAGCAGATTTCTTGTGATTCGTAAGATCAAAACAAGAACATTCCTGCGGCGGAAATGAGTCCGGGAGAGCGGAAGCCCGGCGCAGTTTGACCGCTCGTGTTTTTTATTTCCTCCGCGCAAGAGATACGTTATGGGAAGCCATGACTATCAAACCGCTTATCATTTTGCCCGATCCCGTGCTGCGCCAGCAATCGAAACCCATCGAACAGGTGGATGCCGAAGTGCTGCGTCTCGCCGACGACATGCTGGAAACCATGTATGACGCGCCGGGCATTGGTCTTGCCGCCATTCAGGTCGGCGTTGCGCGGCGGATGCTGGTGATCGACGTTGCGCGTGAAGGTGAAGAAAAGACCCCCGTCGTCTTCATCAATCCGGAAATCCTCAAGGTGTCGGATGATATTTCGACCTATGAGGAAGGCTGCCTTTCCATTCCCGATTATTACGCCGAAGTGGAGCGTCCTGCGGCGCTGACGGTCCGATATGTCGGTCGTGACGGCAAGCAGGTGACTGTCGAGGCGGATGGTCTTTTGGCGACTTGTTTGCAGCACGAGATCGATCACCTGAACGGTGTTCTGTTCATCGACCATATTTCGCGGTTGAAGCGCGACATGGTCATCAAGAAATTCACCAAAGCGGCCCGCGCAAAGGTCTGATTCGTCCTCCTTAGCATGAGACGGAACGGCAGAAAGGGCAGGGGGCGACGATGGCTCTTCGCATCATCTTCATGGGTACACCGGATTTTTCCGTTCCGACCTTACGTGCATTGGTGGAAGCGGGTCACGAGGTCGTTGCCGTTTATACGCAGCCGCCGCGTCCCGGTGGTCGCCGTGGCCTCGACCTGCAGAAGTCGCCGGTGCATCAGGCTGCCGAATTGCTGGGGCTTCCCGTTCTGACGCCGGTGAATTTCAAGGCGGAAGAAGATCGCCAGCAGTTCCGGGACTTCAACGCCGATGTCGCGGTCGTCGTGGCTTACGGCCTGCTCCTGCCCGAAGCGATCCTCTCCGGCACGCGCCTTGGCTGCTACAATGGCCACGCCTCGTTGCTGCCGCGCTGGCGGGGTGCCGCGCCCATCCAGCGGGCGATCATGGCTGGCGATGCCGAGACCGGCATGATGGTCATGAAAATGGAAAAGGGGCTGGATACCGGCCCCGTCGCACTGACGGCGAAGGTTGCGATCGGCGAGAACATGACCGCCGGCGAATTGCACGACAGTCTCATGCTCGCCGGCGCGCGGCTGATGCGGCAGGCGATGGACAGACTGGAAGCAGACGACCTGCCCCTCGTCACACAGGCGGAAGAGGGCGTTGTTTACGCTTCCAAGATTGACAAGGGCGAGACCCGGATTAATTTTTCCCGGCCGGCACAGGATGTGCATAATCATATTCGCAGCCTTTCGCCTTTTCCGGGCGCGTGGCTGGAGATGAAAATCGGCGGCAAGGCGGAGCGCGTGAAGGTTCTGGCCTCCGAACTGGCGAGCGGCATGGGGGAAGCGGGCGCGGTGCTCGACGACGCTCTCACCATCGCCTGCGGCAGCGGTGCGGTGCGGCTCACCCGCTTGCAGAAGGCGGGGGGCAAGCCGCTGTCGGCTGCCGATTTCGTTCGCGGCACGCCGGTTCCCCCCACAACGAGGCTTGGCTGATGCCACGTTTCCGCATGACCGTCGAATATGACGGCTCACCCTATTTCGGCTGGCAGAGACAGGAGAACGGCCCCTCTGTTCAAGGCGCGCTAGAGGCAGCGATCCGCTCGCTGACCGGGGAGACCGTTTCCATTCGCGGCGCGGGTCGCACCGATTCCGGCGTACACGCTGTCGGGCAGGTGGCCCATGCCGATCTTTCGCGCGATTGGGAGCCGTATAAGCTTCGCAATGCTATCAACGCTCATCTGGCCATGGCGAAAGAGGCCGTTTCGGTTCTCGACGTCGCTGCCGTGACGGAAGATTTCGACGCCCGTTTTTCCGCCACCCGCCGCCATTATCTCTATCGCATCATCTGCCGGAAGGCTCGGCTGGCGCTGGAGCACAAACGCGCATGGTGGGTGTCGAAAGACATGGACCATGAGCGCATGCATGCAGCTGCGCAGATGCTCGTCGGCCGACATGATTTCACCACCTTTCGCTCGGTTCATTGCCAGGCGAACAGCCCGATCCGGACACTCGACCGGCTGGATGTGACGCGCAACGGCGACCTCATCGAAATCCGCGCGACGGCGCAGAGTTTCCTGCATAACCAAATCCGCTCTTTCGCCGGTACGCTGAAAATGGCCGGTGAAGGCGCCATGACACCGGAGGATGTGCGCGCGGCACTGGAGGCACGGGATCGCAAGGCCTGCGGCCCTGTCGCCCCGCCGGACGGTCTTTATTTCATGCAGGTTGATTATCCTGATGTCATTCCGCCGCGTGTCTATTCAAAAGTCGAAACGGCCGAGGACGCAGACTGACTTGGAAGTCCATCTCAATGCTCAGGCCGGATAAACGCCGAGAAAACGCTGCAGCGCCTCCGACAGAAGCATGGCGGGAACGAGCAGTGTCATGACGATGGCCGAGGCGAGCAGCGACTGGTCGCGGATGAAAAACCGCACGATCCGCGAAAAGGCGAAGACCAGCGACAGGAGCAGCGCCAGCCACAGAATGGCGATCAGCCCCTGTAAGGGCGGCAGGAAGAATGCGATCAGGATCAGAACCGCATAGGCATAGGAAAACGGCAGCGACAGCCAGTTCATGGTGGTGACGAGTGGCGCGAATTTTTCCCGTGCGCCGAAGGCGAACAGCAGCATGCCGATCAACAGCAGCGGCACGATCCAGCAGATGGCCTCGACCATCGCCAGGCGGAAGAAAAAGATGAACCCTGTTCCGGTTCCGGGCGGATAGCTGGCCAGGAACGTAGCACGCAGCCACAGCCAGGACACCAGCATGGCGGGCAGGCACCAGAGGGCGGAATAGAAGGAGCGCCACATGCCGCGCTCGGAAAGATCCAGATAGCGCGCACCGGTGTGGTCGCCGAGCAGCAGCAGCCACAGGCCCTTCAGATAAAGCCTTATTTCACTTGCCGTCGGCATGGGCGAACCAGCGTTCGATAAAGGTCTCGTAAATACGCGTCAGCGTCTCGAGATCGGCAACCGCCACACGTTCATCGACCATATGCATGGTCTGTCCGACGAGACCGAACTCCACCACCGGGCAATAATCCTTGATGAAGCGCGCATCCGAGGTACCGCCGGTGGTCGAGAGCTTGGGTTCCTTGCCAGTCACGGCCTCAACCGCGCCTGATAGCGACGAGATGAGCGCGTTGTTGCGCGTCAGGAAAACGTGAGCCGGACGGTCGGCCCAGACGATCTCATATTTGACCGGGCCGCGGTCAGGCCGAAGCTCGCCTTCGGCTGCAGCGGCATCCAGACGGCGGATGATTTCTGTCCGCAGGCTTTCCGCGGTCCAGGTATCGTTGAAACGGATGTTGAAGGCCGCCGTCGCTCGTGCGGGGATGACATTGGTAGCGGCATTGCCTGTATCGACGGTCGTGACTTCCAGATTGGATGGCTGGAAATTATCCGTGCCGTGATCGAAAGGCGGATGCATCAGCGCGTGGGTCAGTTGCAGCAGTCCGCGAATGGGATTGTCGGCGAGATGCGGATAGGCGGCATGCCCCTGCACGCCGTGCACCGTGATCCGGCCGGAGAGCGATCCCCGCCGGCCGATCTTGATCATGTCGCCCAGCTGGTCGGGGTTGGTTGGCTCGCCCACCACGCAGGCATCCCATGTCTCGCCCTTGGCGGCGGCCCATTCCAGAAGCTTGGAGGTGCCGTTGATCGACGGGCCTTCCTCGTCGCCAGTGATCAGGAAGGAAACCGATCCCTGCGGTTTGCCGTGTTTTTCGATATGGCGGGCAATGGCGGCGACGAAACAGGCGATACCGCCTTTCATGTCCACCGCACCGCGACCGTACATTTCTCCGCCAGCAATGTTGGCGGCAAAGGGCGGATGGCTCCACGCGGCCTCGTCGCCCACGGGGACGACATCCGTATGGCCCGCAAACATCAGATGCGGACCCTCGCTACCGAGCCGGGCGTAGAGGTTCTCCACGTCAGGCGTTCCCTCTTCCGTTGCCATTACGCGCTCTACCGCAAAACCAAGCGGTGAAAGCAGCGTATCGAGCAGCGAAAGCGCACCGCCTTCGGCGGGCGTCACCGAAGGGCAGCGAATAAGGGCGGCGAGGTTGGAAACGGGATCGGTCGTGGTCATGGCAGTCGCTTTTATCAGTCGCGCAGAAGCTCGTTGATGCCGGTCTTGGAGCGGGTCTTTTCATCGACGCGCTTGACAATGACCGCGCAATAAAGGCTCGGGCCCGGCTCGCCGTTCGGGAAAGGCTTGCCTGGCATGGTGCCCGCAACGACGACGGAATAGGGCGGCACTTCGCCATAGGTGATCTCGCCGGTGGCGCGGTCGACGATTTTGGTAGACTTGCCGATGAACACGCCCATGCCGAGAACCGCGCCTTCGCGCACGATGCAGCCTTCGACGACTTCCGAGCGGGCGCCGATGAAGCAATTGTCCTCGATGATGGTCGGGCCGGCCTGAAGCGGCTCCAGAACGCCGCCAATGCCGACGCCGCCGGACAGGTGCACGTTCTTGCCGATCTGCGCGCAGGAGCCAACGGTTGCCCAGGTGTCGACCATCGTGCCTTCATCGACATAGGCGCCGAGGTTGACGAAAGAAGGCATCAGCACGACGTTCTTCGCCACGTAAGCCGAACGGCGCACGACGGCATTCGGCACGGCGCGGAAACCGGCGGCGCGGAACTGGTTTTCACCCCAGTTTTCGAACTTCGACGGCACCTTGTCCCACCAGGTGGATTCGCCCGGTCCGCCGGTCACGATCTCCATATCGTTCAGACGGAAGGAAAGGAGCACGGCCTTTTTCAGCCACTGGTTCACCTTCCAGTTGCCATCCGCCTGCTTTTCAGCGACGCGCGCCTTGCCGCTGTCGAGAAGTTGAAGAGATGTGTTCACCGCGTCGCGAACCTCGCCCTTCGTCGATACGTTCACACCATCGCGGTTGTCGAAGGCGGTTTCGATGATGGTTTCGAGGGAGGTGAGATCCGTAAGGCTCATGGAAAATTCCTTAAAGTCGCGTGTGGTCTTGGTCACGGAAGGTCCCGCGCCGCTGGAAGGCTTTGGCCATTTGATCTAAGGGAGTGTTGGAAAGGCGTCAATGTGATTTGGGTGATTTGGCGCGTCAGACGAAAGGCATGGAAATGACACGACTGAAAAATGGCAAATTGCGGCGTAAGGACGGGGTGTGGGATCCCCTGAAACGCAGCTCTGCGGACAAGCAGCAGGCCGAGGTCGTTCAAAAGACGCCGCAGTCGGACTCTCCGTCCTACCGGCTTGCCTATGTGGACATGGATTTCCTCTGCCGTGAGGAATTGCGCCCCGTCCGGTTGCAGTTGGAACTTCTGAAGACGGAAATGGCGCTCACCGAGCGTGGGATCAAATCCACCGTCGTCATGTTTGGCGGTGCCCGCATTCCCGAACCCGGCGGCGAGGCCTGGGCAGCGCGTAACGAGACGCAGAAGCACAATCTCGAACAATCATCGGTCTATTACGACGAGGCGCGCAAATTCGCCCGGATTTGCACCGACTACGGCGCGAAATCCGATCATCTCGAATATGTCGTGGTCACCGGCGGCGGTCCCGGTGTCATGGAAGCGGGCAATCGTGGTGCTGCCGATGTGGGCGGCCCGTCGATCGGCCTTAACATCGTTCTGCCGCACGAGCAGGCGCCCAACCCCTATGTTACGCCGGAGCTGAGCTTCAACTTCCACTATTTCGCCATCCGCAAGATGCATTTTCTGATGCGGGCGAAGGCCGTGGTAATTTTCCCCGGCGGTTTCGGTACGCTGGATGAACTTTTCGAAGCGCTGACCCTCATTCAGACCAAACGTATGGAGCCGATTCCGCTTATCCTGTTCGGAGAGAAATTCTGGCGATCCGTGATCAATTTCGAGTTTCTGGCGGATTTCGGCACCATCGCGCCGGAAGATATGAAGTTGCTGAATTTCGCTGAAACGGCGGATGACGCGTGGAAAATCATCTCGGACCACTACGAACACTGATTTCTGCTTGGTGCGACGAAGTAATTTTAGGGCTTAATTAGCAAAGATACTCTAATTTTGCCTCGTCGCGCTGCAGCGCACTGTCCATGTGGACGGGCCTCCATGACGGAGATTTATCATCCGTTGACGTCAGCCTCCCGGCAGACGATTTGATCGAGGCCAAAATGTTCAATTTCAAAGTGAAGTCGCTTGCGACCAAGCTTATTCTCGTAACCGGCTGTGCCATCACCACGGTCTTGGTCGCATCGAATTCCTTCCTCATTTCCCAGACCAGCGACCGTGTGCATGCGCTGACCATGGATCAGGCGAATACCGAGGCGCGCGCCATCGCCAACGTCATCGCCGCCGATGTGGGCGAACTCGGCAGCGCTGCGCGCTCCATGGCCGGTGTCATCGGCCGTGCGCATCAGGCGAAATCGATGGATCGCCCCGGCATCGTCAACATCCTCAAGGCCAATGTCGAACAGAATACTTTCGCTTTCGGAAGCTGGTTCTGCGAGCAGCTCGGCCTTTTCGACGGCCAGAGCACCGAGATTGCCAACAGGCTCGATCTCGGCACCAATAAAAATGGCGTCTTCGCCCCCTATTGGTCGAAGACCCAGAAGGGTGACATCCAGTTCTCGACTTTCGATAATGACTACGCCGCTGAATGGTGGGCGCTTGCCGCCAAGACGGGCAAGGGCGCCATCACCCAGCCCTATCTCGCGCAGGGCACGGAAGTGCCCACGACCATGACCTCGCTTGCCTATCCCGTCATGTCGGACGGCAAGATGATCGGCGTCGCCGGCGTCGATATTTCTCTTGCCGCGCTGTCGCAGAAGCTGCAGGCGCTGCGTCCTTTCGAGACCGGCCGCGTGACGCTCGTGTCGCAGGGCGGCCAGTGGCTGGTGCCGCCGACGCCCGAGCAGAATATGAAGGCCTATAACGGAGACGGCGTCAGCGCTGTTCAGGCGGCGCTCGCTTCCGGCAAGCAGGGTCTCATTGAAAATCTCGGCCTCGATACCGACGCGCCCTATAACCGCCTCGTCTATCCCTTCGCGGTTCCCGGCCTCAACGCCACCTGGGTCGTGCTGGTGGATATTCCGCATCAGGCACTGAACGCGCCGGTGGAAGAGCAGACCTACATGATGATCATCGGTGCGCTCGTCATTCTCGCCGCCGTCATCACCGCGCTTTATTTCGCCGTGCGTCACTTCGTCGGCAACCCGCTCGCCTCGCTGGTCAAGGATGTTCGGACGCTGAGCGAAGGCCGTTACGATGCGCCGGTATCCGGGCAGGACCGCAGGGATGAAACGGGGGCCGTGGCCACCGCGCTGGAAGGCTTCCGCGCAAAACTCGCCGGCATTCGTGAAATGGAAGCGGATGCCGCTGTCCAGCGTGGTGATGCGGAAACGGCGCGTCAGCGATCGGAATCCGAGCGCACGGAGAACAGCCGCATGCAGCAGCATATCGTCAGCGTGCTTGGCTCCGGTCTCAACGCGCTTTCGCAGGGCAACCTGACCTACCGGATTGAGGACGAGTTCCCCGGCGACTATGCGAAACTACGTAGCGATTTCAACTCGGCGCTGGCAAGCCTCGAGGAAACCGTCTCCACGGTCAATGCGACGGTTGTCACCATCGGCAATGGCACCGGTGAGATCACCCGCGCCGCCAGTGACCTTTCGCACCGCACGGAACAGCAGGCCGCAAGTCTGGAAGAAACCGCAGCCGCCCTCAACCAGCTGACAGCGCAGGTCAATTCCAGCGCGGAAAATGCCGCGCAGGCCGCCGGAGCCGTCAGCCATGCCTGCGATGATGCCGGCACGTCGGGCGAAGTGGTACAGCAGGCCGTCAACTCCATGCAGGGCATCGCGCAATCCTCGGCGGAAATTTCCCGCATCATCGGGGTGATTGATGAGATCGCCTTCCAGACCAACCTTCTGGCGTTGAATGCCGGTGTGGAAGCGGCCCGTGCGGGTGATGCCGGTAAGGGCTTTGCGGTAGTCGCGCAGGAAGTGCGCGAACTGGCGCAACGGTCTGCAACCGCCGCCAAGGAGATCAAGGGACTGATCAACACCTCGGCAAGGCAGGTGGGCGAGGGCGTCCAGCTGGTTGGCAAGGCCGGTGAGACGATGAAGAATATCGCCGATCAGGTTTTGCAGATCAACCAGCTGATACGGCAGATTTCCGCTTCCGCCAGCGAACAGGCGGTAGGTCTGAAGGAAATCAATTCTGCCGTTACCCAGATGGATCAGGTCACCCAGCAGAATGCGGCGATGGTGGAAGAAACCACGGCGGCCAGCGTGACGCTGAATGGCGAGGCCGAAACGTTGAAATCGCTTGTTGCCGGTTTCGCCGTGTCCGGTGGTCAACCCAGCCAGCAGTTGCGCTCCGCGGCTGCTGCCATGCGTGCCCCCTCGGCTCTGGCCGCAGCACCGGCCCGCTCGACGGCATCGCGTCCCCGCCCAAGAACCAGCGGTGCAAACGCACTGGCGCAGGATGACTGGACGGAATTCTGACGGGTTTTCCCACTTCAAATAAAAAGGGCCGCTGGCGATACCCGCGGCCCTTTTTTCATGCCCGCGTTCCGTTCAGAGCCGGGCAAAACGTTCCGTCAGCAATTCGAAGAAACCGTCCGCATCCACGTTGCGCATCACGCGGGCATTGGCGGGGCGTTCGGTCACGCGCCACCAGTCCACCACCGTCATGCCCATGGTCAGTTCGGAAGTGGCCTCGATTTCGACGTTGCACTCGCGACCCTGAAACAGCTCGGGTCTGATGAGATAGGCAATAACGGACGGATCGTGCAGCGGGCCGCCGTCCGAACCGTATTTCTCGATGTCGAAACGTTCGAAGAATTCCAGCATTTCCGCCATGACGATGGCCGGACGTGTGCCGATGTCACGAATGCGGCTGACCCGCGCCTTGGTGGTCAGGAGCTTATGGGTGACGTCGAGCGGCATCATGACAACAGGAATACCGGCACGGAAGACGATATCGGCTGCCTGCGGATCGACATAGATGTTGAATTCGGCCGCGGGCGTGATGTTGCCGCCCTCGAAGAAGCCGCCGCCCATCATCACCAGTTCCTTGATGCGGTCGGCGATCTCAGGCGCTTTCAGCAGCGCCAGCGCCACATTGGTGAGCGCGCCGAGCGTGCAGAGCGTCACCGTGCCCGCGGGTTCCCGCATCAGCGTTTCGATGATGAAATCGACCGCGTGCTGCTTCTGTGCCTCCATTGCCGGCTCATCGAGATCAGGGCCGTCGAGACCGGTGCTGCCGTGAACATGCTCGGCGGTGATGGGCTTGCGCACCAGCGGCTTTTCCGCGCCCTCATAAACGGGAATATCGGTGCGGTTGCATAATTCGCAGATGATGCGGATATTACGGCTGGTCAGTTTCAGCGGGACGTTGCCGGCAACGGCGCACAATCCGAGAATGTCGATTTCATCCGGGCTTGCGAAAGCGAGCATGATTGCCGCTGCGTCGTCCTGGCCCGGATCGGTGTCGATGATGATTTTTCTGCGTTCTGCCATGTCTTGCCCGCCGTTGAGATGAGTGCTTTTTTCGAGCGGCGGATACTCACTTGTCAAGCCTCATTCCTCGGGACCTGCCATTGCATCGGCTGTCCGTCTTGCGCATCGCGGCTCGGCTTCCCATATTGTTTCAGCCGGTGCGACTAACCGGCAAGGTTGCCGAAAGCGGGACCGGGAAACGTCGCTTGGTTGCAAGGACAGAAAAGATATGAGCCGCATGACGCCATTCACCCACCCGCTTCTGCTGGGTTTTGATGCCATGGAAAAAACGCTGGAGCGTATGGCGAAGGCCAATGACGGCTACCCTCCCTATAATATCGAACGACTACCCGGCGGCGAAGACGTGCCGGAGCGGCTGCGTATCACCATCGCGGTTGCCGGGTTCTCGCAGGACGATCTGGATGTGACGACGGCCGACAACCAGCTTGTCATTCGCGGTCGCCAGCAGGAGCAGGAAAAGCGCGATTTTCTCTATAGGGGTATCGCGGCGCGCCAGTTCCAGCGGGTCTTCGTGCTTGCCGATGGCATGCAGGTCAGGGAAGCGCGCATGCGCAACGGCCTTCTTTCCATCGATCTGGTGCGGCCTGAAATTTCGAACGTGGTAAAGAAAATTAATATTTCCGTCTCAGAGTAGAACGTGAACGCCGGAATCGGACATGAATCTCTCGGCGTGAAGAAGGAGGCTGAAATATGCTTTTAAAAGAAGCGCATGCGCGTCTCACCCGGTCCCAGCTCGCCCATATCGGCGAGGGAGAAGTGGGATATATCCGCAAGATCCGTGCGGAAGACGTCAGCCGCTGTTTCCCGGAAGCGCCTGATCTCGATCCGCAGCTGGATCTCTGGGCGCTGTTTGGCGCGGATGGCACGCCGATCCTCCTGACCGATAACCGTTCCAGCACGTTCTTCAAGGCGGCTGAAGACGATCTCAAAACCGTCAGCCTGCACTAGAGCATTTCCAGGAAAAGTGCGTAGCGGTTTTCCGTCCGGAAATGCGTAAAAACAAACAGTTGAAGCATTTCCAGTAAAAGTGCATAGCGGTTTTACGTCCGGAGATGCGACAAAACAAAGATAAAAGCCCGCCTTTTGAGCGGGCTTTATTATTATCGGATCAAAGGAACGGGCGGTCCGGCATGTCATCAATGGAGATGACGCCGTCCTTGTTCTTGTCCAGCCGTTCGAACATTTTCTCGCCGGCTGCGGTGAACTCGGCCTTGCTGACCTGACCGTTCTCGTCGGTATCGGCCCAGCGGAGCATCCCCAGGCCTGCACCCTTGCCGCCATGCTTGCCCCAGCCCTGATGACCGGAACGGCCGCCATGTTCGCGTTCGGCGCGCTTGCCTTCGGGGCCTTTGCCTTCGTCGGCTTTGGCATTCTCACGCTCGGGGCGCGGATTGGCGGCGCGGAAAGCTTCCATTTTCGCCTGGCGATATTCACGCATTTCCTTCGGCGTGATCGAACCGTCCTTGTCCTTGTCGATCTCGGTGAAAAGCGCATCCTGCCGTGCGGCGAATTCCTCCTTCGAAATCTTGCCGTCCTTGTTGGTATCGGCAATCTTCAAGAGGTGAACGAAGGCGACTTCCTGGCGGATCGGCATGCGATCCTTATGGCCTTTGCCGGGTGCGGCAAAACTGGCCGTCGCGGCCGTGCTGAGCACAAGGGCTGCGCCAAGAGCAGAGAGGGCGATTTTTCGCTTGGTCATCATCGTCATTACCTTTCTTTGGTGTCCCTGAAGAAAAGATAGTGACCTCCACCGAGCCTCACCACTTAAACATCGGTAAGGTGGATGAAGCTTCGGTAATGTTGCGATGTAACTCCGCTACCGCGGTCAGCCGGCGATGGTTTTCGTCAGGAAGCCGGTTAGATTGTCGGTGATGTAGTCGATATGCGCATCGGTCTCGACGGGAATTTCCCAGCGCTCCATGATGACACCCTCGAGATTGGAGGGAACGAGCAGCACGGTCTTCATGCCGAGCGCCTTGGGAGCCGCAAGATTGCGCGGCAGGTCTTCGAACATGGCTGCTTTTTTCGTGTCGAGTTTCGCAAGTGCTGCGAACTTCTCATAGGTCGCGCTGGCCGGCTTCGGCAGATAACCGGCAGCGACGATATCGAAAATATCCTCGAACTGGTCGAGAATGCCGAGTGCGCCGGCGGCCGCCTGTGCATGCTTGACGCTGCCATTGGTCAGGATGAACTTGCGGCCAGGCAGCGCCTTGATCGCCTCGCCAAGTTCCGGATGCGGTTGCAGCGCCGAATAATCGATGGCATGCGCGCGTTCCAGAAACTCGTCCGGGCTAATGCCGTAATTGATCATCAGCCCCTGAAGCGTGGTGCCATGATCATGGTAATAACGCTTCTGCAGCACACGAGCCTCTTCCGGATCGAGCTTTAAAAGCTCCGCCACATAGGCCGTCATGTTGCGGTCGATCTGGGAAAACAGATTGACGTGATGCGGATAGAGCGTGTTGTCGAGATCGAAGACCCATTCGCTCACATGGGCGAAATCGGCGGCATCGGGCAGGTTTTTCGGCTTTGTGTCCATGGCCTGCTTTATGCCCGTTTCGAATGCCGAAGAAAATCGAAAAGACGACGATTGCTGAGAAAATCGGGCTTGGCTGGGGCCTCCAGCGCATGATACCGCCAAGAGCATGGAACTCTGGATAGGCATAACCTTCGCAAGCGCGTTCTTGCAGAACCTGCGCTCGACCCTGCAAAAGCACCTCAAGGGCATGATGGGCACTACGGGCGCAACCTTTGTGCGCTTCCTGTTCGGAATGCCTTTTGCTCTCGCCTATCTCGCCTTTCTGCATCTCGGTTTAGGCCGGCCGCTGCCTGTGCCGAACATGTCTTTCACTGTATGGGCAACGGTCGGCGCCATGGCGCAGATCGCCGCCACCTTCCTGCTGGTCCACCTGTTTTCCTTCCGCAATTTTGCTGTCGGAACGGCTTATTCCCGCACGGAGCCAGCGCAGGCAGCGCTGTTTGCGCTTATTTTTATCGGTGAAAGCGTCAATAGCGGGACATTGGTGGCTATCGCCGTCTCGGTCGCCGGCGTCATGCTGATTTCGGTTGCGCGCACGGAAGTGACCCCTGCTTCCATTCTCACCTCCATCTTCAGCCGCACCGCTGGTATAGGCCTCGCCTCGGGCGCATTTTTTGGCCTGTCATCGGTTGCCTATCGTTCGGCATCGCTGTCCCTTGCGCCCAGCCTGCCAACGCCGGATGCGGTGGTGCAGGCGGGCTATACCCTCGTCATCGTTATCGTGATGCAGACGGTGTCGATGTTCTTGTGGATCGTCTGGCGGCAGAGGGACGAATTGCGGCGCATCGCAAAGGCGTGGAAACCGTCGCTTGCGGTCGGTTTCGTGGGTGCCACGGCGTCTTTCGGCTGGTTCACGGCGATGACCTTGCAACAGGCCGCCGTGGTCAAGGCGCTGGCGCAGGTGGAAATGCTTTTCGCCTTCGCCTCGACCGTGCTGTTCTTCAAGGAAAAGATCAACAGGCTCGAACTTTCCGGCTGCCTGCTGATTGTCGTCGGTGTGCTGTCGCTTCTGGTGTTCGGCTGAAATGTCGTCTGTGGCGGACAGGCTGGCCGTCCGCCACATTAAATAGCATCAGGGCACGATCAGCGTGCCGGCACCTTCCGTGAAGATTTCCAGAAGCACGGAATGCGGGGTCTTGCCGTTGAGGATTACCACGCCCTGCACGCCGGCCTTGATGGCCTCGATGCAGGTCTCGACTTTCGGGATCATGCCGCCGGAAATTGTGCCGTCCTTGATGAGCGCGCGCGCCTGCGAAACCGTCAGTTCCTTAATGAGTTCCTTGTTGCGATCAAGAACGCCCGGCACATCGGTCAGGAACAGCAGTCGCGTCGCATTGAGCGCGCCGGCAATGGCGCCGGCAAAGGTATCCGCGTTGATGTTGTAGGTAGCGCCATCTCGGCCGGGAGCGACGGGGGCGATGACCGGGATCATTTCCGACTTGGCGAGAAGGTCGAGCAGCGTGCGGTCAACTTCCACGACTTCTCCGACGAAACCGAGATCGAGAACACGCTCGATATTGCTGTCGGGATCGATGACGGTCTTTTTCGCCTTTTCGGCGAAGACCATGTTGCCGTCCTTGCCGCACAGGCCGATCGCCCATTCGCCCGTCTGGTTGATGAGCGCGACGATTTCCTTGTTGATCGAACCGGCCAGAACCATTTCGACGATCTCGACCGTCTTGGCGTCTGTGACACGAAGGCCGCCTTCGAATTTCGATTCGATGCCCATCTTGGTCAGCATCGCGCCGATCTGCGGGCCGCCGCCATGGACGACGATGGGGTTGATGCCGGACTGCTTCAACAGGGCGATATCTTCCGCGAAAGCCTTGCCGAGTGTCGAATCCCCCATGGCATGACCACCATATTTTACGACGATGGTCTTGTTCTCATATTTCTGCATGAAGGGCAGAGCCTGTGCAAGCAGCCGCGCCTGAGTTTCGCTTTCGGAAGAAGTCATGGAAAAACCTCGGTCTGTGGTTGCGGCCCAAAAGAGCCTTTCATCGCTCTACAGCATCGGTGCAGAAATCGGAATCGATTTTTGCAGTGCAGGATGCATGGATCGGACATGCCGGCGCCTTTGCAAGGACAGGCGGATGTCTGCTTTTGACGAATGAAATAACCTCCGGGCCACATTGTGTCGGCCCCTGGTAAAATTCTGTTTTTGGGCGGCTCAAAGCGCGTAATAAGATTGACATAAAGCACCAATCGGACCAGCCTTGTTTGCGGCAGGGGAGGGGTTATTCAGCAGGGCGACAGGGATGTGTCGCGCATCGTGAAACGATGTTGCCTGGACGACCGAGGAGTTTGAAGACCTATGACGGCACCGGATCGAGACAAGCAAAGCGGTTTGCGGGACGAAGTGCTCGCTGGCGAATATGTGCTGGGCGCGCTGCCGCCGGAAAGCATGGCGGAGCTTGCCAAACGCGTCAAACGCGACCGCCAGTTCGCCGCGATGGTCAGGCGCTGGCGGGATAATCTGGCGGAAACCGAGTATCGGGAAAAGGTGACCGTCGCCGCATTGCTTGAAAGGGATCCGGCCCGGTTGGGCTTGCCCTTCAGAGCCCAACCGCTGCGCAATGGCAGCATGTTCGCCGCCATGCTTCTGGAGGTCTGGCATTCGGTGCGCTTCTGGCGGCTTCTGGCGTTGACGGCGATGCTGTGGACCGCCGTTCTGCTTTTTACCATCGCCTGAAGATAAGGGCCGAGCCTCTTAAAGCGAGACGGTTCTGACGATCTCGGCGCGCAGGCTGTCCAGCCCGAAGGATTTTTCCGACGAGGTGGCGAGAACCTCTGGATAGGCGGCGGGGCGCTTGCGGATTTTCTCCAGTGTCTCACCGATCAGCCGGGGAACGCCGACATCCTTGATCTTGTCGGTCTTCGTCAGCACGACCTGATAGGATACGGCTGCCTTGTCGAGCAGGCTCAGAACCTCTTCGTCGTTCTTCTTTATGCCATGGCGGGAATCGATCAGCACGTAAACGCGCTTCAGCGTTGCACGGCCGCGCAGATAATCGAAGACGAGCTTCGTCCAGGCATCGACATGGTCCTTGGGTGCCTGCGCGTAACCGTAACCGGGCATGTCAACCAGCGCCATGGGCGGCAGGTCGCCGGGCTCGCCGGAATACCCTTCCGGAACGAAATAGTTCAGTTCCTGCGTGCGGCCGGGTGTATTCGAGGTGCGGGCAAGTCCCTTGTGGCCCACCAATGCATTGATGAGCGAGGACTTGCCGACATTCGAACGTCCCGCAAATGCAATCTCCGGCGGGCCTTCGGGCGGCAGGAACTTCATCGCGGGAACGCCGCGAATGAATATCCAGGGTCGCCCGAAAAGGGGCTTTTCGGTTGCCGGGCCGGTGTCACTCATTTCGATTGCACCGACTTTCGCTTGAACAGCCCTTTGAGATTATCGAACAGTTCGATCTTGGCGCCGTGGCGCTTCATGATGAGGGCCTGCTGGCTGATGGACAAGGTGTTGTTCCATGCCCAGTAGATAACCAGACCAGCCGGGAACGAAGCCAGCATGAAGGTGAAGATCAGCGGCATCCAGGTGAAGATCATCGCCTGTGTCGGATCGGGCGGTGTCGGGTTCATGCGCATCTGCAGGAACATGGTGATGCCCATGATCAACGGCCAGACGCCGATCATCAGGAAGTGCGGCACGTCATAGGGCAGAAGGCCGAACAGGTTGAACAGCGACGTCGGGTCGGGCGCGGAAAGGTCGTGGATCCAGCCGAAGAACGGCGCATGCCGCATTTCGATGGTGACGTAGATGACCTTATAGAGCGCGAAGAAGACCGGGATCTGCAGCAGCATCGGCCAGCAGCCGGCCACCGGATTGATCTTCTCTTCCTTGTAGAGCTGCATCATCGCCTGCTGCATGGCCATGCGGTCGTCGCCATGCTTGGCCTTCAGTTCTTCCATCTTCGGCTGCACGCGCTTCATGTTCGCCATGGAAGCATATTGCTTGCTGGCGAGCGGGAAGAAGAGCGCCTTGACGACGATGGTGGTGAGCAGGATCGCCACGCCGAAATTGCCAAAATAACGGAAGAAGAAATCCATCATTTTGAACATCGGCTTGGTGATGAAGTAGAACCAGCCCCAGTCGATCAGAAGGTCGAACTTCGGAATGGAATATTCGGTTTCATAACGGTCGACCAGCGGCACTTCCTTGGCACCGGCGAAGACAAGGCTCTTCAGCTCGATGGACTGGCCGGGTTCGACCGTCATCGTGTCGCTCTTGAAATCGGCCTGATAGCTCGGCTGATTGCCCGTGATATGCGAATAGCGGGTTTCGAACGGCGTCGTCTGCGGCGGAACGATGGCCGCCGCCCAGTACTTGTCGGTGATACCGAGCCAGCCGCCGGTCGCCTTGGCAACCGTTACCGGCGCCTCTTCAACGTCCTTGTATTTCTCTTCCGTCAGGCTGCCATCTTTGCCCGAGACACCGAGAAAGCCTTCATGGATAACGAAGACGGGCGGGATCGCCGGCTTGTTGTTGCGCGTCACGCGGCCGTAGGTGGCGAAGGAAATAGCCGCCTGACCGGGGTTCTCGACCTTGTCGGCGACCGAGATCATGTAATGCGGGTCGATCGACACGGTACGGGAGAAAACGACGCCCTTTTCGTTGGTGTAGGTGAGCGTGACGGGTGTGGTTTCCGTCAGCTTGTCGCCGCTCGCAAGCGTCCAGACCGTCGTCGGGCCGGGAACGCCACCGACTTCGGCAGCGCCGACATAACCAAGCTCGGTGAAGTAACCGTCCTTGGTGTCGGAGGGCGAAAACAGCGTGATGATCGGGCTCGAGTCATCGACGGTCTCATGGTAGCCCTTGAGCCGGATGTCATCGAAGCGGGCGCCGGTCAGGTTGATCGAACCGGCGATGGCGTTGGTGTCGATGGCGACGCGCTGGGTCTTGGCGATCGCTTCCTCACGGGTCGCCGTGGCGGCGGCCTGCGTGGAGGAGGCGGGCGGCGCGCCTTCTACAGTTGCGCCTGGTGCGGCACCGGGTGCCGGCTGTTGCTGCGTCGTCTGCTGCTGCGCCTGGCGGGCCTCTTCGGCGCGGCGCTGCTGCTCGATGCGCGGATTCATGTAAAGGAATTGCCAGGCGAGGACGATGACAACCGAAAGGGCTATCGCGATGAAGTAATTGCGGTTCTTTTCCATCATTCTTTCCTGGAGCGGGTCTCCTGGGACCGTTTCGGTTTCGCCGTTCCTTCAATGCGCTCGGTAAGGAGAGACTGAAGTTTCGGGAAGGCCGTACTAAGCACGTCCCTGCGGGCGACAATCACATAGTCATGACCGGGCTTCATTGCGACCCCGGCGGAAAGCCTGACGGCTTCCTTGAGACGGCGGCGCATGCGATTTCGCTCGACCGCGTTGCCTTGTTTTTTTGTTACGGTAAAACCGACCCGAGGTTCGGTTTCCGGGGTTTTCCGGTCAAGCACTTCCAGAAGAAAGGTGCCTCCCCGCCGTTTTTCCCCCGCCTGAACGGCAAGAAACTCCGACCGGTTTTTAAGCCGGCCGGGCTGTTTTTTAGTCTCGCTCATGTGCCCGCGACTTTCATCGGGCCACAGGCTCGGCAATTAAGCCGACAGACTTGCGCGGCCGCGTGCGCGGCGAGCTGCGAGAACCTTGCGGCCGCCGGCAGTAGCCATGCGGGCACGGAAACCATGACGGCGCTTGCGAACAAGCTTGGACGGTTGGTAAGTACGCTTCGACATTTATTTAATACCGCGGTGTGCGGCCCTTCTTGAATTTGCAATTATTTGCAAGAGCGTTTCGTTTTTTGCACGGCTAACCCCGCCTGGGCGAGCTTTCAATGGCCGAGCGTGCGCGGCTTATAAGGGCATAGGCCGAGCAAAGTCAATTGCCGAAGGGGTTTTCGCAGTTCACCTTTTGCGGAAAACACACCGCCATCTCCTTCG
Organism: Agrobacterium burrii; assembly: GCF_017313405.1. Lineage (NCBI taxonomy): Bacteria > Pseudomonadati > Pseudomonadota > Alphaproteobacteria > Hyphomicrobiales > Rhizobiaceae > Agrobacterium > Agrobacterium burrii. Next base: position 316,068 of record NZ_JAFLNA010000005.1, read on the forward strand.
CCGACTGTCAATAGAGATTGATTCCAACGCGCAATCGGTAAAATCCGAAATTCTTTCTTAACGCAGCATTGATAAATGTTGTGATGCGAAAAGTTATGCCAGCTTCCTGTTTTTCGTCGTGCGGCTGGCGTGTGTTGGGGGAATGAAATTGAGAATTCGCGGTCGTATCAATCTTCTTGTCGGGCTGATGAGCCTCGTGGCCTGCACCATCGGTGGACTGTCCATCTATGCCGTCAGCGAATTCCGGGTGCGTACGGTCGCATATGAAAAGGCGGCGGAGCGCGCCTATAAGGGCGAGGCCCTCAACCGGCTGGTCACCGCGGTCGTTATGGAGGCGCGCGGCGTATATGCCGCCCCCGATATAACAAAGGCCGCGCCCTTCGCGGATGGCATCGTCAAGAACCTCGACGCCATGGAAAAGCTGATCGGCACATGGACCCCTCTCGTTCCGGCGGAACAGAAGGCGACCTTTGATAACCTCTCCAGTCGCTTCAAGGAATTCAAGACGTTTCGCCTGGAAACCGCGCGGCTTGCCCGTGAGGCCAGCCCACAGGCGGCCAACCTGCAGGGCAACAACGACGCAAACCGGGCCAACCGCAAAGCCTATCAGGCGGAAATCGATGCAGTCGTAAAGAATGACATTGCCGAACTTGAGGCTGTCGAGGCCGGCATCGATGGTTTTGTAACGACGACATTCTGGCTGGTCATCATCGTCACCGGCAGCGGCATATTGGCCGGCGCGGCCTTCGGTCTTTATATCGGTACGCGGCAGCTGAGCGCGCCCATCCGCAGTGTTTCGGAAGTGATGAACGCCGTGGCGGACGGAAATCTGGATGCGGATGTGCCCTATCTCGGCCGGAACGATGAAATCGGCGAAATGGCGGCGGCCGTTGAAGTCTTCAAGAAGAACGGCCTCGAAATGCGCCGCATGAATGCGCAGGAGACCGCCATGCGCGCCAAGAGCGACGATCTGCAGGCCGGCATGGCCATCGTCGTCGACGCAGCTGCGGGAGGCGATTTCAGCCGCCGCATCAACAAGGATTACGGCGACGAAAACCTCAACCGTTTCGCTGCAACGATCAACGCGCTGCTCACCGGCGTCGACAATGGCGTCTCCGAGACCAGCCGTGTCATCGAGGGTCTGGCACGCGGCGACCTGACGGAAAAGATGGACGGTGAGTTCCGCGGCGTGTTTGCCGAACTGCAGGCCAACGTCAACGAGACGCTATCGAAGCTGCGGGAAACGATGCGCGAGGTGCGTAGCAGCACGGAAGGCATCAGCGGCAACGCAAACGAGTTGCGCTCTGCGGCCGACGACCTGTCGAAGCGGACGGAACAGCAGGCTGCAGCGCTGGAGGAAACTTCCGCCGCTCTGGACGAGATTACCGCCGTTGTTCGCAATTCCACTGATCGTGCGCAGGAAGCCAGCACCATGGTGGCCGAGACCAAGCAGAAGACGGAAGAATCCGCCAATGTCGTGCGCGATGCCGTCTCCGCCATGGATCGTATCGAGCATGCTTCCCGTGAGATCAGCCAGATCATCAACGTTATTGACGAGATCGCCTTCCAGACCAACCTTCTGGCACTGAATGCGGGCGTGGAAGCCGCCCGCGCTGGCGAGGCGGGCAAGGGCTTTGCCGTCGTCGCCCAGGAAGTGCGCGAACTGGCGCAGCGTTCCGCAACCGCCGCAAAGGACATCAAGGCGCTGATTACCAAATCCGGCCAGGAAGTGGGACGCGGCGTATCGCTGGTGCAGAAAACGGGTAGCGCCTTGAGCGAGATCGAGACCCGTGTCCTCGCCATCAATGACCACATCCATTCGATTGCCACGGCGGCGCGGGAACAGTCCACCGGCTTGCACGAGGTCAATACGGCGATCAACCAGATGGACCAGGTGACGCAGCGCAATGCCGCCATGGTGGAAGAAACGTCGGCCGCAACCCACAAGCTGAGCAATGAAGCGGGACATCTCGTGACCCTTGTGTCACGCTTCAAGGTCGGCGCTGAGGATGCTCCGCTCCGCACGCGGATCGAGCAGCCGATGCGACCTGTGGCGGTATCCGGCAGAGCGGCGGCCGTGGCCTCTCCGGCCCGCAAATTGATGAACAGCGTCAGCCGCGCCCTCAATGCCCAGCCGGCCGCCACGCCGGCGCATGGCGACTGGCAGGAATTCTGAGAAAGCCGATCGACTGTTTCTCGTAAGGCCCCCTATATTTAAAACGCCGCCTTTGGGCGGCGTTTGTTTTTTTTCGACGATGAAAACGTTTATTTTGCAGTGCATTGGAAAAATGTCAGTTAGGTCCTATTATCATGCGTGCATATAAACCCAGCCGTTCAACCGAAGCGGCGGCGCGCATAGGATAAGGGCCAGGTGTTATCTAAAGGCGTAGACAGCTTGGACCGCACAGAGGACAATCCCGTGCACTGCATGCCGGGGTTGACCGCTGGTCTTTCGGGGCGCCTGCTGTTGCTCACGGTCATTTTCGTGATGATCGCCGAAGTGCTGATCTTTGTGCCTTCCGTCGCCAATATGCGACTTTCATGGCTGCGCGACCGCCTGAATACGGCGGCTGCCGCCGGCGCGGTGATTGACGGCTTGCAGGCCGAATTGCCACGAAGCGTGCAGAACGACACGCTGATGGCAACCGGGGCAAAGCTTATTGCGCTGCGCAAGGACGGCACCTCGCGCCTGCTCGCGGTGGCGGAAACGCCGCCCGGGGTGGACGAGCAATATGATCTTTCCGATGTTTCGCAGCTGGCAGCGGTGCGGGATGCGTTTTCCACATTGCTGTTCGGCGGCAACCGCGTCATCCGCGTTTTCGACGTCGTCGGCGATAGTGACACCATCATCGAACTGGTGCTCGGTGAAAACAAGCTGCGGGCGGCCATGCTCGCCTATGCCCGCAATGTGTTCCTGATCTCCATCGTCCTGTCACTCGTCACGGCAGGCCTCATCTTTATCTCCATCAACCGCATCATGATCCGGCCTATACGCCGGCTGACGCTTGGCATGCAGCATTTCTCGGAAGATCCGGGCAATCCGGAGCGTATCTTCGTGCCGGAAGAAGGAACTGACGAACTGTCGGTTGCGGGACGTCACCTCGCCGACATGCAGACGGAACTGCAGAAAACCCTGCGTCAACAGAAGAACCTCGTCGATCTCGGCCTCGCCGTTTCGAAAATCAACCACGACATGCGCAATATCCTCTCTTCCGCGCAGCTCATGTCGGACCGTCTGGTGGATGCCAAGGACCCGATGGTCCGCAGTTTTGCCCCGAAACTGCTGCGCACCATCGACCGCGCCGTGGCCTATACGGGTGAAGTTCTGGCCTATGGGCAGGCAACGGAGGGTGCGCCGAAACGCAAGACGGTTCATTTATGCCTTCTGGTCAGGGATGTGCGCGATATTCTGGCGCTCGAGCCGGAAAGCGGCATCGAGTTTCACGACAGCGTGCCCACCGATCTGACCGTCGACGCGGATGGCGAGCAACTGTTCCGGGTGATCCACAATCTCTGTCGCAACGCCGTTCAGGCCCTGCAATCGGATGCGACAAACGCCGCGCCACGACATCTGTCCATTGCTGCTCAAAGGGCCGGCAGTGTCGTCAGCATCGTCATCGACGACAACGGGCCGGGAATGCCGCGTAAAGCAAAAGAGAACCTGTTTTCCGCTTTCCGCGGGTCTGCCCGCTCCGGCGGTACCGGCCTCGGCCTCGTCATCGCCCGCGAACTGGTGCTTGCCCATGGCGGCACCATAGCGCTTGTCGAGAAGCCCGGCCCAGGCACGCAGTTCCGCATTGAGATCACTGACCGCGCCGCCACTGTGCAGGCGGCCAGAACCGCCTGAAAACTCCCTGAGCCAACGAGTCTCAGTCATCGGCGCGCTCGCTGGAAAAAGGTCGGTGTGCGCCGCTTCAAAAACGGTCCCTATGGAATTTCATTTATAATCAATGACATAAATGAATTGCTGCGGAAAAATGACAATTTCGAAACGAAATCGCTTGCAATCGGAATGAGGACGTTTTAGAGGATCGCCACGCCACCGGAAACGACCGGAACGGCACGCACCCGTAGCTCAGCTGGATAGAGCACCAGACTACGAATCTGGGGGTCAGGAGTTCGAATCTCTTCGGGTGCGCCATTTCTCTTCCCATAAAATATAATGATACGCCCGGTGCCCGCTGGTACTTTGTCGCATGGCGCAGGACCGGCATCTTCGTCACCGTCTTAGAAGCTCGCAGATTCCGAATTTCCCGAAAATGTGCTAAAGTCGCAGGTCGCTAGATGACCTCAGGTGAAAGCCATGTTGGAAACGGACAAGGTATTTACCGGCTCTATCCCGGAAAACTACGACCGCTATATGGTGCCATTGATTTTCGAGCCGTTCGCCCGTGATCTGGCGCGGCGGGCGGCGGCATTGATGCCAATCGATATTTTGGAAGTCGCTGCCGGTACCGGGGTTGTCACCCGCGAACTGGCGCCCAGATTGCCCCCCGCCGCAAACTATGTCGTTACAGACCTTAACCAGCCGATGCTTGATTTTGCCGCGGCGCGACAGCCGGCCGACAACCGCATTCATTGGCGGCAGGTCGATGCTCAGGCGTTGCCATTTGAAAACGCGGCTTTCGATCTCGTCTTCTGCCAGTTCGGCGCGATGTTTTTCACCGACCGCCTTTCCGCCTACCGCGAAGCGATGAGAGTGCTGAAGCCCGGCGGACATTATTTATTTAACGTGTGGGACCGCATTGAGGAGAATCATCTGGCGAATGACGTGACGAACGCCCTTGCGGAGATGTTTCCCGACGATCCGCCGCGTTTCATGGTCCGCACTCCCCATGGTTATCACGATACGGCCTTGATACGTCGCGAGTTGGAAAATGCCGGTTTTTCTCGGGTGGTGATCGAGACGATAGCGGCGCAAAGCCGCGCCTCGTCATCGCGTATTCCGGCCATGGCCTATTGTCACGGAACTGTTCTTCGCACTGAAATAGAAGCCAGAGCGCCGGGACAACTGGACGTTGCGACAAACTGCGCCGCATCTGCAATCAAAGCACGGCATGGCAGCGGCGAGGTCGCCGCCAAAATTCAGGCACATGTGATTCTCGCCACGGTTTAAACGCCGGGCACACGGGCGCGGCGAAGCTGGTTTTCAGCCGGATAATCTACGAATTCGGATATTTGGGAATAAACCCCTAAATATTAGTGGTTTTAGTGAAAGCCTATACTGCAAGGCTTGGCAGCGACCCGGGTTTGCCGGGCTTTTTGATGTCACCGAACTTTCCCCAAACCTTCGTCATATTGTCATACAATATAAGCATATGCGCTTCAGAAAAGGAGCGCAGAATGACGCCACAATCACTTGAGCTTTCAGGAATCGGCAAAGGCTTCGGGGCTGACGATGTTCTGAAAGAGATCGATCTCTCCATCCGTCCCGGAGAGTTTTTGTCCCTCGTCGGCATGTCTGGCTGCGGCAAGTCCACGCTGCTGCGCATCATCGCGGGGCTGGAAACGCCGGATCGCGGTTCGGTCTCGATCGGCGGGCAGGACGTGACGGAGATCGATCCGAGCGACCGCAATCTGGCAATGGTGTTCCAGTCCTACGCGCTTTACCCCCATATGAATGTCCGCCAGAATATTGCGACGCCGCTGCGCATGCGGCGTCTGCCTTTCGCCGCTCGCCTGCCGCTGATCGGACGGCTGGTAGCACCGGCTGAAACGCTCCGCGAGATCGGTACCGCTGTCGAACAGGCGGCTGAGACCCTGCAGATCGCGCATTTGCTGGAGCGCAGACCGGCGCAGCTTTCCGGTGGTCAGCGTCAACGCGTGGCGCTTGCCCGGGCGCTGGTGCGTTCGCCTGCTGCATTCCTGATGGACGAGCCGCTTTCCAACCTCGATGCCAAGCTTCGCGCCCATATGCGTGAGGAACTTGCCGGGCTGCATCGGCGGCTGGGTGCGACCTTTATCTACGTCACCCACGACCAGATCGAAGCCATGACCATGTCCGACCGCATCGCGTTGATGTCGGAAGGCCGCATCGAGCAGCTCGGTACGCCGGATGAGCTTTACCGCAAGCCTGCAACGCTGACCGTCGCTCGCTTCATCGGTACGCCGTCGATCAACCTGCTGCCGGTCGAAATCGATACGCTCGGCAAGATCGCCGCTTTCGGTCGTGATCTGGGCATCGACACCGCAGGTCGCGACGCTGGCCCGGCCACCCTCGGCCTGCGCGCCGAAGATCTGCGTCCGGGTGCCGAAGGTTTTGCCGTGCGGGTGGTCCGCAGCGAAACCCATGGGGCGGATCGCTTCGTCAGCTGCCGTCTTCTCAGCGACGAGACGGTCGCCATCACCCTGCGTCAGGGTGCCGGTGAGGCGCTGGAGGCCGATGCGCATGGTGTGCTGAACCTCGGTTTTGCGCCGGAACGCGCTCATCTTTTCGCCGCCGATGGCTTGCGCCGCAAGACGACGGTGCGTGAACGGGTGCCGGCATGACGGTTGTTGATGCTTCCACGACCGTGCGTGCCAAATCCCGTCCGAGCCTGTCGAAGACGGACCGGCGGATGATCTGGCGCGGCTTGATGTTTGCCGCCCCCGCAAGCCTGCTGCTTCTGACCATCTATATTGTTCCGATGCTGGTTCTCGCCGGTTTTTCCGTCACGGATTACCAGCTCGGCGCGCTCTCCACGCGTTTCGTCGGCCTCGACAACTTTGTAAAAGCATTTCAGGACCCGGTTTTCCTGCGCGCTCTGACAAACACGGCCATCTACGCGGTCATCGTCATCCCCTTCGGCGTGTTTCTGGCGCTTGGCGTGGCCCTGCTCGTCTATAATCGCAAGCGCAGCCGTGCCTTCTGGGAAGTCGCCTATTTCCTTCCCGTTACTGCAACCCTCGTCGCCATGGCGACCGTGTGGCAATTCCTGCTGCACCCTTCGCTTGGCCCGGTGAATGCGGCGATCAAATGGCTGGGTTTCGAACCCGTCGCCTTCCTTTCCAATCCCGTCCTCCTCATTCCCACCATGGCGCTGATCGGCATCTGGCAGGTTCTGGGCTTCAACATGGTGCTGTTCCTTGCCGGCCTCACCGCCATTTCGAAGGATCTGCACGAGGCGGCGCGGCTTGACGGCGCGAAAAACCCCATAGACCGGTTCCTGACGGTGACATGGCCGATGCTTGGGCCAACGACCATGTTCGTGGTGGTCACCACATCCATCTCGGCCTTCAAGGTCTTCGAGACGGTGGCTGTGCTGACCAAGGGCCGTTTCGGTTCGGAAACCCTGCTGTTCGATCTTTATCTTGAGGGTTTCGAATATTCCAACACCGGGTATGCGGCGGCGCTGACCATTATCTTCCTCGCAATCGTGCTGGTCCTGTCGATAGGCCAGACGCTGCATATGGACCGGAAGGTGCATTACTGATGGCCGCTCTCCGCAAATATTTCCCGCATCTGGTGCTGGCGCTCGGCGCATTCGTGATGCTCCTGCCGTTCTACTGGATGATGCTGACGTCGATCCGCTCACCGGCGGAAATATTCAACGTCTCGCTCTGGCCGATCCCCGAAAAATTCGACGCGGTGGAAAACTATGCCCGGGCGGCGGGTCAGGTGCCGATGGCGCGCTTCATGCTGAACGGCGTCATCGTTTGCGTCGGCATCCTCATTGTTCAGGTGCTGACCTCGGTTCCGGCGGCCTATGCACTGGCGAAGCTCAGGTTTCCGGGCCGCAAGCTGCTCCTGGGCCTCGTCATCGCGGCGCTCTGCGTTCCCATTCAGGCGCTGGCGCTGCCGCTTTTCGTCGGGCTGGCGAAAACCCAGCTCCTCAACACCTATTTCGCGATGATGATGCCGTTCTTTCTCTCGGTCTTCGCCATCTTCCTGTTCAACCAGTCCTTCCGCAGCTACCCGGATGAAATCATCGAGGCGGCACGCATGGATGGTTTTTCGGAAATGGAAATTTGCTGGGGGCTCGTCCTGCGTGGCTCGCTGCCTTCGCTTGCCGCTTTCTCGGTCTTCTCGCTCGTTGCCCACTGGAACGACCTTTATTGGCCGATGATCGTGGTCTCCGACACCAATCTCGCCCCGCCGCCGCTTGGCATGATGTTCTTTGCCGATGTTGAATCCGGCGCGAACTACGGCGCGCTGATGGCGGGCGCCACACTGATTACCGCGCCGATGGTGCTGTGCTTCCTCCTCGCACGGCGGCACTTCATCGCCGGTATTACCATGACCGGCGTCAAGTGACGCCGTTCACACTCCTCCTCCCAACCTTTCTGGAGACTGATATGAAACTCAACCGACGCGCTGTGGTAAGCGGTCTGGCCCTCGGCATGGCTTTTGCAGGCCTTGCACAGCCGGCTCTGGCCAATGAAATCACGCTGAACGTTCTCTACAACCTGCCGGGCTTCACCAAGTTCCATCAGCCGCTGGCCGATGAATTCATGAAGAAGAACCCGGACGTGAAGATCAACTTCCTTGCCCCGGCTGCCGGTTACAACGAAGGTCAGCAGCAGGTTCTGCGCTCCGCCGTCACGGGCAATCTGCCGGATGTTTATTTCTCGGGTTACAACCTGACGGCGGAACTGGTTCACACGCTCGCACCGCGCAACCAGATCACCGATCTCGGCCCGTTCATTCAGGCTGAAGGCGGTCAGGCTTTCCTCGACAAGAACTACAGCCCGAAGATGGCCGCTCTCGGCCAGATCGACGGCAAGCAGTACGGCCTGCCGGTCAACGCTTCCTCGCCGATCATCTACATCAACGCCGACCTCGTCACCAAGGCTGGTGGCGACCCGGACAAGATGCCGACCACCTTCCCGGAGCTCATCGCTCTCGCCAAGAAGATCAAGGCTCTCGATGCCAAGTTTGCCGGCATGAGCTACGACATCAACGGCTGGCCGGATGACTGGTTGTGGCAGGCGCTGGTGTTCGAACAGGGCGGCAAGCTCGTTGACGAAAAGACCAAGACCGTTGCCTTCGACAATGAGATCGGCCTCAACGCCCTGAAGATGGCTCGCCAGTTCGTTACCGAAGGTGGCCAGAACCTGCTCGACTGGGATCAGTCCCGCCAGCAGTTCGGTGCAGGCCTCACCGGCTTCATCTTCTCTACCCCGGCCCACGTTCAGACGATCCAGGGTCTGGTTGGCGACCGCTTCAAGCTGAAGACGGCGACCTTCCCGCTCGACAACAAGGAAAAGGGCGGCGTGCCGACCGGCGGCAACTCTGCCGTTATCCTGACGCAGGAAAAAGCCAAGCAGGATGCTGCCTGGAAATACCTGAAGTGGATCACCGGTCCGGAAGCGCAGAACACCATCGTTCGCATCACCGGTTACCTGCCCACCAACAAGCTGGCAACGGGTCCGGACTTCCTCGCTCCCTATTATGTCGAGAACCCGAATGTGAAGACCGCTTCGCTGCAGGCTGACCGTTCGCTTCCCTGGGCCGGTTATCCGGGTGGCGATTCCGTTCGTATCTGGCGCACCCAGCGCGACATCATCGGCACCGTCATGCGCGGTGAGGTGACGCCGGAAGCCGGTCTCAAGCAGGTTGTCGAACAGACAAACGCCCTGCTGAAATAAGCCCCCTGAAAGAGGCTGCGGGGAAATCCGTTCCCGCAGCCATTTTGCGCAGAAAGACTGACAATGAAGATCATCCAGATCACCGACACCCATCTCGTGCCGCCCGGCATTGCCGTAAACGGCGTCGACCCGGAAAAGCAGCTGCGCGCTGCAGTGGCCGATATTGTTGAAAAACACGCCGACGCCGATCTTCTTGTCATGACGGGCGATCTTTGCAATTACGGCGAGCCGGAAGCCTATGAGCTGCTGCGCGGCATCCTCGCACCCGTCTCCGTCCCCGTGCGGCTGATGCTCGGCAATCACGACCGTCGTCCGGAATTCGTTGCAGCTTTCCCGGAACAGCCGCGCGACGACAATGGCTATATCCAGTCATTCATCGATACCGAATTCGGCCGCCTGCTGTTTCTCGACAGCCACGAAGCCGATGTCATCGGCGGCAGGTATGGCGCGGATCGTCTGGCATGGTTGGAGAGCGCGCTGGAAAGCGCGGGCGAACTGCCGGTCACGGTGTTCATCCACCACCCGCCGATGGATTGCGGCATCCGCCATTTCGAACATATCGGCATGCATGATGATGGCGCCATCATGCGCCGCCTCGCGGCTCACCCGGCCGGTGTGCGTCATATCATCTTTGGCCATATCCATGTGCCTATGGCCGGCACGACAGCCGACGGCATAGCCTACAGCTCGGGTCAGGCCTGCGCCCACCGTTTCATCACCGATATCGACGTTCTCGATCCGCTGTGGACGGGTGGCAACCCCTGTTACCGGGTCATCACAACGGGTACATTCGGCCTGCGCGCCTATGATGCCGAAGTGGGGCAGGTTGTGCTTGGTCAGGCACCCATCTGCGAAGGCCCCTGATCGCGAGGGATTTTTGGCGACAGGACGGGGCGGTCGCCCGCCTCATCCTGTTTCGCCGCCGATACGATGCTGCGGAAGGCTCGCCGATTGGCGAGGCTGCGATGTCGCGAAGACCCCGCAGCCTGTAGCGCCGATGCACCACTTGCGGTTTGTTGCGCAAGATTGATGGACTAAGGCCGTAGTCCCGGCCGCGCCCTTGATCTATGTCAGTTTCATCGATGAAACTGCACGCCATAGTCGCCCAAGAGGTGGCCAGCTTGATGACGTGCCATCGTGAGTGCAGATCATGGAGAAGTGCATGCTTGAAAAGCGTATCCGCAACGCGTCCCTCTTGAACCGGATCGTCAGCGCTGAAGAGGCCGCCAGTCTCATTCAGGATGGCATGACTGTCGGCATGAGCGGCTTCACGCGCGCCGGCGAAGCCAAGGCGGTGCCGCTGGCGCTCGCCGAACGCGCCAAGTCGCATCCCATGAAGATCACCCTGATGACCGGCGCTTCCCTCGGCAACGATCTCGATAAGACCATGGTCGAGGCCGGCATGCTGGCGCGCCGCATGCCTTTCCAGTCCGATCCGGCTTTGCGCAAGGCGATCAATGACGGGAGGGTGATGTTCATCGATCAGCATCTTTCCGAAACAGTCGAACAACTGCGAGGCGACCAGATTCACGGCGTTGACGTCGCCATTGTCGAGGCCGTGGCAATCACGGCGGAAGGCGGCATCGTCCCCACCACCTCGGTCGGCAATTCCGCGAGCTTCGCCATTCTGGCCGATAAGGTCATCGTTGAGATCAACCTGTCGCAGCCCGAAGTGCTGGAGGGATTGCACGACATCTTCATTCCCGCCAAACGCCCGACCCGCATGCCCATCCCCGTCGTGGCGACGGATAGCCGTGTCGGCCTGCCATTCATTCCGGTGCCGCCGGAAAAGATCGCTGCCATCGTGCTGAGCGACAAGAGCGACAGCTTTTCGACAGTGCTGCCGCCGGATGACGAAACCAAGGCGATTGCCGGCCATCTCACCGAATTCCTGCTGAACGAGGTTCGTCATGGCCGTATGACCCACGAACTCCAGCCGCTCCAGGCCGGCATTGGCACCATTGCCAATGCGGTGATGCATGGTTTCATCGATACGCCGTTTCACGATCTCAAAATGTATTCGGAAGTCCTGCAGGATTCGACCTTCGAGCTTTTCGATGCCGGAAAGCTCACCTTCGCCTCCGGTTCGTCGATCACACTCTCCTCCGCCATGAACGAACGGGTCATGCCACGGCTGGCCGACTACAAGAGCCGGCTGATCCTTCGCCCGCAGGAGGTCAGCAACCACCCGGAAGTCATCCGCCGCCTCGGCATCATCGGCATCAACACGGCGCTGGAATTCGATATTTATGGCAACGTCAATTCCACCCATGTCGGCGGAACGCACATGATGAACGGCATTGGCGGCTCGGGGGATTTCGCCCGCAACGCCTATATGTCGATCTTCGTCACCAAGTCGATCGCCAAGGGCGGGGCGATTTCCAGCGTTGTGCCGATGGTCAGTCATGTCGATCATACCGAACACGATGTGGATATTCTCGTCACCGAAATCGGTCTGGCCGATCTACGCGGGCTGGCTCCGCGTGAGCGGGCGACGGTGGTCATCGAAAATTGCGTGCATCCCAGCTATCGCGATGCGTTGACGGATTATTACCAGCGGGCGGCGGCACGGGGCGGGCACACGCCGCATCTCATCGAGGAGGCGCTGTCCTGGCACAATGCGCTTCGGGAAAGAGGAACGATGCTGCCGCAGTAATAGGTCCCGCGCTCTTGCCGGCCGTCGAGTTTCCGGCCTGTCGGCCGGCAATTGGGTCTGTTTGGACACACCGGGGCGGAAAGTGTCCGCTGCTCCGCTTTGGTTGCTGGCGCGGCAGTTCCGCCTCCGGTAGAAAATTCTCTCCCCCTGGCTGTTATCCGGCTGCCTCTGGGTTGTAGGAGAGTGATGTGATGCCCATTCGCTTCGTGGCCGTAATTGCGATTGTCGCCCTGCTCGCCGGTTGCGGCGGGCGTCCCATCGGGGTCATGACGCCGACCGGGCAGACGGTGGCGGGAACTTCATCGGTGAACCTTCTGGTCGCCACCACGCGCGCACCTTCGGAAAACGCCGCCGTGCTTTTCGGCGGGGAGCGTGGGACCGGTTTGAAGGTCGATGCGGTAACGGTTTCCATTCCGCCCGCCGCCAACCGCAAGGTCGGGCAGGTGCAATGGCCGAAGAAGCTGCCGCCAAACCCGCTGAAGGACTTCACCACGGTGGCGGTGGAGCCCATTCGCTCCGAAGCGGAGACGAAAAGCTGGATCAACAAACATATCCAGAAGGACCGCCGCGTGCTGGTCTTCGTGCATGGTTTCAATAATCGTTACGAGGATTCCGTCTACCGTTTCGCCCAGATCGTCCATGATTCCGGCACGGATGTCGTGCCAGTGGTGTTCACCTGGCCGTCGCGAGCCAGCATTTTCGATTATAATTACGACAAGGAAAGCACCAACTACTCCCGCGATGCGCTGGAAGAGATGCTGACGCGTCTGGCCAAGGACAAGTCCATCGGCGAGGTCACCGTCATGGCGCATTCCATGGGCACCTGGCTTGCAGTGGAAGCGTTGCGCCAGATGGCCATCCGCAACGGTCGCGTCGATCCGAAGATCAGCAATGTCATTCTGGCCGCGCCGGATCTCGATGTGGACGTGTTCAGCCGGCAGTTCACAAGTCTCGGCAAGACGCCACCGAAATTCACCCTTTTCGTGTCGCAGGATGACCGCGCGCTTAGCCTGTCGCGCCGCATTTCCGGCAATGTCGATCGTCTCGGCCAGATCGATCCCTCCGTCGAGCCCTATCGTAGCCAGCTGGAAAAGGCCGGCATCACCGTTCTCGATCTGACCAAGCTGCAATCCGGCGACCGCCTGAACCACGGTAAATTCGCCGAAAGCCCCGAGGTCGTGCGCCTGATCGGCGACCGCCTCATCGCCGGCCAGACGGTGACGGATTCCGATGTCGGTCTGGGTGAGGCGCTGGGAGCGGTCAGCATCGGTGCTGCGCAAACCGTCGGAACGGCAGCCAGCGTGGTGGTCAGCGCACCGATTGCGGTCTTCGATCCGCGCACGCGGGAAAATTACGGCAGGCAGGTCGAGCGGCTTGGCCGCTCCGTCGAAAATACCGTCGGATCGGTGGGCGATACCGCCGGCTCCGTGGTGGATGATCAGACGGTTCAGAGTTCGAGAGTGAATTGCGATGCCGCCGCCAATCGCAATCGGACAGAGTGCCGGAACCGATAAACTACGATGCGTGCGAGGGCGACGAAAACGCTAAGCGTTTTTGTCATTACGCTCCCGCAGATTTGTATACAGCTTGTATTTTTATCTGTATGGTCGCGTCAACACCCAACTTCCGGAGTAAGACCCCATGCGTTGGAAACGCACCCTTCAGCTTCTCGATGTCCATTGCGAAGGCGAAATCGGCCGTGTCGTCACTGGTGGCGCACCGAAAATTCCCGGCAACACCGTCGCTGAGCAACTTCACTGGATGAATACGGACCCGCAGGGGGAGGCGCTGCGCCGCTTCCTGACGCTGGAGCCGCGCGGCACGCCAATGGGCTCGGTCAACCTTCTCCTGCCGCCGAAGCATCCGGATGCACATGCCGCTTTCGTCATTCTCCAGCCGGATCAGGCGCATGCCAGCTCCGGCTCCAATTCCATCTGCGCCACCACAGCTCTGCTGGAAAGCGGCATGGTGGAGATGAAGGAACCGGAAACCGTCATCATTCTGGAAACGGCGGCCGGTCTGGTGAAGGCCACGGCCACCTGCCGCGACGGGCGCTGCGAAAAGGTCAAGCTGACCATGGTGCCGTCCTTCGTGCATGAGCTGGATGTCAGCATCGACACCCCCGAATGGGGCAAGGTAACGATGGATATTTCCTATGGCGGTATTTTTTACGCGCTGGTCGATGTTCGCCAGATCGGCCTCACCATCGAGAAGGCCAATGCCGCGAAACTCGTTGCCGCCGGCATGACTCTGAAGGACCTCGTCAACCGTGAAATGACGGTCGTTCATCCGGAAATCCCCGCCATATCAGGCGTTGCCTATGTGATGTTCCGCGATGTGGATGCCGATGGTTCGATCCGTACCTGCACCACCATGTGGCCGGGCAGGGCGGATCGCTCCCCCTGTGGCACCGGCAATTCCGCTAATCTCGCCACGCTTTATGCGCGCGGCAAGGTGAAGGTGGGAGACGAATATAAATCCCGTTCGATTATCGGTTCGGAATTCGACGTCGGCCTCTCCGCCGTCACCGAGGTGGCGGGCCGTCCAGCCGTCATTCCCACCATTGCCGGGCGTGGCTTTACCTTCGGCCTTCATCAGGTCGGTCTCGATCCCTTCGACCCCTTTGCGGACGGGTTCGCGATGACGGATGTATGGGGTCCTGAAGCGGGCGGCATCTGAGGCAGGCTTCAAAAAAATGATATTTACAGCCGCCCGATGACCTCTGGCGGCTGTTTTCCCGCGACAAAAGATGCTAAGCGGGCGCAATTCCATCATGCTCCGAGGTATCCCGATGAAGTCGCTCGCCCTGCGCCGCCCTGATGACTGGCACCTGCATCTGCGTGATGGCGCCATGCTGGAAGGGGTGATCGGGGATACGAGCCGTCATTTCGCCCGCGCCATCATCATGCCGAACCTGGTGCCGCCGGTCGTCACCACCGCCGATGCCCGCGCCTATCGCGAACGCATCGTCAAGGCGATCCCGGCGGGTGATCGTTTCGAGCCGCTGATGACCCTATACCTCACTGAGGATACTGTTGCCGACGATGTGGAAGAGGGCAAAAAAAGCGGCCTCATCACCGCCGTGAAGCTCTATCCGGCGGGTGCGACCACCAATTCTCACGGTGGCGTGCGCGATTTCAACAAGGCGATGCCGGTGCTGGAACGCATGGCGAAGATCGGCCTGCCGCTCTGCGTGCATGGCGAGGTGACGACGCCGGAGGTCGATATTTTCGACCGCGAGAAGGTCTTCATCGATACGGTTCTGGAGCCCCTGCGCCAGCGCCTGCCGGAACTGAAGGTGACGATGGAGCACATCACCACCAGCGACGGCGTGGACTACATCAAGTCGTCCAAGGCCAATCTGGCCGGTTCCATCACCACCCACCATCTCATCATCAACCGCAACGCCATTCTGGTCGGCGGTATCAAGCCGCATTATTATTGCCTGCCGGTCGCCAAGCGCGAGGAGCACCGACTGGCGCTGCGTGCAGCCGCGACTTCGGGCGATGCGCGCTTCTTTCTCGGCACGGATTCCGCCCCGCATGTCGATCCGCTGAAGGAATGCGCCTGCGGCTGCGCCGGTATCTATACCTCCATCAACACCATGAGCTGCCTTGCCCATGTCTTCGAGGACGAAAATGCCCTCGACAAACTGGAAGCCTTCGCCTCGCTCAACGGTCCCGCTTGGTATGGGCTCGCGCCGAATGAGGAGACGATCACGCTGGTGAAACGTGAGGAAGCGGTTTCCTTCCCCGAAAAGATCGAGACGGGCGCCGGGCCGGTGACCGTATTCGACCCGATGTTCCCGCTCCATTGGGACGTAAGTTGATTTATTGAAAACCGCCGGCATTGCCGGCGGTTTTGTTATGGTCCTCTGGCATCCGCCCATAAATTCCGGTGCCGCCCGAGGATGCTTGCAATGCTGAACCGAGATGTTGTGCTTCCGAAAACCAGCCCCGGTTTTCGGAGCGATAAACCAAGGCCGAAAAGGAGAACGCCCATGAACCATTTCACATTCACCGACCGCACCGTCGTCGCGGAACTGGTTGCGAAGATGTTGTGGGAAATCAAGGCGGTCCACTTCAATTCCGAAAGCCCCTATACCTTCGCTTCGGGCATGAAGAGCCCTGTTTATATCGACATGCGCAAGCTCATCTCGTTCCCGCGCATCCGCTCGGCGGCGATGGATTTCGCGGCGGCGGCTGTCATGCGCGAGGCCGGCTTCGAGAAATTCGACTGTGTCGCCGGTGGTGAAACGGCGGGCATTCCCTTTGCCGCTTTCCTTGCTGAGCGCCTTGGCCTGCCGATGATCTATTGCCGCAAGAAGCCGAAAGGCCACGGCCGCAACGCCCAGATCGAAGGCCACATGCCGGAAGGCGCCCGCGTTCTCGTCATTGAAGATCTGACGACGGCCGGCGGCTCAATGTTCACCTTCATCGACGCCATTCGCGCGGCGGGTGGCATTGTCGATCACGGCATTGCACTGTTTTATTACGGCATCTTTGAAGAGGCCGAAGCGCGCTTCGCCAATGGCAATGTCAAGCTGCACTATCTGACGACCTGGCGCGATGTTCTGGCTGTCGCACGGGCTGAAAAACTGTTCGATGAAAAGACGCTGTCGGGGGTTGAAGCCTTCCTCGACAACCCGCTGCCGTGGTCGGCGAAGCACGGCGGCGTCAGCGAATTGCCGCAATCGTGATTTCGGATGCGGCCAGTCGGCTTGTGGCTGGCCTTCCGATCGATCTTCGTCTAAATCGATTTAAGTTCATTTGATTTGCTGTTTTGAGGAGGACCGTAATGATCCTGTGTTGTGGTGAAGCCCTGATTGACATGCTGCCCCGGCAGACGACGCTGGGTGAGGCGGGTTTTGCCCCCTATGCAGGCGGAGCGGTCTTCAACACGGCAATTGCGCTGGGGCGTCTCGGCGTCCCTTCCGCTTTCTTTACGGGTCTTTCCGATGACATGATGGGCGATATCCTGCGGGAAACCCTGCGGGCAAGCCATGTCGATTTCAGCTATTGCGCAACGCTGTCGCGGCCGACCACCATCGCTTTCGTCAAGTTGATCGATGGCCATGCCACCTACGCTTTTTATGACGAGAATACCGCCGGCCGGATGATCACCGAGGCGGAGCTTCCGGCATTGGGTGCCGATTGCGAGGCGCTGCATTTCGGCGCGATCAGCCTCATTCCCGAACCCTGCGGCAGCACCTATGAGGCGCTGATGACGCGCGAGCATGAAAGCCGCGTCATCTCGCTCGACCCGAATATCCGCCCCGGTTTCATCAAGGACAAGCAGTCGCATATGGCCCGCATCCGCCGTATGGCCGCCATGTCGGATATTGTGAAGTTCTCGGATGAGGACCTCGCTTGGTTCGGTCTGGAAGGCGATGAGGATACGCTCGCCCGCCACTGGCTGCATCATGGCGCGAAACTGGTCGTCGTCACCCGGGGTGCCAAGGGGGCTGTGGGTTATACTGCCAATCTCAAGGTGGAAGTGGCCTCCGAACGGGTCGAAGTCGTTGATACCGTCGGTGCCGGTGATACTTTCGACGCCGGCATTCTCGCCTCGCTGAAAATGCAGGGCCTTCTGACCAAGGCGCAGGTTGCCGCGCTCAATGAAGAGCAGATCAGGAAGGCTTTGGCGTTGGGTGCAAAAGCCGCTGCGGTCACTGTCTCGCGGGCTGGCGCAAATCCGCCTTTTGCGCATGAAATCGGGCTTTGAGCATGGCTGTCTAACGCTTGATCTGCGTCCGGAATATTGTGGTTCTGAGGACGGGGGCGTATTCTCGTCCCAATTTGCATCGCCGCGGATGAGACTATGGCTCCGTTGACCCCACCACCCAGGATCAGGCTTTCGCGGTTGCGGGATATTGGTTGGTCCGTGTGGGACCCAATTGGACTTATGCCGGCGGGAGAAAGCTGGAACGACGCCGGCAACCTGTGTTTTGCGGATGAATACGACAACTACCTGATTGCGGCCGCAGGCCAATTGCGCAGAGGTATCGCTGCCGCTGAAGTCGCCGATTATCTGGTGGGAATCGAGGCCGAACATATGGCCCTTGGTGAAACGCCCGGATGCCGCGAAAGAGCTTTGGCGGTTGTAGCCGCAATCAATGCGGACCCACAGCTTTGGACCTTGCCCGAAGGTCAGGATGTCGCTGTTTGAGGCGGGGCATTTTCGGCACAGCCGCTGTGCGCGCGATCAATACCCTAAAAAACCGGTATTCGAAGATCAAAAACCTTGTGTCCGCCGGTTTTTCGCGAAACATGCGTCGCATGAGTGTTCCCAATATCCATCCTTTCGATTTCGACCCAAGCTACGGCATGCAGCGCGAACAGTTGCTGGCCATCACCCCGCCCGAAGCGCCACCGGGTTTTGATGACTTCTGGCAGAAGCGTTATCGTCGCGCGCTCGCCACGGATCCGCGGCCGGTGCTGCGCAAAAGCAGGCTCAGCCATCCGCGCTGGCATGTGCTTGATGTCACCTACACCTCCACCGGCGGTTTCCGCATCGGTGGCTGGATGCTTTTGCCGCGCGAAGGCCAGGTGCGCCGCGGCCTCGTCGTCGGCCATGGTTATGGTGGGCGCTCCGAGCCTGATTTCGAAGTGCCGGTGGAAGAAACGGCCGTGCTGTTTCTTTGTTTTCGCGGGCTCTCGCTAAGCGCCTGTCCGCCGATTTCTTCGGAATCGGCGCTTCATGTTCTCTACAATATCGACAGGAAAGACGATTACATCATCGGCGGTTGTGTCGATGATCTGTGGGTTGCCGTTTCGACGCTCGTGAGCCTTTACCCCTGGCTGGAAGGGCAGGTGGGGTATAGCGGCATCAGTTTCGGCGGCGGCATCGGAGCGCTGGCGATACCATTTGATGAGCGCATCGACCGCGGCCATCTGGTGGTGCCGACATTCGGGCATAGGCCGTTCTGGCTGACATTGCCCACCGTTGGCAGTGCGAATTCGGTTCAGTCATACCAGAAGGCCCATCCGAATGTCCTCGAAACCTTGCGTTTCTTCGATGCCGCCTGTGCCGCCGCCCGCATAAAAGTGCCGATGCTGGTTGCGCCGGCACTTTTCGATCCATCGGTGGCCCCGCCCTGCCAGTTCGCAGTGGCCAATGCGCTGCCGCACTCAAAATTTAATGAAATCTTCATCCTCGACGCCGGGCATTTCGATTACCCTGACAGCGCATCGCAAGATGCGGTCCATAAGGACAAGGTCAGACGGTTTTTCAAGGTGCCATGAAACGCGAATATCTCCGTTGGTTTAGTCACAGGCTCCATCGCGACATGGAGCTCCTGATATTCGGTCATGCCGGCGCCAAGGTGCTGATGTTTCCCACCCGGGACGG
This sequence comes from Agrobacterium burrii, assembly GCF_017313405.1. Lineage (NCBI taxonomy): Bacteria > Pseudomonadati > Pseudomonadota > Alphaproteobacteria > Hyphomicrobiales > Rhizobiaceae > Agrobacterium > Agrobacterium burrii. The sequence goes on from NZ_JAFLNA010000005.1 coordinate 335,641, forward strand.
GCGTTTTTTCGAATATGAAGAACTGGGGCTTGTCGGTAGTCTGGCCGACAAGCTGGAGGCAGGCCATCTCCAGCTTTATTGCATTGAGGGGCTGGCCACAGAGACCTTTTATGCGGCCCATCATCACCCGGCCGACCGCATCCGCCGTCATGCCGCCTTCGAAGACTATATTCTCAGCGAGGTACTGCCGCTGATGGCCGAGAAAAATTCCCATACCGATACCATCGTTCATGGCTGCAGCCTCGGTGCGTTTCAGGCCGCCAGTCTCGTTTTTCGCCACCCGCATCTGTTTCGCAAACTCGTCGCCTTTTCCGGCCGTTACGACCTGACGATGAAGGTGGAGTCCTTCGGCGACCTGTTCGACGGCTATTACGACGATGACGTCTATTTCCACATGCCAAGCCATTTCCTGCCGGGACTTGCCTGCCCGCGGCGGCTCGAACACCTGCGCCGCATCGACATGGTGTTCACCATCGGCGATGCAGACCCGTTTCTGGACAACAACCATCATCTGAGCCGGGTTCTATCCGACAAGCAGGTGGGCCATCAGATGCATGTCTGGGAGGGGCGCGCCCACCGGGCGGGTGCGTGGCGCAAGATGGCGGCGCTTTATATTTGAAGCCGCCGCATTAAAAAAGCCGGAAGTGTCCTTCCGGCTTTCCTGAGATCAAGTGTGCGGGGATTTTACCCCGCCAGACCGGCCAGCACCTTTACCAGACCCTGCGTCGAGCTGTCATGGCCGGCAGCGCTTTCCTTGCCTTCGACGACGGGCAGCAAGCCGGTCGCCAGTTCCTTGCCGAGTTCCACACCCCACTGGTCGAAGGAGTTGATGCGGAACAGCACGCCTTCCACAAAGACGCGGTGCTCATAAAGCGCGATCAGGCGGCCAAGCGCGAAAGGCGTCAGTGTGTCGTAGACGAAGGTGATGGAGGGGCGGTTGCCCGTGAAGACGCGGTGCGGCGCGATGAAATCGGCCTTTTTGTCGTCCATGCCCTTGGAGGTGAGCTGCTCCTTGGCTTCGGCCAGCGTGCGGCCCTTCATCAGGGCTTCCGATTGCGCCAGGCAATTGGCGATGAGAAGCTGATGCTGGTGGCGCAATTCAGGTTCAAAACCATTGGCGGCGATCATGAATTCCGCCGGAATGACGCTCGTGCCCTGATGGATCAGCTGGTAGAAGGCGTGTTGGCCGTTGGTGCCGGGTTCGCCCCAGACAACCGGGCCGGAATGGCCTTCGACCGGCGTGCCGTCGATGGTAACACCCTTGCCGTTCGATTCCATGTCGAGCTGCTGCAGATAGGCGGGGAAACGCGACAGCCGCTGGTCATAGGGCAGGATCGCCCGTGTCGAATAATTCAGCACGTTGCGGTGATAAAACCCGATGAGACCGAGCAGCATCGGCAGGTTTTCGCGGATTGGCGCCTCGCGGAAATGCTTGTCCATCGCATGCGCGCCATCCAGGAACTTGCCGAAATTGTCCGGCCCGATGGCGATCATCAACGGCAGGCCGATTGCCGACCAGATCGAATAACGACCACCCACCCAGTCCCAGAAACCGAAGATGCGGTCGCTTTCGATACCGAAGGCGGCGACTTTGTCCAGCGCGGTGGAAACGGCGGCGAAGTGGTGCTTTACGGCCTCTTCACCCAGCTTCTCGGCGATGAAGCGGCGCGCGGTGGCGGCATTCGTCATCGTTTCGATGGTGGTGAAGGTCTTCGATGCGACGATGAAGAGCGAGGTTTCCGGGTCGAGCAGCTTCAGCGTATCGGCAATATGTGCGCCGTCGATGTTGGAAACGAAATGTGCCCGAGGACCGTCATGGAAAGGCGCAAGCGCCAGCGTCACCATGACGGGGCCGAGATCGGAGCCGCCAATGCCGATATTGACGACGTCGGTAATCTTCTTGCCGGTAGCACCTTTCAGGGAGCCGGAACGGATTGCATCGGCAAACTTGCCCATGGCGGCCAGAACGCCGTTCACGTCAGGCATCACATCCTTGCCGTCAACCAGAACGGGGAGGTTGGAACGGTTGCGCAGGGCGGTGTGGAGAACCGCGCGGCCTTCGGTGAAGTTGATCTCCTTGCCGGAGAACATCTCCTCGCGCTTGGCCTCGACGCCGCCGTCGCGGGCCAGCTGTTCGAGAAGCGTCACGATCTCCTCGTTGACGGCGCATTTGGAATAATCCATCAGCAGGTCATCGAATTTGGCGCTGAAACGGCTGAATCTCTTGTCGTCGGCCGCAAACGCGGCGCGAAGATCGGTTGCGGCTGTGCTGCTTGCCGTTGCTTTGAGTTTTTCGATGGTGGCCTGCATCATGTGCTCCTCGGCTTCCGTGGAAGGATGAGGAAACTATTCTTTTTCAGGCGGCCAAATCAAGGCGACTTTGATAAAGAAAAGGGCGGGCATAAAAGAAAAGAGCCGGTCGCCCGGCTCTCGTCATTCGCTTCAAGCGCTCAGTTCAGATTGCGCAATTCGCGCCGCAAAATCTTGCCGACATTGGATTTCGGCAGCTCGGTGCGGAACTCGATGATCTTTGGCCGTTTGTAGTTTGTCAGGTTCTTGGCGCAGAAGGCCTTGAGTTCCGCTTCCGTCAGCGACTGATCCTTCTTGACGACGAAAAGCTTGACGGTTTCGCCGGAATGTTCGTCCGGAACACCGATTGCGGCGCATTCCAGCACGCCCGGATGGCTGGCCGCCACTTCCTCCACTTCGTTTGGATAGACGTTGAAACCGGAGACGAGGATCATGTCCTTCTTCCGGTCGACGATCTTGGTGTAACCGCGCTCGTCCATGAACCCCATGTCGCCGGAGCGGAAGAAGCCGTCGGCGGTCATGGCTTTTGCGGTTTCATCCGGCCGTTGCCAATAACCGGCCATGACCTGCGGGCCGCGAATGCAAATCTCGCCAACTTCACCCATAGGCAAGCTGTTGCCATCGTCGTCGCGAATGTCGATCTCCGTCGATGAAAGCGGCAGGCCGATTGTGCCGCTAAACTCCTGGGAATCGAGGCGATTGACCGTCGCCACTGGCGATGTTTCGGAGAGACCGTAGCCTTCCGCAATCGGGCAGCCCACCACGGAAAGCCAGCGTTCCGCGACCGGTCTTTGCACGGCCATGCCGCCACCGAGAACGAGGATGAGCGACGACAGGTCGAGCTTGCGGAAATCCTCATTGTTCATCAGCGCGTTGAAAAGCGTGTTGATGCCCGGAAAAATATGCGGCTGATAATGCGACAGTTCTTTGACGAAGCCGGGAATATCGCGCGGGTTGGCGATCAGCAGATTGTGGCCGCCGAGCGCGATACCCATCAGCGAATTCACCGTCAGCGCGAAAATGTGGCATAGCGGCAGCGCGCAGATGAAGTTGAGAACCTCGGGACGATCGTTGCGGCTGCTGAAGGCGGCGTCCAGCCACAGGCTGATCTGCGCCTTGTTGGCCAGAAGATTGGCGTGGGTAAGGATCGCGCCTTTGGAGACGCCCGTCGTACCGCCGGTATATTGCAGGAAGGCGATATCCTGAGCCGTGAGGCCGACGGACTTCAGGGAAAATCCCTGGCCTTCCTTCAACACCGCCTTGAAGCTGATCGAGCCGGGGATCGCATAGGCGGGCACGAGCTTCTTCACCTTGCGAACGACAAGATTGACGATATGTCCCTTGAAGCCGAGAAGATCACCCATGGCTGCGACGACGACATGCCGCACGGCGGTTTTCGGCACCGCCTGCTGCGCCACATGGGCGAAGTTTTCCAGCACGAACAGCGCCTTTGCGCCGGAGTCCTTCAGCTGGTGTTCCAGTTCGCGCGGTGTGTAGAGCGGATTGACGTTGACCACGATCATGCCCGCCCGCAGGATTCCGTAAACCGCGACGGGATTTTGCAGGATGTTCGGCATCATCACCGCAACCCGATCGCCCTTTTCCAGCCCTCTGGATTGCAGCCAGGCGGCCACGGCGCGGGTTTGAGCGTCCAGCTCCCGGTAGGTCAGCGATTTCCCCATGCTGGAAAAGGCTTTGCGGTCGGCAAATTTTACGCAGCTCTTTTCAAGAAGGTCTACAAGCGAGGCGTTGGCCGATACGGGGATCTCGGAAGGGACGCCCGGCGGATAGGACGACAGCCAACGCTTTTCTACGCTGACATTTTCCGGCTGTCCCAGGGACAATTCACTCATGCTTCTCCTCCCAGAGTCTTTTTCGCGCCGTGCATTCGGTGGAATGCATCAAGGGCGCTTTAGGCTTCGTGATGATCATGAAGCTCCCGCAACCAGCCGCATATCGGCGAGATAGAAGGAACCACATGTGCGCCACCGGATCGACCGCTCCTCCCGCTCCCCGGTGACGAATGATAGACGCGGAATCCCCTGACGTCCATCATATCGGTAAAGCCTATTTAACTCTAACGTAAACGTCAATATTGCTGCCGCACATCTCGCGCCCTCGTGAATGGAAAGGGGTTATGTGCGATTTTTTGACTTTAATCCTGATTTGAGCGATCAACATAATTCGCAAAGCAGGGCAGGATTGGACATGGCAGGCAGCGCAGCGCTTGAACTGAAATCGATTGGGAAAAGATTCGGTGATACGGAGGTCTTGTCCGATATCGACCTGTCCGTCGAACGCGGCGAAATTATTTGTCTGGTTGGTCGGTCGGGCTGTGGAAAATCGACCTTGCTGCGCATCGTTGCGGGTGTGGAGACGCCAGACCATGGCAGCGTTTCTTTGAATGGTGCGGTCGTTGCCGGTTCGACTGCTTTCGTTGAGCCGGAAAAACGCAATATCGGTTTTGTCTTTCAGGACTATGCGCTGTTCCCGCATCTCACCGTCGAGCAGAATGTGATGTTCGGCCTCAGAGCCCTTCCAAAGACGGAAGCCCGCCGCCGCGCCGCCGAGATGATTGAACATGTTCATCTGCAGGAGCTTGCAAAACGTTACCCGCATACGCTTTCGGGCGGCGAGCAGCAGCGTGTGGCGCTTGCCCGCGCGCTTGCGCCGCAGCCCGGCCTTTTGTTGATGGACGAACCTTTTTCCAATCTGGACAGGGGATTGCGCGACAATGTGCGCGAGGAGACGCTGGGTCTGTTGCGGCAACTGGGCACGACGGCGATCATGGTCACCCATGATCCGGAAGAGGCGCTGTCCGCAGGCGACCGTGTGGTGCTGATGCAGCGCGGGCGTATCGTGCAGAGCGGCACGGGTTACGAAATCCACGACCATCCCAAAAGCCGCTATGCCGCCGATTTTTTCTGCGCCTTCAACAAGATCGAAGGCCGGGTGAGGCAGGGGCGCGTTGAAACGCCGCTTGGGCCTCTGGGCGACGCTTCCGACCTGCCGGAAGGTCTTGCCGCCGTCGCCTACGTGCGCCCCAACGCAATTTCGATCATCGAGGACAGCACGGCGAAAGAGGGGATCGCGGGTGAAATATCGAGCCGCGTTTTCCTCGGCGAGATCGAGCAACTCGGCATCGCCGTGCCAGGCCTGCCGGGAGACCTGCGTGTCAGGACGATGCAGCGCACGCGCGCCAAAACGAGTGCCGTGCGTTTCGGCATCGATCCCAAGGGCGTCCTGATATTTACTTGAAGTTGAATGAGCGGATTTGCATGTTTATTTCCGCTCTATTTTCAACTCTTGGTGATCAAATCCCGCCTGAAAACGGCTAAATAAAACTTGATTTGATCCATCATGTATGATGTTTGCTCCCTCTATATTGCCTGCAATCGAAGAGGGAGACGACCATGACGAAATTTGCCAAACTTGCTCTGCTTGCCAGCACCGTTGCTTTTGCAGCCGGTTCGGTCAGCGCTGCGGAACTCAACATCTACACCACCAGAGAGCCGGGCCTGATCCAGCCCCTGCTGGAATCCTTCACCGCGTCGAGCGGCGTCAAGGTCAACACCGTGTTCCTGAAGGACGGTCTGGCTGAGCGCGTTCTGAGCGAGGGCGCAAGCTCGCCTGCTGACGTCCTGATGACGGTTGATGCCGGCAATCTCGTTGATCTCGCTGAAAAGGGCGTTACCCAGGCGGTCGAATCCGAAACCCTGACCAAGGCTGTCCCGGCTGAACTTCGCGACGCCAAGGGTCACTGGTTCGCGCTTTCCATGCGCGCCCGCGTTCTTTATGCGGCGAAGGATGTCGATCTCGCATCCTTCAACTATGAAGATCTCGCCGACGCAAAGTGGAAGGGCAAGGTCTGCATTCGCGCCGGCCAGCACCCTTACAACACAGCACTGTTCGCCGACTACATCGCCCATTATGGCGCAGCCGACACTGAAAAGTGGCTTGCCGGCGTCAAGGACAATCTGGCCCGCAAGGCAGGCGGCGGCGACCGTGACGTTGCCAAGGACATCCTCGGCGGCATTTGCGATATCGGTATCGCCAACTCCTATTACGTCGGCCTGATGCGCTCGGGCAAGGGCGGCGAAGAGCAGGTGAAGTGGGGCGACGCCATCAAGGTGGTTCTGCCGACGTTCAAGAATGGCGGCACGCAGGTCAACATCTCGGGCGCGGCTGTGGCCAAGAACGCTCCGAACAAGGCTGAAGCCGTCAAGCTTCTGGAATATCTCGTCTCTGACGAAGCCCAGAAGATCTATGCTGAAGCCAACTACGAATATCCGGTCAAGCAGGGTGCGGCTCTCAACGAGATCGTCGCCTCCTTCGGCACCCTGAAGATCGACAACAAGCCGTTGACGGAAATCGTCTCGCACCGCAAGCAGGCGAGCGAGCTGGTCGACAAGGTCGGCTTCGACAAGTAAAGGCCACTTGGCAACAACAAGATGGAAGGCGTTCGCACCCGCGGGCGCCTTTCCCTGTATTTTCAAGAAGCTCATGAATCCACACGCCGTCCAGCCATTGACGTCCCGCGCGAGACCAAGGTTTTCATCCGCCTTCTGGTGGCTGTTCCTGTCCATGGTGGCGGTCTGCGGCGCCATGGTGCCGGTTGTTGCGCTCGTCTCCCAGGCTGTGCAGGGTTCGGCAGGCCTGTGGGCGCATCTCGGCGCAAGCGTTCTTTTGACCGCCCTGCCGGACACGGTCATCCTTCTGGCCGGTGTCGGCCTGCTGGCCGGTATCATCGGAACCTGTTCGGCCTGGCTGGTCACCGCTTATGATTTTCCCGGTCGCCGGATATTGGAATGGGCGTTGCTGCTGCCGCTGGCCATGCCCACCTATATTGTCGCCTATGCCTATCTGGATATTCTGCACCCCATCGGGCCGGTGCAGGGGGTGATCCGTTGGCTGCTCGGTTATTCCAGCCCGCGTGAATTCCGCCTGCCAGATATAAGGTCGATGACGGGCTGTATCATCCTGCTTGGCTTCGTGCTGTTTCCCTATGTCTATATCCCGGTCCGCGCCATGTTCCTCACACAGGCTGGCAATCTGCTGGAGGCCGCCCGCACGCTTGGGGTTTCCAGACGGGCGGCTTTTTTCAAAGTGGCGGTGCCGCTGGCGCGCCCGGCAATCGCGGTGGGTGTCAGCCTTGCCCTTATGGAAGCGCTGAACGATATCGGCGCGTCGGAATTTCTGGGCGTCCGCACCCTCACCGTTTCGGTCTATACCACCTGGGTCACGAAATCCGATCTGCCGGGTGCGGCGCAGATCGCGCTTTCCATGCTATTCATCGTTGTCGCACTCGTGGCGTTTGAACGCTGGGCGCGGCGCAAGCAGCGTTATTCGGTTTCCGCGCAGAAAAGCCGGGAGCTGGAGCCGGTGCGCCTTACTGGCCTCAAGGCCTGCGGCGCTTTTACACTCGGCAGCCTGCCGGTCCTGATCGGTTTTGTGGCGCCGGCGAGCTATCTCGTCATCGAAGCATGGAAACGATTCCGCTTCAGCGGCCTGTCGGCCCGTTTTACCGAGGAGGCTTTGAACACCATCGTCTTTGCCGGGATGGCGACGATAATCACCCTCATTCTCGGCCTTGCAGTTGCTTACGCGATGCGCCTTGCTCCGGGGCGTCTCTCGCTCTGGTCCTTTCGCCTCTCCACGGTGGGATATGCAGCCCCCGGCACGGTCATTGCCATCGGCGTATTGATTGCGCTCGGTGGTTTCGACAGGTTTGTCGACCAGACCATGCGCGACTGGTTTGGCATCTCCACCGGCCTTATTTTCATCGGCAGCGGTGCAGCCCTGATCTATGCCTATTCGGCACGTTTCCTCACCATTGCAGCCGGCGGCGTCGATGCGGGCTTGAGCCGTATCCCGCAATCCTTCGATCATGCTTCGCGAACACTCGGGCGATCCGCAACCCAGACATTCCGCCAGATCCACCTACCACTCTCGAAGGCATCGCTTGCGGCAGCGGCGTTGCTGATCTTCGTGGACTGTGTCAAGGAACTCCCCGCCACGCTGTTATTGCGGCCGCTCAATTTCGAGACCTTCGCGACCCATCTCTACGGCGAAGCGGCGCGCGGCACCTATGAAGAGGCGGCAATCGCCGCACTGGCGATTGTCGTCATCGGCATCCTTCCCGTCATGCTGCTTGCAAGGATCGGCCGACGCAAAGGTTGATGGCTGGGTCTCGCCACATAGATGACGGGCACAAAACAGTGCGAGAGGCCAATAAGCTTCAAATCCTCCCGGAAAACGACAAGCATCCCGCCTTAATCCTGATGTAAATACTCATCTTAATTGAAGTGCTGCGGCCTGCCGGCTATGACCGTCGTCCGCGATCTGTTTCGGGGCATATCTTGAAAAATTTGCATAGGATGTTTTTGGGCCGCCTGGCTTTGGGAACGGCTGCCGTTGTTTTGATGGCGCCGGTGATGGGCCACGCACAGGAAACGACCGTTCTGCGGGAAATCACCGTCGAAGGGCAGGGGGCGGAAAATGCCACGGGTCCGGTCCGGGGTTACGTCGCGAAGAAAAGCGCCACCGGTTCGAAGACCGACACGGAAACGAAAGACATTCCGCAATCCGTATCCGTCGTCGGCCGCAAGGAAATGGATGATCGCGGCGCCGTGACGAAAATCGACGAGGTGCTGCGCTATACGCCCGGTGTGACGGCGGAGCCCTTCGGCACCGATCCGGATACCGACTGGTTTTACATTCGCGGTTTTCAGGCCACCCAGACCGGCGTTTTCCTCGATGGGCTCAACCTGTTCAGCTATGGTTTCGGCGGTTTCCAGATGGATGCCTATGGTCTGGAGCGGGTGGAGGTTCTCAAAGGGCCGGCCTCGGTGCTGTATGGCGGCGCCAATCCCGGCGGTATCGTGCAGCTGGTCCGCAAGCAGACCCAGGATACGCCGGTTCGTGAAACGGAAATCGGCATCAACAATTTCGGCAATGCCTTCTTTGGTTTCGATCTCGGCGACAAGGTAGATGCTGAGGGCGTGTGGAAATACCGCGTCACCGGCAAGGTTTCCGGCGGCGATAATTACACCGATTACTCAGAGGACCTGCGCGGCTTCATCATGCCGCAGATCACCTTCGAGCCGGATGCGCAGACAAGCGCCACGCTCTACGGATATTTCTCGGCGCTCGATCAGGTGCATGTCGGCAACGGCTTCCTGCCCTATGTTGGCACCGTGGTCGATGCGCCTTTCGGCAAGCTCGACCGCAAGGCCTTTTATGGCGAACCGGACCTCGACAATGGCCGCGTCTACCAGTCCATGGTGGGTTACGAAGTCAGCCATGAATTCGACAATGGCTGGAAGATCAGCCAGAACGCCCGTTACGGCCACCTCTACAAGCACGAGACCGGACCCTATCCGGGCGGTTGGGCCAATGCCGACGCTAACGGCCAGCCGATCCTCGATGCCACCACCAACGACTATATGCTGACCCGCTTTGGTTATGACGGCCTGTCGAAGGCGGACAGCTTCGGCGTTGACAACCGCATTGAAGGCCAGTTTGAAACCGGTGCGGTCAGCCATTCGCTGCTCGTTGGTCTCGACTATAAATACTACAAGCTGGATCAGGTGCAGGCCTGCTGCGGATCGAATGCGATCGGCGCGCTCAAGCCGGTCTATGGCTCGACGCAGGGAACGAATTTCGTTTATGCAGACAATGTCGTGACCCAGCAGCAGATCGGCATCTACGCGCAGGACCAGCTGCGTTTCGGTGATGGCTGGCTGGTGACGCTGAACGGTCGTTACGATTATGTCGATACGGAGCTGAACAACAGGCTGCCGGCAGGCGCTTCTTTCCGCTCCAATGACGATGCGCTGAGCGGCCGGGCCGGCCTCGCTTATGAATTCGACAATGGCCTGACACCCTATGTCTCGGGGGCCACCTTCTTCAATCCGCTGATCGATACGCTTGGCGATGGCACCCCGGCCGCACCGGAGGAGGGGCACCAGTTCGAAGCAGGTATCAAATACGAGCCAACTTTCTTTGATGGCAGCATCACTGCCTCCGTCTTCAAGCTGGTCAAGGACAATGCCATCGTGTCCTATACGACTGGCGGCGTGACCACGAGCGGGCAGTTCGGACAGGTGGAATCCACCGGCTTCGAGCTGGAAGCCAAGGCCAATCTTTCCGACAACTGGAAGGCCCTTGCTTCTTATTCCTATACTGATCTTGAGATTACCCGTGATGCCAATCCCAACCTGATCGGCAAATCCCCATGGATCGTGCCCGCCAACACCGCGTCCCTGTGGGTGGACTACGCCTTCACCGATGATACGTTTGAAGGCCTCAGCATCGGCGGTGGTGTGCGCTATCAGGGTAAATCCTGGGCGGATGCGGCAAACACGTTGCGCGTTCCGGATGCCGCGGTCTTCGATGCCGCAATCCGCTACGAGAAGAACGACTGGACGGCGTCCGTCAACGTCGCGAATGTCTTCGACAAGGAATATGTCAAGAGCTGCGCCGGTGTCTCGGTCTGCGGCTGGGGCGACAGCCGTACCATCACCTTCAAGCTTGCCAAGAAGTGGTAAACTGCCTTCAACGGCGAAGAGTTGCGGGAAATATAGTTTGCCTCTATAAACATGAATAGATTTATCATGTTTATAGAGGCGCCTTTGCGCCTTGCGGGATCAAGAGGCCATGGCTTTCCGCGTGCGGATGGAAAATGAGATCGAGGGCTTTGCCGTCATCGGCGGCCCGCGCTCCAGGGTATGGAACGGCATCGTCGCCGATCTCTGGGACGTGCGCTGCGCCCCGAAAGCGGGCGGCCGTTATGTCGGCAAGGACCCGCGGTTTGTTTTCCTGCTGGATATGGACGGGAGCGATGACAGCCGGTTCATGATGAACCGCTCCCGCCGCGACAATTACGGTTCCTCCAAGGCGAACCGGATTTCCTTCGTGCCCGCCGATCTGGATGTGCATGCGGAACTTAGCAATGTGTCCTTCGTGCGCCATCTCGATCTGCATTTCGATGCGGGTTTGCTGGGCGCGCGGCTGGTGCAGGGGTTTGACCCGCACGGCCTGCTCGATCCGCATCTGATGTTCGAGGATGAGCGCCTGCTGGCGCTGGCGCGGTTGATCGCCGCCGAATGCGATAATCCAGACCCCCTGCATGACCTTTATGGCGAGAGCCTCGTGCTGGCGCTGCTGACGGATTTCCTCAAGGTGAAGCGGGAGCCGGTCAAGAAACGCAGCAAGCTTGCCGCCTGGCAATTAAGGGCGGCGACCGATTACATCCGCGAACATTGCCTGCGGTCGATCCGGCTGGAGGAGCTGGCGGAACTCACCAACCTGTCGCAATCTCATTTCAGCCACGCCTTCAAGGCGTCTACCGGCGTGCCACCGCATCAATGGCAGATGCAGGCGCGCATTGATCGCGTCAAGGAACTGATGATGCGAACCGACATGGCGCTGACCGACATCGCCATTGCCAGCGGGTTTTCGGATCAGGCGCATTTCTCCCGCGTCTTCCGCAAGATGGTCGGGGTTTCCCCCTCAGTTTGGCAAAAAATCCGCCAATAGGCGGCCTTTTTGTTCCGTCCTCTTTCAAAAAAATACCTGCCGCAGCGCTTGAAACACCTCGGAACGATTTCCCCGTCGCAGGGTTTACAGGACGTGACACCAACGAGGAAAATCAAGGAGGAAGAGATGACATTGCATCAGGAACCCCGCGCCGGACAGGACCCCTATGTCAAGGATACACTGAGCCTGATCGCCAGCGACAAGGTCGAAGGCACCCGCGTTTATGGTGCTGACGGCAAACATATCGGCTCGATCCAGCGCATCCTCCTGGAAAAGCGCGGCGGCCGTGTTGCCTATGCGGTCTTGAGCTTCGGCGGGTTCCTCGGCATTGGCGACGATTATTATCCGCTCCCCTGGGAAAAATTGCACTATGACGAGGAGCTTGATGGCTACCGCATCGATCTCACCAAGGAAGAGATCGAAAACGCGCCGCATTTCGCCAATCTCGATGATAACGATCTGCTGACCGCCAAGGACCGCAAGGTTCATGACTATTACGGCGTCGCGCCTTACTGGATGTAAGAGGCAGCGGCTTTTGATCGCACCCAAGACAAAGCGTTTCCGGACAATTTCCGGAAGCGCGACATACGGAAAAACGGCTCCATGACGGAGCCATTTTTCGTTTTATCTCAATTTAATGCGGGTTTTTCTGCATCTCGGAAACCGCATCGGTGAAACATTTGCGCGCTTCCTCCGGCGATTTGCGCCCGTCAAGGGCGGCGCGGCAGGCGCTTCTGGCTCTCACGAAGCTCAACCCACCAATCTTCGGCCAGCCTTCCGTGAGCAAAGTCAGTGCTTCAGAGGGGCCGGCGACGACACTCTTGCCGTTCGCCTCAAGATTGACCTCGACCGGTTCTGTCCATCTCTCGTTCTTCATCGTGCACCTCCCAGAGCAACGCGATCCCGAAATACACCCGACAGCGGAGCAACCCATGAGCGCGGCCGTGTGTCACTGCTGTTTAGAATATGCGCAAGCGAGTGAATTGACAACGGGGATCAACGAAAGCCGAAAAACGACAGGATCGCCAGTACGATAACGACGAGGCCGACGATGTAGATGATCTGGTTCATGATTTTCTCCTTGGCTGCTTGTCATCACCTTAACGTGAGGGAGAAGACGAGGTTCCGGAGATAATGTGAATTTAATCACGTACTAAAATGTTGAGGACGTCCCATCGCGGGCCGGAATTTCACTTCCGCAAGATCACCCAGATGGCGTGAATGATGCCGGGGACATAACCGCACAGCGTCAGGAGAATATTGAGCCAGAACTGCAGGCCAAGCCCGACCTGAAGGAACACACCGACGGGCGGCAGAAGGATGGCGATAAGAATGCGAATGACGTCCACGATATCTGGCTTTCTGGTTGAGAGTGACTTGCCGATCAACGTGTGGCGGGCTGTTTGGTTTCAAACACTTTTGCCGTGACGATCGCACGTCAGCCAAACGGACCTACCGATGATCGTCGCGGCTTGCGTTCGACATCTCATGTTTAGCTGCCCGCGCCAGGAAGCCGGACCGCGTCAGCCCTTTGGCCTCCGCGAACGCGTCAATCTCTTTCAGAACGTCTTCCGGGAGTGTGATGTTGAGACGAACAGACTTCTTGCTCTCCGCCTTGAGAGCGACCAGGATGGCGACGCCATTACTGTTTTCCGCGTTAGCCATGACGGTATCGAGAGAAGATGGTTCGGGAATGGCTTCACCATCCTCGATCATACCTTCAACATGGAACGCCAAAGCTTCTTCCGCCATGCGGCGCGCATCATCAAGATCGGTGCCTGCGGTCACAACGCCCGGAAAGTCAGGGAAAGAAACGCCGTAATCGCTATCACCGTCCTTGTGGATCAGTCCGATATAATTACTCATGGTTCTACCTCAGTTTCAGTCCGGATTGTTTTTCAATGCTTTTGAGTGTGCCGATCGGCAAATCCCTCTTCGGGTGAGGAACGGTCACGCGGCCTTGTTTGGCTGGGTGTTTGAACTGGACGTGGCTACCTTTGGTGCTCACCTCATACCAGCCATCTGCCGCCAATGCCGAAATGATATCGCCACTTTTCATATGTGTATTGATACACATCGTCGGACCGGCAGTCAATAATTGGCTGAAGAGGTCTGAGTGACAAAATCCGGCGGGCGACAATCCTCAATGGTCATCAGAACTTCTGAGCAGCCTCAATCGCCACGTGAAGCCGTGCGAAATCGGGGCCGTCGAGCCTATCGATGGGATAAGGTTTCTTGTTTATTCGGAAAATGGTGCCGCTTAGGTGACTCGAACACCTGACCCCGTCATTACGAATGACGTGCTCTACCGACTGAGCTAAAGCGGCCCGATTGTGACCCGTTTGTTACGGATCAGCTTCATGGCGGGCTGATACAGGCAATGCCGACGGATTTCAAGCCTTGAATGTGCTGGTTTTGAAAATTCCGAGAAAAAGCTTTGCCTGTCCGTTGTTTATGAATGCCTCAGGCTTTCGCGCAGATGCGGTGTCTGGCCGCCTCATATTCGCGTGCCAGTCGATCGACGAGATCCGCCACCGGTTCCACCGCCTTGACCGCGCCAATACCCTGGCCGGCGCCCCAGATGTCCTTCCAGGCCTTTGCGCCGCCGGTTGCCGTTTCGAAATCCATCTTGGAAGGGTCCGCTTCGGGCAGGTTGTCGGGATCCATGCCAGAGGCGACGATGGAGCTTTTCAGGTAGTTGCCGTGTATGCCGGTAAAATAATTCGAATAGACGATGTCCTTCGCTTGGGCATCCACGATCGCCTGCTTGTAGCCGTCGGAAGCGCGTGCCTCCTGCGTGGCGATGAAGGGCGAGCCGATATAGGCCATGTCTGCGCCCATGGCCTGTGCGGCAAGGATGGAGCCGCCATTGGCGATGGCGCCGGCCAGCAGCAGCGGGCCATCGAACCATTCGCGGATTTCCTGCACGAGGGCGAAGGGCGAAAGCGTGCCGGCGTGTCCGCCAGCGCCGGTCGCCACCGCAATCAGCCCGTCCGCGCCCTTGCGGATGGCGGAGCGGGCGTGGCGATCATTGATGATGTCGTGCAGCACGATACCGCCATAGGAATGGACGGCCGCATTAACTTCCGGCACGGCGCCGAGCGAGGAGATCACCACCGGCACCTTATATTTGACGCAGAGGCCGAGATCGTGTTCCAGCCGGCGGTTGGACATATGCACGATCTGGTTGACTGCGAAGGGCGCCGCTGGACGATCGGGGTTGGCGCTGTTGTGTGCGGCAAGCTCTTCGGTCATCATCGCCAGCCATTCGTCCAGCTGGCTTTCAGGCCGCGCGTTCAGCGCCGGGAAAGCGCCGATGACACCCGCCTTGCATTGCGCCAGCGTCAATTGCGGATGCGAAATAATGAATAGCGGTGACGCTACGACCGGAAGACGCAGATTGTCTTTCAGCACGGACGGCAGCATGTTTCCTCCCATGAATTACGTTTACGCGCACGTAAGCTAATATCGTGTTCGGCGACGGATTGAAAGCGAAAACGGCGCCGTACCAGCGTCGCAAACCTGCGGTCGCAGCGCCACAATGGATCGATTTTCCCCAAGGCAATCCGGTCTTTATATCAAACGATGCTTGCGGAGGCGCGGCATAGCCGTTACCGAATCGTAAACCAATGACGCAGCGCCGCATATTTTTGCAAAGCGCATAGAACAAGGATCGGTCGTGAGCGGACTGGAAACGGCAATCAGAAATGCTCTGGAAAAATCGGACAGATCGAACGCCGAAGTTCGTGCACGGATTTACCAATCATCCCGCCAGGCGCTGGAAGCGGGCCTGCGCAAGCAGGGCATAGACGAACCACAGGTCGTCGCCCAGCAACGTCAGCGGCTCGAAAGCCTCATTCATGTGATTGAGAATGAAGAGCGCAACCGGCTTCTGGACAGGGTGGAGCAGCAATTGCGGCCGCCACTGCCGGAAAGTGTCGCCCATGATGAACCCTCGGTCGATCCCGTTTCGCAGTCGCAGCACCACGGCGATATGGCCATCGAGCCGGAACTGCGTGGCGAAACGCGTGACGCGCGGCGGGGCGCCACCGCTGCCGTGGAGCCTCCAAGCGCCGGTCTGCGCAATGCAAAGCCATCAAAGAGAGGCTCCAGCGCAGGCGATGCCTCGCTTGCTTTCCGCCCGGAAGGCGCTGTTGGCCGCCGCAAGCGCCGCGGGCTTTTTGCAAGGCTTTTCATATACGTGACGCTTCTCGCCTTTATCGGTTTTGGCGCCTGGTGGGTCTATTCGTCCGGCCTGCTGTTGTCGCCCGCGCAGCGCGATACCAGCGTGCCCAATCCGCCGGCCCAGGTCCAGGCAGAGGACTTCAACGGCGCGGAGCCCGCACCGAGCCTCTCCGCCGGCCGTGGTTTTTCCGACGACTGGGTGGAACTCTTTAATGCCGAGCGCGGCAGTGCCGGAGTTTCGGCAGGCCCGCGTGCGACGGTCGAAAACATCGCCACACCTGCCGGCAAGGCGATAAAAGTAACGTCGAGAAGTGTTTCGCAGGATGGTGCGGTCAGCGTCGAGGTTCCGGTGGAAGTCATGCGTGACATGGCGGGCAAGTCCTCGACCATATCCATTACGCTGCAATCATCCAGCGACCGGCAGACGCAGGTTTCCGTCGCCTGCGATTTCGCCACGCTTGGAGATTGCTCACGCCACCGCTTTACGGCCACGGCTGAACGGGCGGATATGTTGCTGAACGCGACATTCGAGCGTTCGCTCGCGCCCAACGCACCCGGCAAAATCTTCATCAACAGCGATATCGACGGCAACAGCCGCCCGGTCAATCTTTACTCGGTGCGGATTCTGCCTGGTCAGTAAATTAGGATAGGATAGTCTTTATTATGATTCCAACTGAAATTCTTTCCAATACTATTAGATAGCATCGTATGTATATTTTATATTTATAAGTATTCTTTTATTAGAAAATAAATTCCAAAACAATTAAAAATTAAACATAAAATATTAATTGGAAGCGAAAATATTACTCTTGATTTGTTTGAAGTCTGCTTATCTGACTCCCCTTCGTACAACTTCCATTTCGGCTGGCTATCAATACTAAAGTCCCAATTGTGCTTCCTGTAAAACATAATATCTCGAATGTCAGATATTGTAATGGATACAAAAAAGTACGTGTTCACACATACATAGAGTATCAATAAAATAATATTTTCCATCGAAAACACCGATCAATGTATAAAAACACCGATCAATGTATAACTTATAGGAAGAATGGCAAGCGCCGCCGTCAGGAGCGCTTGCCATCGTCTTCCTGTTCTATTTAAGAAACTCCGGACCCGACCCCAATATCTTGCCGTCGATCTCGCCGATCACCTTCTTGTCCTTGCCGTCATAGTCAAGCGCATCGAGAATGTGGCGGATGAGGTTCACCCGGGCGCGGCGCTTGTCATTGGCGCGCACCACCGTCCAGGGAGCGGCGTCGGTGTGGGTCTTTTCCAGCATCTCGTCGCGCTTTTGCGTGTAATCATCCCATTTCGTCAGCGCTGCTATGTCCATGTCCGAAAGCTTCCAGCATTTCAGCGGGCTGTGGCGGCGATCATGGAAGCGTTCGATCTGCGTCTCGCGGCCGATGTCGAGCCAGAACTTGAAAAGATGGATGTCCTCATGCACCAGCATCTTTTCCAGCCGCGGTGTTTCCTTGAGGAAGCGCTTGTGTTCTTCCGGGGTGCAGAAGCCCATGACCGGCTCGACGCCTGCGCGGTTGTACCAGGAACGGTCGAAGAGAACGAATTCACCGGCAGTCGGAAAATGTGAGATATAGCGCTGGAAATACCATTGGCCGCGTTCGGTTTCCGTCGGTTTGGTCAGCGCCACGACGCGGGCGTAGCGGGGGTTGAGATAGGCCCGGGCCGCGAAGATCGCGCCGCCTTTGCCCGCCGCATCGCGGCCTTCGAAAACCGCCATCACCCGTTTGCCGGTGGCCTGCAGCCAGAACTGCACCTTCACCAGCTCCACCTGCAGCGCCTCCAGCGCGGCATCGTAGTCTTCCCGTTTCATCTTCTTGTCGTAGGGAAAGTCGCCGGCGGAGAGTTTTTTGTCCTCCACCCAGTCGGGAAGAACCGGATCGTCGATGTCGAAGCTGCGCGGTTTGCCGCCAATGGTAAGCTCCACCGATCGCTTCTTGGTGTCTTCGGCCATATTTGTTCTCCGGCTATTGTTGTGTAAAGGCAACTCACCGCCAATGAGTTCATATCCACCGGCAGAATTCAAGAGAAAGAGCAGGGGCTGGCCATGGTGCGGCATCGGCGACGATTGCGGCACAGATTTTGCGCATATACGTTGTGAAAAATGCGCGGTGATGAATCTCTGTCATGAAGCTGGCCTATGAGAATTCGATGCGCTGTCAGGTGAAAGTGGAAAGCAGGCTGAAATGGCAGTCATGGAAGGCGATCGTGGATTAAAGCTTTTGGGACGAAAGCTTGGCCGAAACTGGTTGCCCGTTCTCGTCGTCAGCATGCTGGCCATCGTGGCCGTTTCGGAACTGCATACGCCCTATATGCCGGCCGTCCTTTGGCTCTGCGCCATCATCGCCATTCTCGCCGTTCGGGAACGGCCGGCGGCCCCGAAGACGGATGAAAATGCGATTACGGAAACGGATGAACCGGAAGCGCCGGCGGAAAGTGTCATTTCCGGCGTCAGGGCTGGCCTTGCGGTGCTGGATACGCCGGTCTTCATTCTCGACAAGAATGCCAGCGTGCTGTTTCAGAACGGTGCGGCGGAACGGGCTTTCGGCCTGCTTCCGCCCGGCGCGCATATTTCCGCCCGCCTGCGATCTCCGGGCCTGCTGGATGTCATCCGCGAAACCATCACCACCGGCCAGCCCAATCAGGTCGAGCATTCGGAGCGTTTTCCATCCGAGCGGGTCTTCATCGTTCGCATTGCTCGCGCGGATGCGGGGGAGGTGGCCGGCCCGCCATTTTACATATTGTCGTTCCGCGATGTGTCGGAGCTTCGCCGCATCGACCGGATGCGCAGCGACTTCGTCGCCAATGCCAGCCATGAATTGCGCACGCCGCTCGCCTCGCTGCGCGGATTCATCGAAACCATGCAGGGTCCGGCTCGCAACGACCCGAAAGCACAGGAACGTTTCCTCGCCATCATGCTGGATCAGGCAACCCGCATGAGCAGGCTGGTGGATGATCTGATGTCGCTTTCACGGCTGGAGCTGCGAGCGAATATCGCGCCGGACCAGAAGGTCGATCTGGTCTCGGTGATCGGTCATGTGCGGGACGCGCTGTTGCCGCTCGCCAATGAACTGGATGTGGAGATCACCCTGCATCTGCCTGATCGGCCGGCGGAAGTGCAGGGCGACCGCGACGAACTGGTGCAGGTATTTCAGAACCTCGTTGAAAATGCTTGTAAATATGGGCAGGAGGGCAAGGTCGTGGATGTCTGGCTGCGCGCCGAACCCGGCAAGCCGGTGGAAGTGAGCGTCATCGACAAGGGGCCAGGCATTCCCGCCGAACATGTGCCACGTCTGACGGAGCGGTTTTATCGCGTCAGTGTCGCCGATAGCCGCTCCAAAAAGGGAACGGGTCTGGGGCTTGCCATCGTCAAGCACATCCTCACCCGCCACCGCGCTCGCCTCATCATTAAATCGGAATTGGGCAACGGCACGGACTTCACGGTCAGATTCTGACATAAAATATCTGTCTGCTTTTAATGTCGTAAAATTCTATAAATTAAATCAATAATTTAGACTGTCACAAATCTTTCACGGAAGTGACATAAAAGGATGTGGCTACGGTGGTTAAGAAAAGATCGCCGAGCGCATGCTTTGAGCGAGTGCCGCTATCGGCCGCGTCCACAAACAAGCCCACGACGGGAGAGACAAATGAACATCCTTAAATTTTCCGCAGCAGCTCTGGTGGCTTCTGTCGCCTTCGCTGGCGCCGCCGCTGCTCGCGACCAGATCCAGGTTGCCGGTTCTTCCACGGTTCTGCCCTATGCCAAGATCGTTGCTGAAACCTTTGCCGAAACCTTCCCGAACTTCAAGGCTCCGGTTGTTGAGTCCGGCGGCACGGGCGGTGGTCTGAAGGCGTTCTGCTCCGGCGTTGGTGAAGGCACCATCGACATCGCCAACGCTTCGCGCCCGATCAAGAGCGACGAACTGGCCGCCTGTAAGGCTGCTGGCGTTGCCGACGTTCAGGAAGTGAAGATCGGTTACGACGGTATCGTCTTCGCAATGGACTCTTCCAACAAGGACATCAAGCTTGAGCCGAAGGACCTGTACCTTGCGCTCGCCGCTGAAATCGTCAAGGACGGCAAGCTCGTTGCCAACCCCAACAAGAAGTGGTCGGAAGTCAACAAGGAACTGCCTGATGTAGCGATCGCCGCTTACATCCCGGGTTCCAAGCACGGCACCCGCGAAGTCTTCGAAGAGAAGATCATGGCTGACGGCTGCAAGGAAGCCGGCGCCACCGACGCCATCAAGAAGATTGTTACCGATGCCAAGCAGGCTGCTGCAAAGTGCGTTGCAGTCCGCAAGGACGGCGCTGCAGTCGACATCGACGGCGACTACACCGAAACGCTGGCCCGCATCGACGCCAACAAGACCGGCCTCGGCGTTTTCGGCCTTGCTTTCTATGAAAACAACGCTGACCGTCTGAAGGTCGCCACTGTTTCGGGCGTCGTTCCGTCCACGGAAACCGTTGCCAGCGGCAAGTACCCGGTTTCGCGCCCGCTGTTCTTCTACGTGAAGAAGGCTCACCTGGGCGTCATCCCGGGCCTCAAGGAATATGTCGAATTCTTCGTTTCTGACGCGATGATCGGCCCTGAGTCCCCGCTCGCCAACTACGGCCTGGTTGCCGCTCCGGACAAGGAGCGCGAAGAAATCCGCGCCAAGTTCACGGCCGGCGCTTCCATGTAATAAAAATGAGGGGCGCGGCTTGCCGCGCCCCTTGTTCCGCCCGGTGCCTCTCCGCTTCGGCGATTGTCTCCGGTTGACAGTTCCGATTCATCGCCATCCACATAATTGTTTATGGATTACAGATGGATAGGATGTATCAACCTTGACGCTTGCCAGACTTTGATACAGTCAAAAGGCAGGCATCTCTGGATGGTCCAGCGGTCTCGTTTTGATGACTTTTTGATTTGCCCGATATCGCACCGTGCTCTTGAGGCACGCCGAGGGAATTCTAATGAACACATCGATCCTTTTGCTGATACTGGCGCTGATCGGCATCGGCAGTTATCTGCTCGGTAGCCGCCGCGCCATTGCTTTGTCTGGCGGGCGTCCCTCCAGCATGCATTCCCGTGCCGGTTATCACGGTTCTTACGCTGTCGTCTGGGCGGTGCTGCCCGCGGCGTTCATTCTCTGTATCTGGCTTGTTATCAGCCCGTTGGTCGTCACTTCGGCGGTACGAGGCGATTTCCCTGAAGACGTGCGTGCCCAGTCCGAGGCGCAGCAGAGCCTGACCTACGGCATGGTGAGCTCCATCGCCCGTGGTCTTCAGCGCCTGACAACGGAAGAAACCGCGCAGGTCGATGCGGATACGGCTGCGGTAAGGCCGCTTCTGGCATCGAAGGGTGTGGCGATTGCCGGCGATCCCGAACGCTTCATGATCGAGGCCGCCCACACGCTGAATGCAATGACCTCCACCAGCCGCATTGCGATGATCGCCGTCGTGCTGGCGGCCGCGTTCGGTGGCGCCGCTTATGCGCTGCGTTCGATCGCTCCGCGCTTCCGGGCGCGAAACAAGGTCGAAAGGGTCATTCTTGCCTCTCTGCTCGTCGCATCGTCTATCGCGATTTTGACGACGATCGGTATCGTCCTGTCGATGCTGACGGAAGCCATCCAGTTCTTCAACATGGTTCCGGCACACCAGTTCTTCTTCGGAACGGTGTGGGATCCGCGTTTTGCGGCGGCTGGCTCAACGGATTCCTCCGGCCAGTTCGGTCTGATCCCGCTGCTCGCCGGCACGCTCTATATCGGTCTCGTCGCCATGGTGGTCGCCGTGCCGGTCGGACTGTTCGCGGCGATCTACATGTCGGAATACGCGACGCCGCGCGTTCGCTCCGTGGTCAAGCCGCTGCTCGAGGTGCTCGCCGGTATTCCGACGATCGTCTATGGCTTCTTTGCGTTGACGACGGTCGGTCCTTTCCTGCGAGACATTTCCACGCAGATCAGCGGCATCGCGACCGGTAACTACGCCAACTTCATCCAGGCGCAGAGCGTTATCACCGCCGGCTTCGTCATGGGCATCATGCTGATCCCCTATGTCTCTTCGCTGTCGGACGATATCATCACCGCCGTACCGCGCTCGCTGCGCGACGGCTCTCTCGGTCTCGGTGCCACGCGCTCTGAAACCATCAAGAGGGTCATTGTTCCCGCGGCACTTCCCGGCATCGTCGGTGCTGTGCTGATGACGGCGTCGCGTGCGATCGGCGAAACCATGATCGTGGTTCTTGCCGCCGGCGTTGCTGCCCGCCTGCAGATCAACCCCTTCGAACCCATGACCACCGTGACGGTCAAGATCGTCAGCCAGCTGACCGGCGACCTTGAATTCACCTCGCCGCAGACGCTGGTCGCCTTCGCACTGGGCATCACGCTTTTCGCCATCACGCTTTGCCTGAATATCTACGCGCTTTACATTGTGCGCAAATACCGGGAGCAATATGAATGACCGACATCGTTTCTCCCACAACCGGCGCTGCCGCCGCGAACCGGGCCACGCGCCGTGATATCGGCATCAAGCGCCGCTACGCCGCCGAACGCCGTTTCCGTGCTTATGGAATGGCAGCTATCTCGTTCGGCCTTATCTTCCTGTTTCTTCTGCTCTTTTCGGTTGTATCCAAAGGATACACCGCCTTCCAGCAGACGATGATCACCGTTCCGGTAGAATTTTCCGAACAGATCATCGATCCGAAGAATGAACGGGCCGCAAATCCCGCAAAGCTGATGACGGCCAATTATCCCGTCCTCGCCCGCGATGCGGTCGCCAAGGTTCTCGGCGTCGCGCCAACGGACCGGGCCGGACTTCGCGCCGTTAACGTCATGATCTCCGACAGCGTCCGCACCCAGCTGCGCGACATCGTCATTGCTGATCCTGCCGTCATCGGTACCACGCGCACTGTCACGCTTCTGGCATCGGGCGATGTCGACAGCGCCTTCAAGGGCCAGGTCGATCTGACGGTGGATGAAGCCAACCGCCGTATCTCGAACCAGCAGCTCGGCTGGATGAACCAGCTTGCCGAAAGCGGCCAGCTCGGCAAACATTTCAATACCGGGATCTTCGTCAACGGCAATTCGAGCCGTCCGGAAGCGGCGGGTGTCGGCGTTGCCCTCATCGGCTCCTTCTACATGATGATGATCGTGCTGGTGCTTTCGCTGCCGATCGGTGTCGCAGCCTCGATCTATCTCGAGGAATTCGCCCCGAAGAACCGCCTGACTGACCTTATCGAAGTGAACATCAACAATCTGGCGGCTGTTCCCTCGATCGTCTACGGTCTGCTTGGCCTTTCCGTCTTTATCAACTTCATGGGCTTTCCACGCTCGGCCTCTCTGGTCGGCGGCCTCGTCCTGACGCTGATGACGTTGCCAACGATCATTATCGCGACCCGCGCCGCTTTGAAGGCCGTGCCGCCGTCGATCCGCGCTGCAGCACTCGGTCTTGGCGCCTCGAAGATGCAGACGATCTTCCATCACGTCCTGCCGCTTGCAATGCCGGGCATTCTGACCGGCACCATCATCGGCCTTGCCCATGCGCTGGGCGAAACGGCGCCGCTGCTCTTGATCGGCATGGTGGCATTCGTCGCGAATTATCCGACAACGCCGATGGATCCGTCCACGGCGCTGCCGGTGCAGATTTACATGTGGGCGAACGAAGCTGAACGTGCCTTTGTCGAAAGAACATCCGGCGCTATCATCATCCTGCTTTTGTTCCTCATCGTCATGAATGTTGGCGCAATCCTGTTGCGTCGCCGCTTCGAACGGCGTTGGTAGAGGGAGATTGAGCAATGAACATGTTGTCGGAAGCAGCAGTTGAAAAGGCGCTGGACAAGAAAATGAATGAAGTTACATACAAGATGATCGGCAAGGACGTTTCGGTTTTTTACGGCGAAAAGCGCGCGCTTTACGACGTTAACCTCAATGTCCGCGAGAACACGGTGACTGCGCTCATCGGTCCGTCCGGTTGCGGTAAATCCACCTTCCTGCGCACCTTGAATCGCATGAACGACACGATCGATGGCTGCCGGGTCACCGGCAAGATCACCCTCGACACCGACGATATCTACGACCAGGCGATCGACGTCGTGGAATTGCGTGCCCGCGTCGGCATGGTGTTCCAGAAGCCGAACCCGTTCCCGAAGACGATTTACGAGAACATCTCCTACGGTCCGCGCATCCACGGTCTTGCCCGCAACAAGGCGGATATGGACCAGATCGTCGAACAGAGCCTGCAGAAGGCTGGTTTGTGGAATGAGGTCAAGGACCGACTGCATGAATCCGGCACCGGCCTTTCCGGTGGTCAGCAGCAGCGTCTGTGTATTGCGCGCGCGGTTGCCGTCAGCCCGGAAGTTATCCTGATGGATGAGCCCTGCTCGGCGCTCGATCCGATCGCAACCGCCAAGGTCGAGGAACTGATCCACGAACTGCGCGCCAACTATACGATCGTTATCGTCACGCACTCCATGCAGCAGGCAGCACGTGTTTCCCAGCGGACCGCCATGTTCCACCTTGGTCATCTTGTCGAAGAAAACGAAACGGACAAGATGTTCACCAATCCGGACGACCAGCGCACGCAGGACTACATCATGGGCCGCTTCGGCTGATTTCCGGCCGGCGCTTTATCGAAACCGAACAAGACTGGTGCCTTTGCCGTGCCCCGCTGGCGTGTACGTGCATGAAGGCCAAGCCGGAGGATTAGACCATGACACAGACAACGACCCATTCGCATATTCTGTCCGCTTATGACGACGAATTGAAGTTCCTGACCCGCCGCATCGCCGAAATGGGCGGTCTGGCCGAGCAGATGTGCGCGGATGCCGTGCGCGCACTGGTCAATTCCGACGCTGCGCTGGCGCAGAAGGTTATTTCCGACGACGCGATCCTCGATCATTCCGAGCGCGAGATCGGCGACAAGGCCATCGTCACCATCGCCAGACGGCAGCCTGTCGCGGCCGATCTTCGCGAAATCATCGGCACGCTGCGTATTGCCGGCGATCTCGAGCGCGTCGGCGACC
Organism: Agrobacterium burrii; assembly: GCF_017313405.1. Lineage (NCBI taxonomy): Bacteria > Pseudomonadati > Pseudomonadota > Alphaproteobacteria > Hyphomicrobiales > Rhizobiaceae > Agrobacterium > Agrobacterium burrii. The sequence continues at coordinate 360,701 of NZ_JAFLNA010000005.1, forward strand.
TTGGCAAGAACACTGCCAAGCGCGTTATCGCGGTTGCCGGCACCGGCGTGCCACGCAAGCTTGCCCGCGGTCTCGAACATCTGTCGGAACTGGCGCTGGTGCAGCTCAAGGAAGTACTTGACGTCTATTCCACGCGTTCCGCCGAGAAGGCCAACGCCATCCGCGAGCGTGACGAGGAAATCGACGCCATGTACACGTCGCTCTTCCGTGAGCTTCTGACTTACATGATGGAAGATCCGCGCAACATCACCACCTGCACGCACCTCTTGTTCTGCGCCAAGAACATTGAGCGTATCGGCGATCATGCGACGAATATCGCTGAGACAATTTATTACATGGCCACCGGCAGCCAGCCGGAGGGCGAGCGTCCGAAGGACGATAGTTCCAACACACTCGGTTCTGTGACCGAATAACAGACAAGCAGAAGCTTGCGGAGTTCAGCATATGGTGCCCAAGATTGCAGTTGTGGAAGACGAGGAAGCGTTGAGCGTCCTCCTTCGTTACAATCTCGAGGCTGAGGGATATGACGTCGACACGATACCCCGTGGCGACGAGGCGGAAATCAGGCTGCAGGAGCGTATTCCGGATCTTCTCATCCTGGACTGGATGTTGCCCGGCGTTTCCGGCATCGAGCTGTGCCGGCGCCTGAGAATGCGGCCCGAAACCGAACGCCTGCCCATCATCATGCTGACAGCGCGCGGTGAAGAAAGCGAGCGGGTGCGCGGTCTTGCCACCGGCGCCGACGATTATGTCGTCAAGCCGTTTTCGACGCCGGAACTTATGGCCCGGGTCAAAGCGATGCTGCGTCGCGCCCGTCCCGAGGTTCTTTCATCGGTGCTGAAATGCGGCGATATCGAACTGGATCGCGAAACCCATCGTGTTCACCGCAAAAGCCGCGAAGTCCGTCTTGGGCCGACGGAATTCCGCCTGCTGGAATTCCTAATGACATCTCCGGGTCGGGTGTTCTCCCGCTCGCAGTTGCTGGACGGCGTCTGGGGTCATGATATCTATGTCGATGAGCGCACCGTTGACGTTCACGTCGGACGCCTGCGCAAGGCGCTTAATTTTTCTCACATGCAGGATGTCATCCGCACCGTCCGCGGTGCCGGGTATTCGATGGAAGCTTGAGCGAAGCCGGGTTTGCAGCTTCAGTGAGCACAAAATCCGACCAAAAATCAAAAAGGCCCGACACCATTCCGGTTTCGGGCCTTTCGGTTTTGAACATTCCCTAAAAATGAAACTCCATCCGTTGAACGGCCAATCGACGGCCCGCGGGTATCCGGATTGTGTGGCAAGACACGGCGGTGATGGCGGAAACGGTCAGGCATGCCACTGGCGTATTTCCCAACCGGCCTGATTTTGTCAAAAAAAACGGGCCAGAAGGCCCGTAGTTTTTGAGTGCTGAATGCGTGCCGCAACACTCAAGCCTTACGGCGCTCACTGACCGGCTGATAAGCGAGCTTCGCATGGAACTTGCAATAGGGCGAGGATTCCAGCGCCTCGCAACCGCAGAAGTGGAAGTCATCCTTCAACGGGTCGCCGACCGGCCACTTGCAGGTGCGCTCCGTCAGTTCCGTCAGCGTCAGGCGACGGGAAATCGGCGTAACGACATTTCTGGAAGAAGGAACGTAGTCGAGAACTTCGGCGGTCTCGATGCCGATTTCTTCGTGCAGCGCTGTTGCCGCGTTCGAACGGGTGAGAATTCGGGCCGGCGCCGCATTGACGCGGCCCGCGAAATTTGTCGCGCGCGGGGCAGGTGCTGCTGTGCGCTTGGGCGCGGAGCGTGCCGAAGTGACCGGTCCGCCAGCCTTGACGCGTCCCGGCAGATTGAGACGGTGGACCTTGCCAATCACGGCATTACGGCTGACGCCGCCCAGCTGTGCTGCTATCTGGCTGGCGCTAAGTCCTTCGGCCCACAATTTCTTGAGTTTCTCGACCCGCTCGTCTGTCCAGTTCATGCCGCTTCTCCGCTTGTCGCGTATATTTCGGCAGAATCCATCTCCGTCTCGCGGGTGTGCCGCAAGCGTGGTTCCTACCGGATTTTAGGTGACTAGTTCCGCCGCAATGCAGTCTAGTAATTAGCGATTAACCTAGTGCCAGCCCGACTCCGTGGCAAGAGTCGCGGGAATCATCTGGAATCGATTTTCCGGTTTTCCCCAACTTGCTGGGGTGTTGAGTCAGAAAGGCAACACCTTGGGGCTCTCCCGCGGCTGCCTACTAGTGCTTGAGAAGCCCGGGAAACGCGGACTTTTGTTGACATCGGCAAACGAACTGACAATAGTGCCCCTGCCGCCGCGAGGCGGCATTTTTGATTTTCAGGCGAGGGATAACCCCGCGAGCCTATTGACAACCTTATGACAGCGCATCCGCGCAAGGAGTGATACAGCCATGGCCGAAGCCGGCGCGCCATTGTTTGATACGTTTTCAAGAGCCCCCCTGCGCTTCGAGCGCGGTGAAGGCGTCTGGCTGTTCACGGAGAGTGGCGAACGATATCTGGATTTTGCAGCCGGTGTTGCGGTCAATTCGCTGGGCCACGCCCATCCGCACCTCGTGGAAGCAATCAAGACGCAGGCCGAGAAGGTCTGGCACGTCTCGAACCTCTATGAAGTGCCGGGGCAGGAAAAGCTCGCCAAGCGGCTGACGGAGGCAACCTTCGCAGACAAGGTGTTCTTCACCAATTCCGGTGCTGAAGCGCTGGAATGCGCCATTAAGACGGCGCGCCGTTATCATTATTCAAAGGGTCATCCGGAAAAGTTCCGCATCGTCACCTTCGAAGGCGCCTTCCATGGCCGCACGCTGGCGACGATCGCTGCCGGCGGTCAGCAGAAATATCTCGAAGGTTTTGGCCCCAAGGTCGAAGGTTTCGATCAGGTTCCTTTCGCCGATATCGATGCCTTGAAGGCCGCCATCACGACTGAGACGGCAGCGCTTTTGATCGAGCCTATTCAGGGCGAGGGTGGTATTCGCGCGCCGAGCAAGGAATTCCTGCAAATCCTGCGTGGATTGTGCGACGAGCACGGCCTGCTCCTGATTTTCGATGAAGTCCAGACAGGTGTCGGCCGCACAGGTAAGCTGTTTGCCTATGAGCAGACCGGCGTTGCGCCGGATATCATGGCGGTTGCCAAGGGTATCGGCGGCGGTTTCCCGCTAGGGGCCTGCCTTGCGACAGCGGACGCCGCCTCTGGCATGACGGCGGGTGTGCACGGCACCACCTATGGCGGCAATCCGCTGGCTATGGCAGTTGGCAATGCCGTGCTGGACGTCGTTCTGGCCGACGGTTTTCTGGAAAAGGTTCGTGATGTCGCGCTGGTCTTCCGTCAGGGGCTGGCGTCGCTCAAGGATCGTTATCCTGATGTGATCGAGGAAATCCGTGGCGAAGGCCTGCTGATGGGCATCAAGGCGAAGGTTCCTTCGGGCGATTTGCTGCAGGCCATGCGCGCGGAGCACCTGCTCGGCGTGCCGGCAGGTGACAACGTCATCCGTCTTCTGCCGCCGCTCGTCACCACGGCGGAAGAGGCCCGCGAAGGGCTGGCGCGAGTGGAAGCGGCTGCCGCCTCCCTGACAGCGAAACAGGCGAAAATCGCCTGAAACCAATCAAGGGCGGGCCTCTTTCCGGAGGCTCGCGAGCATGGGACTGTTTGAAATGGCTTCACCAAAACATTTTCTAGACCTTTCGGCCGTCGGGTCGGAGGATTTGCGGGCGATTCTTGATGATGCGCACACGCGCAAGATTGCCACCAAGGCCGGCACGGCTGAAAAGCCGCTTGCCGGCAAGATGCTGGCGATGATCTTTGAAAAGCCGTCCACCCGCACCCGCGTCTCCTTTGATGTCGGCATGCGCCAGCTCGGCGGCGAAACACTCTTCCTGTCGGGCACGGAAATGCAGCTCGGCCGCGCCGAAACGATCGGCGATACGGCCAAGGTACTGTCGCGTTATGTCGACGCCATCATGATCCGCACCACGGATCATTCGCGCCTGCTTGAGCTTGCCGAACACGCGACCGTGCCTGTTATCAACGGCCTGACGGATGACACCCATCCCTGCCAGATCATGGCGGACATATTGACGTTCGAGGAACATCGCGGCCCGGTCAAAGGCAAGACAATCGCCTGGACCGGTGACGGCAATAACGTGCTGCATTCTTTCGTTGAAGGCTCGGCCCGCTTCGGTTACCGCATGAATATGGCGGTGCCCATGGGCTCTGAGCCGCACGACAAGTTCCTGAACTGGGCGCGCAACAATGGCGGCGAGATCGCGCTTTATCATGATGCCGACAAGGCGGTTGCCGGGGCTGATTGTATCGTCACCGACACCTGGGTGTCCATGAATCAGGAACACAAGGCGCGCGGCCACAACATCTTCCAGCCGTATCAGGTGAATGAAGCGCTGATGGCCAAGGCTGATAAGGATGCGCTGTTCATGCACTGCCTGCCGGCGCATCGTGGCGAGGAAGTGACGGATGGCGTCATCGACGGGCCGCAATCGGTGGTCTTCGATGAGGCGGAAAACCGGCTCCATGCACAGAAGTCCGTTATCGCCTGGTGCATGGGCGTCATCTGACGACCAGCGCCGGTTTCGACCGAGGCCTGGCCGGGTGCTTGAACTTGGCTGCATACATTACCATCTGTGGGACTTCGAAGAGGCTCGTCGGTTTTTTGCTGGCGGGCCATCATCAAGATTTGCAGGATTTCCCCCGGAGGCGGTTTCGCTTCCCGGATCTCTGTGCGACAAGCGAAAAAAGCACATTCAAAAAGCCGGACTTTTGGACGGTAGCGGCGCAACGGCTGCGCCAGGGAGTTATGATATGGCAGATGTAACGGTTGAACTGGACGATCTCGTTCTTGCTGGCGACGACAAGGTCGTACCCTTTCAGGTCGAAGGTCTGGATGTGCGCGGCCGCGCCGTGCAGGTCGGGCCGCTGCTGAACGCCATCCTCGAACGGCACGACTATCCCACAGTTGTCGCCCGCCTGCTGGCGGAAGCGACGGTTCTGACGGCGCTGATCGGCACATCCCTGAAGTTTTCCGGCAAGCTGACCGTGCAGACCAAGGGCGATGGCCCGGTCGATCTTCTGGTGGCGGATTTTACCGCGCCGGAGAGCATGCGCGCCTATGCCCGTTTTGATGAAGAGCGACTGGCCGAGGCGATCGCTGCCGACGCCACCTCGCCCGAGCAATTGCTGGGCAACGGTATTCTCGCATTCACGATCGATCAGGGTATGGGTATGCAGCCCTATCAGGGCATCGTTCCACTGGATGGCTCGTCGCTGGAAGAAATCGCCGGGGTTTATTTCCGTCAGTCGGAACAGCTTCCAACCCGCGTGCGCCTCGGCGTTGCCGAGTTCTTCGACCGTGACGGTGAAGGCAAGCCGCGCCATGGCTGGCGTGCCGGCGGCGTGATTGCCCAGTTCCTGCCCCAGGCGCCGGAGCGTCTGCGCATGCGCGACCTTCACGGAGGCGACGGCGACGAGGGCAATTACGACGTGGCGGAGGACGATGCCTGGACTGAGGCGGTGTCGCTGCTGAACACGGTGGATACCGACGAGTTGACCGATCCGCAGGTGCCGGTGGAGCGTCTGCTCTACAGGCTTTTCCATGAGAGTGGCGTGCGCATCTATGATCCGCAGGTCATTTTCGATCGTTGCAGCTGTTCGCGGGACAAGATCAAGGGCGTTCTGTCCGGCTTCACCGCTGAAGAGATCAAGGCGAGTGAGGAAGACGGCGCAATCGCGGTGACCTGCGAGTTCTGCTCCACCACCTATCGCTACGATGTCAGCGAGTTTGAAAACGTCTGAATAAAAAAGCCGCGCCCTTAAAAGGTGCGGCTTCTCAACTGCTCGGGAGTCTCAGTTCAACACCCGCAAAAGCCCGGGCGAATCCAGCGAAAAGGCGGGTATGGTGACATTGAACACCTCGCCCTTTTCCGTTTCCATTTCATAATGGCCGAACATCAGGCCTGAAGGCGTATCCAGCGGACAGCCGGAGGAGTACTCATAGCTGTCGCCGGGGTTCAGGTGCGGCTGCTCGCCGACGACGCCCGGTCCGTATACTTCATCCACCTGGCCGTTCTGATCGGTGATATGCCAATAGCGATTGACGAGTGTCACCGTCATGTCGGAGTTGTTCGAGATCACGACTTTATAGCCCCAGACGTAACGATCGTCATCCGGGTCGGATTGTTCTTCGAGATAATACGGATCGACCGTTACCTCGATATCCCTTGTCAGAGCACGATACATACGCGCCACACCTCGATATTATGCCTGCTGCCATTATCCTACACTATAGGCTCTGGCGATCGTCAAGAAAATGAATGGCTTGACGGGCAGGCGCCACCTGTTGTTGCGCCGTTTTCCACCGTTAGGGATAACGGTAAAGGTAAATATTGGTTGCCCGCCACAGGATTTTGCCCCTTGCGGTGCCGGCTGCACCATGGCCCGACGCAGGGTAGGGCCATGGCGCTTATGGATTGAATTTTCAGGCGGAAACGGCTGCCAGCCCCTTCGCCAGATCTTCCAGCAGGTCGTCCGTATCCTCGATACCGCAGGAAAGACGCAAGGTTCCACCGGAAATGCCCAGTTCCGCGCGCGCCTCATCGGAAAGGTTCTTGTGCGTCGTGGTGCCGGGGTGGGTGATCAGGCTCTTGGCATCGCCCAGATTGTTGGAAATCTTGACGATCTCCAGCGCGTTCTGCAGCGCAAAAGCCGCATCCTTGCCGCCCTTCAGTTCGAAAGCCACCAGTGTCGAGCCGCCGGACATCTGCCGCGCAATAATATCGGCCTGCGGGTGATCGGCGCGGCCGGGATAGATGACCTTGGCGACCTTGCCGCTATCGGCGAGGAAATCGGCGATCTTTGCGGCATTTTCCGTCTGCTGCTTGACGCGCAGCGGCAGGGTCTCGATGCCCTTCAGCAGCGTCCACGCGTTGAACGGCGACATGGCCGGACCGGTGTGGCGGAAATAGTCCTGCAACTCTTCCTCGATCCACTTCTTGTCGGAAAGGATCACGCCGCCGAGGCAACGGCCCTGACCATCAATATGTTTGGTCGCCGAATAAACCACGATATGGGCGCCGAGCTCGAGCGGCTTCTGGAAGAGCGGCGTCGCAAACACATTATCGACCACGACTTTAGCGCCAATCTGGTTGGCAAGCTTCGCCACGCCGGCAATATCCACCACTTCGAGTGTCGGATTGGTCGGGCTTTCAAGGAAGAACAACTTGGTATTCGGCTGGATCGCCTTTTCCCAATTGCCGAGATCGCGGCCGTCGATCAGCGTGCATTCGATGCCGTATTTCGGAGCAAGCGTCTCAACCACCCAGCGGCAGGAGCCGAAAAGGGCGCGTGCGGCAACGATATGGTCGCCGGCGCGCAGCTGGCACATGATGGCGGCGGTGACGGCGGCCATGCCGGAGGCAAGCGCGCGCGCATCTTCCGCACCTTCCAGCAGGCACATGCGCTTTTCGAACATGTCATTGGTCGGGCTTGCATAACGGGCGTAGATGAAGCCGTCCGTTTCACCCTTGAAGCGCGCTTCGGCGGCTTCGGAGTTTTCGTAGACGAAACCCTGGGTCAGATAGATTGCTTCCGACGTTTCACCATAGGGGGAGCGTAGCGTACCGCCGTGAACGAGCTGGGTTGCCGGGCGCCATTTATTGCTCATGTGATCACCTTCAAAACAAAAAAACCGGCCGCAAAAGCAGACCGGTTCCAAGCACCCGGTCTTTTTAGCCACTTATTTAACGTGGCTGCAAGCCGACCGGCCAAATCACCACGGGATAAGATTGCCATACTGCCGTTACCCGCTTGCGTCAATGCCTTCCTTTTGGTTTTGTCGCGGTCAAAAGGAATGATGACCATGACGAGAACCACGGGCATTTTGGCGGATGGCGCTATCCGGGCGCTGTTTGCGGGCGGCAAGCTGAAAAGCGAGGCCGAGCTCGATATTGACCAGGTGCAGCCCGCCAGCCTCGATCTGCGGTTGGGTTCAAAAGCCTATCGCGTGCGCGCCAGCTTCATGCCCGGCCCTGGAACCCGCGTCATCGACAAGCTCAACCGCTTCAGCCTGCACGAGATCGACCTCAGCAACGGCGCAGTGCTGGAAACCGGTTGCGTTTATATCGTTCCGCTGATGGAAAGCCTGGAACTGCCGGCGGAGATGTCGGCTTCGGCCAATCCCAAAAGCTCGACCGGTCGTCTCGATATTTTCACCCGCGTGATGACCGACAACGCGCAGGAATTCGACAAGATACCGGCGGGATATGCCGGCCCGCTTTATCTGGAAATCAGCCCGCGCACCTTCCCAGTGGTGGTGCGCCGCGGCTCGCGCCTGTCGCAGATCCGCTTCCGCATCGGCCATTCGCTGCTCAACGAAAATGAGCTTCTGAAGCTGCACGAAACGGAAACGCTGGTTGCCAGCGAAACGCCCAACGTCACCGGTGGCGGCATCGCCCTTTCCATCGATCTCAAGGGTTTTGGCGACAATGGGCTGATCGGCTATCGCGGCAAGCATCACACGGCGGTGGTGGATGTCGACAAAAAGGCCCAGCACGACGTGCTCGATTTCTGGGAGCCGCTTTATGCGCGCGGCCGCGCCGAACTGATCCTCGATCCGGATGAGTTCTACATTCTCGTTTCGCGCGAAGCCGTGCACGTTCCTCCGCTCTACGCGGCTGAAATGACCCCCTTCGACCCCTTGGTGGGCGAGTTCCGCGTGCACTACGCCGGCTTCTTCGATCCCGGCTTCGGCCACGCGCAGGCCGGCGGCACCGGCAGCCGCGCCGTGCTGGAGGTGCGCAGCCACGAGGTGCCCTTCATCCTCGAACACGGCCAGATCGTCGGCCGTCTGGTTTACGAGCACATGCTGCACAAACCAGAGGGCCTCTACGGCACGGGTCTCGGCTCCAACTACCAGGCGCAGGGCCTGAAACTTTCCAAGCATTTCCGCGCGGAATAATGAGCCTGCCGGGTGCTTGACACCCGATGCGAACTGTCCGATGTCTTATTTCACGGTGCGGGTGTAGCTCAATGGTAGAGCAGCAGCTTCCCAAGCTGAATACGAGGGTTCGATTCCCTTCACCCGCTCCAGCGACCTTTCCAACAAGATCAACGACGTCCAACAAGCGCTGATTTTTCAGCGCTTTTGCCTCGTGTGCGCGTAAGATCGTGCAACGGTATGCAGTGACATCCAGCAATTTTGTCGGTAAAAATCACGGTATTCGTCATCGTGGTGGGAAGCCGATACCGTAAAATGGCACTGACAGACATTCAGGTTTAAGAATGCCAAAGCCGACAGCAAGCCGTGCAAGCTGTCTGATGAGAAGGGGCTTTACCTCTACATTTCGGTTGCTGGGGGAAAGTCTTGGCGCTTCGATTACGATTTTTTCGGAAAGCGAAAAACTCTTACGATTGGGGCGTACCCAACGGTTGGGCTGGCGGATGCCCGTCGATTGCGCGACGAGGCCAAGAAGAAGCTGGCTGAAGGTTTGGACCGGTGTCATTGCGGATGAATTCATTGAGAAGCTGAAACGCGACAAGCGTGCAGAGCCGACCATCACGAAGAATAAATGGATGTTGAAGGATCTCGCAGCAAAGCTTGGACCTTATCCGGTCACCCAGATTACCGCGCGTGATGTTCTTGCGGTGTTGACCACCATCGAAAAGAGCGGGCGAGTGGAAAGTGCATTGGCAACGCGCGCTGCCATTGGTCGTGTGTTCCGATATGCCATCGCAACGTCAAGGGCCGAGAACGACCCGACGTCGGCGCTACGGGGGGCTCTCCAACGCCACGTGCCGGTCAACCATGCCGCATTAACGACGAAGGCTGAGATGGGCGGCCTGATGCGTGCGATTTACGGTTACGAGGGCTGGCCTTCTTTGGTTGCCGCATTGAAAATCCAAGCCTTGTGTTTTGCCCATCCCGGTGAGACGCGCTCGATGGAGTGGACGGAGTTAGATTTTGATAAGTTAGTTTGGACCATACCCGCACAGAAAACCAAAATGCGCAGAGAGCATCATGTGCCGCTTTCAACACAAGCAGTGGAAGTTCTCACGGAGATGAAGGAGCTGTTTGACGATAAGCCCTATGTCTTCCCTTCAATGATGTCCGGCAAGAAGGTTCTATCCGAGAACTCCATGAATTCAGCTCTGCGGCGCATGGGGGTGACTGAGGCCCAGCATACCGCGCACGGCTTTCGTTCTTCCGCCAGCAGCATATTGAACGAGTCTGGAGAGTTCAGCATCGATGCTATCGAAGCTCAGCTTGCGCATCTCGATACGCGGGCCGTTAGACGTATCTACAATCGGGCCACATATTGGGACGAGCGAGTGAAGATGATGCAGTGGTGGGCCGACGTTCTCGATAAGGCGCGAGCGGACACTAAAAGCTCTGACCAATTGGCAAGTTTGCATCGTTGAATGTTTGAGAGGCCTTGCTGAGGGTTCAAGGCGAGAAAGTGAAAGCTACACCGACATTGATATTTCTCCGGTCGTAGTTGTAATTTCATCTGGCAGTCGAAAAAGTAAATTATATGTAGTCTTTTTCAACTCGATAGTTTTTCTCAATCATCTCGATGAGTAGTGGAGCGCTAGGAAGAGAAGGTCCTTCTGGATATTTCTTTTCCTCGTTCGTGAGAGGGCGTTTTACCCGCCATTCTTTTTCTCCATCCCAGAAAAACCAAAGAGTATCGTCCCCTTTGAGATTATTGGTTCCACGAAAAATCGGGAAATTCTCTAATTTTTCTGAAACCGGAACATTTGCGACTAGCGTAAATAGCCCTTGTCGAACTGCATCTTGTATAAGAAATGTTGTGATAAATTGCGGATCTTGGCAGACCAAAGAAGAAAAATCCTCCGGCTCTTTTGCAAAGAACTGTCTAAAGACAGCGACAACAAATTTCCATTTCGGATGGGTGTGGGTAACCTGCCCATAACAAATCCCTTCTGAAGTCAGAATTTGGAAGACATCGCCGATTTTCACTGTTTTACGTTGCAACATATCTATTTCGTCCATTGGTATTCGACTCTGTCGAGAAGCTCTTTGCCACGGACTAGGGCTTGCTCGTAGGCCGTTGGATTTTTTGTTTTCGAAATCGAGTTTATTTTGTTGAGCAGGTCGCCATTATTTTTGCCTAAACCGTAATAATTAATGAGGGTTTGCTCAACTGCTCTGGCATCATCCCGTGAAAGGTTCGACAAGCCGCGAATTTCCGTGATCTTTATTCCCTTTTCGCGCAGATGCTCTGCGCCTCGGCGCGCGATATCATCTGTGATGCCAACATATCTTGTCGCGCCATCTACAACGCAACTGTAAACGCATGTTTTACCCCCGATACTTGCTGACGCTGTTTCGGTTGCAGTTTCAATTGCTCTTACCGTATCGGCATCAGCATTTTTTCGAACCCATCGCAGTAGATCAGCACCCGCCTTCGACCCAGGAATGACGCTACCGATTGTTAGCTCTATGCCTGCATCTACCGCTGCCTGTTTTGCCATGGAGACGGCTTGATCGCATGCGGACTGGCTGCCAGCGTTGCACTGGTACGTTGCGACGGTGATATCAACGGCATCCGACGCCACAAGAACCTTGTCGGTCACCTCTAATATAACGCCAATTACGATTATGACAGGGATCCAGAAGGCGTTGTTTTCGGCGGCATTTCCGCCCGCGTCGGCTCCGGTATCAACATTACCTCCGGCAAGGGCGGCGGCAAGACCAGCAGCGACGCGTGCGACATCCACGCCGCTTGCACGCCAATTGTTGACGAGCACTATCGCTTCGTCACGCGTTAGATCGCGTTCTGTCAACGCATTGTGGATACTCTTTTCAATCAGCTCTGCGGTAACTTCACCGACAACGCCGCCGATCGCTCCAGACTTGCAGTCGCCAGCGGCAATTGCACCAGCCGCACAACCAAGCGCCGCATGTGCGATCATCTGGGAAACCTTATCGATTTCTCCTGTATGATACGCCTTGCCGATTTCCTGCGCGATGTTTTCGCTAAGAACCGCTGCGGCTTCGAGCCTGAATGCATCAAGCAGGTTTCGGTCGAGCTTGCCGCCTTCGATGGCGGTAGAAACACCCGCCTTGACGGTGGCGCGAATAAGGCCCTGCTGAATGTCCTGGGTGATCCGGTCGGCCAACGGTGCGTTTGCCGGGAGCTCATTCCCAAGACCAGCCATGTCGGCCAGCTGAACCGTCAGTCCTGCAGCCACCATGGAGGTGAGCAACGCGCGGATATTGGCAGACGAACCGAGTTCCTTTAGGGCCGCACCGATGTCGCCCTGATTGTTGACCAGTGCCACTGCGCTCTTGTTGATGAGCGTTTGAAGTCCCGCCTGAATAGCCGCTTCGGCAACTGCATTGCCGGCCAAGCCAAGTGAACCGGCAACGGAACTGGTAAGGCTTGACGTGAAGCCCGTCATTGGTCCTGTGAGAGCGGCCGTGATGAGTGTCACCAGCGCCGCACCGGCCTCAGTCAGTCCTTGAGACTTGTAGTCCCACTGTTGGAACTGAGCATCGACGGCCTTCCAGTCCACCTTGCCGGCGAGAGCCGGGTCGTTGCGGATATCTCCGACCCAGGAAAGGCCGGGGGACTGCGAGAGTTGATCGAGCGAGGCTTCTAGATTGCCGGTCTTGTGGTATTCGATGACAATCCCGTTGCCGGCATCGATCTTCAGGCCGCCACCTGCCTCGATCTCGACATGGCGGATCGTTTCTTCGGCCTTGCCCTGATCACGCTCGTTCCACCAGAACAGATCTTCCTCACGCTTAAAATCCTGCTTGAAGCTCTGGTCGGTGTTTGTGAGAAGGGCGACCTTGCCTTCTTCCGCTTCGAGGCGGGTTTCTCCGCCGCTTTTTATCTGCGGTGCCTGCAACGTCACATCGCCGGTTTCCGAGATAACGGAGAGGTCACCTCCTGCCGTGATCGTCGTCGCTTCGGTGTCCACGGAAGAGGACTGGCGACGAATATTGGTTTCGGTGCCGAGGAAGCCGCCCGTCTTGATGTCGAGCTTCAGGTCGCGGCTTTCGCGATTCTGCACGGAGGCGATGGTCACGTCGCCATCAGCCTGAACGGTGACGTCTTCGCCACCCGTCACCGTCACGCCTCGAAGGGCGAGATCGTCACCGGCATCGATAAGGAGATTGCCGCCCGCCTGTAGTTCCGCCAGCGTGTTGGTCAGGCTATAGGCCCGGTCATACCCGCCCTTGATCTTGTCGTCGCGGGACCGTTCCAGTTCGAGCGCCGATATCTCGATCGCGCTGCCCGCATCCAGCGTCATGTCATCGCCGGCAACAAACTGTCCGCCTTCGGAAACGATCGACCCGGATGCCTTGAGAAGCAGGTCCTCACGTGCCTCGATACGAGCCGTTTGCTGGGCACGGTCGGCAAAACCGTTGGCATAGACATCACGAACCTTCGCCGTGTCGTTGACGACGGCGTCTGCCTCAACGGTGACGTTGCGGCCCGAAACCGTGCCGGAACGGTTAGAGAAGATGCTGCCGGCATCGATGACGATATCAGCGCCCGCAAACAGGCTTCCTCCATTGTTGAAGAGGGCCGCCGAGGTATCGATGGAGAGGTTGCCGACGGTGGAGATCGTTCCCGAGTTTGTCAGCGCCGCCGTTTCGATTGTCGCCTGACCGGCCTTGATCTGCGCGCTGGCCAGACTGGTGTTGGCCGCAGTCGAATGGGACAGATAGACGCGGGGGACCATGACCTCGTGCCCATTCACCGTCTGCTTTTCCAGCCAGACGATGTCCTTGGTCAGCGCACCAATCTGTGACGGTGTCAGCGCGACGCCGAAGGTAAGCCCCAATTCCTTTTGGGCATCGATGGCGTTGTTATAGAGCGCCTGTATGAGTTGATAGGGATCGAGGCTGGAACCGAAGGAGCGGCTACCGGTCAGATTGAATATCTGGTCGCGGATAAGGCGATATTCGACGTAAGCATCGCCCAGTCGCTTCAGTGGCAGGTCAGGATTGTAGCCGCCGATGTGGCTGAGGAAGTAATCGGAACCAAGGAACTTGGAAGCATCGATGAACTCGGATCGGGTTTCGATCAGGAACGGCATGTTGGGAGCCGCAATCGTCTGGAACGTGGCCTGCCGTCCGATCAACGAATTGACGCTGACATCAAGCGCCGAGATGTTTGCAAGATTGCTTGCCTGCGAGGCGAAAGCGACGTCGGCGACCGACAATGCCCGATCACCGGATGAAAGCCCGATCTGGCTTGCCTGACCGCGCACGGCGTTGTTGTTGAGATACCCGCTGACATTGGCGCTGAGAGTGCCGCCGGCCTCGATGGTCCCGAACACGGAATCGTAGGTGCGTGAGGATGTGCCTGACTCTGTGGTCGTCCAGTAACGCGTCTTGCGGTCGACGCAGACGCCGAGAATTCTTCGCGCGCAATAGCGTTCAGAGTGCTCTGTCACCGCCGTCGTTTCGATGGTTTCGATCAGGTCACGACCTTCGTTCATGATCGAAGCAGCCGTAATCGCGATATCACCATTGGCAGCGATCTGGCTGTAGCTGTTGGTCAGCGCTCCAGTGTCGATTTCGATCTTGCCTCCCGCCAGAAGCTGGGAGGCGGGTCCGTTCGCCGTTGCTTTTTCCCGTTTTGTAACGGTGGTCGTCGTGGTTGATCCGGATGCCGAGGATTGCGATGTCTCATCAATGGTCGCGGTCAGGCCCTCCCTCCGGTTGGTGAGCGAAGCGACGTTCAGGGCCATGTTACCGGACACCGCCTCGATTGTGCCGGAACGGTTGTCCAAAGCACCAGCGCGCAGGCCGGTCAGACCTTTGATGACAAGATCGGTCTCTGACAGCACATCGGCATTGATGTTGGTGAAGCTGCCATCCAGAGAATAGGCCGAGGAGGTGCCGGAATAGAGCAGTCCGGTATTGGAAAGGTTGCCCGCAAGCTCGGCGAGAAGTGGCCCGTTCGCTGAGCCGACCGAACCTGCATTGGCAAGGGATGCCGCCCGCAGCGCCAGCCCGCTGCTGCCGTTAAGCACCGCACCTGCCTGAGCATTGACGTTTCCAGCCCGGCCATCGTTTCGGCCCGTTAGTGTCAGCGCGCCATTTGATTCTATCTTGCCGGAAATGGTGGCATCGCCATCGATAGAAAGGCCGATCCCGTTCCGCGCGGAGATTTTCCCGGAGTTTTGGAAGTTGCCGGAAAGAGCGGCGACGATTGACTGGTCATGAGCGGTCAAAAGACCCTGATTAACAAGCCCTGCCGCCTCCATATCCACGCGTCCGGCGTTGATGGTGCCGTTGCTAGTGATCGTTCCACTGGCGGCTTGCAATGAAAGTGCATCTTCGACCAGCAATTCACCCGAACTGCCGATATTCCCGCCGGCTGAGACGGTTGCGGAGGCGGTGCTTAACAGCGTACCGGCATTGGTAATGTCGGTTTGTGCGGCGACGTCGAGCGTGCCTCCCTGTGCGGCAATGGAACCGTCGTTGATGATCGATCCGGCGGACGCTTTCACCCCTGCATTGGCGGCAACAAGTCCGGCCGTCGTGTTTCGAAGCGCGCCATCCGCCGTCAGTGTGACCTTGTCCGTGGAAACGACGCGCCCCGAATTCTCGATGTCCCCTTTTGACGAGAGGATGGCACCGTCGTTTCCGGCGATTTCGCCTGAATTTGCCAGATTGCCGCTTATAGTTCTGAGTGTTGCCGACGATTTCGCCGCGAGGCTGGCACTGGAGGTGAGGCTTGCAGCTTCTGCGAGAAGCGCGCCGCCCGAAACGTAACGGCCGCTATTGATCGTCAGACGGTCGACTGATGTAACGGTGAGATTGCCGCCAGCCGTGATGCGCCCGTTTACTGCAACAATGTTATCTGTCTCAAGCGTGATGTCAGAGAGTGACCGAAGCGTGTCGCGCCCGGTATCGGTTGTGCGCGTCAGATTGATGTTATCAGCCTTGATTGTCAGCAGACCCCCGGCAGCAAGTTGACCCTTCCCTGCCTCTAGTGTCGAAGCCACGACGTTCAGGGTGCCGGTGGCTGTTTGCTGCCCGGCGCTGTCAGTTCCCGATGCCGCGAGTGCATCCGTGCCGAGCGACACGGTCTCCCCCTTGAGTGAGACGTTGCCTTTGCTGATGACAAGGGCGTTATCGGCCAGTTTTACGCCGCTCAACCCTTCGAGCACGATGGCTTCGTCTGAGAACAGCGTGCTTTCAACCGTAACCGCCTGCTTGGCGGATCTGGCTGTGATTGCCTGCTTGGCTTGCGCTTTTCCGAGTGTGAGCTTGCCGTCGGCGCTGAGCGTCATTGCCCCGGCATTGGCGGCCATATCGCCGGACATTTTGACGCCGGCACCTTTGTCGGTGGAAATGATCTTGATGCTGCCGGCATACATGCCGCCCAGCAGCGAGGAATCGATGGCGATTGCCGGTTCGTCATCATCGGATGCCATTGGTGTCACCAGCCCGGATTGATAGGCGTAGCTGTTGCGGCCCGCAACGAGATTGAGTTCGCCGCCAGCCCTGACCGGGCCATCGACGGCGATCTTGCGCGAAACGATATCGAAGATATTGACCGAGCCGAGGTCGGCACCATTTGCGCCGATGCGGACGTCACCGCCATTTACGCGTAGACCGGACAAAGATCCGTCTGGTCCCAGTTCCGGCGTGCCGGTCGATAGGGTCACGCGTGGTGTATTGATGAAGCCGCAGCCATTGCAGGTGAGCCCATTCGGATTGGCGATCACGACATTGGCACCGCCGCCGTGGACCTCCACAGCTCCTTGCAGAAGCGAGCGGTTGGAGCCGGTTACCTCGTTTAGAATGACACTGGCCGGGCCGGAATTGCGCAGATTGGCATTGCCCTGGATGAGGCCGCCAAGCTGTGAGCGCAACAAATCCTGATTGGAGTTGTTGAGGATGACACCATTCGGGCCGACATTGAAGTCGCCATACTTATTGTGAGACAGGCCGGCAGCGTTCGGTGTGACGATATCGATCAGCGGAACGCCATTGCCGGTTGCGCCGATACCGGGCTGGTTTGCGAAGCCCGCTGCCTGATCAGCCCGGATTTCCTGCGCTTTCAACATCAGCGGCTGTGTTGCAAGAATAGCGCTAAGTGTCAGCGCAACGGATTTGCGGGCGATGATACCAAACCGCAAACTACGCGAGTTCGGTTGTTCAACTCTGCGCTGCTTTTCGAGTTTCGATTTTGGCATGCCATTGCTCCATACTAAGGTGGCTAGTGAACGAACGCGCAGAGTTCGCAGTCTAAAATGAAACCGACAGGCGTGCCTGTACCAGTCCTGACGACGGGCGAAGGCTACTGGGCAGGTCGGGCATGGAAAGAATGTCGGCATAGGACACATCGAAATTGATGCGGCCGCCGCGATTTCGGAGACCGATCGCACCACCGATGATATTTCCGCCGAGTGCGGTTCCGGACGGGTCGGCAGCACTATGTCCCAGATCCAGCGCGACGTAAGGTTCCAATCGTCCGATGATCCGGGTGGCCTCGGCATCGTTGAGTTCCGGTAACAGAACCGAAAGTTCGTTGCGCATCAGGATTGCCTTGCCGGAATAGAGAATTGCCTCGCGCGCACCCCGTACTGTTGAATAACCGCCAAGCGACATTTGCTCTGAGCCAAACAGCAGGTCGTCGGTCCACTGGCCGGTAACGCTGGTGTTGAAGATCATCGTCGCCGCCCCGAGCTCCTGCGTCCGGAAATATCCGAGCGAAGCTGAAAGCGTCTCGAACTGGCCTTTCGGGGAACCTGCAGGTGCGGTGGAATCGTCGAATGCACCTAAAATATCCAGACCGCGATTATAGCCGAAGCTGACGCTTGCCTGTCCCCCGAGGAGCTGGCGGGAGTGGCCAAGCTCCACCGTCGCGACGGAAAGCACACGGCTTGAGACGTCGATGCGGCTACCGAGCAGGAAGTTTTCAGTTTCCTTCCATGTCAGACGCCCGGTCATCCACGTCTTCGATGTCTGATCCCGGTGAAGGACGCGCGAGACGTAGGGAGCCACCGAATGCGAACCACCGGATGTCTCGATGGCGGATAGCGGCCCTTGAAGGGTAGAGTGGTAGTTGCTCCAGGAACCATTGATCCCAAAAGTCCAATAGCCGTAAGGTACGGAAACGGCTGCTGTCAGCGTGTTGCTGTTGGGACGATCGCTCGACAGAAAAAGCGGATGGTGATCCATCGAGCGCTGGTAGCCGAAGAGCCATTCGTCGTTGACACCGAAGATGTTATCCAGCCCGAAATCCGCACGTGACTGATAGATGCCGGTCGCATTGCCGCCGAGATTGTCCGCCGACAGGCTTACATGCCATGGACGCGCCTGCTCTACAGCCACATCAAGAACCGAGCCCCCCTGACCCTTGCCGGATTGCAGCGCGATCTTGCCCTTGCTGGAGCGTAGCCGATTGATCTGGTCGAGGCCCTGTTCAATATCGCGCAGATTGGCCGGCTCGCCACGTATGCCGGGAAATGCGGTCGCGATGCGGTTATCGCTGGGTGCCTTGCCATTCAAGGTGATATCTTCGAGGCTCCCTTCGATCACGGAAATATCCAGTGAACCGTCGGACAAATCCTGTTCCGGCAGATAGGCGCGCGAGGCGATATAGCCGCGTTCGACGTAAAGGTAGGTCAGTGCCTCCAGCACGCTGTTTAGTTCGGCAAGCCCGAGGCATCGTCCTTCCCACCGGCGTATAGTGTGCGTAACGGTCGCGGCGGGGACGAGCGTTGTTCCACTTACCGAAATACGACTGACCGGCAGGCAAGTTTCGCCGGGGGCGGAGGAGGCGGTATCGGGAGCGGTTGTCGGCCTTCCCTGCGGCGCACGCGTGGTCTTGCGCAACATTTCTTCTTGTCGAAGCCGATCCTGTTCGGCCTGCTGTCTTTCGATCTGGTTCGCCTGACGTGCCGCGTCGTTTGTAACGCCTTGCGCATGGGCAGGCGCTGTTTTCACGGCGAGCGAAAGCAGCGCGGCGGATAACGCAAGGCCGGAAAAACGGCTGGAGCTACGCAAGACCTTCAATTGCCGCCATCCACGGCCTTGGAAGGAGCAGTCTTATCGTCATTCACCGCCTGTGTGCTAGGAACTGCTCCCGACGCCAGTGCATCGAATGCTTTGGTGAACCCCTTCAGTGAGAAAGACGCCTTCACGGTCTGGCTGTTGAGCAAGCGAAAATAGGCGGTTCCGTCGGCTGCTTTTTTCATCTGGGCGAGGCGGTCGCGGTCTAGCGGAACGATGACGAAACAACCAAGATGATTGCAGTTGCGGTATTTCAACAGGGAAGGTTTCGCTGTGCCGGCCGCGAAACCAAAATCCGATGCGAGATGAACATCGAGCGGCGTTAAAACCACCAGCGCCCAATCCGCTTTTCCTGCTTTGTCGTTGGCGCGGGAAACGGCAAGGTTTAGGACCTCAAGAGGCTTGCCATTCTGGCTGACCATGAGTTGCTGAGCGATTTCACAGGCGGGTGACGTTGCTGGTTTTCCATTTGTCGCAGGCGGTGCAACGCATCGCAACGTCCAGTCGTCGAAATGCTCGACCCGAACATCGGAAGGGGCACGAATGTCGGTTTGCCCTTTAGTCGTTGGTTCTTGCGCCCAGCTCGGAACGGTTGCGAATGAAATTGTACCCGCCATAACCAAGGTAAATGCGATTCGAGCGAAAAAGGAGGGAACCCTGAGTCCTGTCGTCAAACCCTTGTGATGATGGACGCAGGTAAAGCTTGTCTGAAAAGAGAGGGCGGGCAACTGAGAATTCATCCGGAACCTGTTTTTTTAGTAAACTAGCATCTTCAGGGTGTATTCTCTGCGGCCATAGCAAACAAATACAACCTTGAAAAGTACAAAAAAATAACAGGCACACTTTCTCGTTGCTTAACGGCATGCGTCTAGTTTTGCGGAACGGATTTGCCACCTTCAGAGGTGCACTAAAGACGATAGTATCCGGTATACCTGCATGCGTGAGCACTTTACCTCCCGCGCTATTGCAGTTGGCCCAGCGCCAAGTTTATGAAGTTGCACAACGAGGTTGCTGTCGATACGTGTCTTGCCACCTTTGTATATACCAAGATTCTTCGCGCGTTCGATGCCCTCGCGCTGTCGCTCTTTGATGAATCGTCGCTCCATCTGAGCCACCATGCCGAGCACGGTCAAAATAACTTTTCCCATTTCGCCTTTTGTTGAGACGTGTGGCTCGAGGACAGTGACGTATGCGCCGCGCTGTTCGCATTCGTGGACGATATTCAAAACGTCACGGGTGTCACGGCCGAGGCGATCAAGGCGTGTGACGATCAGTTCGTCATCTTCGCGCAAGAACTCGATGATTGTTGCCAACTCGGTTCGGCCTTGACGGCTTTCACCGGAAACCTTTTCGCACCGGACGATTTGGCAGCCTTCGGCTATAAGCCGCTGTTGTTGAATTTCTAGATCCTGATCGAGCGTACTAACGCGGGCGTACCCTATACGAGCCATGTGTCACCTCAAGCTTTAGGCTTGACGCTACCCTGTCACAAATAGTCGCTGTCAACCCAGATGTTACATGGGTGGCTGTAACTACCGACTCGTCACATGAAGGTATACCCTTATGTGACCCGCTGTTGCACCTTGCGGACATGCACGTCCAGTTTATGAAACGAAGGTTTTGGTTTCGATTGGGAGGATGCAAACGTCCGACCAGCACCGACGTCAGTGCGGAGAAGAGGCACGGTGCTAGCGAACGATCATTGGCTTCTGACAGGCGGCAGGCAGCCTTTGCTGTCACCTCAAGTCTTTATTCCAGTTTTGTCGAACAGGCTTTTGCGGAAGTCGGTTGAATAAGCACTCGCAGCTACCTCCTTAACCAGATGGCCCTGCCATGTCGCCTTAAGGCCAAAAACGCTCTGAATCTTAGCCAGCGCGATTTTTCCGTCTGCCAGACGTCGCCTAGCCTTCTTCCGCTCCTCATCGCCGAGTTGGTTCAGATAGCCTTCCGTCCTATTGCGCATCTCTTTGAACCGGACCATGAAATCGCGCCAATCACCGTTCTTAGAAGTTACAGCATCCTTGATCGACTTCATCGATCGCCAGGAGGACGCATCTGCATAGAACGTGTTGGCAAGTGCGCCGCTCATTAGCTTCGCCTTGTGCCTCTCATAGCTGACGTATTTGCACAAAGCGGCCCAGTATTGCGGGTACACTATTTCTTCTATGCCGTCGTCGATGTCCGACGCCGAGCGTTTGCCCAAACCATGGAGTGACACGTCATTCTCGATATACGTCACGATGTCAGCGTAGTTAATCAGGATATTTTCGGCTTCGTGCTCAGCTAGGAACATAATTCCTTCGAGGTTTTCCACATCGAAAAACGGATCGATACATTCCCTAAACTTTTCGTAGCCATTGTAGGATACGGAGGCCTCGCCGTCGAGAAGTCCGAAAACCTGAACCGCACCGGGTTTGCCAGAGGCTCCAACTTCTGAGAGAGTGGAGCCGATATGAGCAAGACAACGAACAAGTTT